>DASQOR010000060.1:0-72167 GCA_035644395.1 Steroidobacteraceae bacterium
TGGCTACATCGCTCTCGATGCACCGCGCAAACGTGCGCTCGCTGCGGGCGCGGTTGCGGTTGACTGGGAATACACGCCGGATCAGGACGCGCCGCCGCCGTATGCGACGCAGCCTGCGGCAGCGGGCGCGCCCGTGGTTTCCTCGCATGCGAGACCGCACAACGCGGCCACGTCCGCGTCGGTAGCGCCCGCCCCAACGCCAGTTGCGACAGCGGTGCCCGCACCAACACCAATTGCTACAGCTACGCCCGCGCCGGAGCCGGAGCCGCCGAAGGCCGCGTTCGTCGTCTGCATGGCCGAGGGCGACCCGCATACGAAGTACATCAATCCACCCATCGACGGCGGCAACGGCAACAACTCGACGTGGATGAAGGCTTACCGCGCGTATCTCGACCCGCGCTACCACTACCGCGGCAACATTCGCTGCAATCGACAGCCCACACTCGATGCTGCGCAAATCTTCTACGACAAGATGCTCGAGAAGGCGCGCGAGCTGCCGGGAAACGGCGGCGTGCCGCCGAAGATCGTCGTCACGGAATGGAAATAGCCGCCAGCGGCAGCGTGTGCTCCGCTGGTACCAGCGAAAGCCGCATTGATCCCCGCGCGGCGCGGGCATCTAATGCGACCTCATGAAACCAGCGTTCCTCGCGCTTCTCGTCTGTGCTCTCTGGGCGCTGCCGGTCGCGCTCGCCCAAACGCCCGGGCAAGTCGCCATCGGGAGCATGCTGCGCGAGGCGACGATGCACGGCCTCAATGGGCCTGACCGGAGCCTCTCGTCCTTTCGGGGCAAGCCGCTGCTCATCAATGTCTGGGCCAGCTGGTGCGGCCCGTGCCGCGCGGAGATGAATTCGCTCGAGCAGCTCGCGTGGAGCAAATGGGCCGCGCGCTTCAATGTCATCGGTATCTCGACCGACGACGATCCCGAGCAGGCCAAGGCGCTGCTGAAACGCACCAACAGCACGTTCAGCCAGTTCATCGATTCCGCGCGCGTCATGGAGAACATGCTCGGTGCATCCCATCTGCCGGTGACGGTGCTCGTCGACAAGAAGGGGCGCGTGGTCCGCAGGATGTACGGCGCCATGGCATGGAACAGCCCGGAGGCGCTGACCATTATCGGCTCGGCGTTCGAAATGGAACCACCGGATCGAGCCAACTGAGCCGGAAGGCCGCGGCTGTCCAGGCCATGGTGAGCTGCCACGCATCGCTTGAAGTGCCACCGTTACTTGGCACAATGTCCCAGTCACACTAGCCGCAAGCCGGCGCGGAAGGCGAAAGCCACCGCGCAACTAGGGAGGGCTCATGGCGAAGATCGCTGTTATCGGCAGCGTGCATCTCGATGTCCGGGCGCAGGCCGACGCGGATCGCTATGAGAAAGTGGAAGACGTCGTCGGTGCGGTCGAATATGCGATCGGCGGCTGCGCTTACAACGTTGCGTGGAATCTCGTTCACAACGAGAAGTTGCTCGAGGGACGGACCGCGCCTGATGTCGTCCTGCTAAGTGCCATCGCCTCGGACACGCTGGACGGGCACGCGATCCTTGCGAAAACGACTGCCAGCCGGCTCAAAGTCGTTCAGCTCGGATCGGTTGCGTTCAGCTCGGGGTACGTTGTGCATATCCAGGCCAGCCCCGGCACTCAAGGCACTCGCAAGGCCGTGACGGCGAGCGCGGTCGAGCGGGTTGAAATCGAAGATCGGCGCATTCGCAGGCACATCAAGCGCTCCGATGTGGTCTACGTCGACAGCAACTTGAGTACGGCTGGCCTTGCGGCCGTGGTGTTGGCTTGTCGGGAAGAGGGCATCCCGTTGATAGTCGCAGTCGCTTCGGACGACAAGGCTCCGCGCGTCGCCGAGGCGTTGGCTATCGGACAGATCTCGGAAAAGCATCCCTGCGTCGTCACCATGAACGTACTTGAGGCGGCCATCCTGGGTTGCGCGAACATCGACTCGAAGAACGACTTTGTCGCCCTCCGCAAGAAGTTGCACGCAACAGTCCTGGTCGTTACTCGTGGGGCGAACGGGTGGGCCGTGTGCTCAGGCGACGACTATCACAAGGTTGATGCTCCGAAGGTGCCGGGCCCCGTTTTGCCCTCCGGCGCGGGAGACGCGCTGAGTGCCGCCCTTTGCCTGCAACTCGCGGAGCATGGAATCAAGGGCCTGCTTCCAAATGCCCTGGCCCCGGTCGTGGACAGAACCCTTCCGGTGATTCTCAAGGTCGCGACGGCGACTCCCGGCGCCTCCGATTTCAAGTCCGTCAAGTCCGGACTGGATCCGAACTCGGCGTCAGCGCCCGCCCTGGTATTGACAGTTTTGACTGCTGCGATAGTTGCAGCCGTAGGCTTTGCGCAAGGGTTGCGACTCGCGATGTTCGTGGGCTTGTTCCTCCTGATCTGCAGTGCAGGCGGTGCATTGGGAAGTCTCGTTCGCCCGGTGTGGATCAAGTACTCGAAGCACAGCGCGCGAGACGACTCGCGGGCGACCGAGGTTCATTGGGAACAAGTGGTACTCGCCGCCACGGCGGCAGTGTCGGCCGTCTTCATTACCTTCGGCCTTCAGTTCGCGTGGATTTCCGTCGTGCAGATGCCTGCGGACATTTTCAACGTCTTCGCGACGCAGCCACTCCGCCCCGCCATGGTCGGAGGAGCGATCGGACTGTTGGCCGGCTTTGGCGCCGACCGCTATTTCTCCTGGGTTTCGAAAAAAGTCATCGAAGACGGCTAAGGCACTGCGGGTGTTTCTGTGAATTGGATCGCCGTAGCACTACTCTTCCTTGCCACGACCGGCTGCGGCGGCGGCGCTTCACACACCCCGCCAACGCCACCTGCGCCCACGCGCACCTGGAGCATGGGCTTCGGTCCCAACCCGCCGCGCCCGACTGTCCAAGCAGTACTCCAGGGGATCGATGCCTGGAGCACGCGCGCCGAGATCGCGGCGATCCACGAGGAACTGCCGTGGACGGACCTGCTCGCGGGCCAATCGCCGGATGCCATTCTCGATCGCGACAAGACGCAGCTCGTCAATTACCTGCGCGGCAAGGGACTCAAGCTCTATTTCATGGAGGATCTGACCGACGGCCTGTCGCGCGGCGAGGAAACGCCGCAGTTGCGCGCGCTTGGCCGCAGCATCACGGAGCCCGCGGTGCGGCAGGTCTATCGCGACTACGCGCTCGCGGTCGAGCGCAAATACCATCCGGAGTACCTGGGCCTCGGCGCGGAGACGAATCTCATTCGCGCGGCAGGAACGGCGGCGCTCTACGCCGCGGTGGTGCAGGCGGCGAATGATGCGGCCGCAGACATTCGTGCCGCGGGACGAACGGCGCCTCTCTTGATCAGTGTGCAGGTGGAATTCGCCTGGGGCGGCTTCACGGGCGGCAGCTACGAGGGCGTCGAGCAGGACTTCCAGGACTTTCCGTTCACCGACATGCTGGGACTCTCGTCGTATCCCTACTTCGTCTACCCGCAGCCGGAAAACCTGCCGGCGAACTACTACTCGCGGATCCTGAATGGCCGCACGCTCCCCGTGATGGTCGTCGAGGGCGGCTGGACGAGTGCGTCAGTCGGGTCGGTCGTATCGAGTCCGGATATTCAGGCTCGCTACATCACGCGCCACGCCGATCTGCTCGACAGCGTGCATGCGGTCGGCGTCATTCAATTGCTCTACGCCGACATCGACCTCTCGTCCTACCCGCCGCCGATCCCGGCGAATCTTCCGCTCTTCGTCAGCATCGGAATCACGGACAGCGATTTCGTCGGCAAGCCTGCGCTCGCGGCGTGGGATGCGTTGCATGCGAGACGGTTGGTGCCGTGAGACGCGCGCACGCAATCGCGTGCGGACTGGCGTCGCTACTGGCGCTCGCGCCGACGCACGCCTTCGCGGAGTGCAAGCTGCAGAAATTCGGGGAACTGCAGGTCACGATGGCGGGTGGACGGCCGCTGGTCGACGGATCAATCAACGGCGTGGACGCACGCTTCTTCGTCGACAGCGGCGCCTTTTTCAGCACTCTCTCCAAGCAGCGCCTGGGTCCCTATCAGCTGCACCTGGAGCCCGTGGCCTTCGGCGCCGTGGTGTCCGGCCTCGGCGGCAGCGAAGCTCCGATGCTGACCTATGCCAAGGATTTCACCCTGCAGGGTTTCGGCGGCCAGACGCTTCACAAGATCGCCTTCCTCGTCACCGCGACCCCCATGGGCCCGGACGCGATCGGGCTGCTCGGCCAGAATATCCTCAGCATCTTTGACACCGAATACGATCTCGGCAATGGCGTCATTCGCCTCATCAGGCCAAAGGATTGCGGCAAGCAGCTGCTGGCGTACTGGCACGGGGACGCGTCCGTGGCCGAAATCACCATCGAAGGCGTCACCCGGGAGTCGCCGCACCTCATTGGCAAGGCACTGCTGAACGGCACGAAGATCGATGTGCTCTTCGACACCGGATCGCCGCGCTCGTTGCTGACCGCGAAGGCCGCGGCACACGCCGGCGTCACGCGCAGCAGCGTCGATACCACCGACGCCGGGAGCCTCGGCGGTATGGGAGGATCGCGTCGCTTCGAAACCTGGATCGCGCGATTCGACAAGGTCGACTTCGGCGGCGAGGTGATCAAGAACACCCGCCTGCGCGTGGGGGACTTCGACCTCCCCTTTCACGGTGACCTGATCCTGGGCGTCGATTTCTTCCTGTCGCATCGAATCTATGTGGCCGCATCCCAGCGCAAGATCTATTTCACATACAACGGGGGCCGCGTGTTCGATCTGAGTGTCGTGCACGAGACGCCGGAGACCCCGGCGCCGGCATCCGGTGAGCCCGCCGCGGCAAGCGCCGCTACGGCAACCGCCGCCGTCTCGCCGGACACACCGAAAGACGCCGCAGGCTATCGACGGCGCGGTGCTGCCCATGCGGCCCGGTTGAACTTTCCCGCCGCCCTGGCCGATCTTGACCAGGCGGTGAAGATGGATCCTGCGGATGCGCAGAACTACTACTCGCGCGCTCTGGCGAGAGGGCAGAACGGCCAGCTCGATCTCGCCATGGCGGATCTGAACGAGGCGTTGCGCATCAAGCCGAATGACGTCCCGATATTGACCGCTCGCGGCGAGCTGCATCTTGTCGGTAAAGACGAAGCGGCCGCGCGAACCGACTTCGATGCGGCCCTGCGGTTGTCGCCGACGGATTCCGACGTCGCCTACCGCATCGCCGAGGCCTACACCAATACGGACTATTTCAGGGAGGCGATTCCGCAGCTCGACAAGTGGATTGCCGCCAATCGCAGGAACGATCAGCTTGCCTTCGCCCTGAACTTGCGCTGCTGGTGTCGCGCGACGCTGAACGTGGAGCTGGATCTTGCGCTTGCCGATTGCAACGCCGCGCTCCGCAAGGCATCGGGCAACCCATCGATCCTCGACAGCCGGGCTCTCGTCTGGCTGCGTCGCGGTGATTTCGACAAGTCCATTGCCGACTATCAGGAAGCGCTGCGTCAGCGCCCGGGCCAGCCCGACTCTCGCTACGGGCTTGGCCTGGCGCAATTGAGAAAGGGGTTGAAGGAACAGGGCCAGAAGGACATCGACGCCGCGATCGCGCTGGACCCGCAGGTAGCCCAGGAATTCAAGCGCTACGGCCTCGCGCCCTGAATCAACGGCAAACTAAGGTCCCGGTCCGCGGCCGTCAATGACCAGTGGGCCAGTCCTCTTTTTTTAACGCAGCATCAGTTTGCCGATGCAGCGCCCCGGCGCTCGCCTACGCTAGACTTGCCCGCGTCACCTTCGCTGCAGGCACCGATCTCACCGCCATGGCCCACTCAGATGTCCCCTCCCGCACCTGGACCTTCTTCAACAACGACTGGCACGACGGCAACGTCGGCCTCTTCGGACCGCGCACGCATGCCGCATGGCTCGGCTCGAATGTCTTCGACGGCGCCCGCGCCTTCGAAGGCGCCACGCCCGACATCGAGAAGCACTGCACTCGCATCAACAACTCGGCGGTGACGATGGGCCTCAAGCCCACCGTGACGGTCGACACCTGGCTCGGGCTCGTGCGCGATGGCGTGAAGAAGTTCGGCGCCAACCCCGAGCTCTACATCCGCCCGATGTACTGGGCCGAGCATGGCGGCGCTCTCGCAGTGCCCGCGGACCCCGAGTCGACACGCTGGTGCCTGACGATGTACGTCACGCCGATGCCGGCGCCGAGCGGCTCGTCCATCACCTTGTCGCCCTTCCGCCGGCCGACCATCGACACGATGCCGGTCGATGCCAAGGCGGCTTGCCTCTATCCGAACAATGGCCGCGCCCTCGTCGAGGCGGGCAGGCGCGGCTTCGACAACTGCCTGTTGCGCGATCAGCTCGGCAACGTCGCCGAACTCGCGACCGCCAACATCTTCATGGCGAAAGGCGGCGTCGTGTACACACCGATCGCGAATGGCACCTTCCTCGCCGGCATCACGCGCGCGCGAGTCATCGGCCTGCTGCGCGACGCCGGCGTGCGGGTCGAGGAGTCGGTGCTGACGTACTCGGCCTTCGAACAGGCCGACGAGATCTGGAGCTGCGGCAACTACTCCAAGGTGTCGCCGATCACGCGCATCGATTCCCGGTCGCTTGCCGTCGGGCCGCTCTTTCGCAAGGCACGCGAGCTCTACTGGCAGTTTGCGCACGGGTAGGCCCTCACCCGCAGACCCTCACCCTGACCCTTTCCCGCAAGGCGGGAGAGGGGATGAGGTGTCAGGGGGCGCGCTGATTCAGCGGGCCGAGAAAATCGCGCTTGCCCACCTTCATCCCGCCGTGGCGCAGGATCGAATACGCCGTCGTGAGGTGAAAGTAGAAATTCGGCAGGGCGTGCTCGATGAAATAGTCCGCGCCGGTCATCCACTTTCCTTCCCAGCGAGGCTGCGTGATGACCTTCGCGGCAGCGCCCTCGAAATCCTTCGCCGACAGGCCGTCGAGATAGCCGATCACTGAGCGGATGCGGGCGCGCAGTTCGTCGAGCGTCGCCTCGGTGTCTGCATGAGTCTCGGCCGGCTTGCCGGTCAAGCGCGAGGCCGCGAGCTTTGCGGTATCGCACGTGGTCTGCACCTGCTTCGCGAACGAGAACTGATCGGGCGCGAGGCGCAGCCCGAGGATGATGTTCGGGTCGAAGGATTTCGCTTGCGCGAATTCGGCCGCGGTGCCGAGCCACTTGTCGAGCTGGCCCAGCTGCTTCTTCATCTGCAAAAACATCTCGTAGTACATGCCTGGAGTCTAGACTATTCCGGCGATGCAAACCGTACTGCAGGAGCCGCTGGCCGATGATGCGCTGCTGAAGACCTACCGCGGCGGAGATCACCCCGGACGCTGGGGCCATTACGGCGATTGCTTTTCACTGCGCATCGACAAGCCGGTCTCGCTCAGCGAGTTCGTCACGGCCTTCTATACGACTCCGCTCTTTCGAACCGAGCGGGTGATCCTGCGCTTGCTCGCGGCCTTGCCCTCGACCGATGACGACGTGCAGCAATTGCTGGCGGGCACGCGGGAGACGTTCGCAGCGTGGAAACTCGAAGCGCGCACCGACACGCAGCTCCTCATGGGCGACCGCTATGGCAAGACGCGCTCCTGGTTTCGGGTGACGCCGCAGGAATCGGGCGGCACGTTGCTGCAGTTTGGATCGGCCGTGGCGTCGATGCGCGCTGCGGATGGGTCCATGAAGATGAGTACGGGATTTCACGTACTGCTCGGACTCCATCGGCTGTATTCGCGCATGTTGTTGCGCGCGGCATCGGCGCGCATACTCCCGCGCCCCGATCAACGCCGGCCGCCAGGGCGACCCCCGCTCACCGGGAGAGGAAGAAAGCCAATCGAATAAATGTCCAGGGGAGAGCGTCATGAAATCCATTCTGCGAACGCTTCTGTCGGGAGCCGTACTGATCCTCAGTAGCTCCATCGCCGCCGCCAACGGCGCACCGCCACCGGATGAGGTCACCAACTGGAACCAGATGCTGTTCCGCGTGGCCCTCGTCGGCGCTACGTCACCACTCGTCATCACGCGCAACGCCGCGATTGTCCAGACCTCGGTGTTCGACGCCGTGAACGGCATCGACCGTCGCTACACATCGATACACGTCGCCCCCGCCGCGCCGGCGGGAGCTTCGCGCGACGCGGCGGCTGTTCAAGCCGCGTATGCCACGCTCGTGCAACTCTATCCGGCCCAGAAGGGCATGCTCGATGCGCGGCTCACGGTGTCGCTCACGGCACTCAAGACGCGTGAGGGCAGCACGGCCATCGCGAACGGGCTCGCCTGGGGACAGAGCGTCGCCGACGCGATCCTCGCGTGGCGCAGCACCGACGGCTTCACGCCGGCGCCGCCGGCATTCGTCGGCGGCATGGGGGTGGGGCAATGGCGTCCCACGCCGCCCGCCTTCGCACCGGGCATCGGTCCGCAGTTCGCGTACATGACACCGTGGGTGATGAGCGAACCGGGACAGTTTCGACCGGCCGGTCCGCCGGCACTGACGAGCGACCAGTACACGACCGACTTCAATGAAACGAAGACCATGGGCAACATCACGAGCACCACGCGCACGCCGGACCAGACCATCTCTTCATGGTTCTGGGCCTCGAGCACGGCGAGCTATCTGTGGAACCACGTGGCGCTCTCGCTCATGGATCGCTCGCACGGCGATGCAGATCACGACCGGCACGATCAGCATCGGTCGCCGACGCTCGAGAACGCCCGCTTGCTCGCGCTCCTGAACCTCGCCATGGCCGATGCCGCGATCGGTTGCTGGGAGGCGAAATACACGTATGTGTTCTGGCGGCCCATCACGGCGATTCCGCTCGCGGACACGGACGACAATCCCGCAACGGTTGCGGACCCCACGTGGAATACGTTGTTCCCAACGCCGGCGCATCCCGAATATCCATCGGGTCACTCGTGCGTCAGCGGCGCCGCGGCCGGCGTGCTGGCGGACTTCTTTGGCGAGCACGCGCACATTCGCGTGACCTCGGATGTGATGCCGGGCGTCGTTCGATCCTTCGACAGCTTCACGGATGCGCTCGATGAAGTGCAGAACGCCCGGATCTTCGCCGGCATTCACTTCCGCTCGGCCACGCGAGATGGTGGAGCACTCGGGGCGTCGGTCGCCGGGTTCGTGCTCGACAACGCGGCACAGCCTTTACGGCGCCAGCACTAGCGGGGTAGGCTGCGCGCCGTCCTGCTTACTCCAATCACAACAACGTAGGAATTCGAAATGAAAATCAAGATGGGATTGATGTGCCTCGTGGCGGCGCTGTCGGTGCTGTTCGCGGGTACCGCGAGCGCCACGACGCTGCGTGTCATCGTCGTGCAGACGACCGATGTCGCGGGCTACGTGAAGTCGCTCCAGGAAGGCCAGGCAGTGCTCAAGGCGAAGGGAGGCACCGGCACGATTCGCGCCTGGGTCGCGACATTCGCGGGTTCCGAGGCGGGCAGCGTCATCGTTTCGGTCGAGTACCCGAGCCTCGAAGCCCTGGCGAAGGACACGGCGATGATGAAGAGCGATGCGGAACTCAAGGCCTGGATGCAGAAGCTCGGCACGATGCGCAAGATCGTGTCGGATAGCATCTACGAAGAGCTGAAGTAAGAAAAAAAATCGCGGGTGGGCGTCTTCCCTGACGCCCGCCCGCTTCCTTTGACCTACGGCGCCGCGCCCGCCTGGATCCACGCGCGGACCATGTTGATCGTCGCCTGGTCGAGGTACGGCGGTCCGTTGGCGGGCATGCGCACGCCGACCGTCTGCGTTCCTTCCAGCTTGTGGATGATGTAGCTGTTATCCGGGTCGCCCGGTAGCACGCGCTTGAGCGCTGCCTCATTCACACTCGTGACGTTGATGAGCGCCGCAGCCGTATTCGCCTCACTCGTCAGGTTCATCGAGCCCGGCAGCGCACCGCCCACGCCCGTGTGACAGCCCGAACAACGCGGCGTGAAGATGGTGGTCTGCAGCTGCGCAAGCGTCACCGGCACGACGTTCGCCACCGTGACGTTCACCGCGGCTGAAGTCGTGGAGTTGGCCGCCGCATCCTTCGCGACCGCGGTCAGGACGAACGCGCCATCCGCAACGGCCGTGGTGTCCCAGTTCACCGAGTAAGGAGCCGTCGTGTCGACGCCGAGCGAGGTGGCACCGGCGAAGAACTCGACTTGCGTCACGCCGATGTTGTCCGCGGCATTCGCCGAGACTGCGATGGTGCCGCTCACGTTACCCGCAGGCGGCGCGGTCAGCGCAACCGTCGGGGGCGTGACGTCCGGTGGCGGCGCGACATTCGCCACCGTCACCGAGACTACAGCCGATGTCGTCGTGTTGCCGGCCGCATCCTTGGCAACGGCCGTGAGCGAGAAGACGCCGTTCGCGCTCGCGGTCGTGTTCCAGTCGACCGAGTAAGGCGCCGTGGTATCGACGCCGAGCGACGTCGTGCCCGCAAAGAATTCCACCTGCGTGACGCCCGTGTCGTCCGCGGCGGTCGCCGAGACCGCCACCGTGCCGGTGACATTGCCCGCAGCCGGTGCGGTCAACGCGACGGTCGGCGCCACGATGTCGGGCGGCGTCGCGCCGAGATCGATGCGTCCGTAGAGGCCGTCCACTTCATCCGCAATACCGGCGGCGAAGAACAGCGTGCCGACCGGCTGGTTGCGCGCGCCATTGCCGAACGCGATGCCCCAGAGGCCGGGCGACGCGATCGGAGTGCCGCCGGCGTCGAGGAGCGCTCCCATGACCGCGCCCGTCGTCGGGTTGTAGCCGTGGATGGTGCCATCGCCGAAGTTGCCGATGAGGAGCGAACCGCCGAGCGTGCCGAAGCTTGCCGGCGCCATCGTGATGCCCCATGGCGCATTCAAGTCGCCGCCGGTTGGCACCAGGTGGATGACGAGCGTACCGGCCAGGTCGAACACGTTCACGACGCCGAGCCCCGCGCCCACCACTTCGTCGTTCGACACCGCGTCCTTCTTCGCGTACGCGATGACGATGCGGGTCGTGCCGCCGATGCTGACGGCCTGGATGCCGAATGGCGAATACTCGGCGGGCAGCGTCGCGTCCGTGAAGCCGCCGGCCACCGTGACCTTGGTGAAGGTCGCATCGAACACGTCGATCTTGCCGTTCTTGAAGTCGGCGGCGTAGAGGAGATTCGCCGTACCATTGTTCGCGATCGCGAGGCCCGTATACGAGGCGCCGCCCGCGGCGTCGTCATAACCGATCAGGGCATGTGTCTGGTCGACGGTCGGAGCCCAGCCGAGGATCGTGCCACCCTGACCGGCGAAGATGAAACGCGCGGGCGCCGTGGTCGTACCGTTCGTCACCATGAAGTCCGTGGTGCTCGTGCTATTGACGATGCCGGTGGCATCGGCGGCGCCATTGGCGCCTGCCGGCAGGTTCACGACGAGCGGAATGATGTTGGCGTTGCCGTCATAGAGCGTCGAGGTCTGCGTGGCGTTGTTCGCCACCCAGACGGGGGCGCCCGGTGCGAACACGATGCCCCAGGGATTCTTGAGGTTGACATCGTTGTTCACGGAGTTGACCGCGCCGTCCGAAACGAGGCTGCTCATCGAGAACGCGCTCGGCGCGTTGATCGTGAGCGTCGCCGACTGGGCCGTGCTCGCGCCATACGCGCCGCCTGTGCAAGTGATCGTGTACGTCTGCGTGCCGATCGCCGTCGGCGTGATGACTTGCGTGCCGCCCGCGCTTTGTGCGCCGGTCCATGCGCCGCTCGCCGTGCAACCGGTGCCGTTCGTCGTCCAGGTGAGCGTCGAGCTCTGACCGAGCGTGATGGTCGACGGTTGCAAGCTGATTGTCACCGTTGCGGGTGGAGTCCCACCGCCGCCGCCGTAGCTTCCGCCGCCGCAGGCGGCCGTAAGTACCGTGAGAATCGCCAGAGTCCATTGCTGTGCCGCACGCCGGCCCAGTCGGTAAAACATGCCCATGCTCGCTCCTTTGCGTTTCGCCTAATTGCACGCTCGGTGGTTGTGAGTCCCTGATGGCCCGTTTTGGGTTTTGCCGAAATCGCAAATCGAAATTAAAGCTGTGGCGTCGCAAACAGATGAAACCCCGGGCCCGCCTCGCGGGCACGTACCGGAACACTTCATCTCGTGGCGAGGCCTTCATGCGTCCGCGTTTGGCGACCTTCATGCGTCCGCGTTTGGCGACAACGAGCGTGCTGCTCGTGCTTGCCGGCTGTGCCGGTAACGGCGAAGGACTGGACGAAAACGGCCAGCCCATCAACGGCGGACCGCAGCCGCTGCTCCCCGACCTGCAATCGATCCAGGACCAGGTGTTCACGCCGATCTGTACCGCGTGCCACGCCGGTGCGGCGGCGCCGCTCGGCTTCCGGCTCGACGCCGCGTCGTCGTACGCGATGCTCGTCAACACCCCGAGCGCCGAAGTGCCATCGCTCATGCGCGTCTCGCCGGGCAATCCCGATGCGAGCTACATCATCCAGAAGCTCGAAGGCCACGCGGCCGTCGGCGGGCAGATGCCGCTCGGCGGGCCGTACCTGCCGCAATCGACCATCGATGTGATCCGCCAATGGATTTCCGACGGCGCGCAACCGACTGCCGCCGCCGGCGGCAACGCAAGCGCGACGAGTCTGCGGGCCATCGCGCCGATGACGGACCAGGTGCTGACGCAGGCGCCGCGTGAATTGCTGGTGGCGGCGAACGGCGAGCTCAACGTGACGCAGCTCGAGGCGGGCGCCGTCACGCTCGTCCGCAGCGGCGGCGACGGAACCTTCGACGACGGCAACGAAATCACGGTCGAGGGCCTGCGGGTTTCGATTCGCTCGCTGGCACCGACGGTGGTCGTCATCAAGGCGCCCACGGACGAGTGGCCGGCCGATCGCTATCAGCTGCGCATCGCGGGCCGCGGCGCCTTTGCCGTGACCAATGTCTCGGGCAACGCCATCGACGGCGCCGCCACCGGCCGCGGCGCGAGCGATTTCGTCACCGAGTTCACCGTGGGGTCGACGCCATGAGAGTTGCGGGCCTTTGGTTGTTGCTCAGTGCGATGCTTGCGCCGCTCGGCGCGCACGCCGAACCCTACTTCGCCGTGCGACAGGGATTGAAATGCGTCACGTGTCACGTGAATCCCACGGGCGGCGGCATGCGCAATGCGTTCGGCGAAACCTGGAGCCAGACGGTGTTGCCGGCGCGCACGCTCGACTTCGGCGCCAACGCGCCCTGGATGGGCGAGATCACACGCTACCTCGCCGTCGGCGGCAATCTCCGGGCCGACGCCTCCCACACGCGCATTCCGAACGAAGATTCGCAATCCTCGTTCGATCTCGAGGAACTGCGTGCGTATGTCGACGTGCGGGTGATTCCGGATCGACTCTCTCTCTATATCGACCAGCGCCTCGCGCCGGGCTCGAGCACGAATGCGGAAGCCTACGGACGCTTCTGGTTCGGCAACCAGCGCTACTACGTCAAGGCGGGACAGATGTTCCTGCCGTATGGACTGAGGCTTCAGGACGATTCGGCCTTCGTCCGCCAGGCGCCGGGCATCAACTTCGCAACGCCCGATCGCGGCGTCGAGTTCGGGCTCGAGACCGCTGCGTGGAGCGCGCAGGTCGCCGTCACGAATGGCTCCGCCGGCGGACCGGAAACGGACAACGGCAAGCAGCTGAGCCTCAGGGTCGAGCACGTGAACTCCCGCTGGCGCCTGGGTGCGAGCTTCAACAACAACCACACCGACGTCGGCGACCGGCAGATGCAGAACATTTTTGCGGGCGTTCGCACGGGGCCCATCGCGTGGCTCGGCGAGGTCGACTACATCGACGACGAGAGTCTCCTGCCGAAGCGCAAGCAATGGGCCGGCCTCATCGAGGCCGACTGGAACCTCGCGAAGGGCCACAACCTGAAGCTCACGGCCGAGGAATTCGATCCCGACGCGGACATCGACGAGGACGAGCAGGTGCGCTACAGCCTCGTCTGGGAATACGTACCGATCCAGTTCGCCCAGCTGCGGCTCGGCTATCGTTACTACGACGGCATTCCGCAGAACGACCGGCAGAATCGGCAGCTCGTCTTCCTGCAGTTCAACGGCTACTTCTAGCAAACCGCTGCAACGCGGCGTACAGTTGCCCCGCCCAAAAAAAATAACCAGGGGGCGATATGCAGCAGACGACCGCGCAGGCTTCGGGTGCTCATCAGAGCGACGATTCCCGGCTCGAGAGCCTTGGCTATAAACCGCAGCTCAACCGCGTACTCAGCTACTTCGGCAACTTCGCCGTTGCCTTCACATATCTTTCACCGATGGTGGGCATCTACTCCCTCTTCGTCCTCGGCGTCGGCAGCGGCGGGCCCGCCTATGTCTGGCTCACGTGGATCCCCGTCGTCGGCATGCTGTTCGTCGCGCTCGTGTTCGGCGAACTCGCGAGCCACTACCCCGTCGCCGGCGCGCTTTACCAGTACAGCAAGTTTTCAGCAGGCCCGAAGTACGGCTGGTTCGTCGGCTGGGTCTACGGGCTCGCGCTCCTCATCACCGTGGCCGCGGTCGATACGGGCGTCGTGAGCTACGTCGCGGCGCTGACGCACAACGGGTTCGGCTGGAATCTCGATCCTGCCAACAATCAGACGATCCTCGCGGTGACCGTCGTGCTGCTTGCGGTGCAGACGGCACTCAACATCACGGGCGCCCAGGTCATGGGGCGAGTCGCGAAATTCGGCGTCTATGTCGAGATCATCGGCACGCTCGGCATCGCGATCATTCTTGCTGTGCACGGGTTCAACCACGGCTTCGACTTCCTCTTCACGACGCAGGGCGTCGAGAATGCCGCGACCAATCCGACGGGCCTCGACTTCGGCGGCCACTGGCTCACGGGCGCGGCGCTCATCTCCGTACTCGCGCCGGTCTACATCTTCTACGGCTTCGAAGCGGCCGGCGATATCTCGGAAGAAACCAAGGACGCCGGCGTCCAGGTGCCCCGCGCGATGCGCTGGGCATTGATCTGGGGCGGTGTGTCCTCGTTCATCCTGATCGCGGCGCTGCTCCTCGCGATGCCGGCGGTCGATCCGGTGAAGGCCACCGTCGCCGGCGGCGGCGTGCCGTTCATCCTGTCGTCGCTTCCGGGCTGGCTGCAGGATTTCCTCCTGCTCATGATCGTGTTCGCCTTCTTCTCCTGCGGCACCTCGATCCAGGGTGCGGGTAGCCGGCTCATGTTCTCGTACGCGCGCGACGGCGCCTTGCCGGCCTCGCCCTGGGTCGCGAAAGTGAGCGATCACTTCAAGACGCCGGTGAACGCGCTGCTCGCGGGCTCGGTCGTCACGGTGCTCTTCGTGCTGCTCGTGTACGCGACACCCGAGAACGACATCCACATCGGCTTCATCACTTATCCGGCGCACATCAATGCGCTGGTGTCGCTCGTCTCCTTCGGCGTCAGCGGTATCTACTTCGCGTTCCTGCTCACGGTGATCGCCGCGATCATCGCGAAGGGGCGCGGCTGGAAGCCGGAGGGACGATTCCAGCTCGGCAAATGGCGGGGCCCGGTCTACTTCCTCGCCGCGACGTATCTGGGACTCATGCTCCTGAACGTGGTCGCGCCGACGGGACTCACGAGCCCGCGCGGCTCGTTCAACCTCGACTGGATCACGCTGCTCGTCATGGCGATCATCAGCATCGCGGGCGCGCTCTATCTCTTCATTGCGCGTCCGGACAAGAGGGTACAGGAACGCTCGAGGCGCTAGCCACCGGCGCCGGTTTCGGCGACTACATGCGGCGGGCCTCGGGCGGCCCGCCGGGCCACAACAAGGAGGAAGTCATGGCAACACCCCTGTTGATGATGAGCAATCGCAATAAGGACGGCGACGGCCTCGGTGACCGCATCGCCGCCATGCGTTACTACGAGTTCAAGGCCGGCAAGCTCGGCAGCATCAAGAGCTGGACCGAGATGTCGCAGGCGGACTTCACCAAGCGCCTGCAGGCGGTCGCGAGCAACTTTCCGCTGGTGCCCGACGACCAGAACGAGCAGCAGCGGCACGTGTCCGTGTTCGTGCACGGCTTCAACAACACCTGGGTCGAATCCGCCGAGCGCTACGCGCAGATCCATGAAGAGCTGTTCGACGAGCGCGACCTCGGCGCGCCCATTCTCTTTGCCTGGCCGTCGAACGGCTCGGCCGCGGGCTACCTGCCGGATCGGGAGGATGCCCGCGCCTGCTCGAAGGCCTTCGCGCTCGAGCTGGTCGGCCTCCACGATCACCTGCGGAAAATGCAGTCGCTCGCGGCGAGCACCCAGGACCCGGCCAAAGGCTGCCGCGCGAAGATCTCGATCATCGCGCACAGCATGGGCAACTTCGTCACGCAGAAGGCGCTGGCCGTCGCGGCGAAGCAGCTCAACAGTCCGCAGCTCCTGACGCTCGTTACGCAACTCGCGATGGTCGCGGCCGACGTCGACAACGATCTCTTCCAGAAGGACAAGGCGACGGAGTCGGATGGTTCGCTCATGGCCAATGTCTGCTATCGCATCGGCGCGCTCTACACGGGGCTCGACCAGGTGCTCGGGGCGTCCGCCGGCCTCAAGCACTTCGGTACGCGCCGACTTGGCCGCAGCGGTCTCGCCGACCGCTCGAACGTCTGGGATAACGTATTCGACCACGACGTGACGGCGCTGCTCGACACCAGGAAGAACATCCACTCGGGAGTCTTTCTTTCGCCGAAGGCGATGGATCTGCTCGAGGAAGTGCTGCGCGGCGTCGATCGCGGCCAGCTGTAGCGGAACGCGGGGGCGGCTCGCTACTCGGCGACCGCCTCCAGCGTTGACACAAGGGCCTGCCCCACTCGCGGTTGAAACTCGATTCGCAGGCGCCCGCCGGTCACCTTCACCTTGAATGAGCGGTCGACGGCCTTGAGCCGGCCGCCGGCGAGAGCGAACGGATCGACATTCGATAGCACCGCGCTGCCGTTCGCGGCGACGTCGAAGAGTCGCTCGCCCGCGCTCGACGCGGCCGGTTCGACGAATCGCAACGTCACCCTGTATTTGCCGTCCGGCAGCGGCAGCTCGTATGTGAAGTGTCCGGTTCGATAGTTCTCGTAAAGCGCGGGAACCGCGGTACCCGTCACTGCAACGCGATGCGACGGGGCCGTACCGGGCGGATTGATGCCCATGCCCTCGCCGCCATCAAAGAAATTGTCGGAGCCGTAGCGCGTGCCCTCGGCCGTGACGAACCCGGACACGTCGCCCGCCTTGATACGCAAGATCGAAGGCGTGCCCGAATAGGTCCACTGCACGGTATCCGTCGACAGCTGTCCGGCCATTCTCGCGGTCGCGACGATCGTGTTGACGCCCGCCGCCAGCCGCACATTCGGCCAAAGACACACGCCGCCCGTGCACGGCGCTGCGTCGAGCTCGCGGCCGTTCACGGAAATCCGCGCCTCGGTCGCATTGCTGTAGGCCTTGACGTCCACCACGCCGTACGGCCGATCGGTGTAGCGCCGCCCGACGAGATGCAGGCTCGGCGTCGCGCTCCAGTTCGCCTGGTAGAAGTAGAAGGCGTCCTTCTTCACGCTGCGGTCGTAGGAGACGAGGCCTTTCTCGTTGATGTCCGTGAGATCGCCCTCGTTCCGGTCGTCGCTCGAGAAATCGAACAGGCACCAGACGAAGACTCCCCAGAGATAGCGCCGTTCGCGCATCTGTCGCCACGCCTCTTCGTGATAACGGATCTGCACCTCTTCCGGATGCGGGCGCCCGTGCGAATCGATCGGCCCGCCGAGCGCGTTGTCGCTATGCTGCGTGAGGGCGGAACCCGCGCCGTATTCCGAGACGGCGATCGGCAGTTTCGGGCGGAGCGCGTGCACCGCATCGAGGTAGGGCCCCAGCTCCGCGATCTTCCCGTAGTACCAGCCGAAGTAGCGGTTGTAGCCGAACGTGTCGGTGATGCCGGTGATGACGTCGCGTGGCTGCGGCGTCGCCGCCGTTGGCGACTGCTCGCAGCAATCCGCCATCGTGGTGAAGCGGCCGGGATCGAGCGCCTTGGCCTGCGCGTTGAGCGTGCGCAGCAGGTCGCCGGAGCGCGCCTGCCGGCCCGTCACCGTCGATCGCAGGTCGACTTCGTTGCCGATCGACCAGACGACGATCGAGGGATGATTGAAGTTCTGGCGGATGAGTTCGTTCAGCTGCTGCTGCGCATTCGCGACGAGCGCAGCGCTCGGCAGTGAGCCGTCGAACGAGGAATCGCTGACGAGCGGAATCTCCGCCCAGGCGACGATGCCACGCTCATCGGCGAGCTCGTACGGGACCTGATCGTGCTGGTAGTGCGCAAGGCGCACGGCATTGCCGCCCATCTCCTGCAGCAGGTCGAAATCCTGCACGCGATCGGCACGCGACACGGCCCAACCCTTGACGGGCCGGTCCTGGTGCATCGATCCACCGACGAGCCGGTGATGTTCTCCATTCAAAAAGAATCCCTGGTCAGGATCGAAGGCAATCGTGCGCAGCCCAAGCGGCTGGCGGACTTCATCAAGTACCTCGCCAGTGGATGAGCGCAGCGTGACGACGATGCGATAGAGGTACGGGTCCGCCACGCCTTGCCAGCGACGCGGGTGTTCGACGCGAAGCTGACTCTCGAACACGGTGGTCGTGCGCGCTTCCAGGGCGGAGCGCTTGTCCTCGGCCGCGACGACGTGACCCTGCGCGTCTTCGATCCGGGTCGCGACGGTAACCTTGCGTGCGCCCGCCGCATCGTTCGCAACGCGAGTCGATACGGCGACGGTCGCTTCATCGGTAGTCACCGCGAGCGCGCGTCCGTACACGCCGGGCCCGCCGAAGTCGGCCATGTCGACATGCACCGGCGCGGTGAGGATCAGCGAGACGTTGCGATAGAGGCCGCCGAAGATGAAGAAGTCGCCCGCGAGGGGAATGACATGCTCCGTCGGCGATCCCGGTTGCGGCTTGCTGTTGTCCGCCTTCACGACAAGCAGGTTGTCGGCCTCGGGATGAAGCGCCGCGGTGACGTCGAAGCGAAAGCGCGAGAACGCGCCTTCATGCCGCCCGACCGCACGGCCGTTGACCCAGACCTCCGCGACCGCGCCGACGCCGTCGAATTGGAGAAATGCGCGATGACCGGGGAGCGAAGCCGGAGTTGGAAACCGGAGGCGATACCAGCTCGCGCCGCGATAGGCATTGGTTTGCGGTGAACGCACGACGCCGTCGTTGCCAAGACGATTCCAGGTGTGCGGAAGGGTCACCCTCGTCCACCGGGAATCGTCGAACGCAGCCGACTGCGCATCGCCGGATTGCGGACCCTGCTGGAAGAGCCAGCCGGATTGCAGCGGGATCTCGAGCCGCGGCTCGGCCGCCGGGGCGCCGGCGGCGAGCAGCCAACCGGCAATGAGCACTCCTACCGGCCGCACTTCAATTCGTGCAGCTGATTACCGAGCTTGATGAGCCGCTCGCGGTAGAACTCGCCTTCCGCGCTCGTGTAGGTCTGCGCCATGCGCGCCTTGATCTCGTCGACCTCTTCCTGGACCTTCGCGCATTCGCCGCTGACCTTGAGCGAGAGTGTCGTATCGATGGCGGGCGATGGCGGCGGACCTGGAACTTCCGGTGCCGGTGCGACAACCGGTGGCGTCGGCGGTGCAGGTGGAGGCGGAGGCGGCGCCGGCGGTTCCTTCCCCGCTTCCACGAACTCGAGCGCCGAGGTCGCAATCTTTCCCGGCTCCGGCGAGGACTGATAGGCCGACCGCAGGGCGTACACGAGGAGCGCGGGCAAGCCGATGATGAGCGCCACGCCGAGGATGGAACGGATCCAGATGCTGGCGCTGCCGCGTGCCATGGCTAGGGTCGGGGTCGGGCGGCGAGCGCGGGCTCCGTCTTGGCGGAAATCTTCAGCTCTCCGCTCTCGACGGCCTTGAGCGCGCGTGCACGGGCCGCCTCGAGAGCGCGAGTGTATTCGCGATGGCTGACGGGGATCACGGAGACGTTCGGGAATTCCGCACGCACGTACTCCGCCACCTGCCTGGCGGAATCCGCGCTCGAGAAGAAGCCGAGCCTCAGGCCGTACTGCGGCACGCCTTCGCGCTGCTCGCGCACGGTGTAGAGACTGTAGGCGTCGAAGATCGCAAGGCGCGGAATGTCCGCGGCAATGATCGGCGCCACCGCCCATTCAAGCTGCGCGGCATAGCGCTGCTTC
Organism: Steroidobacteraceae bacterium; assembly: GCA_035644395.1. GTDB lineage: Bacteria > Pseudomonadota > Gammaproteobacteria > Steroidobacterales > Steroidobacteraceae > JBGPLJ01. Next base: position 20,095 of record DASQOR010000060.1, read on the forward strand.
TCCGGCTTGGTCGGCGTGCCATCCAGTTCCGGCTCTTCGATCGTCGGCTCGCGCACGACGGCGCTCGCCACGATCTTCGACGTGACGGGCGACGGGGACAGTGACTGCGGCGCCGGAAATTCCGCGTGCCGGTGTGCGTCTTTCGGTTTCACGACGCGCGCGTACGCGGTGCGCACCAGGCGGAACTCGGCGGTCACCGTGTCTTCAAGCGATCCCAGGTTCTCGCCGGGCGCCGAAGAGATCCACGCGCCGACAAAATATTTTCGCACGACCTCGAGCGCTTCCTCCGCATGCTTCTGCGTGTCGAAGTAGCCGACGTGCAGGCGGAAGCGCTCGCGGCCTTCCTCGATTTTGCGCGAGCGGAATACGGAAAAGCCCTCGAGCTCATGCCGGAACGGCACGAGCAGGGCCATCGGCAAGCTCGATGAATCGAGATTGATGACGAACAGCCCTTCGCTGAGCTGCGAATTTTCCAGCGCTTTACCGGCCATCCAGGCACCCCGGCCGCATTCTTCGTTTTGTGTCCCCACGGGGCGAGCGTGGGGCAGGACGTTCAATATGTTACACCTTGAGCTTAATCTCAATACATATGATGGAATGAGGCCCATGGCCTGGCTGACAAAGAGCCGATTCACGGCGGGTTTGCAGTGCGTTAAACGCCTGTGGTTCGAGGTCAACCAGCCGCTGACCGAGCCGCGGATCGAGCGCCTCGCCCTGCTCCAGGGACGTGAATTCGACGAGGCGGTTCGGGGACTTGCACCCGGGCGGACCATCTCGCGGGACAAGGGCATGCCCGCCGCGATCGCCGAAACGACCGCGGTCCTGAGAGCCGGCGGAGCGCCACTCCTCTACCAGCCGGCCTTCCGATCCGGCGACCTCGCGGTCATCGCCGATATCCTCCGGCGTCGCGGCCAGTCGTACGACCTCATCGAGGTCAAGGCCTCGACCACGGTGAAGGACGAACACATTCCCGATGCGGCGTTCCAGACGCTCGTGCTGCGCGGCGCCGGCATGCCGGTGTCCTCCGTCTTCATCGGTCACGTCGACAACCGCTTCGTGCTCAAGCGACCCGGCGACTACGCCGGCCTCGCCATCGAAGAAAACATCACCAGGGAAGTCGAAGCGTCGCTGCAGCGGATCGCGGACACGGCGAGCCAGCACCTCGCGCTCGTCGCAACCCCGCACGTGCCGGACATCGACATGGGCGCGCAGTGCACGAAGCCCTATCCGTGCCCCTTCATCGCACGCTGCACCGCCGAGCGCGGCGAGCCGCCCGAGTATCCGCTCGAGTCGCTCCCGCGCGGCGGCAAGCTGATCGAGTCCCTGCGGGCCGAGGGCTATGAGGATCTGCGCCACGTGCCCGCGGATCGATTGTCGAACGAGAATCACCGGCGCGTGCATGCGGCGGCCGTGAGCGGCGTTGCTTTCTTCGATGCCGCGGCGACCGCGGAGCTGCGCTCGCTTCCCTTGCCGCGCGCCTACCTCGATTTCGAGACCATCGGCCGCGCCGTGCCGGAGATCCTCGGGACGCGGCCGTACGAGCAATGGCCGTTCCAGTGGTCGGTGCACGTCGAGGACGCAACGGGCAGTGTCCGTCACCACGATTATCTCGCCATCGAATCGTTCGGGGATTTCTCGCAGCTCGCCGCCGCGCTCGTCGCCGTCATCCCGAAGACGGGCCCGGTGTTCGTGTACAACGCGACGTTCGAACGCGGGGTGCTCGAGCGGCTGGCCGAACGCTTGCCTGAACACGCCGCCGCCCTCGACAGCGTGCGCGATCGGCTCTACGACCTCTGGCCGGTCGCGAAGGATGCCTACTACCACCGCGACATGCAGGGTTCCTGGTCCATCAAGGACGTATTGCCGACGATCGCGCCGGAACTTTCCTATGAAGGACTCGATGACGTGCGCGAAGGCGAAGCGGCCCAGCTCGCGTTTCTCGAGCTCCGCAAGCCGGGCGGCGATCCGGTCCGGCGCGAGCAGCACGTGAAGGCGCTGCGCGCCTACTGCAGCCGCGACACCTGGGGACTCGTGGTGCTCCGGCGCTTTCTCGCCGGCGAGCCGCTCACTTGATGCCAATCACTTGATCAAATAGACGAGGTTGATCGTCGTCAGCTGATCGGTCGTCTCGAGACCGCCCGGCGGATCGCTGTTGTAGCGGATGCCGTAGCCGACGCTGAGCGCGAGCTTGTCCGTCATGCTGACCTGTAGCGCCAGGTCGTTGCTGACGAAGGTGTTCGCGGAACCCGACTCGACGAGGAGCTTGTCGGTGATCTGGGTGGTCGCCGTGAGCTTGCGCAGGAAATCGAGGCCGGCATTCACGATGGCATCGCTCGCACTGTCGCCCTTGATGCGATCGGTGACATTGCCGGCCGCGTCCTTCACGAGGATTTCCGGCCGCAACGAACGGTAGCCGAGGCCGAGCGTGCCGCTCAGCTTGGTTGCGTCCGTGTCGATGAACTTGTAGCCGGCGCCCGCGGAAAGCGTCGCCTGGTAGTCAAAGCCGCTGAAGGCGTCGTCCTCGTAGCGGGCGGCGCCGAAGACGAAGAAGCGCTCGGTCAGCTTGTAGTCGGACTGCCAGCGGACATCCCAGCGTTGCGCCGAGGTGATGTCGTTGTTCTGGCCGTAGAGGCCGCTCATGCCGAAGGCGTGCTTCCACTGCGGCCCCTCGGTTGCGAGGTCGAGCTTGAGGTTGCCGGTGTTGGTGTCGGAATTGCCGCGCGCCATCAAGTAGCCGAGTTCGCCCTTGCCGGTCCAGCCGGCATGGGCCGGCACTGCGGCGAGGAATGCGAAGGCAATCAGCGCGGACACGCCGCGCCAGGGGCTCGGGATTCGCACGGGATCTTCCTCCAGGGAAAAACGAGTGCGAGATTATAGGCTGCCGGGCAGCCGGACCCGAGGGTACAAAAGTCGTATTGCGGCCACGATGGCAATCAGCGCAGCGATGCCCGCGGCGAGGTAACCAAAGCCGATCGCATCGAACTTCGGCAGCACGCGCGGCAGCGCCGCGGCCAGCACCATCATAAGAGTGACCGCCGCGATCGTATCGAGCGAGAGCATCCGGAGCGCGGCACGGCGCCAGCGCTCGAGGCTCATTCCGGCGACGAGGTAGTCCTCCTGCGCCCGCTGCCGTTCCGCCCGCAACCGCTCCGCGTTGCGATCAGCCTCCGCCGCCCGCACGCGCGCCATGAGGCGCACGTCGAAGTCCGGATCGACGTCGATCGATCCGAAGAGTTTCGCCAGGCGGTCATCGATTGAAATCATTTCAATTCCTGCAGCCGCGCGCGCGCCCGATGCAGCAGCGTCTTCACCGTGCCGACCGGCATCGCCAGCATGGCCGACACCGACTCATATGACTGCTCCTCCATATAGAAGAGCATCACGACCTGGCGCTGCTTCGCCGGCAACTGATCGACGAGGCGCATCAGGGCTTCGCCTTCGAGCTCCGCGCGCTCGCCCGCCGAATTCGCGCCCTCGGCCTCGACGGCGCCGAGGACCTCCGGATCGCTGAGCGAGGCATTCGGCCGGCGCGAACGGAGCGCCGTGAAACTCGTATTGCGCGTGATCGTATAGATCCACGTCGAGAGCGTCGCTCGGCCGTCGAATTGCGGCAAGGCCTTCCACACTTTGATGAATACCTCCTGCGCAACGTCTTCGGCCGCCTCGCGGTCGCGCAGGTAGCTCAGCGCGAGGCCAAACACTTTGCGCCGGAACGCGTCCACGACGGCCGCCAGCGCTTCGTCGCGCCGGCCCGTTGCCAGGAGCTCGATGACTCTCGCCTCTAGCATCCTGGGCGGAGTCCGGGCAGGCGCAATGACACTGGGTTGATACTCCGGAACCGGGCAAAAGGTTTCAGCCATTGTAGGGCGTCGCCGGTGAAACCTTTTGCCCGGCCGGCGAGTAAAAGTAAGCGAACCCGCCATGGGACTGAACCGAAGTGACCGCACCCCTGCAAGATACCGCCCTCGCCGCCCTCATCGGGACGCTGGTCGGCTACCTCGCGCACGGCCACTGGGACAAGCTCGAATGGCTGGTAGGCTTGCTCGTTGCCTGAAGGAGTCCCGTTCATGAATGAAAATCAAATGGCCCTGCTCATCCCGATCATCGCGGTGATCATGAGCATGTCGGTCGCTATTGTCTTTATCCTGGCGGTGCACCGGCACAAGACGAAGCAGCTCGAGCAGCGCCACAAGGAACGCATGGCGGCCATCGACAAGGGGCTCGACTTCCCGATGGACCCGGTCAAGCTCGACGCGCCGTCGCGGCCGCGCTACCTGCTGCGCGGGCTCGTCTGGCTCGGCGTCGGCCTCGCCATCGTGTACGGCGCGCGACCCGCCCTGGAAGACCAGGCCTCTGGCTTCGGCTGGATACCGGTCGCCGTGGGCATCGCGTACCTCATTTTCTATTTCGTCGAGGGCCGCAAGGAGTCGGGAATCGACAAGCCAACGCCGCCGACCGGCCTCATCTCCGGGAGCAACTCATGATCGCCCGCGTCCTGTTGATTGCAGTACTCGGCGTCGCCTGCGCCTCGTCCGCGGCCGCGAGCGAATACAGCAAGGTCAATGGGTCCGTGCAGGTCGGCGCCGGCCGCCAGGTGACCGACGATGTCTCCACGGTGAACGGCTCGGTCACCATCGGCGAAGGGGCAAGTGTCGAGGAAGCGAGCACGGTGAATGGCAGCATTACGCTCGGGCCGCGCGCAACGGCGAAGGAAATGAACGCCGTCAACGGCCGCCTCACGCTCGATGAGAGCTCGAGCGTCAGCGGCGCGGTCAGCAACGTCAACGGCGACATCCAGCTCGCGGCAGCCCACATCGGCGGCGGCATCCACACGAACAACGGCGATGTCAACGTCGGTGCGAATTCGCACGTCGAAGGCGGCATCACGGTCGAGAAGTCCTCGGGCGGCTGGTTTTCGTGGCAAGGCTCGCCGCCGCGCATCGTGATCGGCCCGGGCGCGGTCGTCGACGGACCGCTCAGGTTCGAGCGCGACGTCAAGCTTTACGTGAGCGATCGCGCGAAGATCGGAGCGGTCACGGGCGCGACGCCGGTGACGTATTCGGGCGATACTGCGCCGAAGTGAAACCGTGGGGTCAGGCCCCACAGGGGCCCGACCTCATGACGACGACGACGCCGCTGCCCGCCGCCGCCGAAGGCGCGCTTGCCGAAGGACGCTTCATCGAGGCGATCAAGATCCTGCGGCAGTCGGAACGGCTCGACCTCACCCAGGCGAAGCAGCGGCTCGACGCCTATCTCGCCGCAAACCCGGAACTGAAGGAGCGCGTCCAGCGCAAGAGCCGCGAGATGCGCGGCAAGATCCTGAAGTGGGTGCTCCTGCTCGACGGCATCATCATCCTGCTCGTGCTGTACTGGTTCTTCCGGCGCTGAATCCAAGGTCCGATTGACGCGCCGCCCAATCTGGCGTTAGCGTCCCCGCGCCAATAACAATAACGGGGGACGGTCCCATGCTCATTTCCATGCCGCGGCGACTCGCTGCGGAGCTGATCGGTACGTTCTGGCTGGTGCTAGGCGGCTGCGGCAGCGCCGTGCTCGCAGCGAAATTTCCGGAGGTCGGCATCGGCCTCGTCGGCGTGTCGCTCGCCTTCGGCCTCACGGTACTCACGATGGTCTATACCGTCGGCTACATCTCCGGCTGCCACCTGAATCCGGCCGTGACGATCGGGCTATGGGCCGGCGGGCGCGTACGCCCCAACGACGTGCTGCCCTACATCGTCGCGCAGGTCGTCGGCGCCACGCTCGCGGCATGGTTCATCGCGCACATCGGCGCCGGCAACGGCACCGACGTCATCGCGGGCGGCCTTGCGGCGAACGGCTATGGCGATCACTCACCGGGCGGCTACAACCTGCATTCGGCGCTCCTCATGGAAATCGTGATGACGTTCTTTTTCCTGGTCGTGATCCTGGGGTCGACCGACAGCCGCGTACCGGCCGGCTTTGCGCCGCTCGCCATCGGACTCGCGCTCACCCTGATCCACCTGATCAGCATTCCGGTGACGAACACGTCCGTGAATCCCGCGCGCAGCACGGGGCCGGCCCTGATGGTCGGCGGCTGGGCCCTTCAGCAGCTCTGGCTCTTCTGGGTCGCACCGATCGTCGGCGCCCTGATCGCGGGCGGCGTGTATCGCTGGCTGGGAAAAACGAAGTGACGCGCGCTGGTTCAGCGCGCCCCTGCGCCGGCCGACGGGTCTGTGGCGACGCCACGCGATAGCCCGACGAACTGCACGAGCTGTGACAGGAACGCGATCGTGCCGATGAAGACGGCCGATACCGCGCGGAACTGCTCGCCCATCGTCCAGTTGAGCCAGGCGACGATCACCATCAGCACGACGAACACCGGCACCTTGAGGCTCGTCCAGAGGCTCCTGGACGCCTCGTGCTGCCACTTCGCGAAGAGCTCGGCCGGCTCGGCCGCGCGCACGAAGCGTTGCAGCTGGTTCGAGACGAGCTTCGGCCGCGGGTCGAGATAGACGAGTCCGCGGCGGATGAGGCGCAGCACGATGATGTCGTTGCGCGGGTTCGGCAGGTGGCCGCAGGCGAGCTGGAACAGCATCAGCCGTTCCGCGTGCGAACAGGTCATCCAGACATACGGGAACGCGAACTTCTTGAACTGCTCGTCGCACTTGTCCGCCCAGCGAACGTCGACGCGCGTGAGCTGGCGCAGTGCGTCCGCCCAGCGGCGCGATTCGTCGAGACCCGGGTGATGATCCCTGGTCCGCCAGGTTTCGGGAATCGAATGATGCAGCCAGTCCTCCGGGAAATTTTCCCCGAGGATGACAATGTCGAGCTTCTCTTGCGCCAGGAGCCGCTCGAGGAGATCGAGGATCTGCTTGCGCCGTCCGACATCGTTCGCGCCCGCTTCGAGCTGAGTCAACACGATCACCCCTTCCGGGTCCTCGGGCTGCACGTCCCGCAGGTTGGGCACGCGCGAGAGGTCGACCCGCTTTGCGTCGGGTACTGCATCGAGCAAGCGCGCGAGCACGTCCGTCCCGAGCTCCCGTTCGCGCGTCGAGCGATGGTAGATCGTGCCCGCCGAGCAGTTCGAGATGCGGCGGCTGCGGAATTCATGGAGCACGTAGGCAGTGCCCGCGCCGAAGAGGCGCCGCGTCAGGAAAACACCGAGCCACGCGGTCAGCACATACGCGCCGAGCAGGGCGAGTGCGACCGGCATGACGGCAAACGTCTCGTGGGCGAGGTCTCCGCCCGAGGCCCACGGAAAGTCGGCGCGCCCCGGAGGCACGGCAACCGTCTGCCTTTGCCCGTCGGCGCCGCCTGGGGATCCGCAGACTTCCTGGCCCGGTGAGCCGAGCGAACAGAGGTCGGCATGCAGCCTGACGCGCCTTGCCTGTTTGCGTCCCGCGCCGGTCTCCAACCAGATGGTCTCGTCCCAAAAACCGATCGCGCCGGGGGCTTCTTTGCCCGCCCAGGGCACACCGCCCGCGACCTCGGCGATCCAACCGTGGTCGTCGGCGGGACTTGCGAAGCCGGGCACCGGCAGCGTGGCGAGCTTCGCAGCAGGCGGATACAGCGCCTCACGCGCTTCGCGGTCCGGATACCAGCGCTGCAAGTCGCCATCGATGGCCTCCCGGCGCTCGCGCAGCTGGGAGGTAATGCGGACGAGCTCGTCGTCCAGCAGCCCCTGGACCTGGATGTCGTGAAAATGCAGGTAATGCCAGAGCGTTGCGACCACCGGGGCGAAGAGCACGGCCGTCAGGCAGCGTGCGTAATCGCGCTCGAATCGGCGCAGGCCCGCGTGGCTGAGGATCTCCATGGGCGGCGCGCGGTGCCGGTGCAGGCGAATCCCGATCACGACCGCGAGCGCCACGGAAACGCCCAGCGCGAGCCACAACCAGTCCCGTTGCCATCCGGAGAGCAGTGCCAGCGTCAGCACGGCCCAGGAAATCGGCGCCACGACGCCGAGCGCGCGGTAGTGGCCGCGAAGCGCGGCACGCGGCCAGAGGTAGTCCACGGCCTTCACGACGTACTCACGCAGCCCGAGCGGCCAGCAGAGGAGCGCCACGATGAGAAGCAGCGGCACGACAACGTTGGACACCGCAACGAGGGTCGAGACGCCCGCGTAAAGGCGCAGGTCGCCGAGATCCTTTTGCGGAAAGAAAACGACGATCCCCCAGGGGAGCTTGCGGGCCGGGTCTTTGAACTGCACGGGGCGGTAATAGAAGCCGTACGGCTGGCCGAGGTACTCGCCATTGAAGTGGCGGCCCGTGCCCGCGCGCATGGCCGCCATCAGCTCGTCGTTCTGCTCGGTCTCGCGATAGAAATTCTCGGCGAGGCTGCGCCGGTCTTCGGAGTGGAAGATCACCGTGCCCGAGCGCTGGTCGACGATCGCGAAGCGCAGCAGCGGCGGTGCGAGCGATGCGGTCAACCCATGCAGGCGCACATCGCCGGTGACGGCGCCGCGGAATACCGGGTGGTCCGGATTCGTCCAGTCTTCGATCGGGATGGCGATCTGCAGGACCTTCGCACCGTCCGCGCGATTGAAGAGCCGCTGCGCGACAAACCGCGGCGGGGCTGCGGCGTCGGCCGGCTTCGGTCCCCAGCCCCTGCCCTGCGCGATCAGCTGGAAATACTCGCGGTCCTTGACCGGCACCACCGTCGGCTGCGGAAGCACGGCAAAACCGGTGAGGCGCGGACCGAATTTCCAGCCGTCGCGATTGACGGCGAGCACCGTGCGCAGCGGCGACCAGTTCCCGAGCTCGTCCTTGGCCGCTTCCTCGGCCGGCACCGACAGGAAGACCGTCGTGCAGTTCATGACCGCCGGTCCCTGCGCATACGCCTGCAGCTTCCCCGCGATCGTCTGGTTGTCGTGGATACGCACGGGCAGTGTTGCGGTCGGCCCGATCGTGTACGGCTGCAGATCGCCCGTCGTCTCGACGAATTGCGCGGAGTTGCACCTGGCACCCGGCGGCGAACCCTTCGGCGCATAGACGTCGGGGCTGCGGTAGTAGTCGCGGTAGGCGGCGAGCAATTGCGTCGCTTCGCCGAGTTGCGTCGCCAAGTGCTCATTCAGGCTCTCGGCGTACTGCCTGGCGCTGTTCTCCATCCATTGTCCGAGCGACTGGCGGCTCCAGAACGTGCCGACGGCGACGATCAGCACGACCGGGATGAGGAGCGCAGCGAGCAGGCAAAGGATTGCGCTGCGGACCTTGATCGATTCCGTGGCCGAGCCGAACGCGAGGTTCAGCAGCGGCCAGGCGAGGAGGCTCAGGACGATGAGCAGCGCGATGAGCCAGGTTCCGTAGGGCCACAGGAGCCCATCGAGTTCCTGTTCGACGCTCTTCGGCTGAAGACCGATGACGTACAGGATGTCGCCCGCGGCGCAGGCCTTGCTGTCGTCGTGGGTCCTGACTTGGAACGGCGGCCGGAACGGCAGAATGAACACGCGATAGCTGCGGCCCTCGACCTGGTCGTCGATGGTGGTGGGTTCCATGGGGCCCTGGCAGTCCGTGGAGTCGGACTTCTCCTCGCCATTCGCCGCGGCCTCGGCGGGTCCGATGTTCGAAGCCCGCTCGAGCAGGCGCGCGGCGTCAACGAAGCCAAGTGTCAGTGCCTTCGGCTTCTGCAGCACAACCCGGCCACCGCCAGCGCCGCGCGAGCCGCGGCCCGGCACCTCAGCCAGCACGCGACCGTCACGCAGCGTGAGCAGGACGTCCTCGAAGGTGTCCTGCGAAATCACGGCGTTGAAGGAATCGTTGGTCTGCCCCTTCCAGTAGAAGGGACAAGCGGAGCCGAGCTTGTCGTTGACGGATTTCACCGCCAGGAGCCCGCCTGGAATCGCAAGATTGAGATCGAGGTCCAGGCCGTCCACCGGATCGCAGACCGCCTTGAATTCCTTTTCCGTCGGACGATTGCCGCAGGCCGCCTTGTAATCGGGGTCGAGCGGCGTGAGCTCGATGCCGGGGATGGCGAGCCGCTCGCGATAATTTCGCAGGATGCTGTCGCGCCGGGCCGCCGGCGACATCCTGCCGGACGCACCGGCGTCGCAAGCGTCGTCCGGCAGCGCCGCCATGAGCTTGAAGACGCCGGCAATGCTCTCGTGGAAATTGACGATCTGCTCCGACACGTCGCCGAGCACGCGATAGGCGCGCCCTTCATTGAAGGTCGCGCTGCGCGTCAGCGAGGCGCCGTAATAAATGGCGCCGACGACGAACGCGGTCGCGACGGAAATGACGAGGAGGCGCGGAACGCTTGCTTTGAGGCGCGCGGCCGCCGACGGCGGATCGGCCGGTGAGGCGGGCGTATTCACGTCGAGTCACTCCCTGTGCTCGAACTTATTGGACGGTCGGGGCCGATCTTACTCGCCGCGCCGATGAACGCAATCAGGGAAAAGACGGTATATTTCCCGCCCCTGATCCTCCTTACAGGACCGGCAGCCCATGCCTCAAGTCGACTACCGTGCCGAACGCGCGGTTGCCGTCATCACGTTCGGCAATGCGCCCGTCAACGGTCTCTCGCACGCGGTGCGTTCCGACATGGCGGCTGCCTTTGAACGCGCGGCGGCGGATGGTGCGATCCATGCAGTCGTCCTTGCGGGCGCGGATGGCAATTTCTCCGCTGGGGCGGACATCAAGGAATTCGGAACGCCGGCTGTGCTGCGCGGCCCGAGCCTGCGCCAGCTCGTCGCCCTCGTCGAATCGAGCGCCAAGCCGGTCATTGCCGCGATCAGCGGCAATTGCCTCGGCGGCGGGCTCGAACTCGCCCTGGCCGCGCACTATCGCGTTGCGAAGTCCGACGCGAAGCTCGGCCTCCCGGAAGTGAAGCTCGGGCTCCTGCCGGGTGCCGGCGGAACGCAGCGGCTCCCACGCCTCGTCGGTGTCGAGACCGCGATCAACATGACCGTGAGCGGCGAACCGCTGCCCGCGAAGCTCCTTGCGAAAACGGCGCTCCTTGATCGCGTCGTCGAGGGTGATCCGCTCGCCGCGGCCATCGAATTCGCGGCGTCGAAGGAAGTTGCCTCCGCGGCCCCACGCCGCGTGCGCGACATGGTTCTCAAGGAACCGAATCTCGAAGCGCTGTGCGAATTCGCGCGCAACGGCGTCAAGGCACAGTGGCCGAACCTGCCGGCGCCCGTGCGCTGCATCGATGCCATCGAATATGCCGCGAAGCCGATCGAGGAAGGCCTCGCCTACGAACGCCGCTGCTTCGCCGAACTCATGGAGTCGGCGGAATCGAAATCGTTGCGCCATGCATTCCTCGCGGAGCGCGCGGCGAGCAAGATCGAAGGCGTTCCCGAATCGACGGCCGTCCGTCCGATCGCCCGGGCTGCCGTCATCGGCGCCGGCACGATGGGCGGCGGCATTACGATCTGCTTCCTGAACGCCGGCATTCCCGTGTGGCTGGTCGAGACGACACAGGAAGCGCTCGACAAAGGCATCGCGCGCATCGCCGGCATCTACGACGGCCAGGTGAAAAAGGGAAAGCTCGCCCAGGCCGAACGCGACAAGCGCCTCGCGTTGATCGTGCCGACGCTTTCCTGCGAAGCGATCGGCGAAGCGGACATCGTCATCGAAGCCGTGTTTGAATCGATGGACGTCAAGCAGCAGGTGATGACAACGCTCGATCGCGTGATGAAGCGCGGCGCGATCCTCGCGACGAACACCTCGACGCTCGATGTCAACCAGATCGCCGCGTTCACCAAGCGTCCGCAGGACGTCGTCGGCACGCACTTCTTCAGCCCGGCCAACGTGATGCGCCTCCTTGAAATCGTGCGCGGCAAGGCGACGGCAGCGGACGTGCTCGCGACAGCGCTCAAGCTCGGCAAGACGCTGCGCAAGGTCGCCGTCGTCTCGGGCGTCTGCGACGGCTTCATCGGCAATCGCATGCTCGAGCCGTACACCAAGCAGGCCTCCTGTCTCCTCGAGGAAGGCGCGTCGCCCGACCAGGTCGACAAGGCGATGGAAGCCTTCGGCATGGCGATGGGGCCGTTCCGCGTCGGCGACCTCGCCGGCAATGACATCGGCTGGTCGGTGCGCAAGCGCCGGCGTGCCGAGCGACCGGACTACAAGTTCTCGACGCTGCCCGACAAGCTCTGCGAACTCGGCCGCTTCGGCCAGAAGACCGGCGGCGGCTGGTACGACTACCCGGCGGGCTCGCGCAAGCCCGTGAACTCGAAGGTCGTCGATGAGCTCATTGCGCAGCACCGCCGCGACATCGGAGTGACGCCGCGCAAGATCGCGAGCGCCGAGATCGTCGACCGGCTCGTCTATGCGCTTGTGAACGAGGGCGCGAAGATTCTCGAGGAGAAGATCGCGGCACGCGCTTCGGACATCGACGTCGTCTATCTCACGGGTTACGGCTTTCCGCCGTCGCGCGGCGGCCCGATGTTCTACGCCGATCTCGCCGGGCTCTACGACGTGCGCCGGCGCGTGCTCGAGTTCGGCAGGAATCCGCACGGCGATCCCGCGTTCTGGACGCCCGCACCGCTCCTCGAACGCCTTGCCGCCTCGGGCGGCACGTTCAACGGCGGCGAAGGAGCAAGCCTGTGAGCCGCGAGGCAGTGATTGTTTCCACGGCGCGCACGCCGCTCGCGAAATCGTTTCGCGGCGCCTTCAACATGAGCCACGGCGCGCATCTCGGCGGCCACGCGGTGAAGGCGGCGCTCGAGCGCGCCAGGGTCGATCCGGCCGACGTGGAAGACGTCGTGATGGGCTGCGCGCTGCCGGAAGGCGCCACGGGCTCGAATATCGCGCGCATCATCGCTTATCGCGCGGGCTGTCCCGTCACGGTGAGCGGAGTGACGATCAACCGCTTCTGCAGCTCGGGTCTGCAGGCGATCGCGGTGGCGTCGCAACGGATCCTCGCGGGCGAGGCCGACGTGTTCGTGGCCGGCGGCGTCGAGTCGATCAGCTGCGTGCAGAACACCCTGAACCCGAAGATGCTGCGCGACTCCTGGATCCTCGAGCACAAGCCCGAGTACTACTGGCCGATGCTCGAGACCGCGGAATTCGTCGCGAAGAAATACGGCATCAAGCGCGACCGCACGGACGAATACGGCGTGCGCAGCCAGCTGCGCGCGAGCGCCGCGCAGACGGCCGGCCATTTCGAGGAAGAAATGGTCGCGACGCCCGCCACCATGGCGCTGGTCGATCCCGAGAGCGGGCGCGTCATGACGAAGGAGGTCGTGCTGGAACAGGACGAGGGCCTGCGCCCGGACACGACGCCCGAAGGCGTCGCGAAGATCCGGCCCGCGCTGCCGGGCGGCACGGTCGCCGCGGGCAATGCGAGCCAGTTCTCCGACGGCGCGGGCGCGTGTGTCGTCATGAGCGCGAGCGAAGCCTCCAAACGGGGCCTCAAGCCGCTGGGCGCGTTCCGCGGATTCGCCGTTGCGGGTTGCGAGCCGGGCGAGATGGGCATCGGCCCGGTGTTGGCGGTGCCGAAGCTCCTGAAGCGAGCCGGCCTTCGCATGGAGGACGTCGGGCTGTGGGAACTCAATGAAGCCTTCGCGGTGCAGGTGCTGTACTGCCGGGATCAGCTTGGCATTCCGGACGAGCGCCTCAATGTCGACGGCGGCGCGATCGCCGTCGGTCATCCTTATGGCATGACCGGGCAGCGCCTCACGGCGCACGCGCTCATCGCCGGCAAGCGCCTCGGTGCGAAGTATGTCGTCGCGACGATGTGCATCGGCGGCGGCATGGGCGCCGCGGGCCTCTTCGAAGTCTACTGAAGCGGTGCCGGTGTTGGATAACTGGGGATTTGGGTTAAAGTCGCAGCCCAAATCCCCAGTTATCCAACACCGGCACCGGTTTACTCATGAGCACTTACACCGCTACGGTTTCGTGGTCGCGCCCGGCGGGCGCGCCGTTCAAGGACAACAAGTATTCACGCGCGCACGAATGGCGCTTCGACGGCGGCGCGGTCGTGCCGGCCTCGAGCTCGCCGAAGGTCGTGCCGTTGCCGCTCTCGAACCCGGCGGGCGTGGACCCGGAAGAGGCGCTGGTCGCCTCGCTCTCCTCCTGCCACATGCTGTTCTTCCTGTTCTTCGCCGCCAAGGCGGGCTTCGTCATCGACAAGTACGAGGATGACGCCATCGGCGAAATGGGCAAGAACCCGAAGGGCCTGATGGCCATGCTCAAGGTGCGCCTGAGGCCCGCGATCGCCTGGGTCGAGCGCACGCCGTCGGCCGCCGAACTCGACGACCTGCACCACAAGGCGCACGAGGCCTGCTATATCGCGAATTCGGTGACCGCCGAGATCACGATCGAATAGGAAATGGGGACATTCCTGATTTTCGCGCCGGAGCAACCGCGAAAATCAGGAATGTCCCCATTTCCAGATTACTGCGGGCCGAGACCGCCCATCGATCCGAAGCCCGCCTTCTTGGCGCGCTTTTCCATGCGCTTTTCCTTGAGCGTCTTCTGCGGTTTCTTCTTGGACTCTTTCTTCCGTTCCATGCCTTTACCCATGACTCACCCTCCGTCTTGAGAAGCCGCTATCTTAGAAAGAAAATCGAAACGTATCTATTTTCCCTTGCCCGAAGCCAGCGCGTCGATCATGCGGCTCACGTACTGAGGCGAGCGCGTGTTGCGCGCGATCAGCAGGTACACGGCGGGCACGGCGAAGAGCGTCAGCACCATCGAGATCGTGACGCCGAAGAAGACCACGGCGCCGAGCGCACGGCGGCTTTCGGCGCCCGCGCCGGTCGCGATCATGAGCGGCAGGGAGCCGAACGCGGCGCAGAGGCTCGTCATGAGCACCGGCCGCAGCCGGATCACCGAGGCCTCGATCACCGCCTCGACGAACCCGCGCCCGCGGTCGCGCAGCTGGTTCGCGAATTCCACGATCAGCACGCCGTTCTTCGCCGCCAGGCCCACGAGGAGCACCGCGCCGATGCCGCTGAAGACCGTCACCGGTGCATTGAAGATGAAGAGCCCGACCAGCGCGCCCGTCAGCGCGAGCGGCACCGTCGTCAGGATCACGAACGGGTGGATGAAACTCTCGAACTGCGCCGCGAGCACGAGGTAAACGATGACGAGCGCCATCACGAAGGTCCAGAGGAGCGCCGATCCGGCCTCCTTGAGCTCGCGGGATTCGCCGTCGTACTCAAGACGCACGCCGCCGGGCGCCTCCTCTTTGACGACCCGCTCGAGGTACTTGAGCGCCTCGCCGAGCGAATAGCCGGGCGTAAGCCCCGAGGAAATCGTGATCGACCGCAGCCGGTTGAAGCGTCGCAGGTCCTGGGGCCCTGCCACTTCCTCCACCTTGACGAGGCTCGAGAGCGGCACGAGCTCATTGCTGCGCTCGGAGCGCACGTAGATGTTGTCGAGATCGGTCGGGCTCGCGCGCTCGGCGTTGCCCGCCTGCAGGATGACGTTGTATTCCTCGCCGCGGTCCGTGTACGTCGTCACCTCGCGCGATCCCAGCATCGTCTCGAGCGTGCGGCCGATATTGCCGAGCGAAATGCCGAGATCGGCCGCCTTGTTGCGGTCGATGATGACGCGCATCTGCGGCTGGCGTTCCTTGTAGTCCGAGTCGATGCCGATGAGGTCCGGGTTCTCGACGCGCGCGCGGTCGAGGATGCGGTCGCGCACGTGCGCGAGCTCCGCGAAGTCATCACCCTGCAGGACGATCTGCACCGGGTTGTTGCCGATGCCGCTCACCGGCAGGCTCGGCGGCTGCTGCACGACGACACGCACGCCGGGCAGCGTGGATACTTTCTTCTGCAGCTCGGCGGCGATCTGGCTCGCGCTCTTGCTGCGTTCGCTCCAGGGCGTGAGCGGCGTGAACACGAGGCCGAGGTTCGCCGCGTTGTTGCCGAACGCGCCGGAGCGCGCCAGTACCCGAAGGACGTTCCCCTGCTTCTTCTCCTCGAGCAGGAACTGCTCGACCTGTTCGACGTAACGTTTCGTATACGCGACGCTCGAACCTTCCGGCGCGTTGACGAGCACGATGATGATTCCGCGGTCTTCGCGCGGCGAATAGTCGGTCCGCACGCCTTGCCAGAGGAGCCCGCCGACCGCAGCCACGGCAACAGCGCCGAACACGACGATGCCCGCATTTTTCAACGCCGCCGTCAGCGCGCGGCGATACCAGTCGGCGAGGCGCTGGAAGCGGCTGTCGACCCAGCGCGCGAAGCGCCCGCGCTCGACGTGCTTCGTGAAGAGGATCGAGCTCAGCATCGGCACGAGGGTCAGGGCGACGAGCGCCGAGAACGCGACGGCGGAAGCGACCGCGATGCCGAACTCGCCGAAGAGGCGGCCGAGCTTTCCCGGCATGAAGGAAATCGGCAGGAACACCGTCACGAGCACCGTCGTCACGGCGATCACGGCGAAGCCGATCTCGCGGCTGCCGCTGATGCAGGCGAGCACCGGCGGCTCGCCATGCTCCATGCGCCGCACGACGTTCTCGAGCACGACGATGCTGTCGTCCACGACGAGCCCGATCGCGAGCACGATGCCAAGGAGCGTCAGCACGTTGATCGAGAAGCCGAGCGCCGCCATCACCGTCGCCGAGGCGATGATCGACACGGGGATCGTGAGCGCCGGAATGAGCGTCGCGCGCCAGCTGCCGAGGAAACCGAAGATCACGATCAGCACCATGGTGAGCGCGAGCGCGAGCGTAAAACGCACTTCGTGCATGGAAGCCGAAACGAAGATGGAGAAGTCGACGTTGACCGACATGTGGATGTCGGCCGGCAACGACTCCTCGATCCGCGTCATCTCCGCGCGCACGCCTGCGGCGACCTCCAGCACGTTCGCTTTCGACTGCGGGATGACGGCGAGGTTGATGCTCGGCAGCCCGTCCGAGCGCGCAAAGCCCCGGTCATCCTCGGATGCGACTTCGACCTTGGTGACCTCGCCGAGCCTCACGAGCGAACCGTCGCCGCCGCGGCCGACCACGAGCTGGCGGAAATCGTCGGCGGTCTTGAGCCGCGTGATCGTGCGGAGCGTGAATTCGCGCTGCTTCGATTCGATGCGGCCCGCGGGCAGCTCGACGTTCTCGGAGCGCAGCGCGTTCTCGAGATCGGCAACCGTCAGCTCGTGCGCCGCGAGCGCGGCGCGGTCGATCCAGATGCGCATCGCGTAGCGGCGCTCATTGCCGATGCGCACCTGCGCGACGCCCGGCACGACCGAGAACCGGTCGATGAGATAGCGATGCGCATAGTCCGTGAGCTCGAGCGAATTGCGGGCTTCGCTGCGCAGGTTGATGAAGACGATCGCGTCGGCGCTCGCGTCCTGCTTCGCGACCTGCGGCGGGTCGGCTTCCGTCGGCAGGTTCGGCAGCACGCGTGAAATGCGGTCGCGCACGTCGTTGGCCGCCGCTTCGAGATCGCGGCTGACGCTGAATTCGATGTTGACCGACGATTTCTCGTCGCGGCTCGTCGAGGTGAGCTTGGTGATGCCCTCGATGCCCGCGACCGAGTCCTCGATCACGCGCGTGATCTTGGTTTCGACCACGTCCGAGGAGGCGCCCCGGTAGTCGGTGCTCACCGAGACGACGGGCGATTCGACATCAGGGAACTCGCGCACGGGCAATCGCAACGCGGCGAGCGTTCCGAGGATCACCAGCATCAGGCTCACGACCGCCGCGAATACCGGCCGGCGAACGCTGAGTTCCGCGATCCTCAACGCAGCGGCCTCATGGAGCGGCCTGCACGCTCATGCCGGGCCGCAACTTGTCGGCGCCTTCGCTCACGATGTTTTCGCCGGCGGCAAGGCCCTCGAGGACCTCCACTTCGCCTGGCCGGCGCCGGCCGATGCGGATCTCCCGCTTGTCCACCTTGCCCTGGACGACGACATAGACGAACTGCTTGCCTTCCTCCGGGAGCAGCGCCTGCTCGGGCACGACGATGGCGTCCTTCGACGACTCCACGATGCGCACGGTGAGGAACATGCCGGGCTTCAGCAGCCCCTCGCCATTCGGCACGATCGCCCGGACGCCGAAGGCGCGGCTCACGGGATCGACGCGCGTGTCGACGCTCGCCACCGTGCCGTCGAAGGACCGGCCGGGATAGGCGGTGGTCGCAGCCCGGATGGCCAGGCCCGGGCGCACGACCGAGACCTGCGATTCAGGCACCGAGAAATCGACCTTGATGCGGCTCGTGTCGTCGAGCGTCGTCATGATCGTGCCGGGATTCACGAGGCTCCCGACGCTCACGCGGCGCAGGCCCACGTGGCCGTCGAACGGCGCCCGGACGATCGTGTCGCCGAGGCGCGAGGCGGACGCTGCGACCTTGGCCTCGTTGGCCCTGAGGGTCGCCACGATCTGGTCGAGCTGGGATTGCGACAGGGCCTTGGTGGCGATGAGCTCGACGCTGCGGTCGTACTGGCTCTTGCTCTCGACGAGCGCCGCCTGGGCCTGGGCCAGGTCCGCCGTGGCCTGCGTGCCGTCGAGTTCGACCAGTACCTCGCCCCTGCGTACCGCCTGGCCCTCCTTGAAGCGGATGGCCGTGATGAGATTCGAGGTCTTGGCCGTGACTTCGATCGCCTCGTTGGCGCGGGCCGTCCCGAGCGCCTCGAGTTCGTACGGAAATTCCCTGCGGACGGCCTGCCCGACGACCACGGAGGTCGCCGGCTTGCCGGCCGCGGCCGTCCGCGAAGCGCCGGACGGATCGGCCGATCCCCCACCGCCACGCCAGAGCGTGACCGCAAGGCCCAGGACCACGGTGGCAAGGCCTGCCGCAACTATCGATACGATCCAGAGTTTTCGGCGCAGATGGTCGTCGGACATGATGGCGCGGCACCTTAGCAGCTGGCTCCCGGGTCTCGATGCCCGGATGTCACCAGCGGCTCAAGGAGTGTATGAGTTGCGAGTTAACAATTATGACCGTGTGGCGGTGCTTGCGACCCTTTTTGCTACACTGCGGCCATGGCTACGCCCCGTATCATAAAGAAGTACGCCAACCGGCGGCTGTACGACGCCAGCATCTCCCGCCACGTGACCCTGGACGACATCCGCCGCCTCATCGTGGGCGGCGAGAAGATCACGGTCGTCGAGGACAAGACGGGCGATGACATCACCCGCCTGATCCTGCTGCAGGTCATTGCCGAGCAGGAGCACGGCGGCCAGCCGATCCTCTCGACCCAGCTCCTGGAATCGATCATCCGCTGCTATGGCAATGCCATGGAGCAGAGCATGTCCCGGTGCCTCGAGGCGAGCGTGCTGCATTTCGACCATGAGCGTCAGACGCCGCCCGAGGCCGAAAGGCTCGAGGACGTGACCACGGCGCGCCCGGCCTGAAGGCCGACCGCTCCGCATCGATGTCCGCGATCACCCTTCTCGGCCCGCAGTTCCGCGAGCCGAATCTCGGCCCTGTCCTCAAAGAGCTTGCACTGACCGGCCCGCTGGTCGCCGTCACCGCCGGCTGGCAGGAGCGCGAGGGCGAAATCGACGAGCTGGCGGAGCACATCGGCCGGGAAGTCACCGACCTGGGCCTCTATGCGCGCACCGACGACCTGTTCGCACACGACCGCGTGCTGTTCGCCGAATACCGCGCGCGCCAGGACCGGCTGCGGGCCCTGCAGGATCTCTACCGAATCCAGCTCGAGCACGCGCTCGGCGCCGTGCTCGACATCTGGCATCGCGGCCGCGAGGGCTGGATCGCGAGGGCCGCCCGGCGCAGCGCGCTCGGCACGATGCGACGGCTCGACCGCGAACACATGCTCGCGATCGAGCGTATCCACCAGGAATTCGCGCGACGCGTAGCGCTTGCCGACCGGCCGTCGATCGAGCGGCATCGCAAGGACCTGGCCGCGGGGATCGAGGGCGCGGCGGCCGTGCTCATCGCGGGTGGCCATGTGGCGGTGCTCGTGAACCGCCTGCGCATTTTCGGGCTCACCGGGCTCCTGAAGCAGAAGACGGTGCTCGCCTGGTCGGCGGGTGCGATGGCAATCGCCGAGCGGATCGTGCTGTTTCACGACCATCCGCCCCAGGGCGCCGGCGTCGCGGAACTCTTCGACCTGGGCCTCGGGCTCGTGCCGGGCGTCCTGCCCCTGCCCCACGCCCAGGACCGGCTGCGATTACACGATGGCGCGCATGTCTCGATCCTGACGCGGCGCTTCGCGCCGGCGCACTGCGTGACGCTCGATCATGGTTCGGTGCTCTCCTACGCGGACGGCCGGCTTTCCGGCTACGCGAACAGCTGGCGGCTGACGCGTGACGGCACGCTCGCCGAGGCGGACGCACCATGACTCCGGAGCTGCGCGAGCTGTTCGCGAACGGCGATCCAAAGCCGGAAATGATCGATGCGTTCCTCAAGTCAAACCGCTTTCCGATCATCGACCCGCGCGGCGTGACCTTCGTTTTTCGCGGCGCGGCCGACTCCGTCCTGCTGCGGCTCTGGATCTCGGGCCTGCCTGCGACCCAGCCACTCGAGAAGCTCGGCGAGACCGATCTGTGGGCGCTCCGGATCGACCTGCCGGAAACCTCGCGCGTCGAGTACAAGTTCGACGTGACGCGCGCCGCCATCAGCGAATGGATCACCGACCCGCTGAATCCGGTGAAGGCGACCGATCCCTTCGGCGCGAATTCCGTCTGCCAGGGCTACGGCTACGAGCGCCCGGCCTGGACGCAGTTCGATCCGCTCGCGCGCGCGGGCGCCGTCGATGAGCTCGTGATCGGGAGCGAGGCGTTCGGCGAACGCCGGCGCGTGCGCGCGTACCTGCCGGCGCGTTTCCGGCGCTCGCGGCGCTATCCGCTCCTCATCGTGCACGACGGCGACGACTACCTGCACTTTGCCGACTTCAAGATCGTGCTCGACAACCTCATCCACCGGCTCGAGATTCCGCCGCTCGTCGTGGCGCTCACGCAGTCGCCGGACCGCCTGAAGGAATACGCGGGCGACGAGCGGCATGCGCGCTTCATCGCGAAGGAAGTCCTGCCGGCGTTCCAGCAGCGCTTCCCGCTGCGCGACGAACCGGCGCAGCGGGTGCTCATGGGTGCAAGCTTCGGCGCCGTCGCCGCGCTGCATGCGGCGTGGTCGAATCCCGGCGTTTTCGGCGGGCTGCTGCTCGAATCCGGGTCCTTCGCGTTCTCGGATATCGGCCAGCACCGGCGCACGCCGGTGTTCGATCCGGTGGTGCGCTTCGTGAACGACTTCCGGCGGGCGCCGGGTGAAACGGCGCAGCGCATCTACATGAGCTGCGGCATCTACGAGTCGCTGATCTACGAGAATCGCTCGCTCGTTCCGCTGCTTACGTCGGCCGGCATCCAGGTGCGCTTCGAGGAGGCGCGCGACGCCCATAACTGGGAAAACTGGCGTGACCGGCTGCAGGCGGGCCTCACCTGGCTCCTCCCCGGCCCCCTCTGGATGGTCTACGAGTAGAATACAAACCGGTGCCGGTGTTGGATTACTGGGGACTTCGTGAGCACGTGGCCTGCATGTCGCCCGCGCTCCGGACGGGCCGAAGTCCCCAGTAATCCAACACCGGCACCGGCTTCAATAACAACAATCGAGGTTCGCTGCCGTGGCTCACGTGACGCGTCATATCGGCCTCTCGCTCGGGGCCGATATCTGCTGGCCGATCTGCTTCGAAGAAATCCTCAAGCGCCTCAAGCTCTCGGTGCCCATGCAGGGCGACACGCTGACGTTCGACGTCAGCCGCGTGACGATCGAGCCCTTCGATCTCAAGCAACCGGTACGCTACGACCTCGTCGTCGACCGGCTCACGCACTGGTATCACACGAGCCGCGAGTGGATCAAAAAGGCGGTCGTGCTCGACGACCTCTACGTCTTCAACAATCCCTGGTCGATCCAGGCGAACGAAAAGCACACGACCTACGCCGCGATGATGCGGCTCGGCCTCCCGATCCCCGAGACCTGGATGGTGCCGCCGAAGGCCTACGACAAGTCGGCGGATCTCGAACCGACGCTGCAGCGTTACGCGCGGCTCTTCGACGTCGGCACGATCGGGCAGAAGCTCGGCTACCCGCTTTTCATGAAGCCCTACGACGGCGGAGGCTGGGTCGGCGTCACGAAGATCGACAATGTCGAAGCGCTCAAAGCCGCGTACGAAGCGAGCGGCACGAAGATCATGCACCTGCAGGCCGGCGTCATTCCTTATGACAAGTTCGTCCGCTGCATCGGCCTCGGTCCCCAGACGCGCGTCGTCAACTACAACCCGTCGGCGCCGCTCCACGACCGCTATACGCTCGACCGCAACTTCGTCGACGCCGGCGAGCGCGCGGCGCTCGAGGGCATGACGCTCACGATCAACGCATTCTTCGGCTGGGACTTCAATTCCTGCGAAGCGCTCTTGAAGAACCACCAGTGGTACCCCATTGATTTCGCGAACGCTTGCCCGGACAGCCAGGTGACGTCGCTCCACTACCATTTCCCGTGGATGGTGAAGGCGAATTTGAGCTGGGCGATCTTCTGCGCAGCCACGAAGAGAAAAATGCGTAAGAACCTCGACTGGGAGCCTTTCTTCGCGATTGCACGCGAAGACATGCCGTACGCAGAGAAGCTCAAGCGCTATGCCAGGATCGCGCACGAGCGCTTCGAGACGGAACGCTTCGAGGACTTCCGCCGCAAGCATCTCGCGCACCTCGACGAGGTGGCGTACGAGTTCTTCGGCACGGCCGAAGCGCGCGACGCCGTCCGCAAGAAGGTGACGGCGCTCTACCCGCCGCACGAGATCGACCAGTTCACGCGGCTCTTCATGGACCGTATCGCTGACTGGCGCCGCAACGAAGGCAAAGCCGCATGAGCACGGGCATCGCCGCACGCCAGAGCTGGACCTGGACCACGGAACGCCTGCCGGAGCCGGCGCGCGTCGTGCGCTGGGGTCATTTTGGCGTGCCCGTGCTGCTCTTCCCGACGGCCGGCGGCGATTACGAGGAAGTCGAGCGCTTCAAGCTGATTCACGTGCTCGCGCCGCTCCTCGACGCGGGGCGGATCAAGGTCTATTCGGTCGACAGCGTAGCCGGCAAGACCTGGCTCGCGGGTTCGCACTCCCCCGAATACTGCTCGCGGGTGCAGAACCTCTTCGACTCCTATATCCACAACGAGATCGTGCCGCACATCCGGCGCGATTGTGGATCGTCCGATCTCGAGATCATCGCGACCGGCGCGTCGATCGGCGCGTTCAACGCCGTCGCGAGCCTTTGCCGCCATCCGGACGCCTTTCGTCTCGCGATCGCGATGAGCGGTACCTTCGACCTCTCGAAGTACCTCGGCGGGCGGATGAACCAGGATTTCTATTTCTCATCGCCCGTTCACTACCTCCCCGGTCTCGCGGACGGGCCGCTGCTCGCGAAGCTGCGCGAACGCTTCATCCTGCTGCCAACCGGCGCGGGCGATTACGAGGACCCGGGTGAATCCTGGCGGATCGCGAACTTGCTCGGTGCCAAGCGCATCCCCAACCGGGTGGATGCGTGGGGCCCGGACTTTCACCACAACTGGGTAACCTGGCGCGAGATGCTGCCGAAGTACCTCGCGGAAATGACTTAAGCCGGTGCCGGTGTTGGATTACTGGGGATTTGGCTCACTATTTCCCGCAAATCCCCAGTAATCCAACACCGGCACCTGAGGGGGAACGATGGACTGGTTCAACGCGCTCGATGGCATCTCGTCGCTGTTCGCGATCTGCGCGATCGTCGGCGGCGCGATGCTGCTCTTTCGCCTGCTCGCGCTCCTCACGGGCTCGCATCACGAGGGCGCCGACCTCGACGCGTCGCATCCAGGCGCCGACTGGGCGTTCAAGGTCCTCTCGATACAGACGCTGAGCGCTTTCCTGACGCTCTTCGGCCTCGTCGGCTACGCGCTCTATCACAACGCTGGCTACGGCGCGGCGCTGTCGCTGGGCGGTGGAGCGCTCGCGGGACTGGCGGCGGCCTGGGCGACGCATCGCCTGTTCCTCGCCATGCTGAAGCTGCAGTCGAGCGGCTCGATCGCGCTCCGGGATGCCATCGGCTCCGAGGGCACCGTGTATCTCACGGTCGATCCGGCCTCCGGGGGCAAGGTGCAGGTGACGGTCGCGAACCGCCTGCGTGAATTCGAAGCCCGGTCCGCCGCCGGCGAAAGACTCGAGACGGGCGCGAACGTGCGCGTGGTCAACGTGAGCGGCGGCGCGCTCGTCGTCGAACGAAAGAAAGCCTAAGGAGTCCCCGTGGACAATCAAGTGATCCTGCTCATCGCCATCGCGGCCGCGCTCATCTTCATCGTGATGCTCCTGTTCGTCGCGACGCGCTACAAGCGCTGTCCGTCGGACAAGATCCTGGTCGTCTACGGGCGGGTCGGCACGGGCCAGTCGGCGCGCTGCATCCACGGCGGCGGCGCCTTCATCTGGCCGCTGATCCAGGACTACGCGTACATGAGCCTGACGCCGATGCCGATCGCGATCCCGCTGCAGAAAGCGCTCTCGATGCAGAACATCCGCATCAACGTGCCGAGCACCTTCACCGTGGGCATCAGCACGGAAGACGCGATCATGTACAACGCGGCGGAGCGGCTCCTGAACCTGCCGTCGGATGACATCGAGAGCATGGCGCGCGAGATCATCTTCGGGCAGCTGCGGCTCACCGTCGCCTCGCTCACCATCGAGCAGATCAACCAGGACCGCGAGCGCTTCCTCGAGGCGATCCGCAAGAACGTCGCGCCCGAGCTCAACAAGATCGGCCTCTATCTCATCAACGTGAACATCACCGACATCACGGATGAGTCGGGCTACATCGACAGTATCGGCAAGAAGGCGGCCTCCGAGGCGCTCAACCAGGCGAAGGTCGACGTCGCCGAACAGGAAAAGAAGGGCACGATCGGCGAAGCGGATGCCGTGCGGGAGCGCACGATCCGCGTCGCGCAGAACGTCGCCGAGTCCGACAAGGGCCAGAAGCAGGCCGAGGCCAACCGCCGCGTCTACGTGCAGGGCCAGGAAGCCGAAGCGGTGCTCGGCGAAAACAAGGCGCGGGCCGACATCGCCGCGACCAACGCGGAGCTCGCGGTGCGCCAGGCGGAATCCCTGCAGCGCGGCGAAGTGGCGAGGCTGCAGGCCCAGGTGCAGATCCAGAAGTCACAGGCCGCCGCCGAGCAGGAACGCCTGATCGCCGCGGAGGTCGTGCGCCAGCAGATCGACAAGCAGAAGATCGAGATCGCGGCCGAAGCGGAAGCCGAAAAAACGCGCCGCGAAGCGAAGGGCACGGCCGACGGCATCCTCCTCAAGTATGAAGCCGAGGCGAAAGGCATCCGGCTGGTGCTCGATGCGAAGGCGGCGGGCTACCAGGGTCTCGTGAAGAGCGCGAACGACGATGCACGCGCGGCGGCAACGCTCCTGCTCACGGAGAAGATCGAGGAGATCGTGAAGCTGCAGGTCGAAGCGATCAAGAACATCAAGATCGACAAGGTCACGGTGTGGGATTCCGCGGGCGGCAATGGCAACGGCTCGACCAGCACGGCGAGCTTCCTCGCGGGCCTCGTGAAGAGCCTCCCGCCGCTCCACGACGTCGCACAGATGGCCGGCCTCGACCTGCCGAAGTATCTCGGCGACGCGAGCAAGCCCGAGCAGCCGCAGCCCGGCGTCAGCTACACCGTCAAGAAGTAACCGAAAAAGGGGACAGATTTATTTTCCTGCGTATCTGCAGTGGACACCCAGATATTCAGGAAAATAAATCTGTCCCCTTTTTCAAGGAAAATAAATCTGTCCCCTTTTTCACTTTTTCAGCCGGCGTAGAGTTTGAGGTTCGTAGCGAAGTCGTCGGCCATCTTCAGCGTTTCGGCGAGATCCGGATGCCGCAACATGATGAAACCGTCGGAGACGAGCGTCTGCTTCCAGTTGCGGCGCGCAGCGCCGATGGGCAGCAGCGTATCCCAGACCACATTCTCGCCGTACTTGCGCTTGAGCGCATCGAGACCTTCGATGGCGCGAATGCGGCCGACGCCTATCGCGCGCTTGTAGATGGTCGCGACGTTGAAGTTGCGCGCGACCTTGGCTTCGAAGGTGCCGAGCGCGACGGCGCGGGCCCACTCGCGGTACACGTCGAAATCGCAGGCGTAATTCATCTGGTCGACCTGGTGCGCTCCCGGCGGCCGCGCGCCGATCTCCCCGAACACCACTTCGCCGTCCGCCTTGCGGTACCACTCCATGTGCGTGAAACCGGTGCGAAAGCCGAGCGCGCGGATGACGTCGAAGCCCATGCGCACGCCGCCGGCCAGCCGCTGATCTTCCACGTCGCGCAGCGCGATGACCTGCGGGCTGATCCATTCGTTCGAGCGCGCGACGAGCGGTCGCGGCCGATACCAGGCGACGTTGTGGTAGGCGATCCGGCCTTCGATGGTCACGGTGTCGAAGGTGAATTCATCGCCGTCGATGAACTCCTCGACGCTCACCATCGGCACGTGCGCAAGCCTTGGCAGGACATCCCGCAATCCGTCGGCATCCTCTACCCGATAGGTATCCGCCGAACCGGCGCCGGAGATCGGCTTCAGGATGAGCGGAAAGCCGATGCGCTCCGCCGCTTCCCAGCAGCCGGCCACCGTGGTCGCCGGCAGGTGATGCGGCGTGCGGATGCCGGCGCCGTCGAGCACCTGTTTCATCCGTTCCTTGTCGCGAAAAGGGAGCGTGCCCTGCACCGTGAGGCCCGGAACGCCGAGCGCCTGGCGCAATTCCGCGGCAAGCGACATCGCCGCTTCCCAGAGCGACTCGATGCGGTCGATCTGCCGGCCCTGCAGCCAGGCGCGCAGCTCGTACACGACCGATGGAATGTTCCAGAGCGACCGGACCTGCAGATAGCCGGAGAGCGCCTTGCGTGCGGCCTCGGGCAGTGAATCCTTCGGCGAGTCTCCGACGCCGAGCACCGTGGCACCGACTTCGGCGAGGCCGCGCGTAAAGTGCGGCATGTCCGCCGGATAGCCGGGAGAGATGACGAGAACGAGCATGGACCGGGTGAGATGTTCTTGTAGTAGCCGGACTGGGCGCGAATAGTAAGGCGCCGGAAGGCCGCGAAACCAGTGATCCAGGAAGAATCTTTTACAGCGCCGCCGCGCATTTGGTATTTAAAGCCCACGCGCGGACGAATGACTGCCGCGGGTGCATTGCCCGGCGCGACTGACGGAAGTTTTGGTCCCGCAAGCCCACGAAAGAGTCGAACTCAACGCTCATGCGCATCGCCTTCGTAGCATCCGAATTCACGCCGCTTGCAAAAACCGGCGGGCTCGCGGACGTTTCGAGCGCGCTCACGCGCTTCCTCCATCGCAGCGGCGTCGACGTCCGGCCATTCATGCCGCTCTACTCGCGCATCGATCGCGCGGCGCTCGCCCTGGTGCCCGTCGAATTCCTGAAGGACGTGCCGATCGCGCTCGGGGCGCATCGCTATCGGTTCGACGTCCTCACCGGCAAGCTGCCGAACTCCGACCTGCCGATGTATTTCATCGACTGCCCGGTGCTCTACGGGCGCGCGGGCATCTATTCACGCGACGCGGACGAACACCTGCGCTTCCTGCTGCTGACGCGCGCCGCGATCGAGTGCTGCCAGCGCATGGGATTCGCGCCGGACATCTTTCATTGCAACGACTGGCACACGGCCTTCGCGCCGCTCTTTCTCAAGTCGATGTACGGCTGGGACAAGATCTTCGCGCGCACGAAGAGCGTGCTCACGATCCACAACGTCGGCTACCAGGGCGTGTTCGCCGCATCGGCGCGGGACGATCTCGGCCTCGGCGCGGGCGCGCATCTCCTGCACCAGGACGACCTCGCGCTCGGCCGCATCAACTCGCTGAAGCACGGCGTGATGTACGCGGACAGCGTGACGACGGTGAGCCCGACCTACGCACGCGAGATCGCGACGCCGCAATACGGCATGGGGCTCGAGAGCATGGTGCGGCTGCGGGGCGAAGCGGTCGTCGGCATCCTGAACGGCGTCGACTACGATGAATGGAATCCGCAGACCGATCCCTACCTGCCCGCGCACTACGACGCGCGCAATCTCGCGGGCAAGGAAAGGATCAAGAAAGCGCTGCTCGAGCGGGTGAAGGTCAATTATGCCCGCGAAACGCCGCTCATCGGCCTCGTGAGCCGCCTCACCGTGCAAAAAGGCATCGACCTCCTGTTCGAGGCGCTGCCGCGCACGCTCGCCACACGCAACTACTGCTTCGTCGCGCTCGGGAGCGGCGAGCCGCACTACGAGGATTTCTTCGAGCGACTGGTGCGCGCCTTTCCCGGCCGCGTCGCTTTTTATCGCGGCTACAGCGAGGAGTTCGCGCACCTGATCGAGGCCGGCAGCGACATGTTCCTCATGCCCTCGCTCTACGAGCCCTGCGGCCTCAACCAGATGTACAGCCTGCGCTACGGCACGGTGCCCATCGTGCGCAGGACCGGCGGCCTTGCGGATTCGGTGCAGATCTACGATCCGCACTCGGGCGAAGGCACGGGCATCGTGTTCGACGACTACAATGTGGAGGCGGTTTCCTGGGCGATCACGACGGCGGTCGATCTCTTCCAGAACCGGCGTCGCTGGAACCGCATCCTGCGCAACGGCCTTGCGCAGAATTTCTCCTGGGACCGCCAGGGGGGCGAATACATCGCCCTCTATGAAAAGCTGATGAAGCCGGTGCCGGTGTAGGGGATACAGGGGATTTGCGTTGGACGGCTGCAAATTCCCTGTATCCCCTACACCGGCACCCATCGGGAGAGTGCGATGCATGTAATTTTTGTCGAGCCGGCGTTTCCCCACAATCAGCGGCAGTTCGTGCGCGCACTCGCTACGGTCGGTGCGCGCGTCATCGGCATCGGCGAACGTCCCGCCGCCGGGCTCGACGACGAGCTCAAGAGCTGGCTCACGGAATACGTCCAGATCGGCTCCGTCGTGCACGAGCCCTCGCTCCTCGAAGCCGTCAGGCGCGTGCAGCGGCAGATCTGGGTCGACCGGATGGAAGCGACGGTCGAAGCGCACATCATGCCCGCGGCCAAGGTGCGCGAGGCCTGTGGAATACCGGGCACATCCGTGCGCACGGCCTGGCTGTGCCGCGACAAGCCGTCGATGAAGGAGACGCTGCGGGCGGCCGGCATTCCCTGTGCGCAATCGGCGAGCGTCGACAACGCGGCGGCCGCCCGCGTGTTTGCGGAAGCGGTCGGCTATCCGCTCATCTTCAAGCCGCGCGCCGGCGCGGGAGCATCGGGCACGACGCGCATCGACAACGACAGCCAGCTCGAGCACGCGATCCGCAGTTTCGGCGTCGACCGCGGCCAGTCGATCGCGGTCGAGGAATTCATCGAGGGGCACGAGGGCTTCCTCGACACGCTCACGATCCGCGGCGACGTCGCGCATGAGTTCGTGAGCCACTACTACCCGAACGTGCTCGAAGCGATGCGCGAACGCTGGATCTCGCCGCAGATCGTCGCGACCAACCGCATCCAGGCGGAAGGCTACGACGAAGTGAAGCGGCTCGCGCGGCGCGTGATCGCCGCGCTCGAGATCGGCACCTCGGCGACCCACATGGAATGGTTCTTCGGCGCGAAGGGCCTCAAGTTCTCCGAGATCGGCTGCCGTCCGCCCGGCGTCGGCCAGTGGGACGTCTACTCGGCGGCCAACGAGTTCGACATCTATCGCGAGTGGGCCATGGCGATCGTGCACGGTACGACGAGCCAGGCGCTGTCGCGCCGCTATTCCTGCGGGATGATCGCGCTCCGGCCGAGCCGCGATGGCCGCATCGCCGGCTACGACGGGCTCGACCGCATCGACCGCGAGTTCGGCGAATGGATCGTCGCCGCGCACTTCCCCGCCGCGGGCACGCCGACGCAGCCGGTCGAGGCCGGCTACATGGCGAACGCCTGGATGCGGGTCCGCCACCCCGACTACGATCACCTGCGCCACATCCTCAACACCATCGGCGAGACGGTGAAGGTCTGGGCGCAGTAAGGATTCAGTGGATCGG
This sequence comes from Steroidobacteraceae bacterium, assembly GCA_035644395.1. Lineage (GTDB taxonomy): Bacteria > Pseudomonadota > Gammaproteobacteria > Steroidobacterales > Steroidobacteraceae > JBGPLJ01. The sequence continues at coordinate 49,931 of DASQOR010000060.1, forward strand.
GAGCTGGCCGGAGTCGCTGAAGGGGATCGAGCGCACCATGCCGCTCGCGAGATCGACCTTGCCGCTCAGGCGGTATTCGATGCTGTCCGCGCCCTTGTCCTTCCTGCCCGCGTAGTGCAGGAGCGCGCCCGCGAGATTGGTGGTGAGATCGAGGTCGAATTCCGCCTCGCCGTGCGCCGGTACGACGAAATCCTCGCCGGTCACGCCGTCGCCGAAAGGCTCGCCCGCGAGCTCGAGCTTGAGGGTGATCGCCCGCACCGGCAGTTCCCGGTCGTTCGGGTTCTGCACGAGCAGCCGCAGCCGGAAGTGCTGCGAGAGGACGTCGCTGTCGAGCAGGTCGATCTTGACCACGGAAAAGTGCGGCGATTCGAAATGGGCAAATGAACAGCCGGCGACGATGAGCGCGCAGCCCCAGACGAAACATTTCGCGGCCGTGTTTCGCATGACGAATTTCCCCATGGGCGCGGTCCTCAAGCCGCGCGCCCGAACAGGCGATTGAGCTCGCGCCACCGGGCGCCGAAACCGGGCGCGATCTGCGGCCAGTCGAAACCCCAGCGCCAGTTGCCGGTGGTCGTGCCCGGTGTGTTCATGCGTGCCTGCGGACCGAGCGCCAGCAGGTCCTGCATCGGTATGACCGCGAGCACAGCCACCGAGCCGAGCGCCGCGCGAATCAAAGCCTCGGGCATGTCCGCGGCCCCGCAATGAAAATAACGATCGACGTGCGCACGGGTCCGCTCATCGAGCGAGCGATACCAGCCGAGCGTCGTGTCGTTGTCGTGCGTGCCGGTATACACGATCGTGCTGCGCTTGTGGTTGTGGGGAAGATACGGGTTCCCGGACGAGCCATCGAAGCCGAATTGCAGAATTTTCATGCCCGGCAGATCGAATTCCTCGCGCAGCGCGACCACCGGCGCCGTGATGATGCCGAGGTCTTCCGCGACCAGCGGCATGCCGCCGAGGACGCGCTTCAACCGCTTCAGAAGTTCGCGCCCCGGTGCCGGCAACCAGGTGCCATCACGGGCCGTCAGCGCGCCGGACGGCACGCTCCACCCGGCTTCGAGGCCCCGGAAATGATCGATGCGCAGCCAGTCGAATCGTTCGAGCTGGGCCTGCACGCGATTCGTCCACCAGCGGAAGCGGTCGGCGCGCTGGAAGTCCCAGTCATAAAGCGGGTTGCCCCAGATCTGGCCGTCCGCGGAGAAGTAGTCCGGCGGCACACCCGCGACAGCCGTCGGCAAGCCGTTCGCGTCAAGACGGAAGTTACGACGGTGCAACCACGTCTCGACGCTGTCGTGCGCGACGTAGATCGGCAGATCGCCGAAGAACCGCACGCCGCGTTCGTTCGCATAACCGCGCAGGGCCGCCCATTGCAGCGAGAAGATGGCCTGCTCGAAGACGATCTGCCCGATCGCGCGGCGATTGCGCTTGGCCGCGGCCTCGAGCGCCCCACGCTCGCGCTCGCGCAGCGGCTCCGGCCAGCGCCACCAGGGCTCATCGCCCTGCTCCTGTTTCAATGCTTCGTAGAGCGCGTACGGCCCGAGCCAGCGCGCATTGCGCCGGCGGAATTCGCCGAGCTCGGCCTTCTCGAGCTCGCTCGCGCGCTTGCGAAATCCGGCCCGCGCTTCACTGCGCTTGCGTGCATGAAACTCCGCGTCGCTTTCGCCGGCTTGCGGCTCATCGGGTTCGATCCAGCCGGCGCTCGCGAGCGCTTCGAGATCGATGAGACCCGCATGGCCGGCATGATTCGAACGCGCGAAGTAGGGCGACGGGTCGGCGTTCACGGGGCCAACGGGCAGCATCTGCCAGACCGCGAAACCGGCGTCGGCCAGCGTATCGACGAACCGTCGCGCGCTCGCGCCGAGCGCTCCGTGGCGCGCCGCACCCGGCAGGCTGGTGGGATGCAGGAGGACGCCCGCGCGGCGCCGTTCGAAGAGATCGGCGGCCATCACTGCGCCCGGCGCATGACGCCGCCCATTTCAGGCGTGCCGCCTCCGTGGGCAAAGGGCTGCTTGAGATAGGCGGGAGGCGTTTCGTGCAGCATGAGATAGAGATTCGTCAGGTGCCGGCGATAGAGCTCATCGAAGGCCGTGACCTGCGCGGCCGGATTCGATTCGCCGAACCACCAGCACCAGTCGCTCCCCTCGCACACGGCAAGCTGGCGCGCCGCGGCGACTTGCTCGGGCGCGCTCAACTTTGCCGAGCGCGCCACGAGATCGTAGCTGCGCTTGGCATCGCACAGCATTTCCCAGGCGCGATTCTTCGCGCCCTCGCCGATCCAGGTCGTGAAGGTTCCGTACACCCAGCTTCCGGCGACGAGCGACGGCAGCACGGTCGCGGGCGCCCAGTCGACGCAGCGCGAGAAAGTCGTGAGTTCGAGGCGCGGGCTCGCAGCGAGCTCGCGGTAGAGCGCCGACAGGAAGAAATAGCCGTTGAACGGGAAATACTCCCAGGCATTTTCGCCGTCCATGATGATCGAGACCACTCGCTCGCCCTGCCCCTTGAAGGAGTCGGCCAGTGCTTCAAGGTGGCGCGTGAGGTGGATCGCGGCGTCATCGCCGTGCCATTTCGAGTAGCTGAAGCCGATGAGGTCCGACAGTTCGTCGCTGCGGAAGTAGACGTTGAGCGCGCTGCCCTCGATGCGGTACGCGCGATGCAGGTGCGCCGGCTGCTCGGCCGCCGCCACTTTCTGACGCGCAAGCGAGTGGCGCAGCACGAGTTCGCCGGTCGCCGCCCAGGAAAATCCGGCCTCCCCGACCGCGCGCAGCGCCGCCTCGCTGACAGCGCCTTCCGACGGCCAGCAGCCCCGCGGCCGCATGCCGAAAGTCTTTTCGAACTGCGCGATCGCCTGCGCAAGATGCCAGCGCACGCGCTCATCGCCCCCGGGATACGCGGCCTCCACCGGCAGTGGACAGTCGGGCACCGCTTCGCGCGCGGACTTGAAATCGATCAACAGCGGCAGGATCGGGTGGCCGTAGGGCGTCACCGACAGCTCGACCTTGCCGGCTAGCGCGAGTGACCGGTAGCGCGGCAAGATGCCCGCCAGGATTTCGCCGATCACTTCGAGGAGCGTCCGCCGGTCCGCGTCGCCGTAGCCGCGTTCCTTCTTCATGAGCGCGGCGACGCGCGTATCGCTCCGACGAATCGACTCGCCAAGCCAGCCGAGGTGATACCAGAGCGCGAGATCGGCGAGGAAGTCGTCCGAGACGTAGCTCGCCGATCCCGGCTCGAGAAAGCGGGCGGCGAGCGCCGCCAGCTGCTGGAACGGCGCGAAGCGCTCGATGACGCGTTCGCGATTGGCCTTGAGGCAGGCGCGGATCAAGAGCTCGCGTGCGGCGGGCTCCGCCGGAATGCCGGCGGGCGTGAGCGCAGCGAGCAGCGTGTCCCTGAGCGGCACGCGGTTCATGAGGTGGGCCGTCACCTCTTCGGCGCAGGCCTCGAGCTGCAGCAGCAGCACGGGCGAGAAATTGACGACCGCCCGCGCACCGGGCACCGACTCGAGGTGCGCGGCCATGTCGGAGTAATCCTTGATCGCGTGCAGGTAGGTCCAGGGCAGGAGCGACTCGCCGGTCGTGAGATCGCGGTATTCCGGCTGGTGCATGTGCCAGCACAGCACCACCTTGAGTCTCGAACTTTCCGCCATCAGGTGCCGTCTCGCAGCATGTCGGCGGTCACGAGCACGATGCCCTTTTCCGTGATGTAGAAGCGCTTGGCATCGGCCGCCGGGTCGAGGCCGATGCGCGTGCCGTCCGGAATCTCGCAGCCCTCGTCGATGATGGCGCGGTTGATGATGCAGTCCTTGCCGATGTCGACATCGGGCAGGACGACGGCGCGCTCGACGTGGCTGCGCTCATCGATGCGTACGCTCGAGAAAAGCAGCGACTGCGAGACGTAGGCGCCGGAGATGATGCTGCCCGCGGACACCATGGAATTCACCGCCATGCCGCGCCGGCCCTCGTCGTCGAGCACGAACTTGGCGGGCGGGCGCTGCCCCGGGTGCGACCAGATCGGCCAGACCTCGTCGTAGATGTTGAGCTCGGGCGAGGTGTGGACGAGCTCGATATTCGCCTCGTAGAAAGCGTCGATCGTGCCGACGTCGCGCCAGTAGTTCTGCGCGCGCGTGCGCACGTCCTGGAACGGATAGGCGAACACCTGCAGCTTGTCGATCGCCGCGGGAATGATGCTCTTGCCGAAATCGTGGGCCGACGCCGCGAGGGCGGCGTCCTCGATCAGGAGCCGCTCGAGGAGGCGCGTGTTGAAGACGTAGATGCCCATCGAGGCGAGCGCGAGATGATCGCGGCCGGCGATCGGATCCGGGTTCTGGGGCTTTTCCGTGAAGCGCGTGACGCGGTTCCACTCGGTCGCCGTGAGCACGCCGAATTCGCGCGCCGTTTCGCGCGGCACCTCGACGACACCCACCGTGATATCGGCGCTCTTCTCCACGTGATAGGCGATCATCGGGCCGTAGTCCATCTTGTAGATGTGATCGCCCGCGAGGATCAGCACGTGCTTCGGGCGCTGTTCCTTGATGAGGTTCAGGTTCTGGTACACGCAGTCGGCCGTGCCCCGATACCAGCTCTCCCCGATCTGCTGCTGCGCCGGGATGATCTCGCAGAATTCGCCGAACTCGCCCCGGAGGTAGCCCCAGCCGCGGTGTACGTGCTGGATGAGCGAATGCGCCTTGTACTGCGTCATCACGTACATCTGGCGGATGCCCGAGTTCACGCAGTTCGAGAGCACGAAATCGACGATGCGGAAGCGCCCGCCGAAGGGTGTCGCAGGCTTGCAGCGATGCGCCGTGAGCCCCTTCAGCCGCTCGCCGCGCCCGCCCGCCATGACGACCGCAAGCGTGCCGCTCGTTAGCCTGCTGACGTAGCGCCCGGAGGAAGCCCGCGCGGGTTGCTTAGCCATGTGCCACCGCTTCTCGTTTGACTCTATGTTACAGGGGCAGCAAGCCGCTGCAATGGCCGGCGTCGCCGGGGTATTCTGCAGCGACGATGACCCCAAGGCTCAATGCACTCCTCGCCAGCCTCGATTCGGACCTCCAGCGCATCGCGGAGGCGCGGCACCATCATCCGGGCGCCATCCTCGGCCGCCACGAGTTCCGGGGCGAGGATATCGTCATCGTCTATTTGCCGGACACCGCCAGCGTGCGTCTCGACAATCGCCACGACGTCGGGCGCATGGGCGCGACCGATTTTTTCGTCTGGAGCGGCCGGCGCGGCGACCTGCCGCAGCATTACCTCGTCGGCTGGACCGACGGACACGGTGGTTCCGGCGAGTTCTACGACCCCTACTCCTTCGCGCCCGTCCCCGACAGCGACGGCGTCGCGCGCTTTGCGGGCGGCGCATCGATCGACGCCTGGCGCATGCTCGGCGCGCACATCACGGTGATCGACGGAGTGTGGGGCGTGCTCTTCACGGTCTGGGCGCCGAACGCCGAGCGCGTGAGCGTCGTCGGCAATTTCAATCGCTGGGACGGCCGGCGGCATCCGCTCGACGTGCACGGCTCGAGCGGCCTGTGGACCTTGTTCGTGCCGGGACTCGCCGGCGGCACCGTCTACAAGTACGAGATCCGCAACCGCGACAACGGCACCGTGCACCTCAAGACCGATCCGTACGGACGCCAGTTCGAAGTGCGGCCGGGCAACGCGGCGCTCGTCGTTGCGCCGGTCCAGTACCGCTGGGGCGACCATGACTGGCTCGCGCGCCGGCAGCACCACGACTGGCTGCACGCACCGATGTCGGTCTACGAGGTGCATCTCGGCTCCTGGCGGCGCACGAACGACGGCGGGTTCCTCAACTACCGCGAGCTCGCGCAGGAGCTCGTGCCCTATGTGAAGCGGCTCGGCTTCACGCACGTCGAGCTGCTGCCGATCACCGAGCATCCGCTCGACGATTCCTGGGGTTACCAGGCGACCGGCTACTTTGCCGCGACCAGCCGCCACGGATCGCCCGATGACCTGCGGCATTTCGTCGACCAGTGCCACCAGAACGGCATCGGCGTGCTGCTCGACTGGGTGCCCGCGCACTTTCCGCGCGACGCGCATGCGCTGGCGAATTTCGACGGCGGCGCGCTCTACGAATACTCCGACCCGCGCAAGGCCGAGCACCCGGACTGGGGCACGCTCGTCTTCGACTACGCCCGCAGGGAGGTGCGGTCGTTCCTCGTGTCGAGCGCCTGCTTCTGGCTCGGCGAGTTCCACTTCGACGGCCTGCGGGTCGATGCCGTCGCCTCGATGCTGTATCTGGATTTCAGCAAGCGCGGCGAGACCTTCGTGCCGAACGAGCATGGCGGCAACCAGAATCTCGAGGCGATCGAGTTCCTGAGGCTCCTGAACGGCATCACGCACGAGCGCTTCCCGGGCACGGTCACCGTGGCCGAGGAATCGAGCGAGTGGCCGCTCGTCAGCCGACCGGTGTCGGATGGCGGGCTCGGCTTCAGCATGAAGTGGAACATGGGCTGGATGCACGACACGCTGAAGTACTTCACCGAAGACCCGCTCTACCGCACGCATCATCACGACAAGCTCACTTTCGGGCTGATGTACACGTACAGCGAGAATTTCGTGCTGCCCTTCTCGCACGACGAGGTCGTGCACCTGAAACGCTCGCTGCTCGCCAAGATGCCCGGCGACAGCTGGCAGCAGTTCGCGAACCTGAGGCTCCTCCTCGCCTACCAGTGGACCTATCCGGCGAAGAAGCTCCTCTTCATGGGCGGTGAGTTCGGCCAGACGACCGAATGGAATTTCCGGGTGTCGCTGCCGCGCTACCTCGAGACGGAGGCGCCGCACGCGGGCGTGCAGAAGCTCGTCGGCGATCTCAATCGCCTCTACGCCGGCTCGGCCGCGCTGCACCGGCTCGAGTTCGAGCCCGAGGGCTTTCGCTGGATCGACTGCGATGATCGCGCGAATTCGGTGATCTGCTACGAGCGGCGGGCGGGCGAGGAAGTCTACGTCGTGGTGCTCAACTTCACGCCCGTGCCGCGCCATGGCTACCGCATCGGCGTGCCGAAAGGCGGCCGCTACCGGGAGATCCTCAACACCGACTCCGAATACTACGGCGGCAGCAACCTCGGCAATCTCGCCGAAATCGAAGCATCGGGCGAGCCGCTCATGGGCCGGCCGTGTTCCCTGTCACTCACGCTCCCGCCGCTCGCCGCCGTCATCCTCAAGCCGATCTAGAAAAAGGGGACAGATTTATTTTTCCGAATATCTCGGCGCTCGCACGAGAAATGCGGAAAAATAAATCTGTCCCCTTTTTCGTGTCCCCTTTTTCTAGAGCCACTTCATCAGGCCGAGTTCGTGCGGGTGGCTCAGGAGTTCGTGTTTCGGGACCGCGCGGATCTTGACGGAGAGCTGGCCGCTCCAGGGCGGCAGCGCATCGAGTGCGAAGACGTGACCCTGAGGGACGGTTTCGCCGGTCGCGCGCAGCGATTCGCGGCCGACCGTCGGCGCCGCGTTGTACGAGGTGTAGAGCGGCGATTCGGTGGGCGCCGCGGGGAGCGTGCGCGTCATCACCGCTTCGACGTTCACATCCTGCGGCGAAAGCCCCGCCAGATCGACCGCCACGCGGAACCGCAAACGCTCGCCGATCGGCATGCGCTGCGGCAGGTCCGACAGCCGGTGCAGGGAAACCTTCGGCCAGGCCGCGGCGATTGCCACCTTCCATGAGGCGAGCGACCGCGCACCGGCGCCGCGCTCGGCGCTTAGCTTGCGGCCCTGGCGGGCGGCCGGCCGGTAGATGCCTTCGACGTAGTTCTCGAGCACCCGCCGCATGTTGAAGTGCGGAATGATGGTCGACATCGCGTGCTTCGAGCGGCGCACCCAGTCGGGTGAATAGCCGTCCTCGTTGCGCGCGTAGTAGAGCGGAATCACTTCGTCCTGCAGGAGCTCGTACATCGATTGCGCGTCGTCGCGATCGCGAACGCCCGTGTCCTGCGCAAGCGAGCCGACGAGGCCCCAGCCATTGTCGCCGTCGCAGCCCTCGGCCCACCAGCCATCGAGGATGCTCAAGTTCAGCGTGCCGTTGATCGCCGCCTTGATACCCGAGGTGCCGCTCGCCTCGAGCGTCGAGATCGGATTGTTGAGCCACACGTCGACGCCCGCGACCATCATGCGCGCGAGCCCCATGTCGTAGTCCTCGATGAAGATCACATGGCCCAGGAACTCGGGGTTCAGGCTCATCGCCTTCACTTCGCGCAGCACCCGCTTCGCCGGCTCGTCGGCCGGATGCGCCTTGCCGGCGAACACGAACACGACCGGCCGCGTGCTGCCGTCGATGATCTCCTTGAGCCAGGCGAGATCGGAGAACGCGAGCGTCGCGCGCTTGTAGGTCGCGAAGCGGCGTGCGAAGCCGATCGTCAGCACTTCGGGCTGCCCCGGATTCAGGAAGCGCGTGAGGCGGCGGAAATGCGCATCGCCCATGCCCGCGCGGCGGCTTTCGCGCTTCAGCCGGGCGTGCATGCGGCCGAGCATCTCGGCCTTGATCTGCTGGCGCTTGCTCCAGTAGATCGCATCGGGAATCTCCTCCACCTTGTGCCAGAACTCGCCGTCCGTCATGCGCTCGCGCCAGTGCTCGCCGAGCTGCTCGTCGAAGAATTCCTGCCACGCCTGGTAGATGAAGGTCGGCACGTGCACGCCGTTGGTGACGTACGCGACGGGATTGTCCTCGGGCGGCACTTCCGGCCAGTGATCGGCGCAGATGCGCTTGGAGACGTGGCCGTGGATGCGGCTCACGCCGTTCGTGTGACGCGAGCCGTTCAATGCGAGCCGCGTCATGTTGAAGCCCGGCTGCTTGCCGCCCGGCGAGCGGCCGAGCGCCATCAGCGACTCGGCGTCGAGCTTCAGTTCCGTGAGGAAGGTGTCGAGGTGGGCGAGCGCGAGTTCCTGGCTGAAAACGTCGTGGCCCGCCGCCACCGGCGTGTGCGTCGTGAACACGCACTGTGCGGAAGCGGCTTCATGCGCCGCCGCGAAACTGAGGCCCGCGGCCATCTGTTCGCGGGCGAGCTCGAGCACCATGAACGCCGCGTGGCCCTCATTGATATGCCAAACGGCGGGCGCCAGATTGAGCGCACGCAGCGCGCGCACGCCGCCGACGCCGAGCAGCAGCTCCTGCTGGATCCGGACCTGTTCATCGCCGCCGTAGAGCTTGTAGGTGATCTCGCGATCCGGCTTGCTGTTCTCATCGACATTGCTGTCGAGCAGGTAAACGGAGACGCGCCCGACCGTCGCGCGCCAGATGCGAAGCTCCACGGTGCGCTTCAGCATCGGGCAGCGCACGCGGACTTCCTTGCCGTCCGCGCCGAGCACGAGCTCGACCGGCAGGTCGTGGTGATCGAAGTCGCGATAGGTCGCGACCTGGTAGCCGTCGGCATCGAGCGTCTGCGTGAAATAGCCCTGCCGGTAGAGGAGCCCCACCGCGACGAACGAGAGCCCGATGTCGCTCGCCGTCTTGCAGTGATCGCCCGCGAGGATGCCGAGGCCGCCCGAGTACATGGGAAAGCTCTCGTGAAAGCCGTACTCGGCGCAGAAATAGGCGACGAGGTCGCCCGCATCGAGCTGCACGCGGCTGCCGTGCTGCGTGTCCGTGCGGTAGCTGTCGAAGCCCGCGAGCACCTGGCGGTAGCCTTCGAGATAGGTCTCCTCGACCGCCGCCCGATCGAGCGTCGCCTGGTCCACGCAGCGCAGGAAGAGCTTCGGATTGCCGCTGACGCGCTTCCAGAGCTCGGCATCGAGCCTGAAGAAGAGCGCCCGCGTCGGCCGGTGCCAAGAGAATCTCAGGTTGCTGGCGAGTTCCCCCAGTCGCGCGATCGCCGGAGGAAGGACTGCATTGACTTCGAGGGGAAAAGACGCGCCGGTCATCGTTCGCTTTCGACAGTAGTGGGCGGAATTTTTAAGGCGCGAGAGTCTAGCATCGGTCAAAGGCGGGACCCGATATGTGCGAGCCCGGTCGCCAACGGGTGAAAAAAGATCATCTGGACCGCCAATCGCTAGTAGAAGGTCTTGACTAGTAATAACTAGATAGTATTATGCAGGTCACTTTATGGTGACCAAGACAGTGATGCCATGGAAAACATGACTATGGCCGGGGACTTAGAGCCGACTGAGGACGGCCTCGCCCGCAAGTTCCAGAAGGAATTGAATGCGGGCCTGACTGCTTTGGTGCTCCTCACCGTCCTGGACAAGGCCGACGACGATCTCTACGGCTACCAGATTGCCAAGCAATTGCAGCAGGTCTCCCCCGCCATGGGATTGAAGCAAGGCGTGCTCTACCCGGTGTTGCGGGCGATGAGCTCGAACGGGCTGCTCTCGAGCCGCGTGGTACCGTCGTATGCGGGACCGCCCCGGCGCTACTACAGAATTACAGACCTGGGACGGGCCACGCTCAAAGCCTGGCAAACGATCTGGCGCGAAACCCGTGCTTTCGTCGACGTTTTCATCGAGCCCGGCGCACTCCCTGCGTGAGCCGCCGGCGATCCGAACAGGCCGCACAGCCACGATCTCTACCAACGATTTTTCCGGGATACCTGCCATGAGTAGCAATGCACCGCGCTCCATCGACCAGTACCTGAAAGCCCTGGGCGACGCGCTCGCGAATGAAGAACCGGCACTGCGCCAGGACGCGCTGTCGGATGCGGAGGAATACCTGCGGGCGGAGATCGCCCAGCATCCGGACAAATCCGAAGCCGACGTGCTCGAAGCCATCGCGGCGAGCTACGGACACCCGGAGGAAGTCGCCGATGCCTATCGCGCGACGGAAGCCACCGTGCGCAAGGCCATGCAGGGCACGCCGCGCCCGCCGGCCAATAACGTCTGGGGCAAGATCTTCGGCGTGTTCACGGACTTTCGCACCTATACGAGCCTCTTTCTCGCGCTCCTCGCGCTGCCGACCGGCATCCTGTATTTCACGGTCGCGGTCACGGGCCTCGCGATCAGCGCCGGCACGTCGATCCTCATCTTCGGCCTGCCCCTCTTCCTGATCTTCATCGGCCTGGTGCGCATCCTGAGCCTCGCCGAGGGCCGGCTGGTCGAAGGCCTGGTCGGCACGCGCATGCCGCGCCGGACGCCTTACGTGATCAAGGGCGTCGCGCTCTTCGAGCGCATCAAGATCATGCTGACCGACCGGCGCACCTGGACGACCATCCTCTACATGATCCTCGCGCTGCCGATCGGCATCTTCTCCTTCGTCGTCGCGATCGTCGGCGTCACCGTGCCGCTCGCCCTGCTGTTCGCGCCGTTCGGGGTGATGCTCGGCCTCAACCACCACATCACGATCGACGACAGTTCCGCCTACGAGTACATGGGTACGGGCGGTCTGGTATTGTGCTCCATCGCCGGCTTCCTCCTGTTCACGCTGATGCTGCATGCCGTGCGATTCCTCGGAAGAATGCATGGAAGTCTTGCCAAAACGCTGCTCGTCGCACGTCAGGGAGAGGCCTGAACGGCATCGCCCGCCGCGACCCGGCGCAAGCCTCGCCGCCGTCCTCGTTGTCACCGGCCTCGCGGCGGCGGAACCGGCACCGGATGCCGCGGCCGCGAAATCCGCGGCAACACCCGATCCCGTCTGCCTGCCGAGCGGCAACGGTTACCTGAAGGCGCGACTCGCGGGCGAGATCAACTCCGACATCGACTGGGTGAATGCGGGCACGAGCTGCGAAGGCATGCCGCGCCCCAACGGCCGGGGCCTGCGCCTGAGCTTCGCGCGCACCGTCGGTCCCGACGGCCACCGGCTGGTGATCGTGTTCGGTGTCGCGCGGATCGGTGAGAACCAGTCCGGCAAGGCACTGCCGGTGAACGTCACGGTGATCGTCGAGGGCGCGAGCCTCTTCTACGGCACGCGCGGCGACGACAAGTGCCTCGTCGACCGGCTGCGCAGTCAGCCGCTGTCGAAATCGGGCCGCGCCCGGATCTATCGGGTCGAAGCGCGCGGCTTCTGCACGCAGCCGGCGCGCGCCGTGCGCGGCGACGGCGCGGTGCTCATCTCCACCTTCGACTTCGCCGGGCAAGTGAGTTTCGACGACTCCACTGCGCCGCCGGCAACACGCGACGAAACAACCTCATGAACACTCGACGCACCCACCCGCTCGCGCTCTTCTGCCTCGGGCTCGCCTTCGCCGCTTGCCGGGCCGGCGGCACGACACCCGATTCGCTCGCGGATTTTCCGAAGACCACGGTCACGCTTTCCAACGAGGCCGGCACGCACCTGATCGACGCCTGGCTCGCGGACAGTCCGGCGCACCGTTCGCAGGGCCTGATGTTCGTGCGGACGCTCCCGCCCGACAGCGGCATGCTGTTCGTGTACGGCGAGTCGCAGTACATCAGCATGTGGATGAAGAACACCTACGTGTCGCTCGACATGCTCTTCGTCGGCGATGACGGCCGCATCGGCAACATCGTCGAGAATGCGAAACCGCTGTCGCTCGACACCATCGATTCGGGCGGCAAGGCCATCGCCGTGCTCGAATTGCCGGCCGGCACCGCGAAGCGGCTCGGCCTGCGGACGGGCGATCGGGTACATAGCCCCGCGATTAGGCTATGATTTGCGGCTTGAAAAAACGCACGCCGGCGTGACCGGCGCCGATATCCATGCGAAGGGAGCACGCGCCATGAGAACACTGGCCACGAAATCCACTCTGGTCCTCGCAGCCACGCTCGGCGCCGTTTTCGCGGGCACGGCCGCCCGCGCGGACGCGGACGATGTCGGCAAGTGGTACTTGAACCCGATGATCCAGGGCGTGTGGGTCGACGACGACCGCAACGCGGATGACAACTGGGGCGGCCAGATCGGCATCGGCAAGGCGCTGAGCGAGGACTGGAACGTCGAGCTCAACTACGCGCACTCGACCCACGACGGCGCGCTCGACAACGACCTCCAGTTCGAAGACGTCGAAGTCAATGCGCTGCGTGTCTTCTACCGCGACAGCGCACGCACGAATCCGTACCTCCTCGGCGGCCTCGGCTGGCTGCAGAAAAATTACGAGACGACGGACAACACGAGCTCACTCGTCGGCAGCCTCGGCGCGGGCCTCCTCATTCACCTCGGTGAAAGCGCGAGCGGCAGTTCGACGACGAGCCTGCGCGGCGAAGTCCGGGTCCGCTACGAAATGAGCGGCGGTGGCAATACGAGCGTCGACTATCTCGCGGGCCTCGGCCTGCAGTTCGCCTTCGGCCGGCCGCGGCCGGCGGCCGCGCCCGAGCCGGTGGTAGTGCCGCCTCCGCCGCCCGTCGATTCCGACGGCGACGGCGTCTTCGATCCGCAGGATCGCTGCCCCGGCACGCCGCCGAACACCCAGGTCGACGCCGTCGGGTGCGAGCTCGATTCGGACGGCGACGGCGTCCTCGACAGAGCCGATCGTTGCCCGAACACACCGGCCGGGGCGCGCGTCGATGCACAAGGCTGCCGGATCGATAGCGAGATCCAGTTGAAGGGGGTCGTCTTTGCGACGGACAAGGCGGAGCTGCTGCCCGCCTCCTATCCGATGCTCGACGATGCCATCGCGACGCTCAAGAAGAATCCGGGGATCAGGATCGAGGTCGCCGGTCACACCGACGATCGCGGGTCCGCCGCGCACAACCAGTCGCTCTCGCAGCGGCGTGCGGAGACGGTTGCGAAATATCTCAAGGACGGCGGCGTCACGAACGAGCTCCAGGCGGTCGGCTACGGCGAAAGCCAGCCGCTCGAGGACAACGCGACGGAAGCCGGCCGCCAGGCCAACCGGCGCGTGGTCCTGAAGATCCTGGCGAACTGATCCGCCCCTGCAGGGCCCTTCACAGGCGATAGTCGAACCCGACTATCAGTGCATCGCCCGCGGTATTCGCGGCGCGCATGAGCGCGTCCGTCCGGGTGAACTGGTAGCCGTAGTAGGCCGCGTAAGCGGTGGCGCGGCTCGTTACGCGATACGACGCGCTGGCGCCGGCCACGTTGACGACGTCCTCGCCGGCGCGCGACCACTGGATGAAAGGACCCGTGTGCCACCGGCCACGGCCATAGTCGAGGCTCGCGGCAAGCGCAACGGCCGCGGGATCGTGCGTCTCGTAGTCATCGCCGATGAACCGGCTGCGCATGCCCGTGCCGCCGATATAGTTCGCGCGGAAATTCGCGCGCCACGATTTCGCCAGCGGGATGGAAAGCGCGGTACGGGCGGAAAACAGATTGCGCATCCGCACGCCCGGCGCGAGCCGCGCGCCGCGCGCGAATCCGAGCGTGCCGCTCAGGTTGTATGCCCGGCCCGCCAGGGTCGGCACCGAACGAAGGAGACTGACGCGGACGACTCGCGCGAAGCGCGGGTCGAAAGGATCCCGGATGTACGCGAACTGGGCGCTGACCGGCTCCTCGAGCGAGAGGTCGCGCGTGCGTGACTCGGCCGGATCGCCGCTGAGCGCGGCGCCGATGCCAAGCGATGACATCCGGCGGGTGTCGGCCGACAGCACCGCGTCGAGCCACACGCTTTCGAGGATACCGGCCGGATCGCCGGCGCTGCGAGGCTCGCCCGGCAGATCGTCGCCGTACGCGGCCATCGCTCCTGCGAAGCCGGCAACGACGATCGGAGTGCATGCCCATTTCATGTTGGCATTCCGGCACGCAACCGGCGCCGGGGAAATCGGCGGGGTCCGAAATGCAGGTGGGACTTCGCCTGACAGGGGAAGAAATTACACGGCCCGTGTTGAGGCAGGGGGGCGGCGCTGGTAGGGTTGCCCTCCCCACGGCAACGACGAGCCGAATGCCATGCCGCCCGAAGACCGAAGCCGCCCGCGTGAACGCGAAGGCGACCCCAAGATGGACGCCGCCAGCCTGTATCGCGAAGAGTCATTCACCGATCGGCGCGTCGGCACGATCCGGCGCCTGACGCCGGTGACATCGGATGGCAGCGTCGATGGCGCGCGCAGCGAGGTGTTCGTCGGCCAGGCGCAGCTGCTGACGCCGATGGGCGCGATTCCGCTCAACTTCGAGATCCCGGCGAGCAATCTCCACGATGCGACGCAGAAGTTCTCGGCGGCCGCGCAGGAAGCCGTGCAGCGCACGATGCAGGAGCTTCAGGAACTGCGGCGCGAGCAGGCCTCGTCCATCGTCATCCCGGAAGGCGGCGCCGGCAGTCTCGGCGGCCTCGGATCCGCCCCCGGCGGCGGCAAGATCCGCATGCCATGATCAGGGCTTCGCGGCCGGCGCGCTCGTGGCCTTCTTCAAGTCCCAGGCGCGATGAATGACGTAAGCGTGGATCGCGTCCGTCTCATCGAGCGAGAGCAGCTTGTCGAACGACGGCATGCCTGAGGTGCGCTTCGCCCCGTAGATCACGATGCCATCCCAGCCCTTGTGCAGGTTCGCGTCGAGATAGCGCAGGTCCGGAATGAGGCCGCTGCTCACTGCGTTCAGCCCATGGCAAGAAGCGCAGCGCACGGTGTAGACCTGGCGCCCCTGCGCGATCTGCGCCGCCGTCGCGATTTCCGCCGGCGGATCCGGCTGTACTTTCGGCAGTTCCGGCACGATGGCCGGCAGCTGCTGGCTTGCGCCGAGGCGGAACGTCAGCACGCGGCTGCGATTGACCGGCAAGCGGCGCGCCATCCCCGGCCCGCCGATGAGCGATGCGCCGCCAAAGCCGACCATTACGCTGATGTACTGACTGCCGTCGACGCCGAAGCTGATCGGCGCGGCCATGATCGAAGTCTGCGCATCGAAGTGCCAGAGCTTGCGGCCGGTCGAGGTATCGAACGCCGCGAACTCGCCGGCGCCATTGCCCTCGAACACGAGGCCGCCCGCCGTCGCCAGCACGCCGCCTGCGGGACCGTCCTGCTTGAAGCGCCAGATTTCCTTCTGTTCGACCGGATCCCAGGCGATGAGCGCGGTCGATGACAAAGCCGCCGTCTGCGCCAGCGCTTCCTCCAGCTTGTCCGGCTCCTCGGGCATGTTGAAGTACGCGAAGTCCGTGCCGGTGTTCTGCAGGCCGAGCTTGAATTCGAAGTGCTTGTCCACGGCGTAGACCGCGGGCGCGTCGGTCGCCGGGATGAAGACCCGCCGCACCTTCGGATCGAACGCCATCGGCTGCCAGCTGTGCGCGCCCGCCGGCCCCGGCCGGATGAGTGCCGGCTGGCCGTCCCAGTACCTGGCTTCGGCGTTCACGACCGGCCGCCCGGTGGCCGGATCGACCTGGCTCGCCCAGCTCACGGGAACGAAGTTCCTGGCGGAGATGAGCTCGCCGCTCGCGCGATCGAGCAGATAGAAGAAGCCGTTCTTCGGCGCCTGCATCAGCACCTTGCGGGGCTTGCCGGCGATATTCATGTCGGCGAGCACGATGTGCTGCGAGGCCGTGTAGTCCCAGGCATCGCCCGGTGTCGTCTGGTAGTGCCAGACGTAGTCGCCGGTTTCCGCACGCAAGGCCATGATCGACGAGAGATACAGGTTGTCGCCGCCCAGGGGGCTGCGCAGCTTCGGATTCCAGGGGCCGCCATTGCCGATACCGATATACAGGAGGTCGAGCGTCGGATCGTAGGCCATCGAATCCCAGACGCTGCCGCCACCGCCGGTCTTCCACCACTCGCCCGTCCAGGTCCCCGCGGCCTTTTCCAGCGCCGTCGATTCGAACGGCCGTGACGGGTCGCCGGGCACGGTGTAGGTGCGCCAGACGCGCCGTCCCGTGTCCGCGTCGTAGGCCGTCACGTAGCCGCGGACGCCGTAGTCCGCACCGCCATTGCCGATGATGACCTTGCCCTTGATGACGCGGGGCGCGCCCGTGATCGTGTAGGGCGCGCGCCGGCCGATGGTGTCGATGCGCCAGATTTCGGCGCCCGATTCCGCGTCGAGCGCGACGAGGTAGCCGTCGAGCGTGCCCACATAGATCTTCTTGCCCCACGCCGCGACGCCGCGATTCACCGCGTCACAGCAGGAGTACTGCACCCAGGACCGGTCGACCTGCGGGTCGTAGCTCCAGATCTGGTGTCCGCTGCGCACGTCGATGGCGTACACCATGCTCCAGGGGCCGGTGGTGAACATCACGCCATCGATGACGAGCGGCGTCGCTTCCACGCCCCGCTTGGTCGGCAGGTCGACATGCCAGGCAAGCCCGAGCTGCCCGACATTGGCGCTCGTGATCTGCGTGAGCGGGCTGTAACGCTGTTCGTCGTAGGTGCGACCGTGCGACAGCCAGTTTTCCTTGTCGTGGTCCGCCGCGAGCAGGCGCTCTTTCGTCACCACGCCTTCGACGACGTCGGCCGCCATGTTTTGCTTCGCGCTGGCGGTGTTGACGGCGGTCTCGTCGCCGCCGCAACCGGCAAACCCGCCGAGGAGTGCGAGAATCCACAGTGCTTTCAAGCGCATGCCGGGCCTCAGGCTGGTGGGCAGCCGAAGGCTCAACATGCTACGACGCCCTGCAATCCTTGCAAGGGGGCAATGCCTCAAATGGGCTCGCAGCAGGTATTCACGCGGAGTTGACGCTCCGCTGAAGTGCGCCCGTCAGTATCGACCGAGCCGGTTGATCGCTGTCAGCTGGGTGTTGATGGCATCTTTCCACTCGCGAGCGGCATTCAGCCGGTCGACCGCCGACCGCACAGCTGACGTCGCGGTCTGGGTTTCCGGCTCGCAATCGCCGAGTTCCTCCGCGGCGTTGCGTTCGGCGGCCTGCGCCGCCTCGAGCAGCCGGCGCAGATCGTGGATGTAGTCGCGGACGAGGCTCGGATTCGCCAGATCGGTCGCAATGACATTCATGGGGATTCTTCCGTCGGCTGGGCTGGCGACGAGACTGCCCGGCCGATGTGACCGGAATATGAGCGTTCGGTGTCGTGGCCGTGACGATGGCCTAAAATGGCCCGAACGGGGGGAAGCATGCATTTAACCTTGGTTCGGCGGGTGCTGACGGCGGCGGTGCTTGGCATTCTGGGCACCAGCGCGCAAACGGCCACCTTTGTGAATGCGCCCAGCACGCGGATCGTAGCGACCGCCCAGTCGCTGGCGCTGCCGTCCCTCGACGCCGCGGCGGCCGCGCGCTTTGCGCGCCTGGCGCTCGACTGCGTGCACCGCGAGTATCCGAACAAGATCTCCCACGTCATGAACGGCGACACGGATATCGAGCCGCCGCGCCAGCTCACCCCGGCCTTCTATGGCTGCCTCGACTGGCATTCGGCGGTCCACGGCCACTGGCTGCTCGCGCGCCTGCTGCATGAATTCCCCGGCGCACCGTTCGCCGCGGAGGCCAGAGAGGCCCTCAACCGGACCCTGACGCCCGAGAACATCGCGGGCGACGTCGCCTATATCCGGGCGCCGGGCCGCGCCTCGTTCGAACGGCCGTACGGCCTTGCCTGGCTGCTGCAGCTCTCGGCGGAGCTGCGTCGATGGAACGACCCCGATGCGCAGCGCTGGGCCGCGAACCTGGTGCCGCTCGAGGCGGCCGCCGCGGCGAGTATCAAGAACTGGCTGCCGTCGCTCCGGTACCCGATCCGCGTCGGCGATCACCCGCAGACGGCGTTTTCATTCGGGCTCATCTGGGACTGGTCCGTGGTCGTCGAAGATACGGAGATGCAAACGCTCCTGCGCATGAAGGCGCAGGAGTTCTACCAGCAGGACCGCAAGTGCCCGACGAGCTACGAACCCTCCGGCGAGGACTTCCTGTCGCCCTGCCTCGGCGAAGCGGACTTCATGCGCCGGGTACTCGAACCGAAGCCGTTTGCATCGTGGCTCAAGAAATTCCTGCCGGACATTCCACGCGAACGCTCGGCCAGCTGGCTGAAGCCCGCCATCGTGACCGACCGCACCGATCCGAAGCTCGCGCACATCGATGGCCTCAACATCAGCCGTGCGTGGATGCTCGAAGGCATCGCTGCCGGCCTGCCGCCGAATGACTCGCGCATTCCGGCCCTGCACGCCGCCGCCGCCAATCATGCCTCCGCCGCGCTCATCGCCGTGACGAGCGATCACTACGAAGGCAGTCACTGGCTTGGGACGTTTGCCGTCTATCTGACGACGAAGGCAGGAGTCGACGGCGGCGCGGCTGTGGCCGGCAGAGTTCATGCAGCTAATTAGCCAAGGATTGCTTAGTCCAGAAATCCGGGGGCTCCTCAAATTTGACGGGCTCCCCGATAACTGTCCCGAACGTAATGTGAGTCTTGCGGCAAAATAAGGCCCTCGCGGGCGGAGGTTTTGTCGTGAAGAAGAAGCGTTTTGCGATCGAGCAGATCACTGCGATTTTGAAGCAAGCCGAGCTCGGCACACCGGTAGCCGATCTGTGTCGCAAGTTCGGCATCTCCGAGCAGTCATTCTACCGCTGGAAGAAGGTGTACGGTGGCATGGAGCCGTCCGAGGCACGCGAGCTCAAGCAACTGCGCGAGGAGAACAGCAAGCTCAAGCGGATCGTAGCGGACCTGTCGCTCGACAAGGTCATGCTGCAGGACGTGCTTCAAAAAAAGTGGTGAAGCCCGTCAGGAAGCGCGAGGTCGTGCGCTACTTGATGGGCCGATACGAGGTGGGCGTGACCCGAGCGTGCCGGGAGCTGCGGATCTCGCGCAGCTCCTATGGATACTGCAGTCATCGTGATCCGCAAGAGTCGCTGCGACGGCGCATTGTGGAGCTGGCGCAGGCTCGGGTGCGCTACGGCTACCGCCGCGTATTCATGCTGCTCAGGCGTGAAGGCTGGCCGATCGGGCACAAGCGGGTGTATCGGATCTACACGGAAGAAGGCCTGGCTTTGCGGCGCAAGCGACCCTGGCGTCATGTCTCAGCGGTGCATCGCCTCGAGCGCAGCCCCGCCCAGGCGCGCGATGAGGTATGGAGCATGGATTTCGTGAGCGATCAGTTGGCCGATGGTCGACGCTTTCGCACCCTCACGGTGATCGACATCTTTACCCGCGAGTGTCTGGACATTGCGGTCGGACAGACCTTGCGGGCAACAGATGTCGTGGCGACGCTCGAGCAGTTGCGATTCTCTCGCGGCGTGCCGAAGCGCATTCATTGCGACAACGGCTCGGAGTTCGTGAGCGGGCAGATGGATTTGTGGGCCTATGCGAACGGCGTGAAGATCGACTTCAGCCGCCGCGGCAAACCGACCGACAACGCGATCATCGAGTCATTCAACGGACGGTTCCGCGAGGAGTGTCTGAATGCGCACTGGTTTCAATCGAAGGAGGATGCAAAAGAGAAAATCGATGCATGGCGATGGGATTACAATGAGAACCGGCCTCACCGTTCTCTCAAGGGCCTCACGCCCCGGGAATTCGCGAGGCTATCGATCACCAACCAGACCGCGGACTCACAAAGCTAGCGGTACAGAAATCGGGGACCGGTCAAATTCGGTCACTACGCCGATCCGAGTTGTCCGGAAATCCCGGGGCAGGCCAGGGCGGTACCTTCTCGGGCGCCCCATTCTCCGCCGCCACGTCGATTACAAAGGCCGATTCAGTGGCAGTTGCGTACTCTGAAACGGTGGCCGCTCGCGACTCAACGGCCCAATGGGCCATTAGACCCCCTCCCAGCTGTCGTGCCTGCACGTCACATCGGCACTACCTCGTTACAACCGACGTTGTCATCGTCGCTGCCCTCAGGCCATCAATGCGCGGGAGTTGAGACCAAATAAAACGGAGGGCAGACGCGCCTGAGTTCCAACTCCTGGGTTTCATTCAGGAACAGGATATCGAGGTGTTCACGCCCGCCGAAAATGGCCGCAAATATCGCACCGATCTCCCGCACCAGAGTCTGGTCTGGACCATGTCTGGTTTTGAGGCAAAGCGCCACGCCTGACTGATCGCCCACGCTGATCTGCGCCAAGTATGCGCGTTGAACGTCGCTGCGTTCTTTGAAGGATTCCACCAGCCGACTCTTTATGAGACGTTCTGGTTTGCCGTCTTGTTCACACACAAATCGCACGCTTGAGACGTGAATTGTGACCGGCTCCCTCGGCAATGAACCGGAAGACGTCATGTCCGAGATCGCCTTTCGTGATCCAACGCCTGATCACGCGTTCGAAAGAGCGCGCCCCAAGCGACGAGCTCAACCTGCTGGCGCGTGAATACCTGCGATACCAATACTGCGTCGTCCAAGGCACGAGTCACGTATACGAAGGCGGGCCACTGCGAAATGGGAAACAGTGTCTGTCCTAGAACGCGCGTAGAAATGATCAACTGCCCAATTTCAGTTGCTCCCAGACCAAACCGTTGACCATCGAGAACCGGCTCAATAGCAATCAACATATAGTCATCGCGAACCTCGTCTCGCAGCCGCGAAATCGTCCAACACGCCCGCGCACCGGCAAGCGGCCGATACTCACCGGCGGTCGACATGAAGAATTCGGGAGATCGATCCATCTTAGAACGGCGGATTCACACCAGACACACAGACAACGCAAATTTGCCTAGCGGGGTTCGGCACCAGGACTGACGGGAGTCCGCCACCAATTCCCCCAGGACCCGGCGTAGCGGGCGTAAAGATTACTCCAGATGAGTCGGTGAGTGTGCCTTCGAGTACGAACTGCCCGGAGTTCCCGGGAAACAATCCCGCCGCATCACGATAGTTGGCTACTTTTGACGGATCGAGCGTGCTAAACCATTGCGGCGTCTCGCTCAATCCTTGGGCATCTTTTCCGAAAACGCGATACAGCGTCGTGCCTTCGGTCGTCGCACCGCCATCGAGACTGGCGACAACTTCGGTCTCCGCGCCTGCGCCAAGTGAGGCAAGACCGATAATCCACGGGGCCAATTCGCGCCCCTGTTCTGCGTCGGGCGAATGTGAACCTGTGACGCGCCAGCGCATTTGCGCGATTGGGCGATGTAGAACTACCTAGCACCATCCGCCGAGTTCCTGTCGCAGATAACCCCTATGTTCAAGCGTTCGCTCGATCGCGAGACGCTCGGCCAGGTCCGCGGGCTGGCCGTGATGGGAGAGTGTACGCGCGATGCGGAGCGCGCGGTCATGGACCTCCTCGCGGAACGCGCGGCGGTTGATCGTGAGGCGCGGCCGGGCGTTCCACCGTTCGGTCGCGGTCTGCCAGTGAAGTGAACGTCGACGCCACAGATCGTTGACGCCGACGAGCATCTCGTCAAGACACGGTGCGATGAGAGCGCGAGACGGCGTGCCAAGCGCATGGATCCACGCGCGATGCTCGCGGTTCTGCCGCTCGAGCTGGCCGTAGAACCCGGGATACCGCGGAGGCCCATGGAGCGTGAGGACTTCGTAGTCATCGAGGAGCACCCGCACGAGCGGGGCCGCATGCGCGCTCGCCCGATCGAGGCGCAGGATGAGCGGGGCACCGTGGTGCTCGAAGTCG
>DASQOR010000061.1:0-41904 GCA_035644395.1 Steroidobacteraceae bacterium
GACTCCGTCGCGGACTTCTGGGCCGACCTGCAGGCGATCGTCGGCACCGACCATGGCCACCAGGTGGTGGTGAATGCGCAGTCGGGCATCATCGCCGTGCGCGCCACGCCGCGCGAGCTGCGCGGGGTCAAGCAGTTCCTCGACCAGATCCAGAGCAACTCCACGCGCCAGGTGGTGCTGGAAGCCAAGATCATCGAGGTGGAACTGTCCGACGGCTTCCAGGCCGGCATCAACTGGGCGGCGATCGGGCACAACGGCGGCACCACCATCGGCGGCTTCGCCACCGGGCCGCAGAACGGCTTCGGCACGGCCAGCCTCCTCAACCAGCCATCGAAGCCGGTCACTGTCGGTCCGGGCAATACCATCGCCAGCACCATCACCAACACGCTGGGTGGCGCCTTCGCGCTCGCGCTCAACACCGCCGATTTCAATTCCTACATCGAGCTGCTCGGCACGCAGGGCAAGACGCGCGTGCTCTCGAGCCCGCGCGTGTCGACGCTCAACAACCAGAAGGCCATCATCAAGGCCGGCTCCGACGAGTTCTTCGTCACCAACGTGTCGAGCAACACCGTCACGGGCACCGCTTCGAGCACCAGCCGGGACATCGAGCTCACGCCGTTCTTCTCGGGTGTTGCGCTCGATGTGACACCGCAAATCTCGGCGGACGGCAACGTGATCCTGCACATCCACCCGACCGTGAGCGAGGTGCGTGATCAGGTCAAGTCGATCGACTTCGGCGGCAGCGACGACATCCTCACGCTGCCGCTGGCGTTCAGCGAAATCCGCGAGAGCGACAGCATCGTCAAGGCGCACTCCGGCCAGGTGATCGTGATCGGCGGTCTCATGCGCAGCACGCGCACGGACCAGGACTTCCGCACACCGTATCTCGGATCGATCCCCGTGCTCGGCAATCTCTTCAAGAGCAAGCGCAACCTCGAGCGCAAGACGGAGCTCGTGATCCTGCTGCGGCCGCTCGTGGTCGAGGACAAGGACTGGGACGGCCTCGTCGCGACCGAAACGAAGCGCACCGACGATCTCATGACGGAGGGCAGGATCGCCCCGTAGGCGCTCGAGGAATCATGGACGCCGCGACCCGCAAGAAGAAGATCCGCCTCGGCGAGCTCCTGCTCGAGAACAAGGTCATCTCGCAGGAGCAGCTGGCTGCCGCGCTTGCCGAGCAGAAGCGCAGCGGCCGCAAGCTCGGCCGGGCGCTCACCGATCTCGGCATCATGAGCGAGGCGGCGCTGCACGAATTTCTCGCGCGCCACCTCAATATTTCCTACGTCGACATCCGCCAGCTCAATCTCGACCGCGAGATGGTGCGGCTGCTGCCGGAAGCGCTCGCGCGTCGCTATCGCGCCGTCGTGCTGCAATCGGACAAGCGCGGGCTCCTCGTCGGCATGGCCGACCCGACCGATCTGTTCGCATTCGACGAACTTGCAAAACGCCTCAAGCAACCGCTGCGTCTCGCGCTCGTCGGCGAAGCGGACCTCCTGAAGACGCTCGATATCGTCTACCGCCGCACCGACGAAATCGCCTCGATCGCCCAGGAAGTCCATCAGGAGCTGCACGAGGGTGATATCGACCTCGAGCAGCTGCAGGTCGACGAGGGATCACCGGACGCCGCCGTCATCCGCCTGCTGCAGTCGATGTTCCAGGATGCCCTGCAGGTGCGCGCCTCGGACATTCACATTGAGCCCGGCGAATCGAATCTCAGGATCCGCCAGCGCGTCGACGGCATCCTGCAGGAGCAGGTCATCGAGGGCCGGCGGGTTGCGACGGCGCTTGTCACGCGCCTGAAGCTCATGTGCGGTCTCGACATCGCGGAGAAGCGCCTTCCCCAGGATGGGCGCTTCGCCGTGAAGCTCAAGGACAAGTCGATCGACGTGCGACTCGCAACGATGCCGACCCAGTACGGTGAAAGCGTCGTCATGCGTCTGCTCGACCAGCAGTCGAGCCTGCTGTCCCTCGACGGGCTCGGCATGGCGAAGGGCATGGCGCAGCGTTTCCGCCAGATCATCGAGATGAGCGCGGGCATGCTGCTCGTGACCGGGCCGACCGGCAGCGGCAAGACGACGACGCTCTATTCGGCGCTCACCCATCTCAATCGCGCGGACGTCAAGATCATCACCGTCGAGGACCCGGTCGAGTACCGCCTCGAGCGCGTCAACCAGGTGCAGGTGAATCCCAAGATCGGGCTCGACTTCGGGCGCGTGCTGCGCACGACCCTGCGCCAGGACCCGGACATCATTCTCGTCGGCGAAATGCGCGACAAGGAGACCGTCGAGATCGGCTTGCGGGCTGCGATCACGGGGCACATGGTGTTCTCGACGCTGCACACGATGAGTTCGGTGGCGACGATCAACCGGCTCCTCGACATGGGTGCCGCCGGTTACATGATCGCCACCGCATTGAACGCGGTCGTCGCGCAGCGGCTGGTACGCCGCGTCTGCGACAACTGCGGCCAGGACGCGCAGCCGAACGCCCACCAGCTTGCATGGCTCAGCGCGCAGATCGGAGCGGACAAGGCGGGCGCGGCGAAATTTCGCGAAGGACCGGGCTGCACCTACTGCAATCTCACCGGCTATCGCGGCCGCGTGGCGATCTACGAACTGCTCGAAATCGACCGCGCGCTCGCCGACACGGTGCGCCGCGGCGATCTCGCGGAGTTTGCGCGCATGGCGGCCGCGCGCCCGGACTTCATGCCGCTGACGCAGAGCGCGATCGCCCTCGCGGCGAGGGGCGTCACCAGCCTCGCGGAAGTCATCGCGGCGGTCAGCGGCATCGATGAGCTGACCGACGGCAACGACTGCGAGCTCGACGCGGCGGCTGCCGAACGCCTGCTCGCCGGCTGATCGCGATGGCGGTATTTGCCTACAAGGGGCGCTCTTCGCGCGGCGAACTGGTGGCGGGGCAGCTCGAGGGCGATACCACCGATGCCATCGCACAGCGCCTCTTCAACAGCGGCATCACCCCGATCGATATCGCCCCTGCGAGCGCCATCGACAGCGGTGCCTCGCAGCTGTGGCGCCGGTTCGGCGGCGGCAAGCCGCGCACGGCGGACCTGATTCTCTTTTCGCGACAGATGTACACCATCACGAAGAGCGGCCTGCCGCTCCTTCGCGGCCTCAAGGGGCTCGCTGCCTCGACTCACAACGCGATCCTGCGCGAGTCGCTCGAGGACATCATCTCGAGCCTTGAGTCGGGGCGGGACCTGGCCACGAGCTTCGCGCGCCATCCGAAGGTGTTCTCGAATCTCTACGTGAGCATCGTGCGGGTCGGCGAGGCCACCGGCACGCTCGAGCAGTCATTCCTGCGCATGTGCGAGTACCTGACGCTCGATCAGACGGTGCAGGACCGGGTGAAGAACGCGATCCGCTATCCGCTCATCGTCGTGATCGCGATCGCAATCGCCATCGTGGTGATCACGATGTTCGTCATCCCGAACTTCGCACCGATCTTCCGCGCCCTCGGCGACGACCTGCCCTGGCCGACGCGCATCATTCTCGGTGTCTCGACGTTCTTCCAGCATTACTGGTACCTCGTCGCGGCGGCGATCGCGGGCGCGATCGCCTGGTTCATGCATTACACGCGCACGGAAGCCGGCCGCTACCGCTGGCATCACCTGAAGCTGCGCCTGCCCGTCATCGGGTCGATGGCGCACCAGGCGATCCTCGCGCGCATCACGCGCTCGCTCTCGATCTCGATGGCGGCGGGCCTGCCCGTCATCCAGGCGCTCAATATCATCGCGCGCTCGGCCGGCAATGATTTCATGGCGGAGCGCGTCACGCGACTGCGTGACGCAGTGGAGCGGGGCGATGGCTTGAGCCGTGCCGCCGCGACGGTCGGCATGTTCCCCTCGCTCGTGATCCAGATGCTCGCGGTCGGCGAAGAGACCGGCGAGCTCACGGACCTCTTGTCGGAGGTCGCGGACTTCTACGAGCGCGAAGTCGACTACTCGCTCAAGAACCTGAGCGCGGCGCTCGAGCCGCTCCTGATCGTGGGTGTCGGCGGCATGGTGCTGGTGCTCGCGCTCGGTGTGTTCCTGCCGATGTGGGAAATGGTCGCGAAAGTGAGCACGGGCCACTGACGCGCCCTCACCCCGGCCGTCATCCGCAAACGGCTGAGGGGATAGTGATGCGCGTCACCCTTTGAAGGTCGGGGATTCAAGGAATACCGGGGTTTTCCCGATAGAGCGGCGAGAGGCGGGCCAGACCCGCCGGTTTTTGCGTCAAGTCGGCAGGCCGGACGAATCGGGTTCCTGGCCGCATGGATCAACTGGAGGAAAGGCAAATGCGAATCAAGATTGAGCGCGGCTTCACCCTGATTGAACTCGTGGTCGTGATCACCATTCTCGGCATCCTCGCGGCGTTCGCCGTGCCGCGCTTCATCGCGCTGGAAGGCAAGGCACGCGAAGCGGCGGTCAACGGCCTCGCCGGGAGCCTGCGCAGCGCCAGCGCCCTCGCGCACGGCATGTGGCTCGCCTCGGGCAGCACCGGCAACATCTCGATGGACGGCCAGACGATCACCATCTCGAACGGCTACCCGTCAACCGCGGACATCGACGACACGCTCGCCGACACCACGGGATTCAGCTTCGCGGTCGCAACCGGCACGACGACGTTCACCAAGACCGGTGCGTCGACGGCTGCCTCCTGCGTCGTGGCCTATACGCCCTCGGCCGTCGCCGGCGTCGCGCCGACGATCACCTCGACCGTTACCGGCTGCTGACCGGTTCGGTCGATCGGATGACGGCTGCCCGGGGACCGGGCAGCCCGTCTCCCTGCCAAACCCGGAGCGGCCGGTGGTCACCATGACTTCTTCGGCACGCGCCTACACACTGGTCGAGCTCGTCACGGTCATCGCGATCCTGGCGATCCTCGCGGCGATCGCAGGTCCCCGGTTCTTCAATCAGGATGTCTTTCGCGCCCGCGGCTATGCCGACGAAGTGGCGGGCGCGATCCGTTACTCGCAAAAGGTCGCGATCGCGACCGGCTGCAGCGTGCAGTTCACGGCGACAGGCAGCGGCTACCAGGCGAACCAGCAGGCCGCGAGCGGCAATCACTGCGATTCGAGCTCGGCGAGCTGGACGAGCGCCGTGACCAACATCGACGGCCAGGCCATCACCGGCTCCGTGCCCGCCGGCATCACCACCACGGCGTTCGCATTGACCTTCGGTCCGGATGGCCTTCTCTCGAGCGGCGGCGGCGTCAGCATCGCCGTCGGCACCCGCATCCTCGTCATCAGCACGGTGAGCGGCTACGCGGAGGTGCAGTGAAGGAACGCGGCGTCACGCTGATCGAGCTCGTCATCACCATCACGCTGATCGCGATCGCGGTGAGCGCCGTGCTCGGCACGCTGGCGGCGAATGCGAAGAGTTCCGCCGAAGGCATGGCGCGCGCGCAGGCAATGGCCATCGCGGAATCGTATCTGGAGGAGATTCGCCTCAAGCCCTGCGTCGATCCCGACGGCACGGACGGCGAAACCGGCCGCCTCAATTTCGACGACGTCGACGACTACAACGGCCTCACGAACGTCGGCGCGGTCGATCAGTTCGCCAATGCGGTCTCGGGTCTCGGCAACTACAACGTGTCGGTGGCCGTCGTGCATTCGAGCGCGCTTGCGGGTGTGCCGGGCGCGAACGCGTACCGCATCGACGTCACCGTCAGCTATCCGGCCGCGGGCGTCGATGTACGCATCAGCGGCTATCGCACGAACTTCTGACGCGAACCACCGATGCGCGCCCGCGGCTTCACCATCATCGAGCTCGTCGTCACGATCACGCTGACGGCGATCGTCATCTGCATCACGACATTCCTCATATCGGGGCCAGTGCGCGCGTACGCCGATCAGTCGCGCCGCTCCGAACTCGTGTCGGCGGCGGACAGCGCCTTGCTGAATGTCGCCCGGGACGTGCGCCGGGCGTTGCCGAACAGCACGCGCGTCACGACAACCGCGACGACCGCCGCGCTCGAGATGCTTTCCTCGATCGATGCGGTCCGCTACCGCGCGAGCGGCGCCCTCGGTTCGCCCGCGCTCGAGCTCGACCTCACGACGCCGGACGGCAGCTTCTCGACGCTCGGCAAGTTCACCCACGTCACACACCCCTTCAGCTCCACGGTGCGCTACCTCTCTGTCTACAACATCGGCGTTTCCGGGGCCGATGCCTATGAGCTTGCGAACGTCATGACGCCGGCCGGCACCACGATTTCGATTGCCGATGGGTCGAACGCCGGCGAGGACGTCGTAACGATGTCGCCGGCCTTCAAATTCGCCTACGGCTCGCCGGCGAAGCGCATCTATCTCGTCGAAGGCCCGATCACCTACCTCTGCGATCTCACCGAAGGCACGCTCCGCCGCTTCTCGGGCTATAGCGTCGCGTCGAGTCAGGGCCTGCGCGACACGACGGCGGAACTCGCAGGCGCCGGCGCACAGAATGCCTTGCTCGCGCGCAATCTCACGGCCTGCGTCTTCACCTACGCCGCGGGCACTTCGCAGCGCGCGGGTCTCGTGACGGCGACCCTCACGGTGTCGAAGAACGGCGAACTCGTGCGCCTGCTCGAGCAGGTGCACGTGGAGAATGCGCCATGACGCGCGCGCGGCCCGGACGCTTGCTGCCTGCGCTCCTCGCGTGCGTCGCGCTCCTCGCTCTGGCGCCTGCCGCGTGGTCGATCGCGCCGCCCGGCCAGTGGTGGGACGCCAATTATGCACAGCGTGTCCGCGTTCGCGTCGCAGCGACGACGGCGGTCGTCAACGGCTACTCCGTGCAGCTGACACTCAATCATTCGAGCTTCGTGACTGCCGGCGATTCGCTCGCGAGCGGCAATGACGTGCGCATCCTGTACTGGACGGGCAGCGCCTGGAGCGAACTCGACCGGGTCGTCGACTACGCGAGCAGCTGGAACAGCGCGACCACGAAGCTCTGGTTCAGGGCGCAGGCGGCCATCGGCGCGAACGCCAGCGACGACAACTACTACGTCTACTACGGCAATGCGGCCGCCGGCACACCGCCGACCGACCCCGACAACATCTTCCTGATGTACGACGACTTCACGGGCACGACGCTCGACACCGCCGCCTGGGCCGTCACGGCGGGCAGCGCCACGGTCGCGGGCGGCCAGCTTACGGTCAACGGGGCGTCCACCGTATTCGCCACGGCCGGCGCTTCCTTCGGCACCGCGACCCGCTGGGAATCGCGGCTGCGCCTGAGCGCGGCGAGCCCCAGCAACAACACCTTCCTCTACTGGGGCGCAAGCGACGCCGACAATCTGAACGGCAACTATTTCTCCTTCCGCGCCAGCACGACCCAGCACAGTGTCCGCAATCGCTCCTCGGCCACCGGCAACACGACGACGACGAACTTCACGCTGTCGAACGCGACGACGCTGCAGGTCTACACCATCGACCGCAACGGCACGGGGCAGCTCGACTTCGCCGTCGCTGGCGCGAACGTCGGCAGCAACATGACCGACGTGCCGACCGCTACGGCCCGCGTCCGCCTCGCGAATGCGAGCACGACGACGACGCAGATCTACGACTGGGTCCGCATCCGCTATTTCGTGGGCGCCGAACCGACATCGACCGTCAATCAGGCCGAGTCCTACGCACCGCTCGCCTGGTGGCAGTTCGACGAGGCCACCTGGAGCAACACGCCGAACCAGGTGCTCGACGCGAGCGGCAACGGCCACACGATGACGCCGTATGGCGGAGCGGCGACCGCCATCACGAGCCCGGCTTTGAGCGGAACACCCGGCACCTGCCGCTACGGCACGTTCGACGGCACGAACGACTACGCCGAAACGGCGGACGACGGCACTTTCGACCTCACGGACTCGCTCACCGCGATGGCGTGGCTCTACATGAATGCCGCACCGTCGGCCGACATCAAGTCCGTGCTCTCGAAGGACACGAACTTCGAGTTTCACGTCGACACCACGAGCCAGCTCTACTGGTGGTGGAACGGCAGTCCCCAGCAGTTGACGACCACCGGCACGCCGATTCCCGCGCAGACCTGGGTGCACGTTGCCGTCACCTATCAGTCGGGCAACCAGAGGATCTACATCAACGGCGTGCAGCGCGCGACGCTCGCGCTGACCGGCACGCTGTCGACCAACAACCTGCCGTTCCAGATCGGCCAGGATCAGGGTCTTGCCGCGCGCTTCTGGAACGGGCGCATCGACGAAGTGCGCATCTACAGCCGCGCGCTCTCGCAGACGGAAGTGCAGACGGCCATGAACTCGACCCATCCCTGCCTCGGGATCGGCGTCGATCACTTCCTGGTCGGCCATGACGGCTACGGCATCCATTGCATCGCCGAGAACATCACGGTGAGCCTGCGCGACGCCGCGAACAATCCGTACACCACCTACACACAGCAGGTAACGCTCGATACCCAGAGCGGCAAAGGCACCTGGACGCTGGTATCGGGCGGCGGCACGCTGACCGACGCGGTTGCGAACGACGGCATCGCAACCTACATCTGGGCCACCGGGCAATCCACCGCGACGTTCGCGCTGAGTTACCGGGAAGGCGCAACGCCGATCAACATCCGCGTCTACCAGACGAACGATTCGACGCTGCACGACGATGACACGGAAGGCACGCTGGCGTGGTCGCCGAGCGGCTTCACGGTAACGTCGGCGGCGCTCTCGAATCCGCCGCCGGCCGCCATTCCATCGTTCGGTTCGCCGCAGATCGCCGGCAGCAATTTCCCGGTCTACCTCACGGCCTTTGGTACGACGCCAACCGATGGTCAGTGCGGCGTCATCGAGGCCTACACCGGCGCGAAGTCGCTCAAGTTCTGGTCGACCTACGTGAATCCGGGCACGGGCTCGCGGCAGGTGACGATCAACGGCACGTCGATCGCAACGGCGGAAGCCGGATCGGCGTTCCAGGCGGTGACCTTCACGAATGGACAGGCCGTCGTCACCGCGAAATACAAGGACGCGGGGTCGCTCCAGATCGCGATGAAGGACACGACGGCGCATCCGGATCTTCCGAACGGCATTCGCGGCGGCACCGGCACTTTCGTCTCGCGTCCGTCGACCTTCATCGTGACCGGCATCCAGCGCACCGACACTTCGGCCGCCAATCCGGGCGCGACCACCGCAACGGGCAGCGTCTTTCTTGCGGCCGGCCGGCCGTTTACAGCGACCGTGACTGCGTATGACGCCGAGGGTTCGACCACCCCGAATTTCGGCAAGGAGACACCGGCGGAATCGGTGCGGTTCGCGCCCAATCTCGTGCAGCCGGCCGGCGGCACGCTCGGCGCGACGAGCTCGACCACCGGTTTCACCGGCTTCCTGAACGGCGCGTCGACCGGAACCGATTTCGCCTATTCGGAGGTCGGCATCGTCACGCTGACGCCGCGCATTGCCGACGGCGATTACCTCGGTGCCGGCGACTTCGGCGGCACGACCACCGGCAACGTCGGCCGCTTCATTCCGAATGATTTCCTCGTGGCCGTGAATACACCGCTCTTCCTCACGGCGTGCAGCGCCGGGAACTACACCTACATCGGACAGCCGTTCGCCTATGCCGTCGCCCCGGTGTTCACGGCGACTGCGCGCGCATTTGGCGGCGCAACGACGCGTAACTACACCGGCGCCTTCTTCAAGATGACGAACACCACGCTCACGAGCCGCACCTACGGTGCGACGACCGGCACGATCGATACCTCCGGCGTGCCGGCGACGACGGCCGATCCGGCGATTGTCGATCTGGCGAACGGCACGGCGACGCTGACATTCAGCTCGGGCACCGGCATCGCATTCAACCGCGCGGCGCCGGTCGCGCCCTTCGATGCCTCCATTCGCCTCAGCATCAACGTGCTCGATTCGGATGGCGTGGCGGCAACCGCCAACCCCGTGAGTGTCGGCGGCGTCCCCGGCATCGGCTTCTCCGCGGGTGCGAACCAGCGCTATGGCCGCATCGCGTTTCGCAATACCATCGGTTCGGAACTCATCAATCTGCCCCTGCCGCTGCGTGCCGAGTACTACGTGAGCGACACGGCGGGATTCATCACGCACGGTTCCGACAGCTGCACGACGCCGGTGATCCTTGGCGCCATTGCCTATGGAGGTTCGCTTGCTGCCGGTGAGACCTGCGCGCTCGATAGCGGGTCGCCGGGCGTCAGTGCCTTCGGCTGCGCGGCGGCGGCGGCCGTCGCATCCCGCTATCGAGTGCCGCCGAGCGCGGGCGACTTCAATCTCACGCTCGCCGCACCGGGCGCCGGAAACGGCGGCACCGTCACGCTGCAGGCGACGGTCCCGGCCTGGCTGAAATTCGACTGGAACCAGGCCGCCGCTGGCAACGAGTTTCCGACGGGCATCGCGACCTTCGGCGTCTTCAACGGCAAGGACACGCGCATCTATGAACGCGAATCGTTCTGAGCGTCGGCCCCCGCGCGCCCGCGGATTTTCGATCGTGCTGGCGCTCTTTGTGATCGTCATCGTGGCGATCCTTGGCGCCGTGGCCGTGCGCCTCGGGGCCGGCGAGACGCAGACGGTCTCGCTGCGGATCCTCGGCGACCGGGCGGTCGAAGCGGCGCGCACCGGCGTCGAGTGGGGCGCCTACCGCGCGCTCAATCTCAACACCTGCAGCCCGGGAGCGCTGGCGCTGACCGAAGGCGCCCTCAATGGATTCTCGGTTACGGTCTCGTGCGTGATGACAAGTCATGCCCAGTCGAACGGCACGTATCACGTCTACGAAATCGAGTCGTATGCCGAACTCGGCACCTACGGCCGTCCGGACTACGTCTCGCGGCGGGTCAACGCCCGCTTTACCGACGCGCCCTGAAAAAGGGGACATTCCCGATTTCCGCGCCGCCATCCGGTGGAAATCGGGAATGTCCCCTTTTTCCCCTTTTTCTCCGGCATTGAGGGTTTCCCCGATATGATGGTTGAGGGTCGATGCCGGAGAATCCCGCAGCCAACATGAGCGCATCCCGCGAACTGCTCGGCTCGGGCGGCGGCAGCACTGCCGGGGGAGCGGCGTGGCCGCTGCTCGCGGCGGCGCTCGATGAAAGCGGCGACGGCCTGATGATCGTGCGGGCACGGCCTGACGGTACCGCGATCGTTTTCTGCAACCGCGCGTTCGCCGAACTCACCGGCTTCGAATCCGGCGAGGCGCTGCGGCACGAACCGTTCTTTCTCTGCGATGAACCCCAGCGCGGCCAGCTGCGGCAGGCGCTCGATCAGGTGCTCGCGACGGGCACGGTCCAGCGCAGCGTTGCCCTGGGCAACCGCAGGAACGGCGGCAGCTTCTTCGCCCGCATCGTCATGCGGCGCCTCGCGATCCCCGGTGTGGCGCGCTACGCCGCCGTGACTTTCGTCGACGTCAGCGAACAGGGCGAAATCGACGCCGCGGTGCGGCAGCTCCCGACCACCGTCATGGTCCTGTCGACCGACCTGATCATCCGCTACGCGAACGACGCCTCGGCCCGTGTCCTGAATACGACGCCGGACCAGATCATCGGCCGCAGCTGGTACGAGGTGATGCCGGACGCGGAGCGCCGGCGCGAACACTACGCGCGCGTGATCGCGGGCGAATCCCTGGATTTCCAGGGCGTGCCCTTCCGGCGTTCGGACGGCGTCGAGGTCATCTTCGATACGCACCTGCGCCCGCAGCGTGATGCCACCGGCCGCGTGACCGGCGTGCTCGCACTTGCCGAAGACGTCACTGCGCAGCACCGCGCCGTGACGCGGCTCGAGGCGAGCGAGCAGTGGCTGAGGACGATCACCGAGAATTCAAACGACATTATTGTGGTGCTCGCCGCCGACGGCCGCATCAAGTCGATGGCCGGCAATTTCCTGCTGGTGTTCGGGGTGACACCGGAGGAGCGCATCGGTCGAAACGCCCTCGACTTCGTCGATCACGACGATGCCGCGCGCGTCCTGCGCAGCTTTGAATCGCTCGCAGCGACGCCCGGCGAGCGCGCGCGCGATGAGTTCCGGCTGCGCCGCCCCGACGGCGGCACGCGCTGGGTCGACGTCGTCTGTGTCAACATGCTCGATGATCCGGCGGTGCAGGGCATCGTCATCAACATGCGCGACGGCACGGAGCGCAAGCTGGCGGAGCTCGCGCTCGCCGAGGCGCGCAAGCATCTCGATCTCGCCGTCGCGTGCGCCGGGCTCGCGCTCTGGGATTGCGATGTCCGCAGCCGTACGCTCACCTGGAACGACGAGTGGTACCGCATCCTCGGCGTCGACCCGGCAGTCGGCCGCAAGACGCTCGAGCACATGGAAGACGGCGTGCACCCGGACGACGTCGAAGGCTACATGCGCAGCCTCGAGGAATGCTGGCGCGGCCCCAGCGACAACTGGGAACGCCAGATGCGCATGCGCACGGCGAACGGCGGCTGGAAATGGATCTTCGACCGCGGCCGCGTCGTCGAGCGCGATGCAGGCGGCCAGGCCCTGCGCATGGCCGGCGTCTCGATCGACATCGACGCACATCGACACGCGGAGCTTGCGCTCAAGGAATCGGAATCGCGGCTCGCGACGACGCTCTGGGCGTCGCAGGTCGGCTTCTGGGAGATGCGCACCGCCAACGACGAAATGCACTGGTGGAACGACTGGTGCGCGAGCGTCGACATCGACCCCTGCCCGGGGCCGAATCACAGTGTGCGCTGGGACCGGCTGATCCATCCGGAAGACCTGTCGATGCAGGACTCGAGCTACCGGGCGCTCGTCGAGGGGCGCGCGGAAACTTTCGAGTCGGAATACCGCATTCGCACGCGCTCGGGCGAGTGGCGGTGGCTCCTGAGCCGCGGGCGCGCCATCGAGCGCGACGCGGACGGCCGCGCCCTGCGGATCGTCGGCGTCACGATCGACATCGACGCGCGCAAGCGCGCCGAACAGGCGCTGCGCAATGCCGAACAGCAGCTGGAGCTTGCCGTGCAGGGTGCGCAGCTGCCGATCTGGAGCTGGGACATGAAGCACGATCGGGTGCGTTCGAACCAACACTGGTTCCGCGCGCTCGGCATTGACATCCCGGCCGCGGAAGCCGAGCGGCGCGAAGAACCGTGGCTGCGTGGCCTGCATCCGGACGACGTCCGGCGCATGCAGGCCGCGGTCGCCGAGCACGTCTCCGGCGAGAAGGACTTCTACGAATCGGAATACCGCTTTCAGACGGCCGACGGCAGCTGGAAGTGGCTGCTCGATCGCGGCAAGGTCGTCGAATGGGATGAGAATGGCGCGCCGGCCCGCCTGAGCGGTGTCGCCATCGACATTGACGAGCGCAAGCGCATGGAGACGGCGCTGCGTGAACGCGAAGCACAACTCGCCGCGGCTGTCTGGGGCGCGGACCTCGGCCTGTGGGACTGGAATTGCCAGACCGACAGCTGCACCTGGCTCAGCGACTGGTGCGAGAAGTTCGGTTTCGATGCCTGTGCCGGCGAGGGCCACCATGACCACTGGCTGACGCTCATCCACCCGGATGACGTGCCGGCGGCGGTCGCGGCTTTTGACAGCCACATCAGCGGGCCGAAGGATTTCTACGAGACCGAGTACCGCCTGCGTTCACGCGCCGGCGAGTGGCGCTGGGTGCACGAACGCGGCCAGGTGCTCGCCCGCGACGCGGACGGGCAAGCCGCGCGCGTGGTCGGCGTCTGTTTCGACATCGATGAGCGGCGGCGCGCGGAGCAGAACCTGCGTGAAACCCAGGCCCGCCTCGAACTCACGGTCTGGGGATCGCAGATCGGCTTCTGGGACTGGAACCTCGAAACCGAGGATACGCGCTGGATCAACGACTGGTGCCGCACGCTCGATCTCGACCCCTGCGACGGCCCGCAGCACGTCGAGCGCTGGGATGAGCGCATCCATCCGGACGACTGTCCGGAAGCGCAGCGGCGATTCGCGGCGACCCTGAGCGGCGCGAGCGACGTCTACGAAAGCGAATACCGCGTGCTCACGCTTTCCGGGCGCTGGCACTGGATCCACGAGCGCGGCCGCGTGGTGTCGCGCGCGAAGGACGGCCGGGCGCTGCGCATGGCCGGCATCTGCATGGACATCGACGCGCGCAAGCACACCGAAATGACGCTGCGTGAGACCGAAGCGCGGCTCGGCACGGCCCTCTGGAGCGCGGGCATCGCGTACTGGGACTGGGACCTCACGCGCGACGTCGACAAGCTGAGCGAGCACTGGTTCGCGATGACCGGCTACTCGCGCAACCGCTGGGAGCTCGAGCAGGATCCGTGGCGCCACCGCGTGCATCCGGATGACCTGCCGCGAGTCGATGCGGCCCTCAAGGCACACGTGGCCGGGCAGGCGCCGATCTACGAGGCCGAATACCGGCTGCGTATCGCGGCCGGCGAATGGAAATGGCTGCTCGATCGCGGCCGCATCGTCGAGCGCGACGCGAACGGTGTGCCGACCAAGGTGGCCGGCACCTCCATCGACATCGACGTGCGCAAGCGCACCGAGCGGGAACTCGAGCAGAGCGAATACCGCTATCGCACCGTCGCGGCACTGTCGCCCGGCTTCATCCAGGAGCTCGCGCCGACCTCCGACGGACGGCTGCAGCTGCGCTGGGTGAGCGAGGGATTCGAGGAGATCTTCGGCGCCAAGCTCAGCGACTTCAGCACGACGGATGAACTCCTCGCCCGTTACCATCCGGACGATCGCGCGGCGCTGCCGAACTACATCCAGGGGCTGCTGGAAGGGCGGCGCATGGAAGCGGAGATCCGCATCACCGATGGCCAGGGCCAGACGCGCTGGCTGCAGATCGTCAACCAGCCTTTCACGGACTTGCGCAACGGCCAGGTGACGAGCGTCATCGGCGTCTGCCACGACATCACCGACCGCAAGCTCGCCGAACAGGCATTGCGGGAGAGCGAATACCGCTATCGCACGGTGGCGCAGATCAGCCCCGGCTTCGTGCAGGAATTCAAGGTGACCGCGGACGGCGATGACGAGCTCACCTGGGTGAGCGACGGCTTTCGCGAGACCTTCGGCTGCACGCTGGAGGAGATGCACGCCATGGGCGGGCCGAAGGCGTTCTATCACCCCGACGATCTCGCGAAGGCGCGCGCGCGCATGGCGGAGCTCGCCACGGGGCGCCCGGCGCAGGCGGAAGTGCGCATGGTCAACACGCGCGGCGAGACCCGCTGGCTGCACGTCGTCAACCAGCCGATCCGCAACGGCGCCGCGGGCGAGGATGCGGGCGATGCGCACTATGTCATCGGCGTCTGTCACGACATCACGGCGCGCAAGAACGCGGAACTCGCGTTGCAGAAGTCCGAGTCGATCCTGCGCTCGGTCACGGACAACGTGCCGGACTGGCTGCTGCTCGTCGACCTCGATCTGAACTGCCGGTTTGCAAACCGCGCGTTCCTCGCGCGCACGCCGGCGGATTTCGTCGGCCAGAGCGTGCTCGAGCTCGTGCCCTTCGCGGACCGCGAGCGTCTCGCGGGCATCCTGGAGTACGCCATCCGTTCATCGAACTCCATCAGCACCGAGCTCATGATTCCGGGCGACGCGCATCAGCGGCACTTCGAAGTGCGCGCCGCGCCGGCGATCGAGCAGGGCGCGGTCGCGGGACTCACGGTCGCGATCACCGAGATCACGCAGCGCCGGCTCGCCGAAACGACGCTGCGTACCCAGGCGACGATCCTCGAGACCATGCGCGAAGGCGTCGCCGTCATTTCGCGCGATGCCGAAGTGCGGCTCACGAATCCCGCCTTCGAGCGCATGTTCGGCTACGGCTCCGGCGAAGTCGTCGGCCTCGCGGTCGCGGATCTGCTGGGCGATGCCGATTCTCCGATCCGCGAACTCGGCCGGCTCGAATTCCTCGACCGCCATCGCCGCCACCCGCTCAAGCGCGACTTCCTCCTGCGCCGCAAGGATGGGAGCCTGTTCACGGGCGAAGCGGTGATGACGAGCCTCGAGCTCGGCTCCGAGCGCGTGTGGCTGGCGGTGGTGCAGGACATCACCGAGCGCAAGGGCCTCGAGCACGAGATCATCGAGATCGCGAACCGCGAACAGCAGCGCATCGGCAGCGACCTGCACGACGGGCTCGGCCAGGAACTCACCGGTGTCGCGTTGATGCTGCGGGGCCTGTCGGCCAAGATCAAGAAAAGCGACGCGAGCCTCACGCCGAGCGTCGATGAGATCGTCGTGCTCGTGAATCACACGATCGAAAGCGCACGCTCGCTCGCCCGCGGCCTCTCGCCGGTGAGCCTCGACCTCGGCGGCCTCGTGTTCGCCCTGCGGGCCCTCGCGGCGCGGGCGCGCGAAATGTACAGCGTCGACGTGCGGTTGCGCAGTCGCGTATGGCCGGAGCTCACGCTCGACGAGGCGACTGCGAATCACCTCTACCGCATCGCGCAGGAAGCGGTGACCAATGCCGTCCGCCACGGTCACGCGAGCCTCATCGCCGTGCAGCTCATCGTCGAGGAACGCAACGTCCGGCTCACCATCACCGATGACGGCGTCGGACTGCCCGACGGCCCGGCGGACGAGCCGCGG
Organism: Steroidobacteraceae bacterium; assembly: GCA_035644395.1. GTDB lineage: Bacteria > Pseudomonadota > Gammaproteobacteria > Steroidobacterales > Steroidobacteraceae > JBGPLJ01. The sequence continues at coordinate 16,467 of DASQOR010000061.1, forward strand.
CACAGCGTCTCCGGCATGGGGCTCAAGATCATGGCTTACCGCGCCCGCATGATCGACGGCGAGGTGACCGTCGAGCGGCTGCGGGAAGGCGGCACCCGCGTGCGTTGCCGCTGCCGCCAGCCGGCTCCGCCGCCCACTGCCGGCGCAGCCCCGGATTTCCGGCGCCACTGAAAAAATGTAGCATCCGGCGGGAGCCGGACGAAGGGAGATCGTCATGACTGTTCTACATGGTATGAGCAAGGCTTCGCAGCCCAACCCGGCTGGCATGAGCAAGCAACGAAAGATCAGGCGCGTGCTGCTGGTCGACGATCACCCGATCGTGCGGCAGGGTTTGCGACGGCTCATCGAGCAGGAAGACGACCTGACCGTCTGTGGCGAGGCGGAGACCGCCCGCGACGCGCGCACCGCCATCAAGGAGCTCGACCCGGACATCGTCATCGTCGACATCTCGCTCAAGCAGGGCGATGGCATCGAACTCGTGCGCGACACGCGCGCGCATCACCCGGCGCTGCCGCTGCTCGTGCTGTCGATGCACGACGAAACGATCTACGCCGAACGCATGCTCTCGGCGGGCGCCAACGGCTACATCATGAAGCAGGCCGCGTCGGACCAGTTCCTGGTGGCGCTCAGGCGCGTGCTCGATCGCGGCATCTACGTGAGCGAAGCCGTGGGCAACAGCATGATCCGCAAGTTCGCCGCGGGCGGCTCCTATATCTCGACCAATCCGATCGACCGGCTGAGTAACCGCGAGCTGCAGATCCTGCACATGATCGGCAAGGGCCTCTCGACGCGGGAATCGGCCGATGCGCTCAATCTCAGCGTCAAGACCGTGGAATCGCACCGCCAGCGCATCAAGCGCAAGTTGAATCTCACGACCGGCGCGCAGCTCGTGCAGTACGCGGTCAACTGGTTCGCCGGCCGCGATGCGCCGACACGCACGGAGTCGAGCGTCGCGAGCGCGGAGCCGGTCGACGACAGCGAGTAGGGGCCGGGCGGCGCGATTCATCTTTCCCCCGACACGCGCGCAAGCGCGCCGCCGCGGTTGTTAACAATAACGGCAAGCGGCTCGGGAATTCACTCACAGAACGGCGTGACCCGGCCTTAAGTTCAGGCCCCGGCCACCGATACGCAACTTGATGTCCCATCGAGGAATCAAGGATTGCCCCGCAGCCGCGCCGCCCTGAGCACTACGGCCGAGGCCCGCCAGTTCGAGCTGGCGGCCCGCGTCGCCTATGAGGGCTTCTGGGACTGGGACCTCGCAACCGGCGCGGTGCGTTTCAGCGACCGCTTCCTCGAGAAGCTCGGCGCACCGAAGGCGGAGCGGCGCGACGATCTCGAAACGCTGCTCGCGCGCGTGCACGCGGACGATCGCGACGCGCTGCTGCGCGAAGTGCGGCGCCATCTCGAGCAGGCGGTGCCGCTCGACGTGGAATTGCGGCTCGACTGCGACGGGAGCTACCGCTGGTTTCGCCTTCACGGGGACTCCGATCGCGATCCGGCGGGGCGGCCAGTCCGCGTCGGCGGCGCGCTGCGCAGCATCGAAGCCGAACGCAAGCGCCGCGACCACCTGGTGCGCAACGAAGCGCTCAATCGGCGCACGCTCGATTCCATAGAAATCGCCATCGCCGTGCTCAATTCGCGCGGCGAGATCATCGAGATCAACCGCGCCTGGCGCGATTGCGGCGCCGACCCCGGGCTCGCCGGCCTCAGGTTCAGCTTCGGCGAACGCTACGCGGAACTCTGCGAGCACGTGGCCGGCGACTGCCCCGAGGGTCCGGTCGTCGCCAACGCGGTCGCCGAGGTGCTCGCGGGACTGCGCAGGGACTTCGCGATGAACTACGACGCGGCGGTCGGCGGCGAGAGCCGCCATTTCCAGATGCGCGTCGAGGCGTTCCGGCACGATGACGGCACGGGCGCGATCGTGACGCACGAGGACATCACCACCGTCACGCGCATGCACGACCGGCTCGATGAGACGCGCGATTTCTACGAAGTCATGCTCGATACGCTGCCCATCGCGCTCACCTATGTGAATCGCGAGCGGCAGATCGAATACGTCAACGCGAGCTACGAGCGGCTCGTGCAGCATCCGCGCACCGCCATGCGCGGCCTCAGGGTCGACGAGCTGATGGCGCCCGACAGCTTTGCCGAGCTCGCGCCGCGCGTCGAGCAGGTACTCGACGGCCGCCACGTGAGCTTTCAGCAGAGCCGGCTCCTGAACGACGGGCGCAGCCGCGAACTCTGCATCGACTACGTTCCGCACCGCGACTCCGACGGCAGCATCGGCGGCTTCTTCTCGGTGATCCGCGACGTCACCGACCAGAAGCGGCTCGAGGGCGAGCTGCGCCAGGCGCAGAAGATGGAAGCGGTCGGCCAGCTGACCGGCGGCCTCGCGCACGACTTCAACAACCTGCTGTCGGTCGTGATCGGGAACCTGCAGCTCCTCGAGCGTGTGTGCCGCAGCGATGCGCGCGCGATCGGCCACGTCGATACGGCGCTGCGCGCCGCGCTGCGCGGCGCCGAAATCACGGGGCGCCTGCTCGCGTTCGCGCGCCAGCAGGTCCTCGCGCCCCGCGTGATAAACGTCAACGACCTCGTGACCGGCATGAAGGAACTCATCGAGCGGGCGCTCGGCCGCGGCATCGCCGTGCGGCTCGAGCTCGCGCAGGGCCTCTGGCCGGTCCGTGTCGACGTCGGGCAGCTCGAGAATTCGGTGCTGAACCTTGCGATCAACGCGCGCGACGCAATGCCGCGCGGCGGCGAGCTCGTGATCGGTACGCACAACATCACGCTCGATGAGACCCATGCCGCGAGCCCGGCGTACGTCGCGCCGGGACCCTGCGTGTGCCTCACGGTGACCGACAATGGCCAGGGCATGTCCGACGACGTGCGCAAGCGCGCCTTCGAGCCCTTTTTCACCACCAAGGAAATCGGCAAGGGCACGGGACTTGGACTGAGCATGATCTACGGTTTCTGCGAGCAGTCGGGCGGCCACGCGCAGATCGCAAGCGCGCCGGGCAAGGGCACGACCGTGAGCCTGCACTTTCCGCGCTCCTCGCTCCCCGCCGGGGAGGAGGCCGAGGCGCAGGCCGGCAAGGGACCGCTGCCGACCGGCAGCGAAACGATCCTGGTGGTCGAGGACGACGTGGACGTGCGCGCGACGGCCGTGACGTCGCTCCAGTCGCTCGGCTACGGCGTGCTCGATGCAAGCTCCGCGCGCGCGGCCCTCGAGCTCCTCGAGCGCAATCATTCGATCGATCTCGTGTTCACCGACATGATGCTCGCGGAAGGCGAGCGCGGCCTTGATCTCGTGACGCGCGTGCTGCGCGAGCGGCCACGCGTTCGCGTGCTCGTCACCTCCGCGTTCGCCGAATGCAGCGTGCAGCACCAGAGCCTCGTTGCGAGCGGCTATCCCGTGCTCACGAAACCCTATTCCATGGAAGCCCTGGCGCATCGCATCCGGGCAAGTCTCAACTGAAGGTGTACCGCATGGCCTCCACTCTCAATCGCCTGCTCGTGGTCGACGATCACCCGGACATCCTCGACTTCGTCAGCCAGGTCGCCGAAGGCGTCGGCTACACGGTCGCCAAGGCGCAGTCGCAGGATGAATTCCATGCGCTGCTGCCGGGCTTCAGGCCGACGCTCGTGATGCTCGACCTGCAGATGCCCGGGGGCGACGGCGTCGAACTCATCCGGGCGCTCGCCCGCCAGCATTCGAAGGCGAACGTCGTGCTCGCGAGCGGCATGGACCAGCGCGTGCTGAACGCCGCCGAGCAGCTCGGCAAGTCGCACGGCCTCGCCATGGCCGGCGTCATGCACAAGCCCATCATGCTCGGCGATCTCGAGTGCCTGCTCGGGCGCTATTTCGAATCCCGGCGCGAAGTGACGGTCGAGCAGCTGCGGCGCGCGGTCGACCGCGCGGAGCTGCGCGTTCATTACCAGCCGAAGGGCAAGCTCATCGACGGTCGGTGGAAGATCGAGTCCGCGGAGGCGCTGGTGCGCTGGGAGCATCCGGACTACGGGCTCATCTACCCGGATGAGTTCATTCCGCTCGCCGAATCGAGCGGCCTGATCGCCGCGCTCACCGATTTCGTGCTGCAGACGGGCATCGAGCAGGTCGGCGCCTGGAACAAGCGCGGCCTCGAACTCGGCCTGTCCGTCAATCTTTCACCGCGCCTCGTGAGCAATCTCGAATTCCCGGATCAGCTCGCCGTGCTCGCGGCGAAGTCGAACGTCGACAATTCGCAGCTCACGCTCGAGGTGACGGAAACCGCTGCGCTCAGCGACCCCGCGCATACGCTCGACATCCTCACGCGCCTGCGCGTGAAGAAGTTCGGCCTGTCGCTCGATGATTTCGGCACCGGCTTCTCCTCGGTGACCCAGCTCTACCAGATGCCGTTCAGTGAGCTGAAGATCGACAAGTCGCTCGGCCTCGATCTGCAGCGCAACGTCGAAGCCCGCACCATCGTGCGTTCGCTGGTCGAGCTTGGACATAACCTCGGCCTGTCCGTGTGCTGCGAAGGCGTCGAGACGGAGCAGTCGCTCGCCTTCCTCGGTTCGATCGGTTGCGACTCGGCGCAGGGCTATTACATCGCCCGTCCCATGGTGGCCGAAGCCCTGCCGACGCTCGTCACGAGCTGGAACAGCGCGCGCTTCCCCACCGCGGCGGGCCTCGCGAGCCGTGCGGCAGGTGCCGGTGTTGGATAACCGGGGATTTCGGTAATCCGGGGCTTGGCGCCGCAATCCCCGGTTATCCAACACCGGTACCTGCGGCTCCAAACCCTTTCCCGCCAGACCCGCTCTAAGCTCCCCGAAAGGAGCGTGAATGTGCTGGCGAATGACGCGCTGTTACGATCGGCGCCTGTGACCGAGGGAGCCCAAGCTTTGAGCGAACCGCCCGCGGAGGTCGTGGACCTCGCCGAACGGCGCGTCATCGAGCGGGCCCGCAAGGGCGACCAGGCGGCCTTTGAGGCGATCTACCGGGCTCACTCGGGCCGTGTCTACGGCCTCTGCCTGCGCATGCTGCAGGACCCTGCAGCCGCCGAGGACTGCGCCCAGGAGGCTTTCATCAGCGCCTGGCGCAACCTCCCGAGGTTCGAGGGCCGCAGCAGCCTCGGCACGTGGCTGCACCGGATTGCCGTGAATGCGGTCCTTGGCCGGGTCCGGCGCAAGGAGCCTGTGATGCACGTCGCAGAGCCGGAGGACTACGCGGGCCCGGAAATGCCCGTGTTCGCCGATGCGATGGACGTGCTCGATCTCGAACAGCTGATCGCGACTTTGCCGACGGGAGCGCGCCACGTGCTCGTGCTCCAGGGCGTCTACGGCTACACGCACGAAGAGACAGCGGATTTTCTCGGCATTGCGGTCGGTACCTGCAAGGCGCAGCTGCATCGGGCGCGCAAGCTCCTGACCGAACGCATGACGGGTTGAGCGAGGGTAAGCGACATGACACAACCAACCGAAGGCAATGACGCGCTCAGCCGCGCGCTGCAGCGCCTGCCGACCGACATCGAACCTCCGCACGATCTGTGGCCGGGCGTCGCCGCGGCCATCGCGAGGGAGCGCCGGCCGCAGCGCGCGAGCGTCTGGGCGATGCGCATCGCGGCAGGTCTCGTCTGCGTCGCGATCGGCACGGGTCTCGGCTACGGCTTGTTCAGGGGGCCTGCAACCGGTCCCGGCGTCGGTCCATCGCAGGAAGCGATCAATACCTGGCTGGTGAAGCCGGTGATGATGGATGCGGGTTACCAGAAGGCGCGCATGCAGCTCGCCAGTGAATTCTTCCGGCGCATCGCGGATCTTCCCGCGAATGACCGGGCCCGGGTGCAGAAGGGGCTGAAGCAGATCGAGGACGGATTGCGGGAATTGAACGACGCCCTGAAGTCGCATCCCGACAGCGTTCTCCTGCAGCAGCTCGTGCTCGGTGCGTATCAGCAGGAGCTCGAATACATGCAGAACGTTGCCAGCCTCACACAGACCGTTTCGGAGCAGACCCAGACATGAATTCCCCCGACGTTTCGGGCCGCAAGGCCCGCTTGTATACGGCCCTGCTTTTGCTTGCCGCGACCACCGCCTTCGCGGGTGAGACGGTCGATGAGCGCCAGCCGGCGACGGCGCGCGGCACCGTCGAAGTCTCCAACGTCGCCGGCACGATCACCGTGCGCGGAACCTCGCGCGAAGAAGTGCACGTCACCGGCGAACTCGGATCGAAGGCGCGGCTCGAGTTCTCGGTCGAGGGCGCGCGCACCATCGTCAAGGTGGTTTTGCCCAAGTCCTCGAACAGCGGCTCCACCGACCTCGATGTCGAAGTGCCGAATGGCAGCGATCTCACGGTCTCGGGTGTCAGTATTGACATCGACGTGACCGACGTGCATGGCCGGCTCGACCTGCAGACGATCAGCGGCGAGGTCCAGGCCGAAGGCTTCGACCGCGATGTGCGGATCAACACCGTGAGCGGCGACATCAACCTGCGTGGCAACAAGGGCTCGGCCGTCGCGAACATCGCCTCGACGAGCGGCAATATCGAGATCAAGAACATGGGCGGCGATGCGAACGCGACCAGCGTGAGCGGCGACCTCAACCTGCGCCTGACGAGCGTCGGCCGGAGCCGGCTGCGCACGACGTCCGGCACCATCACGCTCTATGGTGAACTCACCAAGGACGCGCGCGTCGATTCGGAGACCGTGAGCGGCGACATCAACTTCTACCTCGGCGGCTCGCGCGACGGGGACTACGAGATCGCGACCGCCGTGGGCGAGATCAGCAACTGCTTCGGTCCCGAGCCGACCAGCCACCGCTACGGCCCGGGCGAGGAGCTCAAGTTCAGCCAGGGATCGACCAGCGCGAGCCTGCGTGCCAAGACCCTGAGCGGCGATATCTCGCTCTGCAAGGAGTGAGTCCAGAAGTCTCCACGGCTGCGTGATGCGCCTCACAGGGCCCGCCCGGCGGGCCGGGTATCGACTTAAGGGGCGAGCGCCACGAGCCGATACCCTCCGGCAACGCACCTTTTATTCACGGCGCCCGCGTTTGCATGCCGTCCGACGGTAACTCATTGAATTCCCCACAGGAAACGGCTCTCACCGGCCCGATGCGGGTGCTGCTGGCCGAGGACGACCCGACGACGCTCCTGCTCACCCAGCGCCTGCTGCGCAAGGCGGGCTACGACGTCGATGTGGTGACCAACGGCAAGCTCGCGTTCGAACGCCTGCAGTCGCACTTCTACCCGATGGTGCTCACCGACTGGGAAATGCCGGAGATGGACGGCGTTGCGCTCTGCAAGGCGATCCGGACCGCGGCGCTCGAGGGTTACGTCTATACGATCCTGCTCACGGCGCGCGACAGCAAGGAGAACATCGTCGCGGGATTGCAGGCCGGCGCCGACGACTATCTGACGAAGCCCGTGAATGAAGCCGAGCTCATCGCGCGGCTCAATACCGGCAAACGCATCCTCGCGCTCGAGCAATCGCTGCGCGCGGCCAACCGCCGGAACGAGCTGCTTTCGCAGACGGACGCCCTCACGGCGACCTATAACCGCCGCCACCTCATGCAGCGACTGCCGCAGGAGGCGGAGCGCGCGCGCCGCTATCGCCATTCGCTCAGCCTCGTCCTCTGCGACGTCGACCACTTCAAGCAGGTCAACGATACCCATGGGCACCAGGTAGGCGACCAGGTGCTGCAGGGCGTTGCGCAATTCCTGCGCGCCAGCGTGCGCACGGAAGTCGATTGGGTCGCGCGCTATGGCGGAGAGGAATTCGTGATCGTGCTGCCCGAGACGCCGTTCTCCGGCGCGCTCGTGGTCGCGGAAAAGATCCGCGCCGGGCTCGCGGCGACGGAACTTGGCATCGGCAATCTGGTGCTCAAGGTGACCTCGAGCTTCGGCGTCGCGGGCTTCGATCAGCTCGAGCCCGGCGATGTGGCGATCGTGGACCGGCTCATCGCACAGGCGGACGCGTGCCTTTACAAGGCCAAGTCGAGCGGGCGCAATCGCGTCGTCGGCAAGCGCCTGCAGCCTTTCGGCTCCACCTTCGTCGTCGAACGCACCGCCTGAAAAAGGGGACGAGAAAAAGGGGACAGATTTATTTTTCCGAGTATCTCGAGATTCGCATGAGAAACACGGAAAAATAAATCTGTCCCCTTTTTCTCGTCCCCTTTTTCAGGCCTGCTTGAGGAAGTCGCGGGTGCGCTCGTAGTGGGCGCGCAGCGATGTCAGTTGCGCGCGACAGGCGTCGGCGTTTTCGCCGGCGGCACGTGATTCCAGTTCCTTGGCGGCGTTGCTCAGCGCCTGGGCACGGATATTCGCGCTCGCGCCTTTCAGGCTGTGGGCGCTCTTGCGGACGGCGGCGAGATCGTTCGTATTCAAGGCGTCGACAATCTGCGCGAGTGTCGCATCGCCGCTCGCGATGAACGTTTCGATGAGCTCGCGCTGAAATTCCGCATCGTCGCCGACCAGGTTGCGCAGCGCCGCGAGATCGACCGGCGCCGGCTCCGCCGCGACGGTCCCCGGAGTGGGCGCGGATTCTTCGGCGGGACGCGGCGTGCGCGTCGAGAGGAACTGCGCGAGGCAGTTCTCGAGCCGCTCGAATTCCAGCGGCTTCGCAAGATGTTCGTCCATGCCGGCGGCGAGGCAGTTGTTGCGGTCCGAAGCGAGCGCATTCGCCGTCAGCGCGACGATCGGCACGCGCTTGCCATGGCGCTCGAGCTTGCGGATGCCGCGCGTCGCCTCGAAACCGTCCATCACCGGCATCTGGCAATCCATGAGGATGAGGTCGTAGCTGCCCTTCTGCCAGGCATCGATCGCCTCGAGTCCGTTGCGCGCGAGATCGCAGGTGATGCCGAGCTTCTCGAGGTAGCGCTGCGCGACCTTCTGGTTGACCGCGTTGTCCTCGACCAGCAGCAGGTGCGAGCCCGCGACGTTCAGCCGCCCGCGAATCGGCGGCCGCGCTTCGAAGCTCCCCGTCGTATTGCGTATCTGGTGGCTGTCGCTCGCGAGCTCGAACTGCGCCGTGAACCAGAAGACCGAGCCCTTGCCGACTTCGCTGTCGACGCCCACCTGCCCGCCCATGAGGTCGGCGAGCTGCTTCACGATGGAGAGCCCGAGGCCCGTACCGCCGTAGTGGCGTGTCGTCGAGGAGTCGACCTGGCTGAAGCTCTTGAAGAGGCGGTCGAGCCGGTCGGGCGGAATGCCGATGCCGGTATCGCTCACGCTGAAGCGCGCGAGCGCGCGCACGTCGTCGGCCGATTCGAGCCGCACGTCGAGCGTGATGGCGCCGGTCGAGGTGAACTTGATGGCGTTGCCGATGAGATTGAAGAGCACCTGCCGCAGCCGCACCGAATCTCCGGACACGGCGGACGGTACATCCGGCCCCACATTCGCGCGCAGCGCCAGTCCCTTCGCCGCGGCCTGCACGCCGAGCGTTGCGACAGCCTCGGCGACGGTCGTGCGCAGGTCGATGTCGCGCGTCTCGAGTTCCATGCGCCCGGCCTCGATTTTGGACACGTCGAGGATGTCGTTGATGAGCGCGAGCAGGGTCTTGCCGCTCGTGCGGATGACTTCGACGTACTCGTGCTGCGTCGTCGTGAGGCGCGTGTCAGCAAGGAGCTGCGTCATGCCGATCACGCCGTTCATCGGCGTGCGGATCTCGTGGCTCATGTTCGCGAGGAATTCGCTCTTGGCGCGATTGGCGCTGGCCGCGGCGTTGGTCGCTTCGATGAGCGCAAGCTCGGTGCGCTTCTTCTCGGTGATGAGCTGGATCGAGCCCGACATGCGCCGGCGCTGGCCCTCCTGGAACGCTTCGGCGACGCCGCGGATGCGGACCCATTCGTATCCGCCGTCCTTGCGGCGCAGGCGCGCTTCCACGTCGTGGGCCGTTCCTTCATCGAGGTGCCGGCGCGCGGAATCGATGACCTTCTGGGCGTCCTCGTCGTGCACGTAGGTGCCGAAGTCCCAGGCCGTCATCGGCAGCGGGTCGGTCGCATCGTAGCCGAGGAGGTCCCGGAAGCGCGGCGCGATCCACATGTCGTGCGTGTCGGTTTCCCACTCCCATAGCGCATCCGAGGTGCCGTGCACGGCACGCTCGAGACGCGCTTCGAGCTCGAGCATGGCGGCTTCCGAAGACTTGCGTTCGGTGACATCGATAATCGCGCCCGCGATCCGCGCCGCCTGGCCGCTCACCGTGTGCGTCGCGACGCCACGCTCGCTCAGCCAGCGCACCGATCCGTCGCTGCGGATGATGCGGTATTCGCGCTGGTAGGAAGCGCCGTCGCTCCCTGGAACGCGCAGCGGATGCTCGACCTGCTTGCGGTCCTCCGGATGCGCGAGTTCGAGCCAGAGCGCGCGCTTCGGCAGCGGATCCTCGGGGCGTATGCCGAGAATCTCGCGCATGTTGTCCGACTGCACGGCATCGCCCGTGATGAGGTTGACGTCGAAGGTCGCGATGCCGCCCGCCTTCTGCGCAATCGAGAGCGATCTCGCCGTGCGGCGCAGGTCTTCCTCGACGAGCTTGCGGCGGTGGATGTCGGCGACGGTGCCCATCACGCGGCGGGCGGCGCCGAAACCGTCGAGCAGCACGCGCCCGGTCGCACTGGTCCACAGGACGCTGCCATCCGGGCGGAGTGCGCGGTATTCGATGTGGAACTGGCCGCCGTTGTTGACCGCCTGCGCGAACTGCGAGATGAGCGGTTCGAGATCTTCCGGGTGCACGGCGGCGAGCCACTGCTCCTGCGTGATGAGGCCGTTGCCGCTCGGCATCCCGAGGAGCTGGAAAAGCACGTCCGAGCCGCGCATGAGCGCGGTCTGCAGGTCGAGTTCGAAGATGCCGATGCCGCCGGCGCTTTGCGCCATCTGCAGGAATTCCTTCGAGTCGCGCAGCGCGTCTTCCGCCTGGCTCTTGGAATGGATCTGCAGCTCCAGCTCCCGGTTCATATCGGTGAGGCGAGTCGCGGACTCCGCGAGCCGCTGCTGGTGCGCCCGGATGTCGCCGAGCATCGCTGCGAAGCCGCGCTCGATGTCGCCGATTTCATCCTGCGCATCGAGCTCGAGCGCGATCGGCGCACTCGGATCGCTGCTGAGGACCGTCATGGTTTCCGACAGCCGCTTCAGGCGCCGGCCGACGATACGCGAGATGGAGACGCTCATGCCGACCGTCAGCAACACGACCAGCGCAAGTACGGCGCCGGTTTCGATCGTGCCACGCTTGAGCACGGCGTTGATGCGGACCAGGGCGTCGCCGCTCGCCTGGCGGCGCGCGTCGCGCAACGCCGTGAACACGGCATTGAACTTGCCGAAGTCGATCGCGGCGTTCGCGAGGTCCCCGTTGAGGTCCGCTGCCGTGCCGGTCGCGGCATGGGCGGACGCGCGCGCGACGGCGGCGCAGTAACCGCTGATGTTGCCGATCGCCTGCTGCAGGCGTTCGACCGTATCGCCCTGCAGGCCCGGCTGGCTGTGGAGCGTCAGCAGGTCGCGCCGGATGCCCGCGCAACGCTCGCTCATCGCGTGCAGCTGGACCTGGTTCGCGGGTTCCCGGCGATCGGCGATCGCGGCCGCCGCGGCGACGCTGAAGTCCCCGTAGTGATCCATGAGCCGCTGCTGGAGCGCGATGTGCTGGGCCGCGAGCCCGCGGTGCTCGGCGAGCTCACCGTGCGCGATCTGGCCGTAGAGGCTCATGACCTGGGTCATGAGCACGAGCGCGACCATGAGCAGGATCGTCGCCGCGACCGGGATCACATGAAGCTTACGGCGGATACCCCATTTCATCGGTTGGCGGCGCGACTCGGAAGAGGAGTTCGTCGGAACGGTTCGTCGGACTCCCGGCATATCGGCAAAAACGACCCTTCCTGAAGACCGCCAAGGGCTTATCGGCGTGACTCGCGCCCCATTTGGAACCCTGCCGGCTTGCTAGAATCGAACCAGCCCTCAGCCCGCCGGAACACACCAATCATGCGTTGGCTCAAGCGTCTGCTCGTCGTTTTCGGGGGCCTCGTCGCGCTCCTCCTGATCCTGGTCGTGGTCGTCCTCGTGGTCGTCGACCCGAACGACTACAAGGACGACATCGCCAGGATGGTGCGGGAGGAGACGGGCCGGGAGCTCAAGCTCCAGGGCGACCTCAAGCTCTCGCTCTTCCCGTCCATTGCCCTCGAGGTCCACGACGCCACGCTTGGCAATCCGCCGGGGTTCGGCGCGGAACCCTTCGTCGTCATCGGGGAGGCGCGCTTGGTGGTGAAGGTCCTGCCCCTTCTTCATGAGACGCTCGACGTGACGCGGCTGCTGCTCGGCGGGCTCAAGGTGCATCTGGTCACGGACCCGTCGGGCCACGGCAACTGGGAAGGCATGGGGGGCGAGGACAAGCCCGGTGCGACAACCGGGACCTCAGGCGAATCGTCGGGCGGCAGCGCCACGATTTCCGGCATCGAGATCCGCAACTCCGAGATCGTGATGGACGATCGGCGCGACGGCAGCACGCGTCGCTTCACGGACATGAACCTCAAGACCGGGCCGCTCGGGTCGGGCGACCCCGTGCCGGTTGAACTCAGCCTCAAGATGGATGCGGGCACCGGCAACGCGCCCACACCGATTTCCTTCAAGTCGCCGGGCATCGATCTCGACCTCGACGCCGATACGCTCGATGTGCCGGTCTTCGAGCTCGCCTATGGCGACCTTGCGCTGAGCGGTTCGGTGAAGGGCCGCAAGGTCCTCGCCGATCACGCGTTCGACGGAACCTTGAGACTGAAAGAGACGTCGCTGCGCGACACGCTGGCGGCGCTTGCCGGCACGCCGCTCAGGACGCGCAATCCGAAGGCTTTCAGCCGCGTCGGTTTCGAGTCGAATTTTGCACTCGACTCGAAGCGGCTCGCGCTCACGAACTTCAAGGGCCGCCTCGATGAGACCGAGCTTGACGGCACGCTCGGTGTGTCGGATCTCGACACCCTGGCGCTGGCCTTCGACCTGAAAGCCGACAAGCTCAACATCGACGGCTATCTCGCGCCGGAGGAAAGGGCCGCCGCCGGCAAGGCGGAGCCGCCGACCGCGCTGCCGCTCGACACCTTGAAGGCGCTCAGGGCCCGCGGGAGCTTGCGGGTCGCGCACACGGAATTCAGCGGCATGGCGCTCGAGGACCTGACGCTGAAGCTCGATGCCGCCGACGGCAACGTGCGGCTCGGACCGAATCAGGCGAAGCTCTACGGCGGCACGTACCGGGGCACGGTTGGCGTCGATGCCCGCGGCAAGGACGCCAAAGTGACGCTCGACCAGCACCTCGCGAATATCGACTTCGCGAAGTTTCTCGCGGCCGCCTACGACAGCAAGCGTTTCTCCGGGCGCGGGCTCGTCAACCTCGCGGTCGCCGGCCACGGCCGCACGGATGCCGACATCAAGCGGACGCTCGATGGCGACCTCGACTTCGAAGTGCTGGACGGCGCTTTCGAAGGGCACGATCTGTGGTTCGAACTGCGGCGCGCGCGGGCGCTCATCAAGCGCGAAGCGGCACCCGGGGGGCAGGGGAGCGGCCGCACGAAATTCGATGCGCTCAAGGGCTCGGGCAAGTTCGTCGATGGCACGCTGACAACGCACGATATCCTGATGCAGACGCCCTTCCTCAAGTCGAACGGCGAGGGCACCGTGTCGCTGCCGACCAGCGCGGTCGATATCAAGGTCAAGACGAGGGTCTACCAGGTGCCCGCGTCCGGCGCCGGCTCCGAAATGGCGGATCTCAAGACCGCGGCGGACATTCCCGTGCGCGTCACGGGCACGCTGACGGACTACAAGATCCGACCGGTTCTCGATGAGGCGGTGAAGGGCGAGGTCAGGGAGAAGCTCAAGAAGAAGGCCCGCGACAAGCTGCTGGAGCTGCTTGGTGGCTGACGGCGTGACACGGGCCGTCACGAGTTTCGCCGCCGCGCTGTGCCTCGCGGGCAGCCTCGCCGCCCCGGTTCGGGCGATCGAAATCGAAACGATCGAGGTCCGCTATGAGAACGGGCTCTACAAGGTCCAGTTCGCGGCGGAGCTGCACGCGCAGCCGGACGCGGTCGCCCGCGTCCTGACGAACTACGCCAGCTATCCGTCGCTCGATGCGCGCATCGAGGAAAGTCATCTGGTCGCGACGCCGCCCGGCGCGCCGCAGCGGCTCTACACGAAACTCAGGGGCTGCCTGAATCGCGTGTTCTGCCGCTCGATGATCCGTATCGAAACGCTGAAAGTCGGCGGCGGCGAGCTGCTCGCGACCGCGCTCCCGGACCTTTCCGACGTCAAGTCGAGCGTCACCCGCACGGTCTGGCAGGCGAGCGCCAAGGGCACCCACGTCACCTATACACTCGCACTCGATCCAAAGTTCTGGGTACCCGCGTGGTACGCAAGGCGTGCGATGATAGACACCATGCGTACGGGCACGGTCGCGATGTTCACGAGTGTCGAACGGGTGGCGCAGGAGCTGCCGGTCAGTGCCGCCGGCAAGTAGCTCACCCGCTTCGGCATTGCTCGCCTGGTCGGCCCAGCACGGCCGCAAGAACCTGCCCTGGCAAGTGCATCCAACACCCTATCGGGTGTGGGTTTCCGAGATCATGCTGCAGCAGACGCAGGTCTCGACGGTCATTCCGTATTTCGAGCGCTTCATGCAGCGCTTTGCGGATCTCGCTGCACTGGCCGCCGCGCCGGTCGATGAAGTGCTGCACCTGTGGTCGGGGCTCGGTTACTACGCGCGCGCGCGCAATCTCCATCGCGCCGCGCAGACCATTCGCGACGGGCACGGCGGCGTGTTTCCGACCGACATCGAGGCCGTGACCGCGCTGCCCGGCATCGGCCGTTCGACGGCGGGCGCGATTCTCTCGCTTGCACTCGGCCAGCGTCACGCGATCCTCGACGGCAACGTGAAGCGCGTGCTCAGCCGCTATTTCCTCGTCGAGGGTGTTCCATCCGCAGCGGCCGTGCAGAAAGAGCTCTGGCGGCTTGCAGAAGCCAGCACGCCACCCGACCAGGCGGCGACCTACACGCAGGCGATCATGGACCTCGGTGCAACCGTGTGCGTGCGTAGCCGGCCACTATGCCTGGCCTGCCCGCTCGCCGGGGATTGCGCCGCGCACCGCGCGGGACGACAGAATGAGCTGCCGGCGCCGAAGCGCCGGGCCAGCCGCAGATTACGCGAGGTCTGGGTGGTGCTCGCCTGTACGGCAGACGGCCGCATCCTGCTCGAGCATCGTCCGCCCGTCGGCATCTGGGGCGGGCTCTGGGGTCTGCCGGAGTTTCCGACGCGCGCCGTGGCGCGGGACTGGTGTCTGCAGCGCTTCCAGAATCCCAACACCAGGGACTGGCCGGCCGTGCGGCACAGCTTCACGCACTTCGACCTCGACCTGAACCCGCTCATCGTGCGCGTGCGGGAACGCGACCTCAAAATCGAGGACGAAGGCGAGAAGCTCTGGTATCAGCCTGCGCGACCCGCGAAGGTCGGCTTGCCCGCACCCATCAAGACGATCATCGAAGCCTGCGTCGGCGGCGGCACCTGACTCCGGTCAGAGGTGCACCAGACCGCGCTTGTGGGCGACGGCGACGGCTTCCGTGCGGCTGATCGCGTCGAGCTTGGTGAGAATCGACTTCACGTGCGTCTTCGCCGTGCCTTCCGTGATGCTGAGGCGTCGCGCGATGTCCTTGTTGCTCCGGCCCTGCGCGAGCAGCTGGATCACATCCACCTCGCGCTTGGTGAGGTTCGGCTTCGACATGCGCTGCACGGCCTTCGCCGCGATGGACGATGACGTGTAGGGCTGGTCCTGGCTTACCGCGCGGATCGCCGCGAGGATTTCCTGCCGCGGCGAGTCCTTCAGGAGATAGCCTTTCGCGCCCTGGCTCAGGCACCGGAAGATGTCCTCGTCGCCGTCGAAGGTCGTCATGATGAGGAGCCGCGCCTTCGGGCTCGCCTCGAGCACGCTCTGCACGACGGCAAAACCGTCGCGCTTCGGCATGCGCAGGTCGAGCACCATGACGTCCGGCTGTTCCCGGTGAAAGAGGAGGATGGCCTCATCGCCGTCGGCAGCTTCGGCGACCACCTGCATGTCCAGCTGCTGATTGATCATCGCGGCGAGGCCGTCGCGCACCACCGGGTGATCGTCCGCGAGAATGATCCGGATCTTCGAGCCGGCCGCGCTCATGCCAGCGTGCGCTTCGGCACGCGCACGCTGACCGTCGTACCCGCGCCCCATTCGGAGTCAATCGTCCACTCGCCGCCGATGGCGTTCGCGCGCTCGCGCATGCTGACGAGGCCAAAGCCGCTCTCGGCATGACGCGATGGCTCGCGCGGCATGCCGCAGCCGTCGTCCCTCACGTCGAGCCGCCAGTGGCCCGGTTCCTCGGTGAACGCAATTCGCACGCTGCTCGGCTTGGCGTGACGGACCGCATTGCTCACGGCTTCCTGCGCGATGCGGAAGATTTCGTGTTCGTGCTCGGGCTTGAGGTCCGTCGCCGTGCCGTTGCCGTCGTAGGTGACGGTAACGCCGCCGCGAATCGTCGAGCGCTCGGCGAGCTGGCCGAGCGCGACACCGAGTCCGCCGCGGCGCGTCTGATCCGGCCTGAGGGCCATGACCGAGCGGCGCGCTTCCGCAAGTCCGTCGCGCGCCAGGTCCTTGATGCGGTCGAGCGTGGTGCGCAGGGCGCCGCGGCCGCAGGCCTTGTGGTCCTCCACCGCGTTCAGCTGCATCAGGATGCCGGTGAAGGCCTGCGCGAGGCCGTCGTGGATTTCCTGCCCGATGCGATTGCGTTCCGTGAGGACGGCCGCGGCCTTTTCGGAGTTGTCGCGCCGCGTCTGCTCGATGGCGAGCGTCGCCTGCTGCGCGAGAGCGATCAGCAGTTCGCCCGTCTGCGCGCTGATCGGGTTCTTGCGCTTGAAATTGAGGCTGATGCAGCCGACGGTGCGGTCGCCGAAGACGAGCGGCATGACATACATGCTGACATAGCCGTTCGCGCGCTTCGATGGCAGCGAGCCCGGCCACACCATTTCCGCATCTTCCGGCAGGTCGAGATCGAGATAGATCGGCGAACGCGCGCTCTTCAGCCGGCTGTCGAATTTCGTCTCGGCGCAAGCGACGCTCACACCGAATGCCGGAGCCGCGGAGACGCCATCCTGCACGTAGGCGAGGAGCCGCCATTGCTCGGCGGCATCGTCGAGCAGGATGACGCCGCCCGTCGCGGCATCGAGCTCGTGGGTCATCTCGACGAGCATGCTCACCATGAAGCTCGTGAGGTCGGGCGCGCCCGCGAGACGCTCGAGATTGCCGCGGATGACCGCGTTCGCGGTGGCGAGTGCGGCGACACGGGCTTCCGCCGCGCGCTCACGCTCGCGACGCACCGTATCGACCAGGCGCTCGCGATGTAGCGCAGCACCGATCACGCCCGCGGCGGTTTCGATCGTGGCGAGCTCGGTCGAATCGATGGCGCGGCGCTGGCGCGTGTTGTCGAAACTCACGGCACCCGCGAAGTCGCCGTCGACGAAGATCGGGACGAGCGCCTTGCTCTTCGTGCCGATGCCTTCGAAGCCGCAGCAGGCTCCCGGGTCCTGGAGCTCGGCCGGCGTAACGTCCTTGTAAATGCAGATCGTCTGGCCCGCGCGCAGCTGCAGGCACTGCAGGGCGAACTCGCTTTCGGCGTGCACGCTCATGGTCGGATGGTGGAGCTGCGGCGCGACGCCTTCCCCGACCCACTCGCTCGCGACGCGCAGCAGCCGCTCGCCGTTCGCCCCGTGCTCCGCGAGGATGACGTTCACCCGGTCGACGGCCGCGGCTTCGCCGATGAGGCGCAGCACTTCAGGGACGGCCGCCATGACATCGGGAGCTTCGAGCAGCAGGCGGCTGCCTTTGGCCGATGCCATCAGCAGGCGCTCGCGGCGCTGCGCGGAATCGTCGGGGTGCTCCGGGGCCCCGGCCCGCAACGCCGTCGGTTCCGGATTCGTCTGGAAATTGACCGCCATGGAGAAAGTCTAGCGCGCCGGCGGGCCAGTGTCCGCTAGTGGCCTTGCCGTGGGCAGAGGGGCGCCTTCCCAGCCCCCGCCGAGGGCTTTGTAGACGGCTATCAGGCTGGTCGCAGCGTCGGTGCGGCTCTGCGCCAAGGCGTCCTCGGCCTCGAGCTGCGTGCGCTCGGCATCGAGCACCTGCAGGAAATCGACCAGGCCGCTCTGGAATCGCAGATTGGCGAGCCGCGCGGCCGTCGCGCTCGATTCGGCCGCGAGTTCAACATGAGTCAGGCGTTCCCGGGCACGCGCGTGCGTGACCAGCGCATCTTCCGCGTCCTCGAGGGCGCGGAGTACGGCCTGCTCGTAGCGGGCAAGCGAGGCTTCGTTGCTGGCGCGGGCCCCTTCGACGCGGGCGTGCACGCGGCCGAGATCGAAGGCCGCCCACGAAATGCCGGGGGCAATCGTGTAGGCGTCCGTGCCGCTGTCGCCGAGTGCGCCGGAACTGCCGGCGGCATAGCCGATGCTGCCGGTGAAGCTCACCTTCGGAAAGTAATCGCCGATCGCAACGCCGATGCGTGCGTTCGAGGCCGCGAGGTCGCGCTCCGCGACGCGGATGTCAGGCCGGCGCCGCAGCAAGTCGGCCGGATTGCCGACCGCGGCGACGCCCGGCAGGCCGGGCAGGTCGCGCGTCGGCGCGAGCTCGCCGGTCAAGGCATCCGGTTCACGCCCGGTGAGTACGCTGAGCTTGTGGATGTCGCGCGAAACCGCCGCTTCCAGCGGGCTCACGCTCGCGAGCGTGGTACTTAACTGGGCTTGGGCGCGTGACGTGTCGAGCTCCGTGCCGCGGCCCGCATCGAGGCGCACGCTGGTGAGTTTCAGCGTCTCCTGCTGGTTGACGACGTTGCGCTTCGCGACCTCGAGCTCGCTTTGCGCGCCCCGCAGTTCGAAATACGTGCGCGTCACCTCGGCCGTGACGATTACCTGCGCGTCCCGCAGCGTCGCTTCGGCGCTCTCGACCTCGGCATGGCGGGCCTCGATGCCGCGCCGTACGCGGCCAAAGAGGTCGAGTTCCCACGACGCATCGAATCCGGCGTCATAGAGCTCCTGCTCGCGGCCGAACGCGGCGGCGGTCTGATCGTTCGAGAACCGCTGCTTCGTATAGCCCGCGCCGGCGGTCACCGTCGGCGCCAGGTCGAATTTCGCCTCGCGGTTGAGCGCGCGCGCTTCCTTCACGTGGGCAAGCGCGATGCGCAGGTCGTGATTCGCGGCGAGCGCATCGGCGACGAGGCGATCGAGCTCCTCATCACCGAACTGAGTCCAGAACCGGGCAACCGGATCCTGTGCCGTGAACGCGGCGGTGGCTGCGCCCGCAAACGCCGGGGCCGTTTGCACGTCGGGCTTGACGTAGTTCGGGCCGACCGCGCACGCGGACAGGAAGGCGGCCAGGGAAAGGAGGGCAAGATTACGCATGGGGCACCTCTGTCGTCGCCGGCGCAACCTGGGGTGCTTGGGGAGTGTGAGGAGACACCTCCAGATCACGCCGGCGACTAACCTGTCGACGCACGAGTGTGTAGAACACCGGCGTCAGGAAAAGGCCCAGGGCTGTTACGCCCATCATGCCGAAGAACACGGTCGCGCCCATCGCCTGCCGCACTTCGGCGCCTGCGCCGGTCGCGGTGAACAGGGGCACGACGCCTGCGATGAACGCGATCGACGTCATGAGGATCGGCCGCAATCGCAGGCGGGTGGCCTCGAGCACCGCGGTCGTGCGGTCGTGGCCGTGGTCCTCGAGCTGCTTCGCGAACTCGACGATGAGGATCGCGTTCTTGCTCGCGAGACCGACGAGCACGAGAAAGCCGATCTGCACGAACACGTTGTTGTCACCGCCGTGCAGCAGCACTCCCGCGATGCCCGCGAGCAGGCTGACAGGCACGATCAGGATGATCGCGAGCGGCAGGTTCAGGCTCTCGTACTGGGCGGCGAGTACCAGGAACACGAAGAGCACGCACAGCGGGAAGATGTAGACGGCGGAATTGCCGGCCACGCTCTGCTGGTACGCGAGATCCGTCCATTCGTAGGACATGCCGTTCGGCAGCGTCTCATCAAGAATCTGCGAAATGGCCGCCTGCGCTTCACCCGAGCTCACGCCAGGCGCCGGGCCGCCGTTGATGTCGGCGGAACGGTAGCCGTTGTAGCGCTGGACGATGTCCGGGCCATAGGTCTCGGAGACCGACAGGATGGAGCCGAGCGGCACCATCTCGCCCTTGGCGTTGCGCGTCTTCAACGGCAGGATGTCGTCCACCTTCGAACGGAAGCGTGCATCCGCCTGCGCGACGACGCGATAGGTGCGGCCGAAGCGGTTGAAGTCGTTGACGTAGAGCGAGCCGAGATAGACCTGCAGCGTCTGGAAGACGTCCGTGAGCTTCACGTCCTGCTGCTTGACCTTGACGCGATCGACGTTGACGTTCAATTGCGGAACATTGATCTGGTAGCTCGAGAAGACGCCCGCGAGCCGCTTGTCCTGCCAGGCCTTGCCGAGCGTTTCCTGCACCGCCTGGTAGAGCGCATCGCTCCCCGCATCGCTCCGGTCTTCGATGTGCAGCTTGAAGCCGCCGAGCGCGCCCATGCCCTGGATGGCGGGAGCCGGGAATACGACGACGAACGCGTCCTTGATCTGCGCCCCGAGCTTCTGGTTGAGCGCCTGCGCGATGGCGCCGCTCGACAGCTCCTTCGAGTTGCGCTTGTCGAAATCATCGAGCGGGAAGAAGACGAGCGCCGAGCTCGAACTCGCGGCAAAGCCGTTCACGGACATGCCTGAGAACTGCACCGCGTGGGCAACGCCCGGCTGCTTCAGGCCGATCTCGCCGATCGCGCGCGTGACTTCATTGGTCCGCTCGAGCGACGCCGCCGGCGGCAGCTGCGCAATGGCGATGACGTACTGCTTGTCCTGCGACGGAATGAAGCCCGCCGGCAGATGCGCAAAGCCGAAATACGAGAGAACCACCAGGCCACCGTAAACGGCGAGCGCGATGCCGCTCTTGCGGACCGTGCTGCCGACGGCGACGGAGTAGGCGTCGCCGGATGCCTGGAAGCCCCGATTGAAGCGCTTGAAGAAGCCGCCGAACACGCGGTCGATCCCGCGTGACAGCCCGTCGTGCTTCGCATCGTGCGGCCTGAGCAGCACGGCGGCGAGGGCGGGCGACAGCGTGAGTGAATTGAATGCCGAGATGACCGTCGAGATGGCGATCGTCAGGGCGAACTGGCGATAGAACTGGCCCGAGAGGCCACTCACGAACGCGACCGGCACGAAGACGGCGCACAGCACCAGCGTGATCGCGATGATCGGCCGGCTGACCTCCGACATCGCCTGTTTCGTAGCGGCGAGCGGTGTCAGGCCTCTTGCGATGTGGCGCTCCACGTTCTCGACGACGACGATGGCGTCGTCGACCACGATGCCAATGGCGAGCACCAGGCCGAACAGCGACAGCGTGTTGATCGAGAAGCCGAAGGCGAGGAGTACGGCAAACGAGCCGATGATCGAGACCGGCACCGCGACCAGCGGAATGATCGACGCGCGCCAGGTCTGCAGGAAAAGGATGACGACCAGGACGACGAGCGCAATGGCCTCGAGCAGCGTGTGGACGACCGCATCGATGGATTGCCGCACGAATACGGTAGGGTCGTAGACGATCGTGTAGTCCATGCCCTCCGGGAAGCTCTGCTTCAGTTTTGCCATCGTGTCGCGCACGGACTGCGAGAGCTCGAGGGCGTTCGAGCCCGGCGCCTGCCACACGGGGATGGCGACGGCGGGCTTATTGTCGAGGTAGCTCTGCATCGCGTATTGCGCGGCGCCAAGTTCGATGCGCGCGACGTCGCGCAGGCGCACGACTTCACCGTCGGTGCCCGTCTTGATGATGATGTCGCTGAACTGGTTCTCGTCCGAGAGGCGGCCCATCGCGTTCAACGCGACCTCGAAAGCCGCGCCTTGCGCCGGCGGTGCGCCGATCTGGCCGGCTGCCACCTGGATGTTCTGCTCGCGCACCGCATTGACGATGTCGCCGGCCGTGAGGCTTCGCGCGGCGAGTTTCTGAGGATCGAGCCAGACGCGCATGGCGTAGTCGCCCGCGCCGAAAACTCGCACATCGCCCATGCCGGGGAGGCGGGCCAGCACGTCGCGGACGTTGAGCGCGGCGTAGTTGCGTAAATATAGGGAGTCGTAGCGGTTGTCCGGCGATAGCAAATGCACGACGAGCGTGAGGTCGGAGGAGCTCTTCACTGTCGTTACGCCGAGCGCGCGCACTTCTTCGGGCAACCGCGGCAGGGCCTGGGAAACGCGGTTCTGCACCTGCACTTGCGCCCGATCGATGTCGGTGCCGATGCGGAAGGTCACCGTCAGCATGAGCGACCCATCCATCGTCGTCTGCGAAGACATATAGAGCATGTCCTCGACGCCGACGATTTCCTGCTCGAGCGGGGCGGCCACCGTATCGGCGACCACCTTCGGGTTCGCGCCCGGATAGGACGCGCGCACGACGACGGAGGGCGGAACGACTTCGGGGTATTCACTGATCGGCAGCTGAAAGAGGGCGACGGCGCCGGCGATCGTGATGAACGCCGAAAGCACCGCCGCGAAGATCGGCCGGTCGATGAAGAAATGGGAGAGTTTCATAAGGCGCCCGGGAAAAAATAAGGGGGGAGAGGGTCCGGGTGAGGGACCCCATCCCCCTTCAGGGGGGAGAGGGTTCGGGTGAGGGCCTTCAGTTCTTCGCCAGCACGCCCGTGGTCGACGGCTGCGCACCCATCGCGACCCGTTGCGGCGTAACCGGCATGCCTGGGCGCACACGTTGCAGGCCGTTCACGACGATGGAGTCGCCGGGCGCGAGACCTTCGCGCACCACGCGCAGGCCGTCGACCACGGGACCGAGCTTCACGGCCCGGTACTCAACCTTGTTGTCGGCATTCACTTCGAGCACGTACTTGACGCTCTGGTCGGTGCCGATCGCGCTGTCGTTGATGAGGAGCGCGTTGTACTCGGCGCTGCCGAGGAGCTTGACGCGCGCGAACATCCCGGGCGTAAAGCGCCGGTCCTTGTTGGAAAACTGTCCGCGCGCGCGGATCGTGCCGGTGGCGGGGTTCAGTTCGTTATCGACGAACACCATCACACCCTGGTGGGGAGTCTCCTGCTCATCGGCGAGTCCGACCCATACGGGGTTCTTCGAATCGCGGGAGCTGGGACGGAGACCGGCACGAGCCAGCGCGTTGTACTTGAGGTAAACCTGTTCATCGCCTTCGAACTCGACGTAGATCGGATCGATCGAGACGAGCGTCGTGAGCAAGGTCTGATCCGTCGTCACGAGATTGCCCGGGGTGACTTCCGCCTTGCTGACGAGCCCCGAGATCGGCGCGCGCACGCGCGTGAAGGTGAGATTGAGTTTTGCGGCATCGAGCGCGGCGTCCGCGGCCTGCACATTCGCCGTTGCCTGCGCGGCGCCCGAGACGCGCGCGTCGAATTCCTCCTTCGAGATGGCGCGGGCATCGAGCAGCGTCCGGGCCCGCTCGAATTCCGACTGCGCGAGGCTCAACTGGGTCTTTGCGCGCGCGAGTTCCGCAGCGGCGCGCTTGTATTCCGCGTCGTACGGGCGCGGGTCAATGACGAAGAGTACGTCGCCCTTCTTCACCTCGTGGCCTTCGGTGAAGTTGACCGACGAAATGTAGCCCGACACCCGCGGGCGCAACTCGACGCGATCGACCGCCGTGAAGCGGCCGGTGAACTCATCGAATTCGGTGATCGGCTTCTCGATGACCTTCGCGACGCTCACCTGCGGGGGCGCGGGCGGCGCCTCGGCGGCTTCGTTACGCGCGCAGCCGGCGGCAGCGAGTGCGATCAATGCAGTCGATGCGAGAGTGATGGTGCGATTCATGATTCGTTCCTTCCTGAAGGTTCGAGCCGGAGAGGGGATACCCGACGTGGGGCGGAATTGTTCGCTCTACACACGCTTTCCGGTATTGCTCAGGCGAGTCGCCCGGCTGGCCTCATCGTAGGTGGCGGCGGCTACCTCTTTCGAGGGAGGTCGATGCCGGCCCGTTATCTCGCTATGCCTCGACTCATGTCCCGGATAAAAAAGGCCGGCAGGGTTGCTGCCGGCCAGGAGGATTGCTGCCGGGGTATGGCAGCGGGGAGAACTCGATGGATCAGCCGTTCGCATTGCGGATCTGCGCGGGGCTCGCCGCGGCGTGCGTACGAACATCCGTGTACGTGCCGTCAGCCACCGCGGGATTGCCGCGGGGCGCCGGCGCGAGCGCGGTTCCCGCGAGGAGCGCGATATAGGGCGCCGCCGTGACGACCAGCGCCACCAGGAAACCTGCGAAATGTTGCTTGCTCATGTTCCTCTCCGTTCCAAAGTCAGTGTGAATCCGATGCGACACAGTTTGATCGAAGCTGAAAAGTCAGCAATCCGAAGAACTGATGGGCGACTCAGCAAAAGTTAAGGGCTGCGAATGCGCAAATAAAAAAGCCGGCAGCGAACTGCCGGCTCGGGGTTTGCTGCCGGAGTGGGGCAGCGGGGAGACGACGTCGGGTGTCAGCCGACCACATTGCGGACCGGTGAGGCGGGAGCCGGCGCAGCGAGCCGGTTGCCCTGATGAACCTCGTCCGTTACCGCGGGACTGCCGCGAGTTTCCGGGGTGGTCGCAGTTGCGACGTCGAGTGTGGAGTAGATCGCCGCCGTGACCGCGAGGGCGGCGAGGAAACCGGTGAAGTGCTGCTTGTTCATGTTCGTCTCCGTTGGCAGTTCGATGCGTTTTCGATGGGACATAGTTTGAACAAGCCGCAAAAGTCAGCAAACCGTAGAGCTGACCGACCCATCAGCAAAGCTGAAGTCCTTGACAGGGGTAGGCGCGCTCCGCAGGCTGCGCGGCCTATGGCACGGATGGTCAACTGCGTCGTATTGCAGCGGGAAGCGCCGGGGCTCACCTACACGCCGTACCCGGGCGAGCTCGGCAAGCGGATCTATGAAAACGTCTCGCAGGAGGCCTGGGGGCGCTGGGTGGCCCACCAGACCACTCTATTAAACGAGTACCGGCTAAGCCCCATCGAGCCCAAGGCCCGCAAGTTCCTGCAGGACGAGATGGAGAAGTTTTTCTTCGGCACAGGCTCCGACAAGCCCGCGGATTTCAAGTCGCCGGAGTGATCTTTATCCTCTCCCGCTTGCGGGCGAGGGCCAGGGTGAGGGTTCCAATTGACGGCCCCCGGACGGCTCGGTTTTAATGCGCGGCCTCCACGCATACCCCCCAACGGCCAGGTAGCTCAGTTGGTAGAGCAGCGGACTGAAAATCCGCGTGTCGGCGGTTCAATTCCGCCCCTGGCCACCATCTACACCCGGTCCATTCCGGTCACATGGGTAACGGTTTATACCGGAGACATGGGTAACACTTTAGCCTGGAACGGATTGGGGGCGCATTCGACGCGCGTGAATTGGTCATCGAAGAAGCCCAGGTCATAGTGCATGAAGCTGATGAGC
>DASQOR010000062.1:0-2610 GCA_035644395.1 Steroidobacteraceae bacterium
GGGCGCAACTCGATGCTCGGCATGCCCGGCATCACGCCGGTGCAGGGCGGGCTGCCGATCATGGCCGAAGGCGTGTGCCTGGGCGGGGTAGGGGTCTCGGGCGTGCAGTCGCATGAAGACGAGCAGATCGCCGCCGCAGGCATAAAAGCCCTCGGCTAGGTGTTCGTTGCCGTAGTCGATCTTCTTTAACCAGTCGTTCCCCAAAGGGAGGTAGCAATGCTTCGCTTCAGTTCGTTCGCAGGTTCTCTGAGTGCGGTGATGCTGATGACGTCGACGGCCCTTGCGCAGGTCCCGCCTGATCCCGCCAATCCCAACGAGGCCGTACCGGAGAAGGCGACCTATGTGCCTTATGGGGCAACCATCAAGCTCGACCAGGCGAAGAAGGCCGCCGACGCCGCGCTTGCCGAGTCCACCAAGCGCGGCTGGCCCATGTGCATCGCGGTGGTCGGCCCGAGCGGCGACCTGGTCTATTTCGTCAAGATGGACGACTGCCAGTACGCCTCGATTTCCATAGCACAGCACAAGGCGCGAGCCTCAGCCAAGTACCGTCGCCCGACGGTCGTGTTCGAGCGGCTGCTCGGCCGGGGCCCGTTCTTCAGCTATCTGGCGACGCTCGACGACGTCATTGCGTCGCGCGGCGGAAACCCGATCGTCGTGGACGGCAAGATCATCGGTGCGATCGGCGTGTCTGGTGGAACGGGGTCGCAGGACGACTTGATCTCCCAAGCCGGCGCTGCATCGATGAAGTAGCGGCGATTGCATATCCTCATTGCAGGCGCGGGCATCGGCGGCTTGACCGCCGCGCTCGCCCTGCTGAGGCGCGGCATCGACGTCGACGTGTACGAGCAGGCCGGCGAACTGAAGGAGGTCGGCGCCGGCTTGCAGCTCAGCGCCAACGGCACGCGGGTGTTTCACCTGCTCGGCGTGGGCGAGGCGCTGCGCGCCCTCTCCTGCGAGGCTGCGGGCAAGGAAGTGCGGCTGTGGGGCACGGGCGAGACGTGGAAGCTGTTCGATCTCGGCGCCGAGTCGATCGCGCGCTACGGCTTCCCGTATTTCACCGTCTACCGGCCCGACCTGCTGGCGGTGCTGGTCGACGCCGTTCGGCGGGAGAAACCTGACGCAATTCATCTCGGGATGCGGTGCATCGGTTTCGACGAGGATGCAGGTTCAGTAGAACTGGAGTTTGAGACCGGTAAGAGCACCGGGGCTGATGCTCTCGTCGGCGCCGACGGCGTGCATTCGCCCATCCGGCAGAGCCTGTTCGGTCCGGACCGACCGAGCTTTACCGGAATCGTCGCTTGGCGCGGCATCGTGCCGATGGAGCGCCTGCCGGCACGCATGGCGCGGCTGATCGCCACCAACTGGATCGGACCGGGCGGGCACATCGTTCACTATCCGCTGCGCGGCGGCCGGCTCATGAATTTCGTCGGCGTGCTCGAGCGCTCGGACTGGCAGGTGGAGTCCTGGAGCACCAAGGGAACACGCGACGAGGTGCTGGCCGATTTCCGCGGCTGGCATGAAGACGTGCAGACGCTGATCCGAAACATCGACACGCCGTACAAATGGGCGCTGATGGTGCGTGAGCCGATGCCGCGCTGGACGCGGGGCCGGGTAACTCTGCTCGGCGATGCCTGCCACTCGATGCTGCCGATGCTCGCCCAGGGCGCGGTGATGGCGATCGAGGACGGCTACATCCTCGCCCGCTGCCTGGCGGAGCAGGACGTGGAGACGGCGCTGGTGCGGTACGAGCGGGCGCGCCGCGACCGCACCCGGCGTGCGGTCGAAGGATCGGCGGCGAACGCCACCCGGTTTCACAATCCGCAGCTTGCCGATTCCGTGGAAGCGAAGCAGTACGTCGACCGGGAGTGGGCCGAGGCTCGCATTGCGGAGCGCTACGAATGGCTGTTCCGCTACGACGTGACCACGGTTGCGATCTGAAGTGACGCTGGCATAATCGCCGGCACAAGGAGGGAGTCCGAATGACCAACGTCAGCGCAACAACGACCTACAACCCGATCCTTCCCCTGGTGGGGCGCATTCTCATCGGCCTGATCTTCCTGGTCGCGGGCGTGCGCAAGGTGATGGGATTCGCCGGCACCGTCGCCTACCTCACCAAGCTCGGTTTTCCGGCCCCGGAAGTGATGGCGGTGATCGCGATCATCATCGAGATCGGCGGCTCGCTCCTGCTCATCGTCGGCTGGCGCACGCGCTGGGCGGCGTGGCTGCTCACGTTGTTCGTGGTCGTTGCGGCATTCGCGGCGCACCGGTTCTGGGAAATCACAGATACGGGACAGTTCTACAACCAGATGAACCACTTCCTGAAGAACCTTTCGATCGTCGGCGGCCTGCTGTACGTCGCCACTTTCGGTCCGGGCTCGGCTTCGGTTGACAAGAGTTGATGCTTCTCTGATCGAGGCGCTGGAGCGGTCGAATCTCCATCCGCTGTGGGACCGGTATAAGCGCATCACTCCGGTCGCGCCCCGCGCCAAGGATGCGCCGATGCACTGGCGCTGGCGCGATATCGAGCCTTTCACCGGGCGTGCCGCGAAGGAAGTGGCGATCGAGGACGTCGAGCGCCGGGCGCTGATCCTCGCCAACCCCGCGTTCGGC
>DASQOR010000063.1:0-15119 GCA_035644395.1 Steroidobacteraceae bacterium
CATGAACCTCGCCTCGAATGCGGTGCAGGCGATGCCGCGGGGCGGCACGCTGCGCGTCGCGCTCGAGACAGCCACGTTCGACACGGCGCGGCCGGCGACGGTCGGCTCGATCGTCCCCGGCGAGTACATCGTGCTGAGGGTGAGCGATACCGGCACCGGCATTCCGGACGACGTGCTCGAGCACATGTTCGATCCGTTCTTCACCACCAAGGAGTTCGGCGTCGGCAGCGGCCTCGGCCTGTCGCTGGTGCACGGCATCGTGACGAATGCCGGTGGCGCGATCGACGTCGCCACCAAGCCCGGCAAGGGAACCACGTTTACGGTTTACCTGCGAAGAACCGGCATCGCTCCGGAGAGGCGCGCGGACGAGAGCCCGCCGCTGCCGCGCGG
Source organism: Steroidobacteraceae bacterium (assembly GCA_035644395.1). Lineage (GTDB taxonomy): Bacteria > Pseudomonadota > Gammaproteobacteria > Steroidobacterales > Steroidobacteraceae > JBGPLJ01. The sequence continues at coordinate 391 of DASQOR010000063.1, forward strand.
CGAAGGCCAGCGTGTGCTGGTGGTGGACGACGAGGAGCCGCTGGTGCGCCTGGCCACCGAGACGCTCGAACACCTGGGCTACACGCCGGTCGGCTTCACCTCCAGTACCGCGGCGCTCGCCGCCTTCCGCGCCGACCCGCGGCGCTTCGATGCCGTTCTCACCGACGAGCGCATGCCGGTCATGTCCGGCTCGGCGCTGATCCGCGAGGTGCGCGGCATTCGAGGCGCGATACCGGTGGTGCTGATGAGCGGCTATCTGCGCGCCGACGGCGTCGGCGCAGACGTGGTGGTGAAGAAACCGCTGTTGGCACGCGACCTGGCCGCGAGCATCGCGCGCGCGCTGCACCCCTAGGGCGCCCCCGCCAGGACAGGCGTCGCGCGCGCGCCGCCGCGGGATACGTTCCCTTGCGTCTGTTTCGCAGGCGCTTCGTGCGTGCGACTGCGCTCAGCTTTCTTCAAAAGACTCAGCCTAATCGAAGACCTCGGGCACGATGCCCCGGAGCATTAGGGCTGCCGGAAGGCGCGCTCGGCTGCGGCTGTGTCGGCTGTCGACGATCGAATGACCGTATTTTGCGGAACATTGTTGCCAAATCACATCCGTGAGCTCTCCATGCCAGCGGACACGCAAGGCATGCGTGCGCGACATGCCGTGGTCGCACGGCCGCCGGATGCTCCAGGAAAGGAGGTCGTCCATGAATGAGAAGGCACCGGCTCGCCGGGTATTCCTGATCAAGGTAGCGGGCGCGTCCGGCGCGCTCGCGCTGAAGCTGGGCGACGACCTGTCAAGCTACCTCGGGCGCCCGAGGCATCTCTAGAGGGTGCCGGGGCAGCAAAGCCATCACTCACCAGGAGAACGATCCATGAAACGACTTGTTGGAATTGCCGCCCCGCTCGCGATCGCCAGCGGCGTCTTCGCCTCGCCCGCGATGGCTGACGCGCCGGCGGCCTTTGCCGCCTGCGCCGCCTGTCACAGCGCGGACGGCAAGAACGGCCTGGGACCGACCCTCAAGGGCGTATATGGGCGCAAGGCCGGGGCCGCTGAGGGCTTCCGCTACAGCCCGGCGATGAAGAAGGCCGGAACCGTCTGGGACGACAAGTCGCTCGACAGCTTCCTCGCCGACGCGCAGAAGGCGATCCCGGGCAACACCATGCCGTTCCCCGGCGTGGCCGACGCCAAGCAGCGCGCCGAGATCATCGGCTACCTGAAGACCGTCAAATAGCGCGGTTTCGGTCGGTGCGCTGCGCTGCCGCCGCGCCAAGCTGGCACGACCTCACCGAAGGAGAACGTAGCCATGGCAACGCAAACACTGAGCAAACCCGAGCAGGACCAGACCGCCGAGAAAAAGATCCAGCAGCTAAGGGCTCTGTTCGCCGACGCGCCGGAGTTGGGCAAGAAGGCGCTGGAGAACGTACTCCGGGAGCTGACGTCGGATGCTTCGGCAACCCCGCCACCGCCGGTGGAAAGCGCCGGCCGCGTCGGCGGCCGTCTGGGCAATGTCTCGGAGTTGACCATCATCGTCCCGCTGGCACCCGGCGGTGCCAAGAGGCTGCGCGCGTTCCTGCGGTTGCTGCGCGGCAACCTCAAACGCGGAGGGGACCTCGTAGGCACTCTCCACGAGATGCGTTTCGTGTTCCTCGACAACGACACGAAGCTGCTTTTCGCCACGAGCTACGACGGCGAGTGGGACGCCTATATCGATGACTTCGTGAGCAAGATTCCGGACTATCTCGACCTCATCGACTCGGCCTGGGACGGCTGGCCCGGAATCCGCAGTCCCGGGGCGAAGGACTACCTCGCCAAGCACCAGATCACGGCAGAGGGCTGGTACGTCGCCCATCCGGATTTGACGGTGGCGGAGATTCACCGGCTCAAGCGCATCGGCAAGGCGGTTGAGGAGCTTCTCGACAAGATCGGCTAGGGAGAGCGCAGCCAGAACAACGCAACCGTTGACGAGTCCGGAGCCGGACCAAGCCGTCGACCAAAGCCGTCGCAACGTCCTCATCAGCACCGCCGAGGGAGCGGTTGCAATCGTGATACCCGCAGCGGCTAGCGCTGCACAACCCAATCAAGGAGAGCACCCAATGGGCAGCAGCACCTTCACCACCGAGGACGGCACCCAGATCTACTACAAGGACTGGGGCTCTGGACAGCCGATCGTATTTCACCACGGCTGGCCGCTTTCGTCGGACGACTGGGACGCGCAGATGTTGTTCTTCCTCGCGCAGGGCTACCGCGTCATCGCGCACGACCGACGCGGCCACGGGCGCTCCTCGCAGACCGCGACTGGCAACGAGATGGATACCTACGCCGCCGATGTCGCGGAGCTCGTCGCGCATCTCAAAGTGCGCGACGCCGTCCATGTCGGCCATTCGACCGGCGGCGGTGAAGTCGCGCGCTACGTCGCGCGGTACGGCAAGGGACGCTGCGCGAAAGCGGTCCTGATCGGCGCGGTGCCGCCGATCATGCTGAAGACGGACAAGAACCCCGGCGGGCTGCCGATGGAGGTATTCGACGGCTTCCGCACCGCGGTGGTCAATCGGACGCAGGCCTTTATCGACATACCGAGCGGGCCGTTCTACGGATTCAACCGTCCGGGCGCGAAGGTCTCCGAGGGCATCATTCGCAACTGGTGGCGCCAGGGCATGATGGGCGGGTCGAAGGCGCTCTACGACTGCGTCAAGGCATTCTCGGAGACCGACTTCACCGAGGACCTGAAGGTGATCGACGCGCCGGTGCTGATCCTGCATGGCGACGACGACCAGGTCGTGCCGATCGCGGACTCCGCGCTGCTCTCGGCGAAGCTGGTGAAAAAGGGCACGCTGAAGGTGTACCCGGGGCTGCCCCACGGCATGTGCACGACACAACCCGAACTCATCAATCGCGATCTGCTCGCGTTCGTCAGGGGGCAGTCGCTCTCGGCTTCTTCGCAGCAGAGGCGCGAGACGGTTTGAACGCCCATACGCATGCTCGCGTACCGACTCCTGCAGGCACAGACGCAACCGGAATTCCGGGAAGTTCCCGAGCCCCACGCGGGGCCTGGGCAGGTCGTGGTCAGGATCGCGGGCTCCGGCCTTTGCCATACTGACTTGACGGTGATCTCCCGGGACCGGGAGCACTGGAAGGACGAGCCGCCACCCTTCACTCTCGGACACGAGATTGCCGGGTGGGTGGAAGAGTTGGGAACGGGCGTGACGGGGTTCCGGCGTGGTGACGCTGTCGCGGTCAATCCCTCGTGGGCAAGTTGCGGGCACTGCCACATGTGCCGTTCCGGAGAGGAGAACCACTGCCTCTACCAGAAGGCGATTCGCGCTCCCGGCGTGGGTTATGACGGAGGGCACGCATCGCACGTCCTCGTCCCCGAGGCCAGGTTTCTGGTACCGATCGGCGACCTCGATCCTGTCGAGGCCGCGCCGCTGACGGACGCTGGCATCACGACCTACACCGCGGTCAAGGCTGGGCTTCCCAAAATCTGGCCGGGTAGTACCGCCGTCGTAATCGGCATCGGTGGATTGGGACTCTACGCGGTTCAATTCCTGCGCCAGCTGACTGGGGCCCGGGTCCTCGCAGTCGATTCGAGCGAGGCCAGATTGAAGCTGGCCCGCGAGTTCGGCGCCGACGACGTTGTTTCGAGCGGGCCTGACGCAGCGAAACACATTCGCGACCTCACCAAGGGGATCGGGGCCACATTCGTGCTGGATTGCGTGGGCGTGGACGCAACACTGACCACGGCAATCGCCGCGCTGTCATGGCGCGGCCGCCTCGCCGTGGTCGGCGCGGGCGGCGGCTCGATTCCCTTCGACTTCTTCAAAGTGCCACCAGGCTCGGAGCTTGTGACGAGTCTGAACGGCGGCAGCATCGCGTTGCAGGAGGTAGTGGGCCTGGCAGCCCTGGGTCGGCTGAAGATCCTCGTGGACCGCTATCCGCTCGGCGCCGCGAAGCAGGCATACGACGATTTCGAGCACGGACGCCTGGTCGGTCGAGCGGTGCTGATGCCCCCTGCATCGAGAACGGCCGACCGCGCGGTAGCCGCCGCCTAGCAGTTCATTTGAAGACGACCGAAAGGAGAAAGAGCCATGGCAACGCAGACGGCAACAGCGAATCGGCCAAAACAGGGTTTGACGGTCGACGAGAAGATTCAAAAGCTCAGGGAGCTTTATGCCGACGCGCCTGAAGTGGGCAGAGCCGCGCTGGAGCACGGCCTCCCCATGCTCACGCAAGAGCTGGCAGCGCCGCCGCATGCGCAAAAGGCCGGCCGTATCGGTCTTCGTCAGGGCCAGGTCTCGGAGCTCTGCGTGTTCCTTCCGTTCGTGAAAGGTGGAGCGAAGCGGCTGCGCGGCCTGCTGCAGCTGCTGGAAGGGAACTTCCGGGCGGCGGACGCGGTAGGCACGGTCCACGACATGCGCTTCGTGTTCGTGGACAACGACACGAAATTGCTTTTCGCGACGGCCTATGACGGCGACTTTGACCCCTACATCGAAGACTTCGCGACGAAGATCCCGAATGCCATGGATCTGTGGCTGTGCAATTGCGAGGGTTATCCAGGAATGCGTAATCCGAAGGCGGCGGCGGATTGGATCGCCAGTCACCAGATCGCGGCCGAGGCCTGGTACGTTAACAGCCCGAACCTGACCGCGGCGGAGACCCGACGGCTCGAAAAGGTCGGCAAGGCCGTCGAGGAACTGCTCGACAAGATCGGATAGCTGCATCGGCCAATCGTTCGCTGGGGGTCCGGGCGCAATGGACCCGGACCCTTGAAAGGATCTCCCATGTCTTCGGTCACGGAATCCCTCGGCGGCAATGTTTCGACGTCCGCGCCGGCGCTCGACTTGCATGAGATCCAGGCGACAGTCCTCAGGCCGAGGCCGGCGCCGTACTTCGGTGCTCATGTACTCCTGCGTATCGACGATGCTCGAGCGGGCCGGGAATTCATCCGCCGGCTGGCACCTCATATCGCTTCCGCGACGAATTGGTGGAATGCGGCGACTGCCTGGCTGGAGATCGGAATCAGCTATGCGGGCCTCGAGGCGCTCGGGCTTCCGAAGGAGTCGCTGCAAAGCTTCCCCGAGGCGTTTCGCGTCGGCATGGCCGCGCGTGCAAAGCAGCTTGGCGACGATGGGGTCAACGATCCGAGGAATTGGGAGAAGCCGTTCGGCCAGGGTCAAGTCCATATCGGCGTCAGTGCATTCAGCGATTCCGAGGAAAATCGGCGCCGCGCCCTCGCCGTTGCTCGCGAGCAATACGAGGGCTTCTCGGGGGTCAGCGTGCTCGCCATGCAGGACTTCGGCGCACAGCCTGGCGATCTCAATTCGCTCGGGTACAAAGACGGCATCGACCAACCGGCGATCGAGGGCAGCGGCGTTGAGCCGCGGCCTGGCTACGGTCGGCCGATCAAAGCCGGCGAGTTCATCCTTGGCTATCCTGGCGAGGCCGGGATTCTCCTGCCGATGCCGCAGCCGGACATACTGGGCCGAAACAGCACCTATGCCGGCTTCCGCAAGTATCAGACGCGCGTGGGCGCGTTCAATCGATTCCTTCGGGCGAATGGCAGCACCGAGGAAGAACGGGAATGGGTCGCCGCGAAACTGGTGGGCCGTTGGCGCAGCGGCGCCCCGCTGACGCTGGCGCCGGATGTAGACAATCCTGCGCTCGGCGCCGACCCTCAGCGCAACAATAACTTCGATTACGCGAACGACCCGCGTGGCCGGCAGGTACCGTTCGGATGCCATATCCGGCGCATGAACCCGCGGGACACGAAACTCACCCGTCTGACTGACGTCAACATACATCGCCTGATAAGGCGCGGCACGACGTATGGACCACCTTACGATCCGAACGCGCTGTCCGAAGCAGATGACGAGGTGCCGCGCGGCGCCATCTTCCTGTTCATCAGCGCCAAGGCGATGGCCACGATCGAATTTCTGCAGCAGGAGTGGATCAACGACGGCGATTTCATTGGGGCCAACGGCGAGCGTGACCCGATCATCGGGCGCCAGGAAGAAGGGGCGACCTTCACGATTCCGAAGGAGCCGGTAAGACGCCGTATCCGCGGCATCGAAACGTTCAACGTGCTTCGCGGCGGAGAGTACTTCTTCATGCCGAGCATATCGGCATTGAACTGGCTCGCGAACTTGAGCGGATGAAACTACATCCACAACCAAGGAGAAAATAGCCATGGCAACGCAAACACTGATGAGACCCGAGCAGGACTCGGCTCACGATGTCCGATCACGTTGACGGTCCGCGGTCGATTGGCGAGCCCGCGGCCGATGTCACCGACCTCTTTGCGTTTACGAGTCCGGAGAACCCGGCGCGCACCGTGCTGGCCATGTGCGTTTTTCCTTCCGCCGGAGAGCATGCGGTTTTCTCGAACGCCATCGACCACTCGATCGTCGTTCGCCGCGCGAGCGTTGCGGGCGTCGGCAATGCCGCGAAATTTCGGCCTGCGGACGACGAGATTCGCTTCAGCTTCCGGTTCGAGGTCCTGAAGCGCGATGCGGCCGGGAAGGCCGTCCAGCGCGGCACTTGCACGCTGCCGGGTGGTCGGAAGCTGTCGCTCACGGTGAACGACGAGCAGGGGGCGTCGACGCCGGAGGGCGATGTCCGGGTGTTCGCCGGGCTGCGTTCCGACCCGTTCTACCTCGCCTGGGACATCGGCAAGCTCGCGAAGCTTCCCAATCTGCTGCAGCACGACAACGTGCTCTGCATCGTGGCCGAGCTCGATACGCGCCGCGCGCTCGATCCCGCGAAGGGCTCGTTGTTCGGCGCTATCGCCGAGACCACTCCCGTTCCGCAGCCGCCAGGCCACCTCGGATATCCAGCGCGCCGCATCGACTGGGTCGGACGCCCAGAGCAGACGAACATGCGGTTCAACAATCCCGCGATGCCGGGGATCGACGATTTGCGCGACCTGTGGAACCAGCAAACGCCGTTCGCGATCCCGAAGGCGCTGCAGCCGCTGTTCCTGCAGCGCCTGAAGGACAGCCTCGCCGTCTGGGACGGGCTCGACGGCAAGGCCGACTGGACTCCGGAAGCCCTCGCCGCCAACGCGAATGTCTTCCTCGATGATTTTCTGCTGTTCGACGTCGCCAAGCCGATCACCGATGAAAGCCACCTCGAGATCGAGAAGAGCACGATCCACGGCCGTACTTACCAGACGGGAGGAGGCCGCACGGTCGACGCGAATTCGATCGACATCCTGCTCACCTGGCTCGTGAACCGCGATCGCGAGTTCCTGCAGGGCGGCGCGACCGGCGCGACCAAGCCCGGCATGAAGGTGTTCCCGTACTTCGCTGCGCCGAACATGGAAGTGCAGACCGTCGCCGGATCCGTCGAGCTTGCGGTCGCGCCGGACGAGGTGTGGGCGATCGTCGGGCGGTTCAGCCTGGACTGGCATCCGGCGGTCGCGAGGGTGGAGCTGAGCGGCACTGGAATCGGCCAGCTGCGCAGGCTCACGACGGTGGTCGGCAAGGAAATCGTCGAGCGCCTCGAGGCGGTCGACGACTCGAAGCGCTGGTATCGCTACGCGCTGGTCGCCGGGGTTTCCGCCTCCCGCTATGCGGGAACACTGGAAGTGAAACCGAAAGGCGGCGGCTGCGTCGTCGGCTGGTCGGTGCAGTTCCTGGCGAACAACCAACCCGACATTCTCGTGAGGGCCCAGGTATCGGGACTGGTCAAGTCCGGGCTGGACAGCCTGAAGACACGCTTCGCGCGCAAAACCGAGCAAAACCTTGAAGCCTGAGTACTCCGGTCCGCCGGCGACCGACGGCGAGATCGCCGCGATCAACCTCGAGAGCGCGCGCCGCCGCGCCTGGGCGCGCTTCGCGGATGACGCGTGCCTGCCGGGCGTGGCCGAGGAGATCGTCGACCAGGAGCGCCTCGCCGCACAATTCCTCGGCGACCTCGATGCGCTCGATCGCCTGGACCTGCTCGCGTCGCGATTCGCGCAGGCGGACGACTCGCATCGCGCCGAGCTCGTTTACGCCGAGGTCGCTTCGACGGTGCACCGCTTCGGCGATGCGCGGATACGTCTCGCGCGTGCGGCGCAGATGGGAGGTCCGCGCGAGGCAATCGAGCGCCAGTCGCTGGCGATAGACCAAGCCTGCGGCGTGGAGCTCGACGCGGTGCTCGCAGCGCGCTGCCGGATCGCCGCGGCGAGCGGCCGCCTCGAAGATCTCGTGCCGCTCGGCGCGCTGTTCGCCGATCTCGAGAGCTTCGCCGAAGCGGACGCCGTCTTTCGGCAGGCGCTCCACTCGTACAACGGCGTTTCGCCGTTCCCGCTGGCGTGGGCCTGCTTTCAGCTCGGCATGCTGTGGGGAGAACTAGTGCCCATGCCTGACCCCGGTCTCGCCGCGCTCTGGTATCGCCGCGCGATTGCTTACGTCCCGGCCTATGTGAAGGCCCGTGTGCACCTCGCAGAGATCTACGCGAGTCAAGACAGGAACGGCGACGCGGAGGCGCTGCTCCTGCCTGTGCTTTCGAGCCGTGATCCGGAGGTCCGCTGGCGTCTTGCGGACGTGCTGATCGCCGGCGGGAGGCTCGAAGAGGCCCAGATACAGCTCGACGCAGCACGGCTCGGCTTCGAAGAGCTTCTCGGCAGGCACATGCTCGCCTTCGCGGACCATGCCGCGGAGTTCTACGCGGGCAGCGGCAACGATTGCCGGCGCGCACTCGAACTTGCGCGCACGAACCTCGCAAATCGCCCGACACGCGGTGCGGCCAAGCAGGCGCATGCAATCGCGACGGCAATGCCGGCGGACCGTGACACCATGAGACAAACCTTGTCGTTGTTTGAGACGTGACGGGATCGAGCGCTGCGGAGGTTTCCGGTCACAGGACGCTGCCGAAGGCGGCTGCGTTCTGGGTCCTGGCCGTGCTGCTTTTGATGTTGTTCTTCGCATCGGCGGCCGCGTCGCCGTTGTACCGGGTGTATCAGGTCCAGTTCAGTTACTCGGCGGCCACGCTAACTGCGGTGTTCGCGGTCTACGTCCTGGTCCTGCTTGTCACGCTGCTGTTCCTCGGATCGGTGTCCGATTATCTGGGCCGGATTCCGGTGATCATCGCGGCGCTGGTCTTCAGCTTGGCCGGGTGTGCGGTCTTCCTGGCGGCGCACAGCGTCTCGGCACTATATGTGGCAAGGTCCCTGCAGGGCATCGCGACCGGGCTGGCCACCGGGCCCATCGGTGCGGCGCTGATCGACCTGCAGCCGCCTGGCAGCCAGCGGGCACCCCTGGTAACCAGCGCCTTCTCGAGTCTGGGCCTCGCCCTGGGGGCACTGATGACCAGCGCACTTGTCCAGTATGCCCCGGCGCCGACCCACCTGATCTGGTGGGCGCTGCTGGCCGTCTTCGCCGTCGGCATTGCCGCTGTCATGGCCATGGCGGAACCCGGGTCCAAGCGTCCCGGCGCACTGGCCTCGCTGCGGCCCAGGATCGCCGTGCCGCGCCAGGCGCGTGGAACCTTCGCCGCAGCGCTTCCGTGCTTTGTCGCGGTATGGGCACTCGGAGGTCTGTACTTGTCGCTGGGACCATCGCTGGCCGCTCAGGCGACGGGGTCGACGAATCTGCTGTTGGGCGGGCTGGTGATCTTTCTGCTCTGCGGGACCGGGGTCGGGGCGTCGTTCGCCCTTCGTGGCATCAGCTCCCGGGCGGCGATGCTGGTTGGCTGCCTGTTCCTGCTCGCCGGCGTGGCAGTGACGTTCGGAGCGATCGCGACGACCACGAGCGTCGCCTTCCTCGCCGGTACCGCGGTAGCAGGGGTGGGCTTCGGTCTCGCCCACTTGGGAGCCTTCCGCATGACCATCGCCCTGGCCGCGCCCGGTGAGCGAGCCGGCCTGCTGGCCGCCATCTTCATCGTGAACTACCTGGCCTTCAGCGTTCCGGCACTGATCGCTGGCGTGGCGGCAACAAGGTTCGGACTGCACTCGATTGCCTTGCTCTACTCCGCTTCGCTCGCCGCCTTGGTCGCGGGCGCGGTTGGAATCTTGTTGTTGCGCCCCGGCGGCAAGCCCCCAGCCTCGGATGTGCCTATGCCGCCGGGCCCGTGCACTGGTCCGCCGTGCGCGCAGGCCTTGGGGCCAGTGGACGGCAACCCGGGAGGGAAGTCGCATGGCCGATAACGAATCGATTCTCGTAACCGGAGCAGCCGGTCAACTCGGAGCGGTCGGGCGAACGGTGACCGAACTGCTCCTCGATCGCGGGCTCCGCGTTCGCGCCATGGTCCGCCGCGAAGACGACCGGGCGGCGGCCTTGCGGGCCGCTGGTGCCGAGGTAGTGGTCGGAGACCTGCTTGAACCGGCCGACGTCTATCGGGTCGTCAGCGGCTGTCGACGGGTCTACTTCGGCATGTCCGTGTCCGCCGGGTACCTGGAGGCGACCGTGACCATGGCGGCGGTCGCCCGCGAAGTCGGAGTGGACGCGCTGGTCAACATGTCCCAGATGACGGTCTCCCAGATGAGCATCCTAAACACCACCCCGAGCCCTCAGCAGCGGCAACACTGGCTCAGCGAGCAGGCGCTCGCGTGGTCCGGCTTGCCGGTGGTCACCATTCGGCCGTCGGTCTTCCTGGAGGGCCTCTTCCTGGCCCTCTCCGGTCTGAGCGTCCGCGACCGAGGCCGCATCGAACTGCCGCTCGGGCAGGGCAAGACCTCCCCGGTAGCCGCGGCGGATGTCGCTCGAGTAGTCGCTGCCATCCTCGCCGAACCTGGGCCGCATCTGGGCCGGATCTACGAACTTACCGGTCCCCGGTCGCAGGACATGCACGGTGTCGCTCGGGAGTACTCGGACGCGCTGAACCGTGAGATCACGTACTCTGACATCGCTCCCGAGGATTGGGAACGGAGACTGAAAAGCGCGCGGTTGCCGGAGCATCTGACCCGGCATCTGGTGACGATGGCCGAGTTGCACCGGGCTGGTCGGTATGACCGGATGACGGACGGCGTAGAGCGGGTGACGGGCCGGCCAGCGATGAGCGTGCGGGAATTCGTGTCGCTTCACGCGGATGAGTTCGGCGGTCGTCGACCTTAAAGGTCGCTCCGCCAATCAACACACAGCCGACCGGGCGGCGCGGAAGCTGCCACGACGATGTGACGGCTGACATCAAACGCGCGCCGCTCGCCATCCGAATGCCACGACCAGTGCCCACAGTGGGGCACATGAACGATTTCGCTCGCAATCCCCTCCTCCCTCTCCCTGCGAGCGGCGGGCCGTCCTCAGGGGCGGCCCGCTTTCTTCACGCTTCCCTCCGATCAGGAGGAAGGCCGCGAGACCATGCGAAAGGAATTCATGACCTATAAGCTCAACGTTAACGGCAGCGCGCGCAGCGTGGACGTCGACGGCGACACGCCGCTCCTGTGGGTATTGCGCGACGTGCTGAGTATGACCGGAACGAAATTCGGCTGCGGACAGGCGCTTTGCGGCGCTTGCACGGTGCACGTCGACGGCGCGCCGACTCGCTCCTGCATCACGCCGGTCGAGAGCGTGGCCGGCAAGTCCGTCACCACGATCGAGGCGATCGGCAAGACGCCGGCCGGACAGGCGATCCAGCAGGCCTGGCTCGCGCGCGAGGTGCCGCAGTGCGGCTATTGCCAGTCGGGTCAGATCATGTCCGCCTCGGCGCTGCTTACCGCGAATCCGAAGCCGACCGACGCGGACATCGACAACGCGATGGCGGGAAACATCTGCCGCTGCGGCACCTACGTCCGCATCCGCGAAGGTATCAAGCACGCTTCGCAGTCGCTCGCGAAAAGGAAGCAGCCATGAATCCGTCGCGCCGCACCTTCCTGCAGTCCAGTGGAGCACTGGTGATTGCGTTCCATCTGCCCGCGGCGGTGGGGCCCGCGATTGCAGCCGACGAGAAGAGCTTCGCGCCGAACGCATACATTCGCATCGATCCGAACGGCCGGGTGACCATGATCGTCGCCTACGTCGAGATGGGACAGGGAACGTATACGTCGATCCCGATGCTGATCGCGGAAGAGCTGGAAGTGCCGCTCGCGTCGGTCCGCGTCGAGCACGCGCCGCCGGACGAGCGCTATTACGCCAATCCGCTTCTGGGGGTCCAGGCGACGGGCAACTCGAACGCGATCCGCGGCGCCTGGGAACCGATGCGGCGCGCGGGGGCGGCGGCGAGGACGATGCTCGTGCAGGCGGCGGCACAGCGCTGGAACGTCGATCCGGCGTCGTGCCGCGCCGAGAAAGGCGCGGTGATCCATCCGGCGAGCGGGCGGCGCCTCGGCTACGGCACCCTCGTCGCCGACGCGTCGAAGCTGCCGGTGCCGAAGGCTGACAGCGTCGCGCTGAAGCCGCGGGAACAGTTCAAGCTGATCGGCACCCCGGCGAAGCGGCTCGATATCGCCGGCAAAGTGAACGGCACCGCGCAATTCGGCCTCGATGCGAAGGTGCCAGGGATGAAGGTCGCCACGATCGCCATCTCGCCGGTGGTCGGCGGGCGGCTGCGCGGCGTCGACGATGCCGCGGCGAAGGCGGTGCGCGGCGTGCGCCAGATCGTGAAGCTCGACGACGCGGTGGCGGTGGTCGCCGATCACATGGGCGCGGCGAAAAAAGGGCTCGCCGCGCTCAAGATCGACTGGGATGACGGCCCGAACGCGACGCTCAGCACCGCGGATATCGTGCGCGACATCGAAGCCGCCTCGAGCGGCTCCGGCGCCATCGCGCGCAAGGAGGGCGATTTTTCGGGCGCCCTCGCCGGCGCCGCGTCGCGAGTCGAAGCCGTCTACCGGGTGCCGTTCTTCGCGCACGCCACCATGGAGCCGATGAACGCCACGGTGCACGTGCGCAAGGACAGCTGCGAGATATGGACCGGGACGCAGGTGCTGACCCGCGCGCAGGCGGTCGCCGCCAAGCTGACCGGGCTCCCGGTAGACAAGGTCACGGTCCACAACCACCTGCTGGGGGGCGGCTTCGGCCGGCGCCTCGAGGTCGACGGCGTCGCGCGCGCCGTGCAGGTGGCGATGCAGGTCGACGGGCCGGTGAAGCTGGTCTACACGCGCGAGCAGGACATCCAGCACGACATGTACAAGCCGGCCTTCCACGACCGGCTCGTCGCCGGGCTCGATGCGCAAGGCACGCCCGTCGCATGGAGCCATCGCCTGACGGGCTCTTCCATCATCGCGCGCTGGGCACCGCCCGCCTTCAAGAACGGCCTCGATGGGGACACCGTCGAAGGCGCCGCGGAGACGCCGTACATATTCCCCAACATGCTGGTCGAGTACGTGCGGCACGAGCCGCGCGGCATCCCGACCGCCTTCTGGCGCGGCGTCGGGCCGGTGCACAACGTCTTCGTCGTCGAGAGCTTCATGGACGAGCTCGCCGCAAAAGCCGGGAAGGATCCGGTCGCGTATCGACGCGCCATCGCCGACCCGAGAGCAAAGGCAGTGCTCGAGCTCGCCGCGACCAAGGCGGGCTGGGGCAGGCCATTGCCGAAGGGCGTGGGACGCGGCGTTTCGGTGCAATCGGCCTTTGGCAGCTACCAGGCCCAGGTCGCCGAAGTCGAGGTCTCGCCGCAAGGCGAGGTGCGCGTGCGCAAGGTCGTCTGCGCGGTCGACTGCGGCCCGGTGGTGAATCCGGACACGGTGCGCGCGCAGATGCAGAGCGGAATCGTCTTTGGACTGTCCGGGGCTCTGTACGGCGAAATCACCCTGAAGGACGGGCGCGTCGAGCAGACCAATTTCGGCGACTACCGGGTGCTGCGCATCAACGAGATGCCGGCGGTCGAAGTCCACATCGTCAATAGCACGGCAGCGCCGGGCGGGATCGGCGAGACGGCGACGGCGGCCGTCATGCCGGCGCTGACCAACGCGATCTTCGCGGCGACGGGCAAGCGCATTCGGAAGCTCCCCGTGGCGGATCAAGCGGCCTCGGCATGACGATGACACCAGCTAGAGTCGAGCACGCGCTCAGCATGATGCGGATGTACTTGCTCGAGCGCGCGACGGAGAGCGAGTGGGCCGACAGCCACATTCAAGAGTTGTCACGAACCATCGTCACCTGCCTAGGAGATCGGCCAGGGAACACGAATCAAGATGCTCCGCCGAGCGACGCGATACCAAGAAGCGAGGTACTCCGACAGGCTATCCGGTTCGTAAATGAGAACCTCGACTCCAAACTCCGATGGGACGACATCGCCGCGGCCCTCGGCTTGGATCCATTCACGTTCGGCCGCGGCTTCAAATTGGCGGCCGGGATCACCCCTCATCAATACATCATTCGATGCCGCCTCAGACAGGCGATGAGGCTGCTGGCCCGCAAAGATCTGAGCCTTGCAGAGATCGCGCTGGAGGTCGGGTGTTCGTGCCAGAGCCACCTCACCACGCTGTTCCGGAAACATCTCGGGACGACCCCCGGCGCGTTTCGCCAGCTGGCGCAGAGGCCAAGGCGCGGATCGCTCTTTGCCGCGTCGCTCCCGCGCGAGGACCGTTCTGTCAGTCGCGACCTCGCCGGAGGCAGCGACTACCTCGTACGCAACTGGGCTTCCACCTGATCGAAGAGACGCGCCACCCCGAACGAGACATCCTGGATTACTCCGTTCAGGAAGAAGCTAGCTCGGAAACGGAGGCCGCCTGGGCCGCGAGACCCAGCCTATCGACCCGGTTCGTCGCCCTTGCGGCTCGCCTCGAAGAGAAACCAAGCGCGCCTCTCCGCCTCGTCGATCCAGACCTCGAGCAGGCTCGCGGTCGCGACGTCGCCGTGCTCGTCGCAAGTGCCGTGCGTTT
>DASQOR010000064.1:0-15828 GCA_035644395.1 Steroidobacteraceae bacterium
GCGTGTAACCGGTGTGCGAATACGCAAGGGTCACGCTGTGCCCGGTCGCGGCGATTGCATTCATGTTGGGAGTCACCGGCCGGCCATAGAGCGTCTGGCCGAGAACGTCGGCGCGAGTGCTTTCCAGCACGACCAGCACCACGTTGCGACCGGCGCCGGCGGTGGCATCCCCGAGCACGATGTCGGTCGAACGCGCCTGTGACGGCAGGTAGTCGCCGAGCAGGCCGTCCTCATCGATGCCGTTTTGCGGAATGTCGAGCGCGCCGGGATGAATGGCCGCATCGAACATCGCGGCGTCCGGCGGGTAGGCGAACAGGCCGTAGCCGTCGCGATCGAAGTCGGTGACCTCATCGAGCAGCGAACTCGTCAGCTCATAGGCGACGACCTTGTTGAGCCCGTAGCGATAGTGGGGGAGCCGGGAAGCGGTCCACAGGATCACGATCGCAACGAGCACGCTCACCAGCACCATGATCCTGCCGGACCCCGCTGCCGGCCCGCGTGCGGCCGTAATGGCAGCGCCGTGCCGGCGCGCGGAGCGGCGCATCAGCCGCAGGCAGATCAGAAATACGGCCGCCAGCGCGATGGCTACGGCGAGGAGGTAGAACCATTCGTCCGCGACGAACCCGATCGATCGCCACAGGCTCCCGCCGCCGAGCTCCTTCATCAGCATGAAATTGAGCGTGTCGTTGAAGTAGGTCAAAACGCCGTAGCGGACCACGATCGTGATCATGAAAACGGCGAGTGCCCAGTAGCAGAAGCAGAACGAGGCGATCAGCGGCTGCATGCGCGTGCGGCGCATGACGAGGAAATAGGGCCATGCGACGACCACGAGCAGCAGGCTGTCGGCGAGCGTGACGAGCGCCACGAATGCGCTGCGCATGGCCGCCGTCGTATACGAATAG
The DNA here is from genome assembly GCA_035644395.1 of Steroidobacteraceae bacterium. Taxonomy (GTDB): domain Bacteria; phylum Pseudomonadota; class Gammaproteobacteria; order Steroidobacterales; family Steroidobacteraceae; genus JBGPLJ01. Next base: position 903 of record DASQOR010000064.1, read on the forward strand.
GGCTGCAGAAAGCCACCGGTGAAGACGTCGAACTTGCGCTGCAGGAGCGCGAATTCGACGAGCAGCATGACGGCAAGGCAGATGATGAGCGCCGCCATCGCGTGATGGCGCAGCAGCAGGGGCGGCACTCGCCCGTTGGATTTCTCGCTCTCGGGCCCTGGACGAGGAGCGCCGGCGCTCAAAGCAGGACCTCGGCGGGGTGCGGATGACTCAGGAACCCGAGCGGACTGGCAGTCAGTCCATAGGCCCCGCTCTGCAATACGACGATCAGGTCACCGACCTCGGCCCGGGCCATTTCCATGCGCTCGGCCAGGGTGTCGAGCGGCGTGCAGAGCGGCCCGACCACCGATGCGACTTCGCGCTCCCGGCCCTGCACCTTGTTGCCGACGACCACCGGATAGTTCTTGCGGATCACCTGGCCGAAATTGCCGGATGCCGCGAGGTGGTGATGCAGGCCGCCATCCGTGATCAGGAAGACCTGGCCGCGGGACAGCTTGCGGTCGAGCACGCGGCAGACATAGATGCCCGAGGGCCCGACCAGGTAGCGGCCGAGCTCGATCACCATCCTCGCGAGTGGAAAGCGCTCCCGGACTTCGGGCACCAGCGCCTCGAGATGCCTGGCGATCGGCTGCACGTCGAGCGCTTGCTCGCCCGGAAAGTACGGGATCCCGAAGCCGCCACCCATATTGAGAAGTTTGAGCGGGGCAGGTGCGCCGCGCGCCAGCTGGGTCACGAGATCCAGCGTCTTGCGCTGCGCCTCGACGATCGCTTCCGGCCTCAGGTTCTGTGAGCCGCTGAAAATGTGGAAGCCCTGGAAGTCGAGCGGCAGCCGCGCAAGCTCGGCGAGCATCTCGGGCACGCGTTCGGCATCGACGCCGAATTGCTTGGGGCCGCCGCTCATCTTCATGCCGGAGGTCTTGAGCTCAAAGTCCGGATTGACGCGGACCGCGACCCGGGGCCGTATCGACCGGGCGTCGCCGATCGCAGCGAGCGCCCGCATTTCGCGCTCGGACTCGAGATTGACGACGATGCCGGATACGGCGGCAAGCTCGAGCTCCGCCACCGTCTTGCCCGGGCCGGCAAAGCTGATCTCGGCCGGGTTCATGCCGCTCGCGAGCGCGACCCGCAGCTCTCCCGCGGATGCCACGTCAAGGCCATCCACGTCCGCCGCCAGCTGGCGCACAACGTCCGGCATTGGATTGGCCTTGACCGCGAAGTGCACGTGAACTGCCGGCGGCAGCGCGCGGCGCAGGTCGCGCGCCCTGCGCATGAGCGACTCGCGGCTATATAAATAGAATGGAGTCCGGCCGATTTCAGCCGCGATCTGGGTCAGCGAGCGATCGCCGATGACCAGGCAATCGTCGCGCACGTCGAATTCCTCGTGGATCGCGTGCTGCTTGAGCGAGGCGATCGTCACGCGACGGCACCGGCGGCAGTTGACTTGAGCTCCTGTGCGATCCGGACACGGTCGAATTTGCCGTTGGGATTGCGGGGCAGGCTTTCCCGCCATTCGATGCGGGCAGGGATCATGTAGGTCGGCATCCGGGTCCGGCACTCGATCAGCAGCCGATCCGTATCGGGCGCCGCGCCGGCGGCCGGGACCGCAACGACGACGATCGCCTGTCCGAGCTGCGCGTCGGCCACTCCAATCGCGACGGCGTCCGCGGCGAGGCCGGTGGCATAAACGATCTCCTCGATCTCGGTCGGGCTCACGCGATAGCCCGAGGTCTTGATCATCTCGTCCCGTCGGCCAATGAAATAGAGATAGCCGTCCTCGTCGCTGCGAGCGGTGTCGCCGGACCAGACAGCCAGTTCCGTCAGCACGAGGCCGGGTTCCGGGCTCGGGACCGGCTTGAAACGCTCGGCTGTCTTTTGCGGATCATTCCAGTAGCCGAGCGACACGAGCGCGCCGCGATGCACGAGTTCGCCGGGCTCATTCGCCGCGCAGCGCGTACCGTCGGGGCGCACGATCATGACTTCGGCGTTCGGAATGGCCCGCCCGATCGATCCCGGACGGCGGTCGATTTCCTCCGGCGGCAGGTAGGTCGAGCGGAACGCCTCCGTCAGGCCATACATCAGGAACGGGCGCGTCCGCGGCAGGGCGGTGCGCAGCTTCTGCAGCGTCGTTGCGGGCATGGCGCCGCCGGAATTGGTGATGTAACGCAGGGAGGCGCTGGCTTCGGCGGGCCACGGCAGGTCCGCGAGCTGCAGCCAAAGCGGCGGCACGCCGGCGAGGCCCGTGATGCCGTCGCGCGCGACCGCGGCAAGAACGTCCCTGCCGAACAGATGATCGAGCATCGAGACGCAGGCGCCGACGTGAAACGCCGTGGACAGCTGGCTGAATCCGTAGTCGAAGCTGAAGGGCAGCACCGCGAGAATGCGATCGGCCGGCGAATTTTCGAGGTACGACGCGACGCTCTCGGCGCCGGCGACCATGTTGCGATGGGACAGCACGACCCCTTTCGGCTTCCCCGTGCTGCCCGAGGTATAAAAGATGGAGGCGATGTCAGCGTCGATCACGCGGTGTGCAGGCCGTGCCGTGCCGCTCGCCATGAAGTCCGTCCAACGCGCGGTCGGCAGCGCGGATGAGGAGCGCAGCTGCGCGCGGTCTCCCACCAGCACCAGCTGCTTGATATCCGGACAGCCCGCGAGCTCGGCTTGCAGTTCTTCGGCGCGTTGCGCCGAGGTCACCAGGACCCTGACATTGCAGTCGCGCAGGATGTGCCCGACCTGCGGCGGCTTCAGGACGGGATTCACCGGAACGAAGACACAGCCGGCGGACGCGGTGCCGAACATGGCGACGACGTTCTCGATCTGCTTCGGCAGGAAGATCGCGACGCGGTCCTGGCGCGAAACCCTGTTGGCAACGAGGGCGCGGCCGAACGTCTCGATGTGCGTCGCGAACTCGGCATAACCGAGAACGTCGCCCCTGAAGCGCAGGGCAGGGGCGAGCGGCGTGCGTGCCGCCGAGCGCAGCGGCAGTTCGTGCAGGAGTTCGGACATTCGTCTTTGGCAGGTCGTTTTGGTCCGTGGGGCGGCAATTATGCCGAAGGGCGCCCGGCAGGCGCGCACGTTGCGTCCGATTCTGTGAAACCGGTTGCCACCCGGGAAGGCCGTCGCTGATACTCGAAAGTCATACGTGTATACACTGTAACTTATTGTTTTACATAGCATGAAACAGAGCGTACTCTAGTTGTCGGAAGCCTGTCGAAAAAGTGATACAAGCACAGCCGCCCGGCCGGAACCTTGCGCATAATGCCCTGCGCTTCATGCGGCTAGAGACCGGAAGGGACCGGGACGAGCCTCCCTGCAGACGCGAGGGGTGCGATTGGGAGGGAAAGCGGGGATCCGGCGACGGGTCCGACGTGCTGACCATGAAAAAAGAAAATCGGCCGGAGCCGTCGTCGCATACGCCACGCGTGTCGATCGGCATGCCGGTCTACAACGGCGAGCGCTGGCTCGCCACCACCATCGATTCACTGCGGCGGCAGACATTTGCGGACTTCGAACTCATCATTTCCGACAACGCATCCGAGGACCAGTCCGCAGCCATCTGCCTGCGGCACGCCGCCGAGGATGCCCGCATCCGCTATCTGCGCCAGCCGAGCAATATTGGCGCGAATCGCAACTATCTTGCGGTACTGCGCGAGGCGCGCGGCCCTTACTTCAAGTGGGCGTCGTCGAACGACCTGTGCGCGCCCGAGTTCCTCGAGCGATGCGTCACCCTGCTCGATCGCCGGCCGGATGCCGTGCTCGCCTGTCCGCGCACTGCCCTGTTCCAGCAGGTCATTGCGGATGCGATCGCCTACGAATGCGACGTCGAGGTCGAGGAGGACGATCCGGCGCTGCGCTTTGCGGGCGTGCTTCAGCGCATGCGCCTCAACAATTCCTTCAACGGGATCCTGCGAACGGCGGCTTTGCGCCGCGCACTGCCGATGGGTACGTTCTGGGCGGCGGACGTCGTGCTGATGGCGGACCTCGCACTCATCGGCAAGCTGGCGCTGCTGCCGGAGCGTCACTTCTTCCGCCGCATGTCGGCCGAGAGCGCGACCAGCCTGCGCGGGCGCGAGGCCATCGAGCGGCACTTCGAGCCGACGGTGCGCCGGCCGCTCCTCTGGCAGCATTGGAAGTATCATCTGCGCCTTCTCAGGGTGGCGCTGCGCTCCGCGCCCGGCGTGTCGCAGAAGTTGCGCGCGGCCGGCTTTGCGGTGCGCTTCATGGTCTGGGCGAGGAACAGCCTCGCGGCCGATCTCCTGCAGGCGATGCGCCGGCTCACTCCGGCGCGCGATAGTCACTAGGACCTTCTTCGGCGCCGCGACGGCGTCAACAGGCGAGGACAACGATGGCGGCAACTGCATCAGCATCCGAATTGTCGGGCGACGCGCCGGCGGCGCGCGCGAAGTGCCGCTTCTGCGCGACCGAGCTCGAGCGGACATTCGTCGATCTCGGCATGTCGCCGCTGTGCCAGACGCACATCGAGCCGCACCAGCTGAATCACATGGAGCGGTTCTATCCGCTGCACGTGTGGGTGTGCCACAAGTGCTTCCTGGCGCAGCTCGAGCAGTACGTGGCGCCCGACGATATTTTCTCGGACTACGCCTACTTCTCCTCGTATTCCGACAGCTGGGTCGAGCACGCGCGCCGCTACGCCGACTCGATGTGCAAGCGCTTCGGCTTCAACGACAAGTCGCTCGTGATGGAGATCGCGAGCAATGACGGCTACCTGCTGCAGCACTTCCTCGCGCGCGGCGTCCCGTGCCGCGGCATCGAGCCGGCGGCGAACGTCGCCGCCGTCGCCGTCGAGCGCGGCATCCCGACGACCGTCAGATTCTTCGGCAAGAAGACGGCGGCGGAGGTTGCCGCCGCGCATGGCCGCGCCAGCCTGCTCCTCGGCAACAACGTGCTCGCGCACGTGCCGGACATCAACGACTTCGTCGGCGGCATGAAGATTCTGCTGGCCGAACGCGGCGTGATCACGATGGAGTTTCCGCACCTGCTGCGCCTCATCGACGAGAACCAGTTCGACACCATCTACCACGAGCATTTCTCCTATCTCTCCTTCGGCACGGTCGAGCGCATCTTCGCGCACCATGGCCTGTGCCTGTTCGACGTCGAGGAGTTGCCGACGCACGGCGGTTCGCTGCGCATCTTCGGCCGGCACGTGGAAGACACCGGCAAGGCCGTTACCACCGCCGTCGCGGAGATGAAGCGCAGGGAAGAGGCCTTCGGCCTCTACTCGCTGCAGGGCTATGCGGGATTCGGCCAGCGCGTGCGCGAAACCAAGAACAATCTCCTGAGGTTCCTGATCGAGGCGCGCACCCATGGCAAGTCCGTGGTCGGCTACGGCGCGCCAGGCAAGGGCAACACGCTCCTCAATTATTGCGGTATCCGCACGGACTACCTCGACTACACGGTCGACCGCAGCCCGCACAAGCAGGGCCGCTACACGCCGGGAACCCATATCCCGATCCTCGCGCCGGAGAAGATCCGCGAGACGCGGCCGGACTACGTGCTGATCCTGCCGTGGAATCTCAAGCGCGAGATCAGCGAATCGAACGCGTACATCCGCGAATGGGGCGGGCGCTTCGTCGTGCCGATTCCGTCCGTGGAGGTCCTGCCCTGATGCATGCCGCGGCCCGCCCGGAGTTCGCGATCCGCGACCTGCTGCACGGCCGCCGCGACGCGGCGGTCGGCACGCGCGCACACGATCTCATCCGCGAGCTGTATCCGATCTGCCGAAGTCTCACGGGCGAGGGGGTCCGCGAGAGCCTGAAGCTCGTGCAGAAAGTCATTCCGCTCGATATTCACGAAGTTGCGAGCGGCACCCGCGCTTTCGACTGGGTCGTGCCCAAGGAATGGAACATCCGCGACGCGTACATCAAGAACGCGCGCGGCGAGCGCGTCGTGGACTTTCGCCACTCGAATCTGCACGTCACCGGCTACAGCGTGCCCGTGCGCGCCCGCATGAGCCTCGGGGAGCTCAGGCCGCGGCTCTACTCGTTGCCGGCGAAGCCGGACGTGGTGCCGCTGCGCACCTCCTATTTTCGCGAGGACTGGGGCTTTTCGATCGCGCATCGCGATCTCGAGAAGCTGCCGGAAGGCGAGTACGAGGTGTGCATCGACTCGACGCTCACCGAGGGCAGCCTCACCTATGGCGAATGCTTCCTGCCCGGCGAGACGACCGACGAAGTGCTGGTATCGACGCACATCTGCCATCCCTCGCTCTGCAACGACAATCTTTCCGGCGTCGCGCTGGCCACGGAGCTCGCGCGCGCGCTCGGCGACTGTCGCCGCCGATACTCCTACCGGTTCCTGTTCATCCCGGCCCAGATCGGCTCGATCGTGTGGCTCAGCCGCAATGAAAGGAATGTCGGCCGGATCAAGCATGGGCTCGTGCTGGTCGCCGTGGGCGACTCGGGCGATCCGAGCTACAAGCGCAGCCGGCGCGGCAACGCGGAGATCGACCGGGCCGCGGTTCACGTGCTTCGCCAGCAGGGATTCGAGGGGCGGGTGCGGGAATTCTTTCCGCACGGCAATGATGAACGGCAGTTCTGCTCGCCCGGCTTCAACCTGCCGGTCGGGAGTTTCATGCGTACGCCCTGCGGAACTTTTCCCGAGTATCACACCTCGGCGGATAACCTCGATTTCGTGCGACCGGCCGCGCTCGCGGATTCTTTCGACCAGTGCATCGGCATCTTCGAGATCCTCGAGCACAACCGGCGCTACCTGAACCTCAATCCGAAATGCGAGCCCCAGCTCGGCAAGCGCGGGCTTTACCGGCTGACGGGCGACGTGCATGGCGGAGGCAAGGTGAAGGAGATGCCCATGCTCTGGGTGCTCAACCTCTCGGACGGCGACCATTCGCTGCTCGATATCGCGGAACGGTCGGAGCTTGCATTCGGCGACGTGCTCGCCGCGGCCCACGCCCTCGAGCAGTGCGGACTCCTGAAGGAAATCGAGTGAGCGCCTCGCCCGCGCACGAGGAGCCCTGATGTTGTCGGTGCCGGCCCTGGGCGCTTCCGTCCGCGAAATCCTGTGCCTCGCGGCGCATTGCGACGACCTCGAGATCGGTTGCGGCGGGCTCATCGCGAGCCTGCGCGCGGCGCGGCCGGATGTTCGCATCACCGCCGTGATGCTGAGTTCCGACGAAACGCGGCAGCGCGAAAGCGAATCCGCCCTCGCGAGGCTTGCGGGCGGCCGTGCGGGACTCGACCTGCGGTTCTTCCGTTTCCGCGACAGCTATTTTCCGGCGGACTGGGCCGCGGTGAAGGAAGCGATCTCGGCATTGCGCACGACCTGCCGCCCGGATCTCGTTCTGACGCATTGGGAAGGGGACCGGCACCAGGACCATCGGATCGTCTCCGAGCTCACCTGGAACGCGTTCCGCGATCACTGGATCCTCGAGTACGAGATACCGAAATGGGACGGCGATCTCGGCCGGCCCTCGATGTTCCTGCCGCTCGCGGCGGAGATCGCCGACCGCAAGGTCGGCGCGCTGATGGATTGCTTCGCCTCGCAGGCCGGCAAGCCCTGGTTCACGCCCGACACCTTTCGCGGGCTGATGCGCCTGCGTGGGCTCGAGTGCCGGGCGCCGAGCGGCTTCGCGGAGGCGTTTCACGCCCGCAAGACGCTGCTCGTCATTTGAGCGCCGGGCGTGCAATTCGAGGGATGCTTCACGCCGCACGCCCGCGTGCGGTCCTAGAGTCTAGACTGCAGCGCTAGCGGAGCTCCGCTGCGCAATGGCGACATGGGGACAGCGATGAAGATTCTGGTTACGGGTTCGGACGGCTACATCGGTTCGCGGCTCTCGCCGATCCTGCTGGCGGCGGGGCATGACGTGACCGGCCTTGACAGCGGCCTCTACCGCGACGGGTGGCTCTACACCACGCGCAATGTACGGTTGGTGCAGCCGACCCTCAATATCGACCTGCGCGATGTGACGCCGCGGGACTTCGAAGGCTTCGAAGCGGTCGTGCATCTGGCGGAACTCTCGAACGATCCGCTCGGGCAGAACGATCCCAAGGTCACGGAGGCGATCAATTTCGAAGGCTCGGCGCGGCTCGCGCGCATCGCCAGGGACGCGGGCGTGCGTCGCTTCGTGTACGCCTCATCCTGCAGCGTCTACGGCATGGCGACCCAGGAATGGGTGGACGAAACCTCCGCGACCAATCCGCAGACCGCCTACGCGCGCTGCAAGGTGATGGTCGAGAATGCGCTGCGTCCCATGGCCTCGCCCGATTTCTGCGTCACGTCCCTGCGCAACGCCACGGCCTACGGCGCGTCCCCCCGGCTGCGCTTCGACATCGTGCTCAACGATCTCTGCGCTGTCGCATGGACCGCGAAGCGCATCGTCATGACGAGCGACGGCACGCCATGGCGGCCGATCGTGCACGTCGAAGACATCTGCCAGGCCGTCACCTGCGCGCTAGATTCGCCGGTCGAGCGGGTGAACGGCGAGGTGATGAACGTCGGCGGCGACGAGGAGAACTACCGCATCCGCGATCTCGCCGCGATCGTTGCCGAGACCTTTCCCGGCTGCGAGGTGACGGTGGGCTCGAGTGCCGGCGACAACCGCAGCTATCGCGTCTCGTTCAGGAAGATCCGCGAACGCATGCCCGCCTACCGCACGCAGTGGAACGCGCGGCGCGGCGCGCAGGAGCTCTACGAGCTCTTCAAGCGCATCGACATGCCCCAGGACATCTACAAGTTCCGCGCGTTCACCCGGCTGAAGCAGCTGCAGTACCTGATCCGCACGGGTCAGGTGGATGCGGATCTGCGCTGGAAATACTGAAAGGACAGCGTGACACCATGAAGGTCGTACTCTTCTGCGGCGGACTCGGCACGCGCCTGCGCGAGCATTCCGACACCATCCCGAAGCCGCTGGTGAACATCGGCTACCGCCCGATCCTGTGGCACCTGATGCGCTACTACGCGCACTTCGGGCACACGGAGTTCATCCTCGCGCTCGGCTATCGCGGCGACATGGTGCGCAAGTATTTCCTCGAGTACGACGATTGCATGTCGAACGATTTCACGCTCGAGGCCGGCGGCAAGACGACGCTACACTCCCGCGACATGGACAACTGGCGCATCACCTTCGTCGACACGGGCCTGCATTCGAACATCGGTCAGCGGCTGCTGCGCGTGCGCAAGTACGTGGAAAAGGACGAGGCGTTCCTCGCGAACTATGCCGATGGCCTCTCGGACCTGCCGCTCAATGAGCTCATCGCGGACTTCCGGCAAAAGCGCGTCGTCGCGACGCTCGCTTCGGTACGCTCCTGGCACAGCTTCCATGCCGTGCAGTCGACGCCGGACGGCTACGTCACCACCATGGGGCCGTGGCGCAACGATGAGTTCATGATCAACGGCGGGTTCTTTGCCCTGCGCCGCGAGATCTTCGACTACATCGAGGAAGGCGACGAACTCGTCGAGAAGCCCTTCGAACGGCTGCGCGAGAAGCAACTCCTGTCGACCTATCGCTACACCGGGTTCTGGCAGTCCATGGACACTTTCAAGGACAAGATCGCCTTCGACCGCATGGAGGCGAGGGGCGAATGTCCGTGGATGATCTGGAAGCGCCCGCAGGGCTGAGGGCGAATGGGATACCAGCTCAAGGCGGGGGACCTCGTCGAGGTGCGATCCCGCGAAGAAATCCTGGCGACGCTCGACGGCAAGGGCTGCATCGACCGCATGCCCTTCATGCCGGAGATGCTGAAGTACTGCGGCCGGCGCCTTCGCGTTTCGGCCGTCGCGCACAAGACCTGCGACTCGGCGCACAAGACCGGCGGCCGGCGCCTCAAGGATGCCGTGCACCTCGAGGAACTGCGTTGCGACGGCGCGGCGCACGGCGGCTGTCAGGCGACCTGCCTCATTTTCTGGAAGACGTCCTGGCTTAGAAAACTGGACGGCGATGAGCCGGCCGGGCCGGTTGCGCCCGCCGCCCGGGATTCCGGGGAGCGGTTGAACGGCACGACGGAGCGAGTCGATGCCGCAAGCGGCAAGACCGTCTATACCTGCCAGGCCACCGAGCTCTACTACGCAACCACGCTGCAGAAATGGTGGGACTTCCGGCAATTCTGGCGCGACCTCAGGACCCGGAACGTGACCCTGCGCCGTGCGTTGCGCGTACTGACGGTTGCGTCGGCCCGCTCGCTGACCCATCTCGGCTTTGCGCACCGTGCGGCATTCTGGTTCTACGATCGCGTGCACCGGCTGGTCAATGGCTGGCCCGCGCCGCAAGGCACGGGCGAGTTGCCAATCGGGCAGCCGACGCCCGCTTGCCATCTCGATCTTGTCATCGGCGAGCGCGTCCGGGTCCTGTCGCACGCCGCGATCAAGACGACGCTCAATACCGGCAGCCGCAATCGCGGCATGTGGTTCGATCACGAGATGGTGAAGTTCTGCGGCCGCAATTTCCGCGTCAGCGGCCGCGTGAACCGGATCATCGATGAAGTGACGGGCGAGATGCTGACCATGAAGCAGCCCTGCATCGTGCTGGAAGGCGTGCACTGCACGGCGGAATACACGGACGGACGCCTGATGTGCCGGCGTGCCGTGACGACTTACTGGCGCGAAGGCTGGCTCGAGCGGCTTCAGCCGGACGGCGACGCTTCGACCGGCGAAGCTGCCGGTGTCCCGCGAACGAATGCGACGAGCGCCAGCACGCGTTCGCGATAGAAGATGAGCAGGGCGGCGACGTAGATCGCAGCGCCGGTCGCGATCTGCACGGTGAGCGACAGCGCAGTCGACAGGCCGCGCGCGATGGTCGACTGCTCGGCGAGCACGCCTGCAGCCATGGCCGCCGAGCAAAGTATCGCGGGTAGCAGCGCGCGCAGCCACAGGCGTGGCGACGCCTGCATGATGCGAGCGGCGATGACGATCGCCGGCAGGTTGACGATCGGCAGCCCGATCGCCATCGCCCAGGCAACGCCTGCGACCGAGAATCCTGCACCGAAGTAGAGTGCCCCCGGCAGCGCGGCGGCCGCCAGGAAGGTGCACCACATGTTGGCCCGGAATCGGCCGGTCCACATCAGCACGTGCGAGACCAGCACCTGGACCGCCGTGAACGCGGCGGCCGCGCAAAGAATCCTGAGCGGCGCGACGACCGCGGCCCATTGCGGTCCCAGCGCGAGCGCAACCAACGGCTCGGCGACGAGCGCGAGCCCGACCGCCGAGGGAATCGCGAGCAGTGCGATGACCTCGGTCAGAACGAAAAAATATCGCCGCAGCTGCGCTCGGTCGTGTTGCACGGTGCTGAACACGCCGGGTACGACGCGGCTGAAGGCCGAAGTGATTTCCTGGATCGGCAGGTTGGCGAAGGTCGTGGCAAAGGAATAGGCGCCGAGCAGTTCCTTGCCGAGGAGTCGCCCCACAATGGTCTGGTCGGTGTTCGAGTAGGCGTACCACGCGGCGCGTGACATGAGGAGGCGCCAACCCTGCGCGATCGGCGCCGCAATCGCACGCCAGTCCCTCGGCATGCGCAAGGCATACGGCCGCCAGTAGAGCAGGACTGCGGTCACGATCGTGCCGCCGGCGAGCGTGTTGAAGACGAGCGACTGATAGCCGAGCCCGGCGCGGGCCGCGACGATGAGCGCTACCTGCGTGACGCAGACCTGCACGAAACCGAGAATGGCCAGGCGGCGGTAGGCAAGCTCACGCTGCAGCAACGCGCGCGGCACGATCTGCAACGCATCGAGCAACACGAGCGGGCACATCAGCTGGATCGCCGTCGCGACCAGCGGCTCCTTGAAGAAAGCCGCGATCGGCTGCGCGGCGACGAAGAAACCGATGGCAAGCCCGCTCGCCAGCAGCAGCGCGAAGCCCGCGAGCTGCGCCCGGGCTTGTCCCTCGATGCGCCGATCCTGCACCAGCACCGCGTCGAGGCCGAAATCCTCGACCATCCGGACGAGCCCGATCGGCAGCGTTGCCGCCGCCGCGATGCCGTAGTCGCCGGGCGTCAGGATCCGCGCGGCGTACAGCGTGCCGGCCCACGAGACGGCCTGTGCCACCCAGCGTAGTGCTGCGGTCCAGGCAATGCCGCTGACGAGCGAGCGATCGAGCTCGTCGGTCGCGACCGCCGTATCGATTTTCTGGACTTCGGTCACAGTCTTTATTGACTTGTCGTTCACCATGCGCGCATAGCGCGGTGCCGCCAGCGTACAGGGTTGTCTTTGACTTGCGACATTTCACCTGTGGCTCAATCACCTGCGATAATCAGTTCAATTGATTTCAGGACGATTCGGGGCGCAATTCGAATGCGGACTATTGTCACATGCGCAGCCAGGCCGGCGCTGGCGGCGTTGGCGATTCTACTGACTGCCTGCGCCGGTGGTTCATCGGGCGAACAAAGCGTCGCGGTGCCGACCGTAACGATTTCTGCAAGCCCGGGCTCGGTGACTTCGGGCGCGAGCTCGATGCTCGCCTGGTCGAGCACGGACGCCACGGCCTGCACCGCTTCCGGGACCTGGTCGGGCAGCAAAGCCGGCTCGGGAAGTGAATCGACCGGCAATCTCACTCAGACCAGCACTTATTCGCTGTCATGCTCGGGCGCGGGTGGATCGGACGACGCGTCGGTCACCGTCGCGGTGACTGCGCCGCCGGCGCCTGCCGTCACGCTGACGGCCAATCCGACCAGTGTAGTGAGCGGCGGCAGCTCGACGCTGACCTGGTCGTCGACCAATGCGACGGCGTGCACGGCTAGCGGCGCCTGGTCGGGAAGCAAGGCGCTCTCGGGAACGGCAAGCACCGGCGCGTTGAGCGCAGCGAGCAGCACGTTCACGCTCACGTGCACGGGAGCCGGCGGCTCCGCCAATCAGTCCGCGACGGTCACTACGACTGCGCTGCCGGCGCCACCAACCGTTTCGCTCACGGCGAGCCCGACCAGCGTCTTGAGCGGTGCAGCTTCGATTCTGACCTGGTCCTCCTCCAATGCGACGACGTGCACCGCTGGCGGTGCATGGTCGGGAAGCCAACCGCTGACTGGAACGGCAAGCACCGGTGCGTTGACCGCCACCAGCACGTATACGCTGTCGTGCACGGGCACGGGCGGGACGACGATGAAATCGGCGACCGTGACCGTCACGGCGAACCCGGCGCCCACGGTGAATCTGAGCGCAGCGCCCACCAGCGTTGCGAGCGGCGCATCCTCGACCCTCACCTGGAGCACCACCAATGCGGCTGCCTGCACGGCATCGGGCGCTTGGACGGGTGCCAGGGCGACGGCGGGTTCCGCGAGCACGGGCACGCTGACGGCGGCCACCAACACCTTCACGCTGACCTGTACCGGGACCGGCGGCTCGGGTAACGATTCGGCCGTGGTCACGGTGACCGGCGGCACGGCGCAGACCGGACTTGATTTCCAGGGCAACGAGTCGACGACCGGGACGACCCGCTTCCGCTTCAGCAATCCGCTCGCGATCTATCCCGCGACCTACGTCTGGAAGTTCTATCCGCGGCAGCAGGACAGTTACTACACAACGTTCTTCTGGGGTAACGACGACGGTGCGAACAACTTGTCGACCTTCCTGTGGGACAACGGCAATTCGAACTCCTTTTACGGTGCGCATCCCTATCCCGACTTTCCCGATCGGTCGGTGCATCACTGGGAAATCGCGACCGATCGAAGCGGCGATTTCGTGAGCAACGAAGTGGTTGTCTACGACCGCTGGTACACGCAGGCGCTCATCGCCTGGTCGGACGGCGCGGGCAAGCACACGGTCTTCTACTGGGATCTGCCGGATACGAGCAAGGTGGTCACCCACGTTGCGCCGTCCAGCTACGGCAACATCAATCCACCGCAGCCGGCCCTGACCTGGGGCGATGCGCCCTGGAATCCGTCGCAGGAAATCATGGACGGCGTCCTGCGCAATATCCAGATCTATTCGGCGCAGCTTTCAGCGAGCGACGTCATTGCGGAAGTCGGCACGCCGCTGTCGACCGCCACCGGTGCGTCGAGCATCTGGTACCTGAACCTGAATCCGACGCCGAGCGACATCAGCGACAAGTCCGGAGCCGGACACAACCCGCAATGGGTGGGATCGGAACGGCCGAATCTCTGGACCGGGCCTTAAGTCCCCAGGCAATAACTGCAATGGCGGCGATCGTGTCGGACAAAGCCCGATGCGCGTACTCGCCTTTTTCCGATTCATGAGGTGGCCCTTGCGCAGTCAGAATCTTTGCTGTCCGCCCTGACACCGACGATACGCGCCGACCCTTCGGATTGGGAGGCGTGACAGCGAGTGATGATGCCGCACAGGCTGTTTACCCTGCACGCGCGCGCTGCAAGCGCGGGTCTCAAAGACGAATCGGATGCGCGGTCCGCGTGCCGCCCGGCACGCTGGCATTCCCGACTCCTCTACGCCGCCTTCCTGTTGTTCGGCATCGCCGGCCCGACTCAGGCGCAGACCGCCGGCCCGCAAGCGGCTTACTCGCTGGACGAAGGCAGCGGGACGGTGGTGACAGACGTCTCGGGCCACGGCAACACGCTGGATCTGGTGAACGCTCCGGTGTGGTCGACGGGCCACTACGGTGGAGCGCTCTCGTTCAACGGCACGAACAACCGGGCAGTGGCTCGCGCGTACAACGCGGCGCTCGGGCTCACGGGACGCAGCTTCACGCTGTCGGCGTGGGTCTATCCGCGCACGAACAGCGGCTGGCAGATGATCGTCAACAAGCCCGCGCGGTCGGGGCACAGCGCGCCGTATTTCGACTGGTCGCTCCATCGGGAGACCTCGACCGGGCGCATCGTCGGATACCTCGGCTGCGACGGTCAGCAGCGCACGAGCAACGCGACGACGCCGCTCAACGCCTGGACGTACGTGACGGTGACGTACGACGGCACGTCGCTGCGTCACTACCTCAATGGCGTGCTCGATCGCACGACCGCGGTCACCTGTGCGGTGGCGAACACGAGTTCCCAGCCGATTCG
>DASQOR010000065.1:0-134162 GCA_035644395.1 Steroidobacteraceae bacterium
GAACGGACCTCTCGGTGCATTCTCAGCAACGTCTGAACTTCGTGGCCCATGAGCTCAATCAACGGCCGCGCCAGACCTTGAAGTTCCGCACTCCAGCAGAGAAGCTTACCGACACCGTTGCAACGACCGGTTGAGACGGCAATTCCTGATTTTGCTGTTGCAGGTGCGAAATCGGGAATGTCCCCATTTAGCTACGTCGTTCACACTCCGCGCCTCAAGAAACCCCTGCGAGAAGCCGATTACCGGGCGGTAGCGCGGCCGTGGGTCGTGCAGAAATAGAGTCGAGGACTGCAATGGCCGGAGTACGCGCAACGCCCACGGAACTGCCCCCGGACCCGAACGCGATCGCGTTCGAATTCGTCAAGCAGCTCGCCGACGAGCTGTCGACGGGCAAGGTCGATCTGCCGTCCTTTCCGGACATCGCGGTGCGCGTGCGGCGCGTGCTCGCGGACGAAAAGACGACCGTCGATCAGGTCGTGCGCGTCGTCGGCTCGGAGGCCGCGCTGGCGGCGCGCCTTCTCAAGATGGCGAACTCGGCAGCCCTCAACCGCTCAGGCAAGGCGCTCACCGATCTCAGAACCGCCATCAATCGCATGGGCTACAACATGGTGCGAAGCGCCGCGATCACGTTCGCGATGGCGCAGATCCGGCTCGCGAATACTCTGAAGGGCCTCGAGCCGCACCTCGAGCAGCTCTGGAAGCACAGCTCGAATGTCGCGGCGACCTCGTTCACCATCGCCCGCAAATTCACCAAGATCAACCCGGACGAGGCGCTGCTGACGGGTCTGCTGCACAACATCGGCAAGCTCTACATCCTGACGCGAGCCGGCAAGCATCCGGAGCTTTTTCAGAACCCGGCGGCGCTCGAGCAGGTGATGCGCGACTGGCATGCCAGCATCGGCAAGGCGATCCTCGAGAACTGGGAGTTCGCCGAGGAAGTCTCGAACGCCGTGGCGGACCACGAGGACATCACGCGCGATCACGCCGGCGCGATCGACCTCACGGACATCGTGACGGTAGCGAACATGATGGCCGCGTTCACCGACAACCCCGAGAATCTCGAGCTCAACCTGCAGGGCATCCGCGCTTTCGAGCGCATGCAGCTCGACGGGGCGAAGTGCGTCGACGTGATGGGCGAATCCCGGGAAGAGATCAGCGCGCTGCGCCAGGCGCTCGGCAGCTAGCCGCCTTCTTGCGCAGGTACTCGCCCGTGTACGAAGTCGGGTGCGCTGCGATGTCACCGGGCGTGCCCGCCGCGAGGATCGCGCCGCCGTTGTCGCCGCCTTCCGGACCCAGGTCGATCACCCAGTCGGCCGTCTTGATGACCTCGAGGTTGTGCTCGATCACCACGACCGTGTTGCCCTGGCCGCGCAGGCGATGCAGCACGCCGAGGAGCTGCGCGATGTCGTGGAAATGCAGGCCGGTCGTCGGCTCATCCAGGATATAGAGCGTGCGCCCGGTCGCGCGCTTCGACAGTTCCCGCCCGAGCTTCACGCGCTGTGCTTCGCCGCCCGAGAGTGTCGTCGCATTCTGCCCGAGCCGCACGTAGGTGAGCCCCACGTCGATCAGCGTCTGCAGCTTCGTCGAGACGACCGGCACGTTCCTCAGGAACGCGTAGGCGTCCTCGATCGTGAGCTCCAGCACCTCGTGGATGTTGAGTCCCTTGTAGCGAACTTCGAGCGTCTCGCGGTTGTAGCGCTTGCCCTTGCAGACGTCGCAGGACACGTAGATGTCCGGCAGGAAGTGCATCTCCACCTTGATGACGCCGTCGCCCTGGCAGGCCTCGCAACGCCCGCCCTTGACGTTGAAGCTGAAGCGCCCGGGTCCGTAGCCGCGGGCACGGGCTTCCGACGTCTGCGCGAAAAGTTCACGCAGCGGCGTGAAGAGTCCCGAGTAGGTAGCGGGATTGGAGCGGGGAGTGCGCCCGATCGGGCTCTGATCGATGTCGATCACCCGGTCGATGTGCTCGAGCCCTTCGATGCGCGCGGCAGGCGCGGCTTCTTCCGAGCTGCCGTTCAAGTGCTGGGCGACGTGGCGGTAGAGCGTGTCGTTGACGAGCGTCGATTTGCCGGAACCGGAAACACCGGTGACGCAGGTCATGACGCCGATCGGAAAGGACGCCGTGATGCTCTTCAGGTTGTTGCCCCGCGCCTCGACGACGCGCAGCCAGCGCTCGTGCGGCAGGAGCGCGCGCGCGGCCGGCATCTCGATGACGCGTGCGCCGCTCAGGTACTGGCCCGTCAGCGACTCGGCCGCTCGCTCGATGTCCGCGGGCAGGCCCTGCGCGACGATCGCGCCGCCGTGCACGCCCGCGCCCGGACCGAGGTCGACCACATAGTCGGCGCGGCGGATCGCGTCCTCGTCATGCTCGACCACGATGACCGTGTTGCCGATGTCGCGCAGGTGCTCGAGCGTCTTCAGGAGGCGCACGTTGTCGCGCTGATGCAGCCCGATGGACGGCTCGTCGAGGATATACATGACGCCGACGAGGCCCGACCCGATCTGGCTCGCGAGCCGGATGCGCTGCGCCTCACCGCCCGAGAGCGTGTCCGCGCTCCTTTCGAGCGTCAGGTAATTGAGCCCGACGTCGACCAGGAATCGCAGGCGGTCGCCGATCTCCTTCACGATCTTGGCCGCGATTTCGCCGCGCCAGCCCTCGAGCTTCAGCTCGCCGAAGAATACGAGCGCGTTGACGATCGACAGCCGCGCGAGCGAGGGCAGCGGCCGGCCGGCGACGAACACGTGGCGCGCGGCGCGGTTGAGGCGCGTTCCCTCGCATTCCGGGCAGGCCCGGCTCGAGAGATACTTCGCGAGTTCCTCGCGCACGGTGACCGATTCGGTCTCCCGGTAGCGGCGCTCGAGATTCGGCAGGATGCCCTCGAAGCTGTGCTTGCGGCGCGTCGTGCCGCTCTGGCTGTCGAAATAGCGGAACTCGATCTGTTCCTCGCCGCTGCCGTTGAGGAGCATCGACCGCACGTTCTCCGCCAGCTCTTCGAACGGTGTCTCGATGTCGAAGTCGTAGTGGCTCGCGAGCGCCTGGATCATCTGGAAGTAGTAGGCATTGCGCCGGTCCCAGCCGCGAATGGCACCGCCCGCGAGGCTCAGGTGCGGATGGTTGACGACCCGCTGCGGATCGAAGAACTGCTTGATGCCGAGACCGTCGCAAGCCGGGCAGGCGCCGGCGGGATTGTTGAAGGAAAAGAGCCGCGGCTCGAGTTCGGGCAGGCTGTAGCCGCAAAGCGCGCAGGCGAACTTGTTGGAGAACACGAGCTCATCGCGATTGCTTTTCTGATGGGGCTCATCGAGCAGCGCGACGCGCGCCACGCCGTCGCCGACCCGCAAGGCCGTTTCGAAGGATTCGGCGAGACGCTGCGAGGCGTCCGCGCGCACCTTGATGCGGTCGACGACCGCTTCGATCGTATGCTTGCGGCGCGCATCGAGCTTCGGCGGATCGTCGAGCTCGATGACGCGGCCGTCGACCCGGCCGCGGATGAATCCCTGGCCACGCAGCTCCTCGAACATCTCGGCGTGCTCGCCCTTGCGCTCGGTGATCACGGGCGCCAGCAGCATGAGCGCCGTGCCCTGCGCAAACCTGAGCACCTGGTCGACCATCTGGCTGACCGTCTGCGCGGCGAGATCGAGGCCGTGGTCAGGACAGCGTGGTACGCCTGCGCGGGCATACAGAAGGCGCAGGTAGTCATAGATCTCGGTGACGGTGCCGACCGTCGACCGCGGATTGTGCGACGTCGCCTTCTGCTCGATGGAAATCGCCGGCGAGAGGCCCTCGATCGTGTCGACGTCGGGCTTTTCCATGATGGAAAGGAACTGCCTCGCGTAGGCCGAGAGCGACTCGACGTAGCGGCGCTGGCCTTCCGCATAGATGGTGTCGAAGGCGAGCGACGACTTGCCCGAGCCCGACAGTCCCGTGAACACGATCAGCCGTTCCCGCGGCAGGTCGAGGTCGAGATTCTTGAGGTTGTGGGTACGCGCTCCGCGTATCCGGATGGTCTGCATGGCTCCGGGCCGTGAAAATCAAACGAACCGGATAATATAGCCGCGCACGGCGGCCCGCCGCAAAGGCCCGGATTGTCGCGTTTCATCAATCGGGTGGGGCCCTTACCTCGGAGCGAGGCTCAACTTCGCCGCGCAGTGCGCCACGCGAATTCCATCGAAAAGGCCATCTTTCCGCGGGCGCAGCCGCAGCCGCTCCCTTAGAATAGCGGCCCACAAAAACGTCGAGCACGGGGAAGCGTTCCATGGCCAGCAGAGGCGTCAACAAGGTCATTCTCATCGGTCATCTGGGCGCCGACCCGGAGACTCGCGCCATGCCGAGCGGCATGACGGTGGCCAATATCCGCATGGCGACCACCGACTCCTTCAAGGACAAGAGCGGGGAGTGGCAGGAACGCACCGAGTGGCACAACGTCGCCCTCTTCGGCCGCATGGGCGAAGTGGCGGGCGAGTATCTGCGCAAGGGCTCGCAGGTCTATGTCGAGGGACGCCTGCGCACCCGCAAGTGGCAGGACAAGCAAGGCAACGACCGCTACACCACCGAAATCGTCGCGAACGACATGCAGATGCTGGGCAGCCGCGGCGGGAGCGCCGGCGGCGCTCCCAGGGAAGGGGGCGAGCCACGGGAAGCGCGCGAGCCGCGCGAGCCCGCCGAGGCCGTGACCTCGAGCACGGAGCGCGACGGTTTCGACGACGATATACCGTTCTAGGCCCCGCGGCGTCCCATCACGCCAGCCGCCGTAACGGGCTTCCTGCGGCGCAAAATGTCGCATCCGCAAATCGGTTGCATCCGTTGGCCGACAGTTTTCGTAATTGTTTGGTGAATGCACCGGTCTATCATGCGTACGTTGCGACTCCGCTCGAAACACCACCCATTTTCCCAGGGGGAACGACATGTCTCTGAATCGACGTGACTTCAGCAAAGTGCTGCTCGGCGTTGCCGGCGGCGTCCTCGCGGGCACGCAGCTCCAGTCGGCTGCGTTTGCCGGCGAAGAGGCCGCGGGCGAAAAGCATGCCTGTAAAGGCATGAACTCTTGTAAAGGCAAGGGCGGTTGCAAGACAGGCGACGGCGGCTGCGCCGCCAAGAATTCGTGCAAGGGCAAGGGCGGCTGCGCCACGGCCAAGCACGAATGCAAGGGCCACAACGAGTGCAAGGGCCAGGGCGGTTGCAAGACCGGCGACGGCGGTTGCGCCGGCAAGAACTCCTGCAAGGGCAAGGGCGGTTGCAAGACCCCGGTCGAACACAAGACCTGATGTTGCTGACCCGAAGCCCCCTCACCGCCCGGTGAGGGGGCTTTTCGCACCGTGAACAGCCGCAATCGCTGGAACCTGCCCGACCTCGGACTCGGCGTGGGCCTGAGGACCGCGCACTTCCGCCACATCGTCGAGAAGTGGCCGCGCATGGACTGGTTCGAGATCCTGTCGGAAAACTTCATCGACACGGAGGGCCGTCCGCTTCACTACCTCGACCGGATCGCCGAGCGCTATGCCATCGTGATGCACGGCGTTTCGCTCTCGATCGGCAGCACCGATCCCGTCGATTTCGAGTTTCTCGGCAAGCTCAAGGCGCTCGCCGCGAGAGTGCGCGCCGTGTGGATGGGCGATCACATCTGCTGGACCGGCGTCGCGGGCCTCAACGGCCACGATCTCTACCCGGTGCCCTATACGGAAGAGAGCCTCGAGCACCTCATCGAGCGCGTGCGCATCGCGCAGGATTTTCTCGAGCGCCCGCTGGTGCTCGAGAATCCCTCGACCTACCTCACTTTCCGCACATCGAGCATGCCGGAAGAGGAGTTCATCGCTCGGCTCGCGGAGGAAGCGGATTGCGGCCTGCTCCTCGACGTCAACAACGTGTACGTCACCTGCCGCAATCACGATCTCGACCCCTTCGAGTACCTCAAGGCCATTCCGTACGATCGCGTGGTGCAGATTCACCTCGCGGGCCACTCGGACCACGGCACGCACTGCATCGACACGCACAACGGCCGCGTCATCGATCCCGTCTGGGACCTGTACGCTGAAGTGCAGCGCCGGCGCGGCAATACCGCGACCCTGCTCGAATGGGATGCGGACATCCCGAAGTTCGACGTCCTGCAGCGCGAAGTGGCCCGCGCGAACCGGTTCCGCGACGAACGTCGCGTAGTGAACGGCTGACATGCCGGATTCGACCCCGCTCGATCGCCTGGAACGCTGGATGCAAGCGGTCGTGATGCATCCGGGTGGCGCCGCAAGCGGTATCAGTGCGGCGGGTGCGCGCGGCCTTCTGCCCGAAGCCGTGCGCGATCTCGAAACCGTGGTGACGCGCTCGAAGCAGCTTACCGCGCTCGATCGACTGGGCATCTACGCCGAGATGTACTCCGTGCGGCTCGTCGAGGTCCTGACGGCGGAGTATCCGACGACGCGAGGTATTCTCGGCAACGAAGCGTTCGAGCGCGGCTGCCGCGCCTTCATTGCCCGCCACCCCTCGACGGAGCGCACGCTGCAGGCCCTGAGCGCCGGCTTTCCGCAATTCCTGAAGCGCCACCTCCAGGGGCGCAGGAACGCCCGGCTCGCGGTCGACGTCGCACGCATCGAACGGGCGATGGAAGAAGTGTTCGATGCGCAGCGCGCCGAGCCGCTTGCCTTCGAGGTGCTCAGGAAAATCCCTCCGGATCGCTGGGGCGTCCTGCGCCTGAAGCTGACACCCGCTTTGCGACTGCTCAAGCTCGAGTGCGACGCGGACGGTTACATGACGGCGGTGCGCTCGCGCCGCTCCAGGCCGGCAACGCGTGCGCGGCCGTCATTCGTAATCGTGTACCGCCACAATTTTCGTGCGTGGAGGCTCCCGGTCAGCCGCGAGCAGTTCCGGCTGCTCGAGGCGCTCGGCAAGGGTTGGCCGATCGGCCGAGCCGTCTACGCGAGTTGCCGCACTCTGCGCGTGCGCCCGGAGCGATTGGCGAGCCTCGTGTCAGGATGGTTCCGGGGTTTCGCCGCGGAGGGCCTCTTCGTCGGTGTCACGGATCCGGAACAATCATAAGCTGTTGGTATTGAACGAGCTTTTCTATAGGCGGCCGCGATGCGGCTTCATGTTCGGGGGGAAAAACTGTACCTTAGGCGCCCCCTGATGGAGCCCCCACAAAGGCGCATGGCCGGCCACCTCTATATCCGCACTTTCGGCTGTCAGATGAACGAGTACGACTCGGCCCGCCTGGCCGACGTCCTGCGGGAGGCCGGTGGCTACGTACCGACCGACGATCCCGCCGCAGCCGACCTGCTCCTCGTCAATACTTGCTCGGTGCGCGAGAAGGCGCAGGAGAAAGTGTTCTCGCTGCTCGGCGAATGGCGGCTGCTCAAGGAGCAGCGGCCGGGCGTGATCATCGCCGTGGGCGGCTGCGTCGCGAGCCAGGAGGGCGAGGGCATCACGAAGCGCGCGCCGTTCGTCGACCTGGTCTTCGGCCCGCAGACGCTGCATCGCGTGCCGGCAATGCTGGCGGAGCTCAGCAGGTCCGGCCGCTCCGTCGTCGACGTGAGTTTTCCGGAAATCGAAAAGTTCGATCGCCTGCCCGAGCCGCGCGCGCGGGGCGCAACCGCCTTCGTTTCCATCATGGAAGGCTGCAGCAAGTTCTGCACCTTCTGCGTCGTCCCCTATACGCGCGGCGAGGAAGTCAGCCGGCCCTTCGAGCAGGTGATGGTGGAAGTCGCATCCCTCGCGCGCCAGGGCGTGCGCGAAGTGACGCTCCTCGGCCAGAACGTGAACGCCTACGACGGCGAGCGTACCGACGGATCGTCCGCCGACCTTGCGGATCTCATCCGCGCCATCGCCAGGATCGACAGCATCGAGCGGATCCGCTTCACGACCTCGCACCCGCGGGAATTCAGCGACAGCCTGATCGCGGCGTTCGCGGACGTGCCGAAGCTCGCGAACCACCTGCATCTGCCGGTGCAAAGCGGCTCCGATCGCGTGCTCGCGCTCATGGGCCGCGGCTACACGGCGCTCGAATACAAGGCGCGCATCCGCAAGCTGCGCGAAGTGCGGCCGGACATCAGCCTGTCGACCGACTTCATCATCGGCTTTCCGGGAGAAACGGACCGCGACTTCGAGGCCACGATGAAGCTGATCGAAGACGTCGGCTTCGACCAGTCGTTCAGTTTCCTCTACAGCCGCCGGCCGGGTACGCCTGCCGCCTCGCTCCCGGACGAAGTGCCGCAAGAGACCAAGCAGCGGCGGCTCGAGATCCTGCAGGAGCGGATCAACCGCGAGGCGCGCTCGATCAGCGCGCGCATGGTCGGCCGCGTCGAGCGCGTGCTCATCGAGCGTCCGTCGCGCAGGGATGCCCGCCAGCTCGCCGGCCGCACCGGGAACAATCGCTGGGTGAACTTCGACGGGCCGTCCGCGCTCATCGACGAGTTCGCGGATGTCGTGATCACGGAAGCGATGCCGAATTCGCTGCGCGGGCGCCTGGTCGCGCCGGCGCCGGGACCGACGTGAACGCATCGGTCGCGACGCGCGAGCTCACGCTCGTACCGAATGACAACGCGCGCCTCGCAAAGCTCTGCGGGCCCATGGACGCGAACCTCAAGCTCATCGAGGAGCGGCTCGGCGTCGAGCTGCGCCACCGCGGTCACCAGTTCTCGATACTCGGCGACGAGGGCCCGGCCGCGCTCGCGGCGGACGTGATCGGCAGCCTCTACGACGCCTCGATCCGCGAGGCGCTGTCCGCGGAGCAGGTGCACCTCGTGCTGCAGGAAGCGAAGGCGCAGAACGGCACGGCCGCCGCGGCCGATGAAATCCGGGTGCAGACGCAGCGCGGGGGAATCCGCGCGCGCGGCGCCAATCAACGCGAGTACCTCGATCACATCCGCAAGCTCGACCTCAGCTTCGGCATCGGTCCCGCCGGCACCGGCAAGACGTTCCTCGCCATCGCCTGCGCGGTCGAGGCGCTGCAGACGGACCGGGTGCGCCGGCTCGTGCTGGTGCGGCCGGCGGTCGAAGCGGGCGAGCGGCTCGGGTTCCTCCCGGGCGACATGCAGCAGAAGGTCGATCCGTACCTGCGCCCGATGTTCGACGCACTCTACGAAATGATGGGGTTCGAGAAGGTCGCGCGCCTCATCGAGCGCAACGTCATCGAGGTCGCGCCGCTCGCGTTCATGCGTGGACGCACCTTGAACGACTCCTTCGTCGTGCTCGACGAGGCGCAGAACACCACGGTCGAGCAGATGAAGATGTTCCTCACGCGCATCGGCTTCGGCTCGAAGGCCGTGGTGACGGGCGACATCACGCAGACGGACCTTCCGGGGCACAAGCAGTCGGGACTCAACCAGGCAATCGACGTTCTGCGCGGCGTCACCGGCGTTGCCTTCACTTTCTTCAGCGCGCGCGATGTCGTCCGGCATCCGCTCGTCCAGCGCATCGTGCAGGCCTACGAGGCGCACGGCGAGGGGGAGCGTCCGGCATGACGACCCGCGGGCGCCTCCGGTTGCAGGTCGATCTTCAAGTCGCAAGCCGCTCGCGGCGCCTGCCGACGCTCGGCAAAGTGCGCCGCTGGATTCGTTCGACTCTCAGCGCGGCGCGCGGCAAACGCAGCATTGGCGTGCGCGTCGTCGACCGGGCGGAGAGCCGGCGCCTCAACTCGACTTACCGCTCGCGCAACCATGCGACCAACGTGCTTTCGTTTCCGGCGCCCGAGCGCCAGCCCGCCGGCGAGCGCCTGCTCGGCGATCTCGTGATCTGCGCGCCGGTGGTCACCGAGGAAGCGCGCGAGCAGGGCAAGCCGATCGATGCCCATTGGGCGCATCTCGTCGTGCACGGGACGCTGCACCTCCTCGGCCACGATCACGAGCGCCCGAAGGCGGCGCGGGCCATGGAAGCACGCGAGATCCGCATCCTCGCGGGCCTCGGTTACTCGAATCCCTACCGGATCTGAAGGCTCCATGTCCGAGGACGCACCCAGTACGACCGGCCGATGGCTGAAGCGGCTCGCCCAGGGCATCGGCGGCGAGCCGGAAAACCGGCCGGAGCTCCTCAACGTGCTGCGCGAGGCGGCCGAACGGGGCCTCCTCGACGCCGACGCGCTCTCGATGATCGAGGGCGTACTCGCGGTGTCGGACCTCCTGGTGCGCGACATCATGGTGCCGCGCTCGCAGATGGCGATCATCGAACGCGACGCGGCGCTCGATGACATCGTGCCGATGGTGGTGGAGTCGGGTCACTCGCGCTTTCCCGTGGTCGGCGACGATCGCGACCGCGTCGCGGGGATCCTGCTCGCGAAGGACCTCCTCAAGTACACGGCGGGCGAGGCGAAGCCCGAATTCGACATCCGCGAGCTCATGCGCCCGACGGTGTTCGTGCCCGAGAGCAAGCGCCTCGACGTGCTGCTGCGGGAGTTTCGCGCCAGCCGCAACCACATGGCGATCGTCGTCGACGAGTACGGCGGCGTCGCCGGGCTTGTCACGCTCGAGGACGTGATCGAGCAGATCATCGGCGACATCGACGATGAGTACGACATCGAAGAGGATCAGCCGATCAAGCGCGAGACCGAGCGGCAGTTCATCGTGCTCGCGCTCACGCGCCTCGAGGAGTTCAACCAGTACTTCGGCACGAAATTCGAGGGCGGCGGGTTCGACACCGTCGCGGGACTGGTGCTGCACGAACTCGGACGCCTGCCGCGCAAGGGCGACACGTTCAAGCTGAAGGATCTCGAATTGCGCGTGCTGCGCGCCGACCGCCGGCGGGTCGAGGCGCTGCGCGTGACGACGCCGCGCGACATCGTGCCGCAGGATCCCGACCATGCGGCCACCGTGATCATGGAACCGCCGAAGGCGAAAGCGAAGAAGCCGCGCAAGAAAAAAGAAGCGGCGCCCTAGAAAAGGGGACAGATTTATTTTCCCCCATATTTGGACGAACGCACCGGAAATGCCGAAAAATAAATCTGTCCCCTTTTCTCCCTTGTCCCGCAGACGACAGTCGCTGATTTCCTTCATCGCCGGTGCCGCGCTGACGCTCGCGTTCGCGCCCTTCGATCTCTGGCCGATGGCGGTCGCCTGCCCCGCCGTGCTGTTCTCGCTCTGGCAGGGCGCGACACCGCGGCGTGCCGCCTGGCTCGGCTTTCTCTTCAGCTCCGCGACGTTTCTCGCGGGAACGTACTGGCTCTACATCAGCATCCACGGCTTCGGCAAGGCGCCGATCCCGGTCGCGCTCCTCCTGATGCTCGGACTCGTCGTGATCATGGGCGCGTATTGCGCGCTCATCGGGCATGTCGCGGCCCGCTGGCTGCCGCCCTCCGGCGCGCTGCGCTGGCTGATCGGCCTGCCGAGCCTCTGGGTATTCGTCGAATGGTTTCGCGGCTGGTTCCTGAGCGGCTTTCCCTGGCTCTCGCTCGGATACGCCGGCATCGACTCCTGGCTCGCGGGATTCGCGCCGGTCACGGGTGTCTATGGCCTGAGTCTGCTGCTCGCGGCCACCGCCGGCGCCCTGGTCGCAGCCGCGTTCGGCGAAGCCAAAGTGCGCAGGGCCGCAGGCCTGCTGGTCGCCGTGGTCTGGCTCGCAGGCTGGGCGCTCGAGCAAGTCAAATGGACGGAGCCAGGCGGCGCGCCCGTTTCGGTTGCGCTCGTGCAAGGCGCGGTCCCGCAAGATGAGAAGTGGGAGCTCGACTCCCGGTTGCGCACCCTGAAGCTCTATCGTGAGCTCAGCGAGCGGGGCTTCGGCGCGAAACTCATCGTGCTGCCGGAAGCCTCGCTCCCGCTCCTTGCCCACGAACTCGGACCCTTTCTCGAGCCGCTCGAGCGCGACGCCGAGGCACGCGGCGGCACGGTGGTCGTCGGCATGCTGCGCTATGACCCGGCGGGCGGGCACTATTTCAATTCGCTCTTTGCACTCGGCACGCCGGGCGCTGTCTACGACAAGCGGCGCCTCGTTCCTTTTGGCGAGTTCTTCCCGGTGCCCGCGAGCGTGCGCCACTGGATGCGCCTGATGAGCCTGCCCTACATCGACATGACGCCGGGTGCCGATGCGCAGCCGCCGCTCGATGCCGCCGGCATGAAGCTGGGCGCAACGATCTGCTACGAAGATGCGTGGGGAAGCATCGGACTTGCGACGCTCGGCGAAGCGCATCTCATGGTCAATGTCACCAACGACGCCTGGTTCGGCGATTCGACCGCCGCGCACCAGCATCTCGAGATCGCGCGCATGCGCTCGCTCGAGGCGGGCCGCTATCAGGTGCGGGTGGCAAACGACGGCATCACCGCCATCATCGATGCGCACGGCAAGGTTCTCGATCGCATTGCACGCTTCAAGCCGGCCGTGCTCAAGGGCGAGGTAGTGCCCTATAGCGGCGTAACTCCCTATGCGCGGGTCGGAAACTGGCCCGTTGTAACGCTTGCAGCGCTGCTGGCGCTCTTCGGCCTCGGTGTCGGAATCGTCCGGCAGCGCGTCCGGCCATCGGAGTAGTGCTCCGGCCGGAATGCCTCCCTAAGATGCCGCCGGCAATCGAGGAGGCAACCGATGACCAATCCCAATCTCACCGGCATCGCGCTGGGCGGCCTGCTCGCGACGGGCATCGCGGGCTATGCCGGCTACCAGGCCGTCAGGGGGCCAGGCGCCGAAGTGCTCGACGTCGACCCCATCACCCATGTGGTGAAGACTCCGCGGCAGGAATGCAGCGACCAGGTCGTCACGCGGCAGAAGCCGATCAAGGATGAAAAGCGCGTGGCAGGCACCGTCACGGGCGCCGTCGTCGGCGCCGTGATCGGCCATCAGATCGGTGGCGGCACGGGCAAGGACATTGCGACTGTCGCAGGCGCGGCCGCAGGCGGCTATGCCGGCAACAAGGTCCAGAAGCACGTCCAGGAGAACAACACCTACCAGACGACCGAGAACGTCTGCAAGACGGTGTATGACTCGCATACCGAGGAGACGGGCGAGTTTCGCGTGCGCTATCGCCTCAAGGGCAAGGACGGCGTGGTCACGATGGATCACGATCCGGGCCGGCGCATCCCCGTCAAGGACGGCGAGCTCGTGCTGCGCGACTCGTGAGGAGCGCCGCGCAGCGCTCCTAGATACTGATCGAGCCCTTGAGATAGGACGCGGCGAACCCGGCGATCGTCACCCGCTCGCCGCGATCCTCACACCAGAGTTCGCCGCCGCGCGGCGAGATCTGGCGCGCGTGCAGGCGCGTCTTGCCGAGACGCTTGCTCCAATAGGGAATCAGCGTGCAATGCGCGGACCCGGTGACGGGATCTTCCGGCACGCCCGATTGCGGCGCGAAGAACCGCGAGACGAAATCGCAGTCATCGCCGGGTGCCGTCACGATGAGACCGTAGCCCTCGAGTTTCGCGACGGCCGTCATGTCTGGCTCGAGGGCGCGAATGGCCTTTGCCGACGCGTAGACCGCCATCTGAGCTTTTGCGATGTGCGCTTCATCGGGCAGAGCGCCGAGCGCGGCTCCGAGTTCGGAGTCGGCGCGGGTGCGCGTCGGCGGGAGCGAGGGAAAGTCGAGCGCCAGGCGCTCGCCGTCGCGCGTGACGTTCAGAACGCCGCCGCCATACCGCAATTCAATGGCATCACCGCTCGTGTAGCCCTGCTCAAAGAGGACGTGCGCGCTCGCGAGCGTCGCGTGGCCGCAGAGATCGATCTCCACCGTCGGCGTGAACCAGCGGATGCCGAAGCGCGCTCCCTCGCGCACGAGGAACGCGGTCTCCGCGAGGTTATTCTCGGCGGCGACGGCCTGCATCACCTCCGCCGCGAGCCACTCCTCGCTGATGACGACCGCGGCCGGATTGCCGTGAAAACGCCGCTCGGTGAACGCGTCGACCTGGTAGATCGGGTATTCCATGGGGTCCTGATTCTCCGGCCGGGGGCGCCGCCCGCAAGAGCCACCTCCCGGCAAGTGGTCCCCTGCGGCACATGGATAAGGTATCCTCGCTCGCCGTTTCCATGATGCAAGAACGCTACGAACCCGCTGCCGTCGAGGCTGCTGCCCAGCGCTATTGGGAAGAACATCGCTCGTTCGCCGTCCGCGAGGACCCGGCGAAGGAGAAGTACTACTGCCTGTGCATGTTCCCGTACCCGAGCGGGTGGCTGCACATGGGACACGTGCGCAACTACACGATCGGCGACGTGATCACGCGCTACATGCGCATGATGGGCAAGAACGTCCTGCAGCCGATGGGCTGGGACGCGTTCGGCCTGCCGGCGGAAAACGCCGCGATAAAAAACGGCGTCGCGCCCGCGCGCTGGACCTACGACAACATCGCGCACATGAAGGGGCAGCTGCGCGCGCTCGGCTTCGCGCTCGACTGGAGCCGCGAGATCGCGACCTGCAAGCCCGAGTACTACCGCTGGAACCAGTGGTTTTTCCTGCGCATGCTCGAGCGCGGGCTCGCCTACAAGAAGACCGGCGTCGTGAACTGGGATCCGGTCGACCAGACCGTGCTCGCGAACGAGCAGGTGATCGAGGGCCGCGGCTGGCGCACCGGCGCGCTCATCGAGAAGCGCGAGATCCCGATGTACTACCTCAACATCACGCGCTACGCGGAGGAACTGCTCGCGGCGCTCGACACGCTGCCGAACTGGCCCGAGCGCGTGAAGGCGATGCAGGCCAACTGGATCGGCAAGAGTCACGGCGTCAACATCGGCTTTCCCTACGAGCTCGACGGCGCGCAGCGCGTGCTGAATGTTTTTACGACGCGCGCGGACACGCTCATGGGCGCGACGTTCTGCGCCGTCGCCGCGGAGCATCCGCTCGCGACGCACGCGGCACGGGCCGATGCGAAGCTTGCCGCCTTCGTGGATGAATGCCGCCGCGGCCCCTCGATGGAAGCGGAGCTCGCAACGCAAGAGAAGAGGGGCATGCCGACGGGACTCTTCGTCCGGCATCCCATCACGAATGCGCCTGTCCCGGTCTGGGTCGGCAACTACGTGCTGATGGCGTACGGCGAGGGCGCCGTGATGGGCGTGCCCGGCCACGATGAGCGCGATTTCGCGTTCGCGAAGAAATACGCATTGCCGATCGCGCCGGTGATCGACGTCGACGGCCGCGCGTATTCGACGGAAGCGTGGCAGCCCTGGTATGCCGACCACGGCCGCTGCGTCAACTCCGGCGCCTATGACGGGCTCGACTACCAGGCCGCGGTCGATGCGATCGCGCGCGATCTCGCGAGAAGCGGTCTCGGCGAGAAGCGCGTGACCTGGCGCCTGCGCGACTGGGGCATCTCGCGCCAGCGCTACTGGGGCTGCCCCATCCCGCTGATTCATTGCCCGGCCTGCGGCGATGTGCCGGTGCCGGACAAGGATCTGCCCGTCGTGCTGCCGGAAGGCCTGGTGCCGGACGGCAGCGGCAATCCGCTCGCGAAGCTCGAGTCGTTCGTCCATTGCGCCTGCCCGAAGTGCGGCAAGCCCGCGAAGCGCGAGACGGACACGATGGATACGTTCGTCGACTCCTCGTGGTACTTCATGCGCTACGCCTGCACGGACCGCGCCGATGCGATGGTCGATGAGCGCGTACGCTACTGGTTGCCGGTCGATCAGTACATCGGCGGCATCGAGCACGCGATCCTGCACCTCCTCTATTCGCGCTTCTGGACGCGCGCGATGCGCGACTGCGGCCTGGTGAATTTCGCCGAGCCGTTCTCGCAGCTCCTGACGCAGGGCATGGTGCTGAACGACATCTACTCCCGCAAGACGGGCGAAGGGCGCGTCACGTATTTCAATCCCGCCGACGTCGACGTGAAGGTCGATGCCCACGGCACCCGCACGGGCGCCGTCCTGATGAGCGACGGCCAGCCCGTCACCTGGGAAGGCGTCAAGGTGATGTCGAAGTCGAAAAACAATGGTGTCGACCCGCAAACGCTGATCCAGGCCTACGGCGCGGATACCGCGCGGCTCTTCGCCATTTCGAATACACCGCCCGACCAGACGCTCGAGTGGTCGGATGAAGGTGTGCAGGGCGCCTTCCGTTTCATCAAGCGCTTGTGGAAAGCCGTACATACACACGTCGCCCACTCCCTCTCCCCCGCTTCGGGGGAGAGGGCTGGGGTGAGGGCGCCTTCTTCTCTGACTCCCCAGCAGCGCGCGCTGCGCACGGCTGCGCACCAGACGCTCGCGAAGGTCGGCGATGACATCGGCCGCCGGCGCACCTTCAACACCGCGATCGCCGCGGTGATGGAACTGATGAATACGCTGCACAAGTTCGACGATGCGTCGCCCCAGGGGCGTGCCGTCACGCAGGAGACGCTCGAGATCATCGTGCTCGTGCTCGCGCCGATGGTGCCGCATGCCTGTCACGAGCTCTGGCGGGAGCTCGGCCACACGCGCGCGGTCATCGACGAGCGCTGGCCCGCGGCCGATGCCGCCGCGCTCGCGCGCGATTCGA
The DNA here is from genome assembly GCA_035644395.1 of Steroidobacteraceae bacterium. Taxonomy (GTDB): domain Bacteria; phylum Pseudomonadota; class Gammaproteobacteria; order Steroidobacterales; family Steroidobacteraceae; genus JBGPLJ01. Next base: position 16,359 of record DASQOR010000065.1, read on the forward strand.
TCGAACTCGTCGTGCAGGTCAACGGCAAGCTCCGCGGCCGAATCAACGTGGCGGCGAACGCGGACGAGGAAACCGTCAAGGCTGCGGCGCTCGCCGACGAACAGGTGCGCAAGTTCGTTGGCTCGAATGCCGTCAAGATGATCAAAGTCATTCCCGGCCGGCTCGTGACCGTGGTGGTGTGATGGCACGCCCAATCGCCCTGCTGCTCATCGCCGCCCTCGTCGGCGGGTGCGGCTTTCATCTGCAGGGGGCGGCCAAGCTCTCGCCGCTCTTGTCCGTCACCTATGTCGAGGCCGAGGACACACATACGCCATTCCACCGCTCGCTAGTCGACGCGCTCGATGCCGCGGGCGTGCGTGTCGCGACGGACCGCGAGCAGGCGACCACCGTCGTCTCCATCAAGAAGGACCAGACCGGCCAGCACGTCCTGTCGGTTTCGGCGCAGAACACGCCGCGCGAGTACGAAGTGTTCTACACGGTGACCTTCACGGTGAACGCCGGTGACAAGATCCTGCTCGCGCCGCAGACGGTGACCCTCACGCGCGACTACAGCTTCGACGAACGTGCCCTGCTTGCCAAGGGCCACGAGGAGGAGCTGCTGCGCGCCGCGCTCGCCAACGACATCGTTGGCATCGTCATGCGCCGCCTTGCCAGCCTCTGAAGTCATCCGGCTGCGGTCCGTCGCGCGGCTCGAGGTCGCGGTCCTCCTCGATCGCTACGGGCTCGAACTGCGCCTGGTCGCCGACAATGAGACGCCGCCGGGATCGTACTGGGGCGAGAGCGAGGCCGGACTTCGCGGCCGGCAACTCTTCGCAAGACTCGATACGCCGGTGCACTCGATCCTGCACGAAGCCAGCCATTTCGTCTGCGTCACGCCGGAGCGGCGCGTCGGCATGGACACCGACGCCGGCGGCGACTTCGAGGAGGAGAATGGCGTCTGCTACCTGCAGATCCTGCTCGCGGATTTCGTGCCGCAGCTCGGGCGCGACCGCATGCTCGCCGACATGGACAGCTGGGGCTACACGTTTCGCCTCGGTTCCGCGCGCGCGTGGTTCGAGAGCGATGCCGCCGACACCCGCGCCTGGCTGCTGCGGCATGGCCTCATCACCGGGCGTGACGAGCCCACCTGGAAGCTGCGCGAACAGTGAACGCGAGATCTGCAAGGACTCTGCTGCCCGTCATCGTGACGATCGTGCTGGTTGCCGCCTGCAGCCAGCTTCAGTTCACGGCAGCCAACCTGGCCGCAAGCGGCAAAGCCGCGCACCGCGCGACCGATATCGCGTACGGACCCGAGCCCCGACAGCGGCTCGATGTCTATTCAGCGCGCGGGCAGCAGGGTTCAGCACCCGTGATCGTGTACGTGCACGGCGGCGGCTGGACCTCCGGTTCGAAGGACCTGTACCGCTTCGTCGGCGAGACCCTGGCGGAGCGTGGCTACCTGACGGTGATGGCGGGCTATCGGCTCTATCCGGAAGTTCGATTTCCGGTTTTCGTCGAGGATGCCGCGCGCGCCGTCGCATGGACGCGCGCTCACGCCACCGGGCTCGGCGGCGATCCGAAGCGCATTTTCCTGATGGGGCATTCGGCGGGCGCCCACATCGTCCTGCTGCTCGCCCTCGATGCGCACTACCTGCACGATGCGGGCATGGAGGCGAGCGAGCTCGGCGGCGTCATCGGACTGTCCGGGCCTTATGACTTCCTGCCGTTCGGGAGCGGTTTCGAACACAAGGTTTTCGACGGAAGCGATCCCGTGCTCACGCAGCCGATCCATTTCGTCCGCGCGGATGCGCCGCCGGCGCTTCTACTCTATGGGTCCGCCGACCGGACCGTGGCACCCGGGAATTCGGAGCACCTCGCGACGGCCCTCTCTGCAGTGGGAGCATCCGTCACGCTGAAGCGCTACGAGGGCAAGTCGCACGGCGACACGGTCGCCGCCTTCAGCAATCTCAGGTCCGATCCGCCCCCCGTGCTCGAGGATATCGATGCATTCGTGACCGGCGTCGCACAAAGGCCCTAGTCGCTTCACCGTCAGGGGAGCACCATTCATCGCAGGCCACGCGATCGCCGGGGTCCGCGCATTGACCCTGCGCACGACGGCTCGCATCATCCGGCAGACTGCGACCGAGGGATCGACGGATACACGGCGCCATGCGCTTCTTCCATGCAGCTTCCTTTGCACGCCAGCGCACGGTACTTGCGCTGGCATTGCTGCTGACGTCGACGCTGCAGGGCTTCGTTGCCCAGGCGCACATCCACGTCCCGGCTCGTGCGGCGTCCGGCTTTGCAGTCGTGGCGGCAGATGTCGCTCCGGCCGGTGCCACGGCTCCGGCCGACAGTGACGAGCAGGGCAAGCGCCAGCGAGGCGATCCGTCGTCGACCTGTCCGCTGTGCCAGGCCCATTCCCTCGGCGGCGCGCCGCTCGCGCAGTGCGCCCCCGCCAGTTTCATTCCCGTGCTCGCGAGTTCGATCGTTCCGGTCGATCGCGAGCCTGCCATCGTCATCGCCGCGATCTCGTACCACTGGACGGGACGCGGTCCTCCGCTCGAGTAACCCCAAAGTCCTCGCAATCTGACCCGACAACGCGCCTCGCGGCCGTCCTGTCGCGTCACCTTGGCCGTGCGCGTTGCATCGCTCTCGACGCGCGCGCGGCCGCCATCGAATTGCATTGGGAAATACTCACATGATCGTCAGAAACTCAAAATGTGCGGTCCTCGCACTCGCATCGCTTTGCGGCGCGGCGGTCGTTCACGCGGACGTCCCGGCTGCGGCGGACAGCAAGCCGCTCGATACCGTCGTCATCACCGCCTCGCCCCTGGCGCACGACGCGGACGATATCGCGACCATCGTCAGCACCGTCAATCGCCAGCAGATCCTGCAGTCAGGCGGCGCCAACCTCGCCGACGCGCTGGCGAACGAACCGGGTGTCACCGGAACGGGCTTCGCTTCGGGCGCCAGCCGGCCGGTCATCCGCGGGTTCGATGCCAATCGCGTCCGCGTGCTTGAGAACGGCATCGGCAGCTTCGATGTGTCAGACGTGGGCCCCGATCACGGTGTGCCCATCGACCCGCTGTCGACGGACAAGATCGAGGTCGTCCGGGGCGCGGCAACGCTCCGCTATGGCAGTCAGGCGATCGGCGGCGTGGTCAACGCGATCAACAACCGTGTTCCGGGCGAACTGCCGGACAAGCCATTCAATGCCGAGCTGACGGGATCCTATGGCACCAATGCGAATGCCAGCGAAGGATCGGCGTTGCTGGATGTGCGTGCGGGACAGTTCGCCATTCACGCCGACGGCTTCGACCGGCACACGGATGACTACGACATCCCCGGCGGCACACAGCCCAATTCGGCATTCCAGGGCGATGGCTATTCCCTTGGGAGTTCCTATTTCTTCGGCGACAGCCGGGTCGGTGCCGGTGTCGTGCACTACGACTCGACCTACGGCATTCCGAGCGACACGACCTTCATCGACATGAAGCAGACGAAGGAAATGCTGCGCTCCTCGTTCGCCATCGGGGCGGGGGCGTTGCAAACGCTCACGGTCGAGGGCGGCCACGCCAACTATGAGCACTCGGAGATCGATCCCGAAACCGGCGAGGTCCTCTCGACCTTCAAGGACAACGAATGGGACGTGCGCGCAGAAGGACTCTTTGGCGCCCTCGGCCCGTTCTCGGGTTCGGCGTTCGGGCTGCAGGCGCAGCAGAAGGACTTCTCGGCGCTCGGCGAGGGCGCCAATTACCTCCTGCCAACGACCACGAAGACGTCCGCTGCGTTCGCATTCACCGAGGTGCCATTCGGCGAGGCGGTTCGCCTGCAAACCGGGGCGCGCGTGGAAAGCGTGAAGATCGACGGCACGCCGGGCTCCGGTGTCGCGACGTCGCTTGATTTCACCCCGATCAGCGCATCTGTCGGGCTCGTGCTCGACGCAGATTCTGCCGTGCGCTTCGGCGTGACGCTGTCGAGCGCCGCACGCGCGCCGGGGCAGACCGAGCTCTTCGCGCGCGGTCCGCACGATGGGCCGGCGACCTTCGAAACCGGCGATCCGACGCTTGGCATCGAACGTGCAAACTCGCTCGAGGGCACGATGCGCGTGCGGCTCGACCGGGTGCGTATCGAAGGCTCGGTGTGGGGAGCGAAATTCAGCAACTACATTTTCGGCGATCTGACTGGGCGCACGTGCGACGATGCAGGCAATTGCGTCGTCGGCGACGCGAATGAATTGCAGGAGCTCAACTACACACAGGTCGATGCGACGTTTTATGGTGCCGAAGGCAAGGCCACCTTCGCTTTGTATGAGGTGACGAGCGGCAAGCTGCAAGCCGAGCTGCTCGCCGACTCCGTGCGCGCGACGATCGACAGCGGTGGCAACATCCCTCGCATTCCGCCGTACCGTATCGGTGGGGGCCTGCACTGGGATGGCGGCAGCATCGACGGGGGCTTTACGCTTAAGTACTCCGGGCGTCAGACCCATGTCGCAACAGCGGAAACCGAGACGCCAGGGTTCGTGTCACTCGACGCCCATTTCGGCTGGCGGCCTCTTGAAGCGCATCAAGGCTTTGAGCTCGCGCTGGTCGGTCGCAACCTGACGGACAGCGTGCAACGCAATGCCGTCGCGCTCAACAAGGATGATGTGATCATGCCGGGCCGGGACTTGCGCCTGATCGTGCGCGCGACATTCTAGGTCTCGGCGGGGGCGCACCTCAAAAGCCCGCAGACGACGTCTGCGGGCGGTTCGCCCATGCGTCGTGCGGCGTTACTCGCGGAAGAACGCCAGCCGCAGCCTGTGCCCAGTCTGCGCGTCCACCCAATGGGTGATGCCACGCGTCTTGATGCGCTTGTCCACGATCTGGGGCGACATCGTCGCTATGCGGGCGTCCGGGGGCTCGGCGCTCCCGCAGGAGACCAGCAGCGCGCAAATTGGCCCGGCGAGTGCGATGAGCCTCGGATAGTCAGTCATAGGGGTTCTTGCACGTGCCGTACCTCTGGCGCACAGGGTCGGAGTGCTTGGACGAGACATAGGGATAGTAGATTTCCATGATGCTCTTGTGCGTGCGCTCGGCGATGGCCGAGTCCTTGTATCCGACCAGTTCGACGCCGTCGGCCGATTGCTCGAACACCCAGACGGTGTGCTCCTCGCCCCGGTACGCGAAACCGTCGAGGCGCCAGCGCCCATTTTCGAGCTGCGTCCACTGCTGTGTCGCCACCGCTTGCTCTTTGAGCCACGAGAGGAGTTCGTCGACCCCGAAGCAATAAGGCCGGTGTTCGCCTCGAATCGTGACGACGAGGTCGGCCTTGAGGAACGCGGCGGGAGGCAGGTCCGATGTCTGCACTGCCAGTCGCGGCGGCGGGTCCCGCGGCACCGACTCGGAGGGATCGACACAGCCGCCAGCCAGGAGCAACGACAAACCAGACAGGAAGGTGCGCATGCTCCTGATCTTCCTTCGCCCATCAGCCTGCGGAATCTTTGCACAGCCCATCTGGATCATTGGCTGTTGGCGGTGTCGGGGCTCGGGGACGGTTCAAGCCGCGCTTCGGTGTCGCCCGACTGCTCCGCGAGCATTGTGTCGAGCTGCACCTGGCGCAGCAGCGCAAGAGTGGGCCGCCAGCGTTCGGCAACGGAGTCCTGAGCCAGGAAGGCCTTGGCGGTGTTCGCCTCGTCGGTCAGTTGCCGCGTCGAAAGCGCATCGGTGGCTCCGACGCCGCTGCCTGCACTGGCGCGAGCGAACTCCGCTTCCATCAGGCCCGTGACTCGATCGAAATCCGCGAGCGCGGTTTCCGACCACCAGGGAAGGTCAGCAGTGAGCTCGTTGCCGATTCGAAACTCCAGCGTGCTGCTTCGGCACGCGCCGTCACCCGGAGGTGACACGAACTCCAATTCCTGGCCAGCGGCCATTACCTGACAGCGGCCGCGAGGGCCGATGGCGCAGCGCGCCGGCAGGCTGACGCGTTGCACCGAGACGCAAATCTGTTCGCCGCTGACATTGGAGATGACGAACTCCCCGGCGTCGTTTCGATGCACGCGCACGAGCGGCGGAATGCTGCCCGTTGCCCCGGTCGCGTTCGCGGCCACGACGTCAGCGCGCCACTTGGCCCGTGCGCGTGCCATGACGTCCTGCAGTTCGGAGATTTCGCTGGAACGTTCTTTGACCTGCTGGGCCCGGCGTTCCTGTGCCTCTCGTTGTGCCTCTCGTTCGGGGTGCTCCTGGATCGGCTGGACGACGAACTTGAACAGCAGCGCGAGCAGGCCGAAGCCAACCAGTGTCGAGACGAGGAAACTGCGTTGTCTTGGTTCCATGGTTGCGAGCCCTACCCAAGTAATCAGCGGAAGAGGTCGGTCGCGCAGACGAGTTCGTGAGCGATGCCGGGCTCGAGCGCGGCGTGGCCGGCGTCGGGCACGATCCTGAAGTGCGCTTCCGGCCAGGCCTCGTGCAGTTCCCACGCGCTCGCGGCGGGACACACGATGTCGTAGCGGCCCTGCACGATCACGCCCGGGATGTGGCGCAGCCTCTCGGCGTTACGGATGAGCTGATCCTCGGTGTAGAAGAAGCCCTTGTTGACGAAGTAGTGGCACTCGATGCGCGCGATCGCCATCGCGAACTTGTCGGCGCTCCAGCTCTTCACGTTCTCCTCGTTCGGTCGCAGGTAGCTGGTCGAGGCCTCCCAAACGGACCAGGCGCGCGCCGCACGCCTTGCGACCTTCGCGTCGGATCCGGTGACGCGCCGGTGATACGCCTGCAGCAGGTCGCCGCGCTCTTCGAGCGGGATCGGCGCGAGGAACAGTTTCCAGCGCTCGGGATAGAGATAGCCGGCGCCCGCCTGGTAGAACCAGTCGAGTTCCCAGCGCCTCAGGAGAAAGATGCCGCGCACGACGAGCTCGCTCACGCGATCCGGATGCGCCTGCGCATAGGCGAGACCGAGCGTCGAGCCCCACGACCCGCCGAATACCTGCCAGCGCTCGATTCCCAGCCGCTCGCGCAGTTTTTCCATGTCGTCGACCAGGTGCCAGGTCGTGTTCTCGACGAGGCTCGCGTGCGGGCGGCTGCGGCCGCAGCCGCGTTGATCGAAAAGGACGATACGGTAGTGCTTCGGGTCGAAGAAAGAGCGCGACTTCTCGCCCGCGCCGGCGCCCGGGCCGCCGTGCACGAAGACCACGGGCTTGCCCTTCGGGTTGCCGCACTCCTCGTAGTAGAGGTCGTGCACGTCCGAGACCTTGAGCCGGCCGCGCCGAAAGGGCTCGATGGCCGGGTAGAGCGTGCGCAGCGCGGCTTTGCGGGTCAGCTTGCGGCCCTTCTTCGCGTTGCGCTTCATCCGGTCTTTTCCTGTCGGGCGATCATCGGGCCGAGCGGCCGGCCGCCGATGAGATGCAGGTGCAGGTGGTACACCTCCTGCCCGCCATGCGCATTGCAGTTGATGATGAGGCGGTAGCCGTTCGCGGCGATGCCTTCCTGTTTCGCGAGGTCGCGCGCGACGATGATGAGGTGCCCGAGCAGCGCCTCGTCCCCGTCGGCGACATCGTTCGTCGTGGGAATCGGCTTGTTCGGCACGATCAGGATATGGGTCGGCGCGGCTGGCCGGATGTCCCGGAAGGCGGTTACGCGATCGTCGCGGTAGACGATCGCGGCCGGCAGTTCGCCCGCGATGATTTTCTCGAAAAGAGTGGGCATGAGCGGCGCTCCAATGCTCGACGCCCCCCACTATACCTTGACTCGATCGGCCTCACGACGCCGCGGTCGACTGGCCGCTTGCGCGCAGGATCGCCTTGCGAATGCGATCGTAGGTGCCGCAGCGGCAGAGGTTCGTGATGCTGTCGATATCGGCACGCTTGGGCTTCGGCACGCGCGCGAGCAGGTCGATCGCGGCGAGGATCTGGCCGGTCTGGCAGTAGCCGCACTGCGCGACTTCCTCGTCGATCCAGGCCTGTTGCACGGGGTGCAGGCCATCGCGCCCGATGCCTTCGATCGTCACGACCTTGCGGCCGGCGAGCGCACTCACCGGCAGGATGCACGAGCGCGTCGCGCGACCGTCGATGAGGACGGTGCAGGCACCGCAGAGACCCGCTCCGCAACCGAATTTCGCGCCGGTGAGCCCTGCGTGGTCGCGCAGGTACCAGAGAAGCGGCATCGCGGGATCGCCGTCGAAGCGGCGCTCTACGCCGTTGATGTGGAGTGCGACTGCCATGCCGGCCGCAAGATACTCCCGGCCGCCGCCTGCGACGAGTCGGTTCGCCGTGCGCGACGGTCCGTTCGACGCTTGGGCGCCGCGGCCTCATAATCGAGGCCCCCATGAAGATCCGCGCCGAACAGCTGGAGGAGAAGCTGGCAGGGAAACTACTGCCGGCCTATCTCGTTTCAGGGAACGAGCCGCTGCTCGTCGCGGAAGCGGTCGACGCCGTCCGGCGCAAGGCGCGCGCGGAGGGTTTCGCGGAACGCGAGGTATTTTTCGCCGAACGCAGCTTCGACTGGAACGCCTTGCGCACGGCGGGCCAGTCGCTTTCGCTGTTTTCGACGCGCCGCATCCTCGAACTGAAGATGCCGAGCGGCAAGGCGGGCGTCGACGGCTCCAGGGTCCTGACCGAGCTCATCGAGAGTCCACCGCCGGATACGCTGCTCCTTGTGATCGCCGACCAGCTGGATCGGGACGCGCTCAAGTCCAGCTGGGTTGCCGCGATGGAGGAGCGGGGCGGATGGGTGCAGGTCTGGCCGGTCAAGATCGGCGAATTGCCGCGCTGGATCGCGGCGCGCATGGCGCGTCACGGCTTGCAGCCAACCGCGGACGCTGCGGCACTCCTCGCGGAGCGCGTCGAGGGGAATCTGCTCGCCGCGGATCAGGAGATCGAGAAGCTTGCACTCCTCAATGCGCGCGGCGCGATCGATGCGGCAGCGGTGGGGGAAGCGGTGGCGAACAGCGCCCGCTACGACATTTTCCAGCTGAGCGACGCGGCGCTCGACGGCGACGCGGCGCGCGCGCTCAGGATTCTCGCGGGCCTCAGGGGCGAAGGCACCGAGCCGCCGCTCGTGCTGTGGGCGCTCGCGAAGGACGTTCGCGCGCTCTGGCAGGGTGAAATGCGTGCGCGAACGGGAACGGCCGCCACCGCGGCGCCGGTCTGGCCGCGGCCTTCGCCGGCGCTCGAGCGCGCGCGACGGCGGGCGAGCCGGCTGCCGCTCAACCAACTGCTGCGCGACTGCAGCCAGATCGATCGCATGATCAAGGGCCATGCCGCGGGCGATCCCTGGGATGCGCTGGCACGCATGGCCACACAATTGGCAGGAGTGGGTGCGTCTTGAGAGGGGACAGACTGAAGTCGGTCCCCTGGCTAACGCACCCGGACCGGCTATCCGGAACCCTGCGGACTCACGAAGATCGGGGTCAATCTCTCGACGCTCCATCCGGGGAAGGTCTCCTCGATGCGTCACTGGCACTCCCATGAAGACGAATTCATCGACATTCACCTCCTGAATCGCGGCCGGTTCATGCACAAGGACGGAACGCCTTACTGATGTCCGCGCTGTTCGCCTTCCTGCATCACCTCGCGGCGTTCGTGCTGTTCGCGACGCTCTTCGTCGAACTCGTGCTCATCAAGGGCGAGCTCACGGCCTGGAGCGCGCGCAAGATCCTGAGGCTCGACCTCGTCTACGGGATCGCCGCGACCACGGTCGTGATCATCGGATTTCTGCGCGTCACGCAATTCGAGAAGGGCGCTCACTACTACTTTCACAGCATCCCGTTCCTCGTGAAGATCGCGACCTTCGCGCTCGTCGGCCTCGTTTCAATCTATCCGACACGCCAGTACATGCGCTGGCGCGCGGTGCTCAAACGGGGCGAAGTCCCCGTCATCGATGCAAGCCTGCGCCGCCGGATCGCCTCCCTCGTTCACCTGCAGCTCACGGGTCTCGTGATCATCCTGCTGTGCGCCGCCCTGATGGCGCGCGGCGTCGGCTATTTCGGTTGAATCCTGCGGCTCCGGGGTCGCGCAACGCTTTGCATTGCAAGAAGTTTTCGGGCAGGGTTACGCCATGCATCCGATCGGCATCTTCGGCGGGACCTTCGACCCGATTCACTACGGGCACCTGCGAACCGCCTTCGAACTGCTGCAGGCGCTCGGCCTCACCGAAGTGCGGTTCATGCCGGCCGGCAACCCGCCGCATCGGGAACAGCCCGTCGCTTCGGCGGACGTGCGCCTCGCCATGGTGAAGGCCGCGACCGAGGGGCAGCATGGCTTCCTGGTCGACGACCGGGAGATGCGGCGCGACGGACCGTCATATTCCGTCGATACCCTGGCGTCCTTACGTGCGGAGAATCCCGATCGCTCGCTCTGTCTCATCGTCGGCATGGACGCGTTCCTCGGCCTTCCCAAGTGGTATCAGTGGCGCGAGCTCCTGCAACTGGCGCACGTGGTTGTCGCGCATCGGCCAGGCTGGCGCGCGCCGGGCATGGGCCCGCTCGGGGAACTGCTCGTCGACCGCGGCACCGGCCGCATCGGGGACTTGCATGAATCGCGCGCCGGGTGCATATACATACATGCCGTAACGCAACTGGAAATCTCCTCGACCGAAGTGCGCAATCTCATCTCCGCCGGACGCGATCCCCGCTTCCTCATGCCCGACCCGGTGCGCAAGGTCATTCAGGATTCGGGCGTCTACGCCCGCAAAGACTGACAAGAAGCCTTGAGCCCAGCGCGCCGGAAGTCCCCGCGAAAGAAAACGGCACCCCGCCTGAACGGGACGCCGCGCGAGCCCGTGGCGTCGGCGCTCGACATCGTCGTGGCCGGCGCGCTCGATGACATGAAGGCCGTCAACGTGCGGGTGCTCGATGTGCGCAGGCTGTCCGACATCTTCGATACGCTGGTGATCGCGAGCGGCAATTCCGATCGCCACGTGCGCTCGATCGCCGACCGGCTGGTGCAGAAGGCGAAGTCCGCCGGCTTTCGCCCGCTCGGGGTCGAAGGCAGCCAGGGCGGCGAGTGGGTGCTCGTCGACCTCGGCGACATCGTCGTGCACCTCATGCTGCCGCGCGTGCGCGAGTTCTACGGCCTCGAGAAGCTCTGGAGCGTCCGGGCGTCGGACCCCGTCGGGGCCTGAGCCCGCATGAAGCTGCGTGTCCTTGCCGCCGGCATGCGTTTGCCCGGCTGGGTCAACGAGGCGTGCGCCGACTACGCGAAGCGCTTCGGTCCCGAGCTCAAATTCGAGCTCGTCGAGCTTGCGATCGCAAAGCGCGGTCCCAACGCGGATGTTGCGCGTGCGGTCGCGCGCGAGGGCGAGAGGATGCTCGCCGCGATTCGCGACGGTGATTTCGTCGTGGCGCTTGAAGTCGGCGGCAAGGCAATGAGCACGGAGCAGCTCGCGCGCTGGCTCGGCGAGCGGCTGCAGGAGGGCAGGGACCTCGCCTTTCTCATCGGCGGACCCGACGGCCTCGCGCGCGCCTGCGTGGAGCGCGCCGACTCCCGGCTCTCACTCTCAGCCCTGACCTTTCCGCATGCCCTGGCCCGCGTCGTCCTGATCGAGCAGCTCTACCGGGCGCAGAGCCTCAGAAAGGGCCACCCCTACCATCGCGGCTGAGAATTTCGGGCCCGAAATCGCGGCTTTTGGCCGATTCCCACGGTGCCTTGGGGCCGCGGCCGGTGCTATCCTCAGCCGGTCTCGACCCGATTCGCGGCTTGTCGCGCAATTGATTGAAAGTTAAGCCCTAAAGCCGGCCTCAATGCTCATGCTGCCCCTGTCCGTCCTGCTGGCTTCCGCATCGCCGCGACGCCGCGACCTCCTTCGCCAGATGGGTATCGAGCCCGAGATCGTTCCCGCCGACGTCGATGAATCGCGCTTGCCGGCCGAGCCGCCGCGCGACTATGTGCACCGCCTGGCGCACCTCAAAGCGGAAACGGCCTGGCATGCGCTGCCGGCCGGGCGCCGCAGTGCGTTGATTGCGGCGGACACGGCGGTCGTCCTCGGGAGCGAGATACTCGGCAAACCCACCGACCGCGAGTCCGGCCTCGGCATGCTCGCGCGCCTCAGCGGCCGCACGCACGAAGTCATGACCGGCGTCGCGCTCCGAATCGCCGGACGCGTCGACGTGCGGGTCAATGTCAGCCGCGTGACCTTTCGAGCGTTGCAGCGTGAGGAATGCGAGGCCTACTGGGAATCCGGCGAGCCGCGCGACAAGGCGGGCGGCTATGCCGTGCAGGGACTCGCGGCGACCTTCATCCGCGATCTCGAAGGGAGCTTTTCCGGCGTGATGGGGCTGCCGCTCTACGAGACGGCGGAACTTCTGCGCGCAGCGGGGATCGACCCACTCAGCGCCGCGCGAGCCGGCCGATGAGCGCGGAAATCCTCGTCAACGTGATGCCGCGCGAAACGCGCGCCGCACTCATCGAGAACGGCGTCCTGCAGGAGATCTTCGTCGAGCGTGCCAATCGAGTGGGAATCACCAGCAACATTTACAAGGGCCGGGTGTCGCGGGTGTTGCCCGGCATGCAGGCTGCATTCATCGACGTGGGACTCGAGCGCACGGCGTTCCTGCATGTCTCCGACGTCGCATACGCGCACGAAGAGGAAGCGGAAGTGGCGGGCGAGCGGAGCGAGGACATCCGCGAACACATGCGCGAAGGCGATGAGATCCTGGTGCAGGTGCTGAAGGATCCGCTCGGCACCAAGGGCGCGCGCCTCACGACCTTCGTCAGCATCCCGTCGCGCTACCTCGTCTACCTGCCGAAGGGCAAGGGCATCGGCGTCTCGACGCGCATCGAGGATGAAGGCGAGCGCGGGCGTCTGCGCGAGTCGGTGACGGGCGCCGTGCCGACGGGTACCAACGGCGGCTACATCGTGCGCACCGTCGCGGAAGGCGTGGCGTCAGCCGCGCTCGAGGAGGACCTGCACTTCCTGCACCGCCTGTGGGGCGTCGTGCGCGAGCGGGGCATGCGCGCGAGCGCGGGCGAACTCGTGCATGAGGACCTGCCTTTGCCGCTGCGCCTGCTGCGCGACCAGCTCGGCACCGGCATCGACCGCATCTCGGTGGACAGTCCGGGCGTGCACGCGCGCATGCTCGAGTTCGCCGGCGCATTCATGCCGGACAGCGCCTCCAAGATCGAGCTCTACACCGGCGCGCGCCCGATCTTCGACCTGCACGCCATCGAAGACGAGATCGGCCGCGCCCTCGACAGGAAGGTGCCGCTCAAGTCCGGCGGCTACCTCGTCATCGACCAGACCGAAGCGATGACGACGATCGACGTGAATACCGGCGCCTACGTCGGCCATCGCAATCTCGAGGAGACGATCTACCGCACGAATCTGGAAGCGGCCGTCAGCATCGCCCGGCAGCTGCGCCTGCGCAATCTCGGCGGCATCATCATCATCGACTTCATCGACATGCTGGAGGAGGAGCACCGCCGCCAGGTGCTGCAAGCGCTGGAGAAGGGCCTCGCGGGCGATCATGCCAAGACGCAGATCTCCTCCGTCTCGCCGCTCGGCCTCGTCGAAATGACGCGCAAGCGCACGCGCGAGAGCCTCGAGCACCTCCTGTGCGAACCCTGCGGCACCTGCCTCGGCCGCGGCTTCGTCAAGACCGCCGAGACCGTGTGCTACGAGATCTTCCGCGAAGTGCTGCGCCAGTCGCGGCAGTTCGATTGTCAGCAATTCATGGTGCTCGCCCACCAGGACGTGATCGAGCGGCTGCTCGACGAGGAATCGGCGCCGCTCGGCGAGCTCGAAGTCGTGACCGGCAAGCCCATCCGCCTGCAGACCGAGGCGCTCTACGGCCCCGATCAGTACGACGTCGTGCTGATGTAGCGCCCGATGGCCGGCATGACAGTTCCCTGGCGCCGGATTTTCAAGTGGAGCGCCGCGATCCTCGGATCGTTCGTCATCGTGCTCGCGCTCGCGATCGGCGCGCTGCGCATCGCCCTCGCGCAGGTGCCGGAGTACCGCGAGAACATCCGTGGCTGGATCAACCGCGCGACCGGGCTCGAGGTGAAATTCAACGAGCTGAAACCGCGCTGGCGCCTCTACGGACCGGAAATCTATTTCACCGAGGCGAAGCTCGAAGCGCCGCTCACCGGCGCGGTGCTCGTCGAGGCGCGGGCCGGCAGCGTCGGCATCGACCTGTGGCACCTCATCTTCCGCGCCGAGCTCCTGCCGGGCCGCATTACGCTCGAAAGGCCCGAACTCAATTTCATCCGCACACCCTCGGGACGGATCGAACTCGTCGGCCAGGAAGCGATTCACCGCCGCGATCCGTCGAAGCCCCCGATGACGGGCGACGATCTGCCGACCGGCAAGCTCAACATCGAGGACGCGACGGTCACCTACGTCGACCAGATGCAGGCCCGCCCGAAGTGGCGCCTGTCGGACATCAGCCTCGAGATCGAGCGCGATCGCGACGAGCTCACAATCAAGGGCCGCATCGATTTGCCGGAAAACCTGGGGCGTGCGCTCGATTTCAGCGTGTACGCCGACGGCCATCTCGGCCAGCTGGATGCGCTCGCGTGGCAGTTCGAAGCGGTCGCGAGCGATCTCAAGTTCGCCGGCTGGGTGCCGCTCGTGCGCGATGCGTTCGGCGACAGCCTGCGGCTGCCGTCGGCCGGCCGCGGCGGCTTGCGCCTCGCGGGGCGTTTCGCGGGCCGCGACCTCGAAGAAGCGCAGCTGAGGCTGCAGCTCGCGGACGTCGCGCTCGGCGACGGCAGCGCGGAGTGGCCCCAGACGCGCTACGACGTCATGGCGGGGGATTTCCTGGTGCGTGAAACGCAGGGCGCGTGGCACGTCGAAGGCAAGGATGTCGAACTCGGCCGGCCCGCGCGTCCCTGGAACACGCCACGCTTCTCCGCGGACTGGCGGATCGTGGATCACCACATCGCGGCGTTCACGGCGCAGGCCGCCTACCTGCGGCTCGACAATCTGACTCCGCTCGCGGGCCTCTTGCCGCCGGGGCCGCTGCGTACCAGGCTCACCGAGCTCAGCCCCGAAGGCCAGATCCGCGACCTCAGCGTCGAATTCGCAAACGCCGACGGCCAGACGCCCGAACTGCGTTCGCTCGATGCGGATCTCACCGGCGTCGGTTTCGGCCCGACCGGACGCGCGCCCGGGATCCGCGGCGTGAGCGCGAAGTTGAGCGGCCGCGCCAATCACCTGAGTGCCGACCTCGACGCCACACAGCTGTCGGTGCTGGCGCCCGTCGTTTTCCGGGTGCCGATCGTCGCCGATCGCGTCAAGGCGCGACTCGAGGCGGATTACCGGACGACCGGCGTGCGCATCGAAGCCCACAACGTCGCGGTCTCGAGTCCGCATGCGCAGGCGACGGCGGAGCTGTCGCTCTGGATGCCCGCCGACGGCAGCTCGCCGGTGCTCGACCTCGAGGCGCATGCGAAGAATGCGGACGCGAGCAAGGCCTGGCAGTACATGCCGATCAACAAGCTGAAGGACAAGCCGCTTGCGTGGCTCGATCAGGCGTTCGTCGCCGGTCGCGTGCCGGAGGCCGAGGTCGTCTACCGCGGCCCGACGCGCAGTTTTCCGTTTCGCGACGGCGAGGGGCTCTTTCGCATCACCGGCCGCACCGAGGACCTGACGCTGAGCTATCAGCCGGGCTGGCCGGTGCTCACCGGGCTCGCCGTCGATTTCGAGTTCCTGAACGAAGGCCTCACCACCTCGACGAGCCGCGGGAGGCTCTCGGGCCTCGTCATCGAGAAAGGGACTGCCGTCTTCCCGGACCTGAAGCTCGGCGAGCTGACGGTGGAAGCACAGGCGCACGGCGATCTCGCCGCGGCGCTCAAGTACCTGCAGGCGACGCCGCTTGGTCCGAAGTTCGGCGACACCTTCATGCAGCTCGCGGGCAGCGGCGCGACGCGGGCCTCGGTCAAGCTGTTCCTGCCGATCCGCGATCTGAGCGATCGCCGGATCGACGTCGAGGCGACGCTCGCCGACGACCGAATCCGCATTGCCGACACGCTCCACCAGGCGGACGAGATCAACGGCGTCCTCAAGGTGCACAACACCGAGCTTCTCGCGCAGGGACTGACGGGGCGCTATCTCGGCGGACCCGTGCGCATCGATCTCGCAACCGAGCCGATGGGGACACCGGCCGTATTCGATACGGTACTGCGCGCCTCCGGCCGCACGCAGGCCGCGCCCCTCGCCGCGGCTTTCGAGATGCCCGAGAAGATCCACGTGGACGGTACCTTCGACTGGCGCGCGACGATGCGCATCGCACGCAATATCGAAGAGATGCCGCGGCCATCGCGGTTGCGCTTCGATTCACCGCTCCGCGGCGTCGAGATAGGGTTGCCGCAGCCCATCCAGCGCACGGCCGGCGAAAGCCGCGGCCTGCACGTCGACGCGCAATGGAGCGACGCGGAAGTGACCGCCCGCATCGTCTACGGGGACACGACCCGCGCCGCCGTGAAATTCGAACACGCGGACGGCGGCTGGGAGTTCGACCGGGGCGCGGCACGCTTCGGCGGCGGCGAACCGCAGTTGCCGAAGGAGCCGGGCCTGTGGGTCGCCGGCACGGTGCCGGCGCTCGACCTTTCCGAGTGGCTCGAGCTCAAGTCCGACAAGCCGGCGAAGCGCCAGCTGCACGAATACCTGAAGAGCGTGGATCTCGTGGTGCGCGATTTCGGCATCTTCGGCTACAAGTTCGCGAATATCGACGCGACCCTGGCGACCGGGGAGGACGCCTGGCGCGTGCACGTGGTGAGCGACGCGGCGCAGGGCAACCTGGTCGTGCCCTTCGACCTCGAGGGCGACTTGCCTCTGGAACTCGACATGGATCGCCTGACGCTAGGCGAGCACCAGGGCGGCGGCAAATCGAATCCGGATCCCGCGCATTTTCCCTCGATGCGCATCGCCGCGGATTCCTTCAGCGCCCTTGGCAAGCGCTTCGGCACCCTGCAGGCGCAGCTCCTGCGTGATGACGCCGGGCTCCGGCTCAAGTCCTTCACGACGAGCAGTCACAGCTTCACGTCGAAGGGCAGCGGCTCCTGGTTGAATACGCCCAACGGACAGCAGTCGACGCTGGAATTCACGCTCGATACCGCCGACGTGCTCGAAACCCTGAAGGACCTCGGCTACGGCGCATCGCTCAGCGGCAAGAAGGGCATGGCGCGTGCGAATCTCGCATGGACGGGCGCGCCCGATTCGGAGCTCTTCGCGCGGCTCACCGGCACGGCGCACATGGAGGTCGCCAATGGGCAGCTGCTCACGGTGCAACCGGGCGCGGGCCGCGTGCTCGGACTCATGAGCGTCGGCGCGTTGTCGCGGCGCCTCTCGCTCGATTTCAGCGATCTCACGGACAAGGGCCTTGCGTTCGATTCGATCCGCGGCGATTTCCGCCTGAAGGACGGCAATGCGTTTACATCGAACCTGCTGCTGAAGGGGCCGGCGGCGGAAATCGGCGTCGTCGGGCGCACGGGACTCGACGCGCACGACTACGACCAGACCGCCGTCGTGACGGGCAGCGTCGGCCAGTCGCTGCCGGCCGTGGGCACGCTCGCCGGCGGACCCGCCGTCGGCGCCGCGCTCCTGGTGTTCTCGCAGCTGTTCAAGGAGCCGCTCAAGGGTATCGCGCGCGGTTACTACAGGATCACGGGAAACTGGGATAATCCCAACGTGCAGCGCCTGGAAGGCGCCGACGTGAAGGAAGCGCGCGCGGCGACCGAGCAGGTGCGCGAAGAGGCGAAAGCGCCGACTCCGCCGCCCGCCACGGCGCCGCACTGACGATACCGGGCCGCCTCGTGGCGGGCGCGTCGAATATCCAGCAAAGGATCAACGGAGCATGGCGCGCGTCGCCGCAATTCAGATGACCTCGTCGCCCGATGTCGGCGCCAATCTGCGCGCGGCCGGCGAATTGCTCGCGCGCGCCGCAGACGCGGGCGCCGCCATCGCGGCACTGCCTGAGAACTTCGCCTGGATGGGCCGTGACAGCGGTCCGCAGCAGGACGACCGCCGCGCAGTCATGGAAAAGGACGGGCAGGGGCCTATCCAGGATTTTCTCGCGGGCGCCGCCGCGCGGCACAAGCTCTGGGTCGTTGGCGGCACCGTGCCCATCGAGTCGGGACGCGATGCCCGCGCCTGCGCCGCCTGCCTGGCCTTCGATGCGGGCGGCAAACGCGTTGCACGCTACGACAAGATCCACCTCTTCGACGTGCACGTGCCGGACAAGGACGAGCATTACCGCGAGTCCGCCAGTATCTCGCCGGGAACGGCGCCGGTCGTCGTCGACACGCCCGCCGGCAAGCTCGGCCTCAGTGTCTGCTACGACGTGCGTTTTCCGGAGCTCTTCCGCCGCTTGAGCGCCGCGGGCGCCGAGTGGTTCTGCCTGCCATCGGCCTTCACCGCGCCGACCGGCCGTGCGCACTGGGAAACGCTGCTGCGTGCGCGCGCCATCGAGAATCTTGCGTACCTGGTCGCGCCGGCGCAGGCGGGCTTTCACGTGAATGGCCGCGAAACCTACGGCGATACGCTGATCGTCGACTTCTGGGGGCGGGTGCTCGAGCGACTGCCGCGCGGGACCGGCGTTGTCACGGCGGACTTCGATCCGAAGCGCCAGGCCGATGCACGGGCGAGATTTCCGGCGCTCTCGCACCGCGTGATGTAGGGCCTGCGCCGCAAGGAGCTGCCCCATGCGACGGATGCTGTTCCTGGCTGCGACGCTGGCGCTTGCTTGCGCGGCGCACGCCGCGGAGTTTCATTTCGCGACCCCGGCGGAAGGCGCGGCCGTCCTCACGGCCGATGACGATTTCATGACTGCATTGAGCCCCGCGGATCCCGCACTGCGTCTGCGGTCGGCGACGAAGCAATCGGTTGCGGCGCTCAAGCAGTCCTACGCATCGCATGTCGTCGACTGGAACGAGACGCGGCGCGCGAAAATCACGGCGGTTCTCCAGCGGCTCCAGCCGCAGCTCGACGCGCTCTCGCGCTGGCTGCCGGCGCGCGTCGATTTCGTGCTGGTGTCGGCCGAGGTGGAGGGCGGGCTTCCGCACACGCGGGCCGCCGCGATCATCCTGCCGGCGGCGTTCGTCGAGTCAGGCGAACCCCTGGACTTCGTAACGATGCACGAGCTGTTTCACGTGCTCTCGCGCAACAATCGCGCCCAGCGCGACGGCATGTACGCACTCATCGGCTTCGAGCCCTGCCACGTGATCGAACCCGCGCAGTTCGCGACACGCCGCGTCACGAATCCCGATGCGCCGTCGCTCGGCTACTTCCTGCCGCTCGAAGGGGACGGCCATGAGGGACTCGTGCCCTATGTCTACGCCGACAAACCGGTGTTCGACGCCGCCGCCGGCGCCGATTTCGAACACCAGCTGCGCGTGGGATTCCTGCATATGCGGGTGCAAGCGACGGCCAACGGGCCCGAATGCGTCGTGGCGCCCGGGGAGCGCAATCCGATGCTCCCGCTGACGGCCCATCGCGAATGGGTGGAGCGCCAGACAGGTGCCAATACGGGCTATCTGATACACCCGGAGGAAGCGCTCGCCGACAACTTCGCGCTCCTCATCGTCGGCAGCGACCGCCCCGTCCCGAGTCCCTGGGTGCTTGAAAGACTGCGCGTCTGGCTCGACATCCCGCAGGAGCTGCTGCCGGCGGTCGCTCGCCATTGATCCGCTACCGTATGATGCGGCCACCGACCATCCACATAGCCCGCTGCAACCATGACTGACACGTCCAAATCACTCGCCCTCGCCGAAGACCTGATGCTGCGGCCCGCGGGCCTCGACGAAGGCCGCCTCACCCAGGTGCTCGGCACCGTCATGGGTCACGCGGTCGACGACGCCGATCTCTATTTCCAGTGGTCGCGCGAGGAGTCCTGGGCGCTCGAGGACGGCATCGTCAAGGAAGGCCACCACAGCATCGAACAGGGCGTCGGCGTGCGGGCCCTTGCCGGCGAGAAAACCGGATTCGCCTATTCCGACGAGATCGCGCTGCCCGCGCTGCAAGAGGCTTCGCGCGCGGCGCGAGCGATCGCGCGGCAGGGGACGAGCGGCGCCGTGCAGGCATGGCACGCGCCCGCCGCCCGCACGCTTTATCAGGCGACGGACCCGCTCATCGCCGTCTCGGACAACGACAAGGTCGCGCTCCTCAACCGTCTCGATGCCGAGGCACGCCGCATCGATCCGCGCGTCAAGCAGGTGATGGCGAGCGTCGTCGGCGTGCACGAAGTCGTCCTCATCGCGACGAGCGACGGCACGCTCGCCGCGGACGTGCGGCCGCTCGTCCGCTGCAACGTCACCGTGATCGTCGAAGACAAGGGCCGGCGCGAACAGGGCTACAGCGGCGGCGGCGGGCGCTTCGGGCTCGACGAGCTGCTCGCCGGCGACCGGACGCTCGGCTTCGTACGCGAGGCCGTGCGCCAGGCACTGGTGAACCTCGAGGCGGTCGCGGCGCCGGCCGGCGCCATGACGGTCGTGCTGGGACCTGGCTGGCCGGGCGTCCTGCTGCACGAAGCCATCGGTCATGGCCTCGAGGGCGATTTCAATCGCAAAGGCACGTCCGCGTTCACCAACCGCATCGGGCAGCGTGTGGCGTCCGAGCTCTGCACGGTCGTCGACGACGGCACGATCGCGCGGCGCCGCGGCTCGCTCAACATCGACGACGAAGGCACGCCGACCCAGTGCACGACGATGATCGAAAACGGTGTGCTGCGCGGCTATATCCAGGACAAGTTGAATGCACGCCTGATGGGCGTGCCGGCGACCGGCAACGGCCGCCGGGAATCGTTCGCGCACGTCGTCCTCCCGCGCATGACCAATACGTACATGCTGCCCGGCCCGCACGACCCGCAGGAAATCATCGGCTCGGTGCGCAAGGGCCTCTATGCCGTCAATTTCGGCGGCGGCCAGGTCGACATCACGTCGGGCAAGTTCGTGTTCTCCGCCAGCGAGGCCTATCTCATCGAGAACGGCAAGATCGGGCCGCCGGTGCGCGGCGCCACCCTGATCGGAAACGGCCCGGATGTCCTCACCAAGGTATCCATGGTCGGCAAGGACCTGAAGCTCGACGAGGGAGTCGGCACCTGTGGCAAGGATGGCCAAAGCGTGCCCGTGGGCGTCGGCCAGCCGACGCTCAAGGTCGACAGCCTGACCGTCGGTGGCACCGGCTAAAACGGGGACGATTCAAACCCTCCCGGGGGTCGCTCCATCCAACCCGCCGTCCAGTAATTGGGAGATATTCATGTCCAATGCCCCCTGGTTCGGTGCCCTGGTTGCCGTGCCCTTTGTCGCGGCCGCGGCCGGCGCCACCGACGATTTCCTGCAGCAGCTCGAGGCGCGCGTGCCCGCGGGCGAGCACAGCATCGTCATCGAGAACCTGGCGGGCGATGCCCGGGTGCTGCCATCGAGCGGGTCCGAGACCCAGGTGACCGCGACGATTCACGTGGCGGGAGGCAATGAAGCGCTGGCGCGCCAGACCGCGCAGGGCATCCATCTGGAATCGGACGGCGGACGGCTGGTCGTGCGTTATCCCGACGACCGCGAGATCTGCGCGTTGCCGGGCCGCTCGAAGTCGAGCACCCGCACGCATACGAACTATCTCGGCCATCGCGTCTATGTCGAGACCGGCACGACGCCGGGCAAGTGCCTGCGCGTCGACCTCGACGTGCGGCTGGCCGCGGACCGCAACCTGACCCTCAAGACCGTCATCGGTGAGATCGAAGCCTCGGGCCTGAAGGCCGACCTCGTCCTCGATACCGGCAGCGGCGACGTCACCGTGGCGAAGCATGCGGGGTCGCTCGACATCGACACGGGTTCCGGTGACGTCACTGTTTCGACCGCCCAGGGCAAGGTCCTCGTCGATACCGGGTCGGGCGATGTGACGATCACAGACGGTCGCGGCCGCATCAACGCCGACACGGGGTCGGGCGACGTGCGCCTCGTGCGCAATCGCGGTGACGTGCGCGCCGATACCGGGTCGGGCGATGTGCACCTGGACGAATTCGGCGAGGGCACGGACGTCGACATTGACACGGGCAGCGGCGACGTCGACATCGATGGCGATCTCTCCCAGGTCCGCAGGCTTCGCGTCGACACCGGCAACGGCGACATCAAGGTCATCACGCGCACGGTCGTGTCGCTCGACCTGGTGGCAGACAGCGGCTCCGGACGTGTGACCGTGGATGTCCCTGGAGCGCGGATCGTGCAGACCGAACGCAGCCACGCGGAAGCGACGATCAGCGGCGGCGCCGGCACGGGCAAGCTCGATGCGGGCTCGGGCGATATCGAGTTCCGACAGTCCGCGGCGCACTGACGCCGCCGCCTGCGCCATTTCTCGCACTAGCCGGCACGAATCCGCGTAGCGCACTGCGCGCCCGGCGACGACACTTCCGCCCGCGGTAGGCCAGGGATGGCCGCGCTTGGCAATGAGGACCAGACCGCAGGGCCTCGGGCCCGCACCGGGCGGAAATCGGCAGGCCGGCCGGGCGGGCCCGGCCCCTTCGCAAGACGCCGATCGTTTCATTGTCGTTCACGGGCGATGGATCCCTGTCGCTCAGTCGCTCCGGCCGCGCCTGCTCGTGACGGAACTCACCTGAGCGGTCGCAAATGTGCAAGCGGTTCCGCCCGTAATGGGCGTCCACTCAACATAGGTCCGTCGCCGTTTCGCGACCTTTGCCCGACTGTGATGCGGTCGACGGAGCGCCGCCCGCCGCGCCGGTAACGTCTCGCCCGGTTCGCAATGCCAGTCTGAAACAAATGAATCGAGGAGAGCGTATGTCGGGCGATAACGCAGCCACCGGGACGTTCCAGTTGAACATCCCCTCGGACCTGATGGACGAGATCAAGCGCAATCGTGTTGCGCGCCCGAGCCCCCTGAAGGTCGAGGGCATGAAGCCTTCGCTTCTGGACCGCCTTTTCGGCCGCCTGGACGACGAAAAGCCGTCGCGCCGCTGATCGGGTCGGAGAATGACGCAAAGGGCCGTGGGAGCAATCCCACGGCCTTTTTCTTTCTTATGTCAAAGACGCGATTCGCCCTTGCCCTTCAGGTGCTTGGGCCCGCAGGTCCGCCGCGGACCGAGTGACAGCGGCGCGATACGTCAAGTTGCCGCTTTCCATGTGCACGCGGATTTCCTACGATCGTCCGCCATGGGGATCCGCGCAGTACATCTGGCCAGGCCAGTCTATGAAAGCGTGCCGTACGCGTATGTGTTCAGCGGCATCACGCTCATGCTGCTGTCGTATTTCGACGGGCGCGGCGTCTGGTCGACGCTTGCGGGCGTTGCGGGCCTGTTGGCCGTGGTGGGCGGTGCCGTGATTTTCCTGAAGCGCCGCGACTACCGCATCAATCACGCGCACTACGACTATCGATCACTCGACTAGATCACTCGACTAGATCCCTCGACTAGGCCGATCGGTCCGACTCGCTCGTCGGGCTGAGTTCGGCGCCGGCTTCGTCGAGCACCGGCACGTCGCTCGTCTCCGCAGTCGACTTGTGCTTCGGCGAGCGCTCGTCGATGTACATGAGCTCGTGCTTGCCGAC
Source organism: Steroidobacteraceae bacterium (assembly GCA_035644395.1). Taxonomy (GTDB): domain Bacteria; phylum Pseudomonadota; class Gammaproteobacteria; order Steroidobacterales; family Steroidobacteraceae; genus JBGPLJ01. The sequence continues at coordinate 39,806 of DASQOR010000065.1, forward strand.
CAGCACCACGTCCCCGTCGTTCAGGTTGTGCTTGCGCACGCGCTTCTGCTTAACGTAGATGCCGTTGGTCGAGTTGAGGTCCTCGATGACGGAGCCGTCCGCCGTCGAGATGATCTGGCAGTGATGCCGGCTCACGTATTTGCTGTCGATCTGCAGGTCGTTGTCGGTCGTGCGGCCGATGATGAAGCGGCCGTTCAGGAGTTGCCGCTCCGCGATGGTCTGGCCTTCATGCGCGATCAGCACCCGGCCGATCACATCGGGCTTGTCGCCGCCATTCGCGTGCGGCGGCTCGACGGCCGACGGCAGCAGGCGGTTCGTGCGCGACACGAAGTCCGTCCACTGCAGCTCCTTGATGGCCGCTTCGACATCGCCGAGCGTCACCACGCTCGAATCGCGGCCGTAGGCCGACATCATCGCGGTGTCGCACAGCGTGTTGACGAGGCGCGGCACGCCGCCCGTGTACTGAAAAATGAGCGCGAAGGTTCCGTCCTCGAAGATATGGCGCCCCTGGCAGCCCGCCACCTCGAGCCGGTGCTCGATGTAATTGCGGGTTTCCGGGCGGCTCAGCTGCGTGAGGTGAAACCGCAGGCGCACGCGCTGCGTCAACTGCACCAGCTCCGGCGCATTCAGCTTCTCATTGAGCTCCGGCTGGCCCGCCAGGATGATGCGCAGCACCTTCTCCTTGGTCGTCTCGACGCCGGACAGCATGCGCACCTCTTCGAGCACGCGGTTCGAGAGGTTCTGCGCCTCGTCGATGATGAGCACGACCTTGCGGCCGCTCGCGTACTGCTCGATGAGGAAGTTGTTGATGGTCGCGAGGAGCTCCGCCTTCTTCATCTTGAACGGCGTGAAGCCGAACTGCACCAGCACCGACTGCAGGAATTCGGTGGGCGAGACCTGGGTCTGGTTGACCTGCGCCACGACCACGTCCTTGCCGAGTTCGCGCAGGAAGGTCTCGATCAGGGTCGTCTTGCCGGATCCGATCTCGCCGGTGAGCACGACGAAGCCGTCGGTGAACCAGATCGTCGACTCCATGTAGGCCTTGGCCCGGGCATGGTGCTTCGACAGGTACAGGAACGCGGGGTCCGGGCTAAGCCGGAAGGGCAGCTCCGTCAGTTTGAAGAGTTCCAGGTACATCTGGAGGCATTCTAGCCGAGGTCCGGCCGGGGTTTGGGCGCGGATTCGTTGCACGGGCGCCCCCGCGCCGGGACAAAGTCACAATTCCACGCCCTGGCGGCGAAATCCGCGCATGAGCGCGCGCAAGCGTGCATCGCGGCGCGCAGCGGTCGGGGCGATGAGCGTGCAGTGGCCGAGCTTGCGCCCCGGGCGCGGTGTCTTGCCGTAGTCGTGGAAGTGCAGGTCCGGTTCGGCCAGCGCGCCGGCCATCGCCGGCAGCCGGCCGATGAAGTTGATCATCGCCGCGTGGCCGCGAACCGCCGTCGCGCCGAGCCCGAGGCCCGTGATCGCCCGCAGATGATTCTCGAACTGGCTGGTCGCGGCGCCTTCGATGGTCCAGTGGCCGGAATTGTGGACGCGCGGCGCCATCTCGTTCGCGATGAGGCGCCCGCGCACGACGAAGAACTCGATCGCGAGCACGCCGACGTAGTCGAAATGGCGGAGAACCTCGCGCATGTGGCGCTCGGCGAGGCGTTGCAGGGCCGCGTCGCGGTAGGGGGCGCGGCTGTATCGCAGGATCCCGCCGCTGTGAAGGTTTTCCACGAGCGGGTAGTGCGCAATATCGCCGCCGATGCCGCGCACGCCGATCAGCGACACCTCGCGTTCGAATGGAACGAAGTCCTCGACGACGAGGGGACTGCCCTCGAGCTTGCGCCACGCGGCGTCGACGTCGTCGCGCTTCCTGAGCACGGCCTGCCCTTTGCCATCGTAGCCCAAGCGCCGCGTCTTGAGGACCGCCGGCAATCCGATGTCGGCGAGCGCGCGGTCGAGATCCGCGCGCGAATCGACCGCCGCGAATTCCACGGTCGGTATTTCGAGCAGGCGGAACAGCGTTTTTTCGTGCACGCGATCCTGGGAGACCTCGAGTGCGCGCGCACAGGGGCGGATCTTGTCGGCCGGCACGCGCGCGAGCGCCCGCGATGGCACGTTCTCCCAGTCGAAAGTGACGACGTCGACCTGCGAGCCAAGCTCGGCGATGCGCGCCGCGTCGCTGATGTCGCCGATGAGACTCTCACCCACCTGCGCGCCCGGCGTGTCGTTCGTGCGATCGAGGAACAGCGGCTCGATGCCCAGGGGATAGCCGGCGAGCGCCAGCATCCGTCCTAGCTGGCCCGCACCGATGATGCCGACTTTCATGATCCGGGATTGCGCGGGTCGGGCTTCGCCAGCACCTCGTCGGTCTGCTGGCGGCGAAATTTCTTCACGGCCTGATCCACGTCCGGATACTTGTTCGCGAGAATCGACGCCGCGAGCAGCGCCGCGTTGCGGGCGCCCGCGGGGCCGATGGCGAGCGTCCCGACCGGAACGCCGCCCGGCATCTGCACGATCGAGAGGAGCGAGTCGAGCCCATTGAGCGCCTTCGAAACGACCGGTACGCCGAGCACCGGCAGGGTCGTCTTTGCGGCCACCATGCCCGGCAAGTGCGCAGCGCCGCCGGCGCCGGCGATGATGACCTCGATGCCGCGGCCCTGGGCGCCCGATGCGTACTCGAACAGCAGGTCCGGCGTGCGGTGGGCGGAGACGACTTTGACTTCGTGGGCGATGCCGAGCTTTTCCAGTTCGGCTGCGGCGTGGCTCAGGGTCTCCCAATCGGAGGAGGAGCCCATGACGATGCCCACCAGCGGTTTCATCGGCGCATTGTACCGAAAATGGGGACATTCCTGATTTCCGCGATGGAAATCAGGAATGTCCCCATTTTCCGTCGAGGTAGCGGAAGAGCGCGCGCGAGGCCGTGCGGCGAGTGTGATCGTCGTGTGCGTGGCGGACGGCTTCGAGCAGTTTCGCGACCTCGGCCGAATCCGCCGTCGCTGCGACCGCCTGCAACGCGGGAATTGCCGACGCGCCTTCGGTCACGAGCCGATCGCGCCAACCCTCGACCTGACGGAAGCGCGCGCCGGAACTGCGCTGGCGCGTCAGGTGCTGGTCGATCACCGCCCGGATCGGCGTGGCATCGATCGTGCGCATGAGACGGCCGATATACTGGCGCTGGCGCAGCAGCGCACCGTGGGCCTTGATGCGCCGGGCCGCCAGGATCGCCTCGCGCAGGGTCTCGGGAAGCTCGACGGCGTCGAACACCGTGTCAGGCAGGCCGATGAGCTCCTCGCCGAGCTCCTGCAGCTCCTGCGATTCGCGCTTGCGTGCGCTCTTGCTCGGCCGCTCGCCGGCTTCGTCGTCCGTCCCGGTCATGGCCGCAAGCCTAGCATGCGTGGCAGAATCGGCACCCCACGCGCGCCGCTCGCATACCAACCGTCCCAATGAATACCGCACCCGCCGTCGTTGCCGCCGATGACAAATCCACGCTCGAAGCGGTGGTCGCGCAGTCGCTGAAGCTCGCCCGCGCCCGGGGCGCGAGCGATGCGGAAGTCGGCGCGAGCATGCAAACCGGACTTTCCGTGACCGTACGCCTCGGCGAGGTCGAGACGCTCGAATATCAGCGCGATCGCGGTGTCGGCGTCACGGTCTACTTCGGCAAGCGCAAGGGCTCGGCGAGCACCTCGGATCTGAGTCAGGCCGCGCTTGCGGATACCGTGGAGAAGGCGTGCAGCATCGCGGGATTCACGGCGGAGGACGATTGCGCCGGCCTGCCCGACGAGAAGCAGCTTGCGCTCAAGTTTCCCGATCTCGACCTGGCGCACCCCTGGGACATTGCACCCGAGCGGGCCATCGAACTGGCACGCGCCTGTGAATCCGCGGCGCTCGCGGTCGACAAGCGGGTGACGAACTCCGAGGGAGCGATGCTGGCATCGCATCGGGGCCTGCGCGTCTTTGGCAACAGCCGCGGGTTTCTCGGCGGCTATCCGAGCACGTCGCACAGCCTCTCGTGCGCCGTGCTGGCCTCGCAGGGCGATGAAATGCAGCGCGACTACTGGTACACGGCCGCGCGCGACTGGAAGACGCTCGAGCCGGCGGATGGCGTCGGGCGCGCAAGCGCCATTCGCGCGGTAGAACGGCTTGGCTCGCGCAAGATTCCGACCTGCAAGGCGCCGGTGCTGTACGCGCCGGAGCTCGCGCGCGGACTCATTCGAAGCTTCGTCGGCGCGGTGAGTGGCGGCAGCCAGTATCGCAAGTCGACCTTCCTGCTCGATGCGGCCGGCCGGACCGTGCTGCCGAAGTTCGTGCGGCTGCGCGAGCGTCCGCATATTCCCGGCGCCCTCGGCAGCAGTCCCTTCGATTCCGAGGGCGTCACGACCCGCGATCGCAGCCTCGTCGAGGACGGCGTGCTGCAGGGCTACGTGCTCGACAGTTACTCCGCGCGCAAGCTCGGCCTCGAAACGACCGGCAACGCCGGCGGCATCCACAACCTCGTGGTCGAATCGGGTCCCGACGACTATGACGCGTTGCTGCGCAGGATGCATCGCGGCCTGGTCGTGACGGAGCTGATGGGGCAGGGCGTGAATCTCGTGACGGGCGACTATTCACGCGGCGCCGCCGGCTTCTGGGTCGAGGACGGCCGCGCGGGCTTTCCTGTGCATGAAGTGACGATCGCCGGCAACCTGAAGGACATGCTGCTCGGCATCGTGGCGATCGGCAATGACGTCGACCTGCGCGGGTCGATCCGCACCGGATCGGTCCTCGTCGACGAGATGACCATTGCCGGCGAATAGCCGGCCTCAGCCTTCTTTTGCGAGGTCCGCGAGCGATCGGTTCGCGATGCACTCGTTCATGGTTTTCTCGATGCCCTGTGCCAGCTGGTCGACGGCCGGGTCGGTGTGCGCCGTCGCGTGCGGCCCGGAGCCGCTGCGCCTGCGGACCGCGTCCAGTATCTCGGTGAGGCGGATCTCGTGCATGTCGCGGCCGGGAATGAGGCACTCGTCTTCGGTCGCGACCAGCAGGCCCTCGTGCTCGAGCGCGTGCACGACGCCCGCGAGCGTGATGCTCGGCATGTCAAAGCGCTGCGCCAGGAGGTTCGTCGTCCAGATGCGCTCGCCCTTCTGGTAGGCCCGGCCGACGAGATACATCACGTTGAAGGCGACCCGTTCGGCGACCGAGCCCGCGAGGCGGATCTGCTCGTGTCCGCGCCTGAGGTAGTGCGGATTCTGCACGTAGAAGGAGAGCTGCGCGCCGATCATGAGGATGAGCCAGCTCAGGTACACCCAGATGATCGCGGTGATGACGACGGCAAAGCCCGTGTAGACGGCGACGAGCTGCGTCGAGTAGTGCACGAACGCGGAGAATCCGGCGCCGCTCGCGGCCCAGAGGAAACCGGCCGTGGCGCCGCCGATGAGGGCGGGCAGGAAGCGCACGCGCGCGTTCGGAATGAAGCCGAAGAGGAACGTGAAGATGCCTGTGATGATGACGTAGGGCACGAGCTTGCCGATGCCCGTCGCGAGCGGCGCAATGAGCGGCCACTGCATGAGGCTGCGCGCCCAGCCACTGTTGCCGGTGGTCGCGACGAGGCCGAATGCCGTCACCAGCACGATGGGCCCGATCACCATCATGCTGAGGTATTCCATCACCCGGCGCGCAAAGCTGCGCGGCCGCTCCACGCGCCAGACGAAGTTCAGGCTCTCCTCGACTTTCTGGATGGTCGAGAGCACCGTGAAAACGAGCACCGCGAGGCCGACCGAGCCGACGACCGTGCCGCGGATGTTGTCGGCGAACTCGAGCACGCGCGTCGTGAGCTGGCCAGCATCCTCGCCCATGGGCCGGAGGAACTCATGGATCACCGGCTCGAGCGTCGCGCTCATGCCGAGGCCCTTGATGAGCGAGAAGCTGAAGGCGACGAGCGGCACGACCGACAGCAGCGTCGTGTACACGAGGCTCATGGCCCGCATGTTGAGCTCGCCCCGCACGAGATCGCGGATGAGCGCATAGGGGTAGCGCAGGACGCGCAGCACCCAGCCAAGCGGGCTGCTGGCGTGCAGCTGTGCGTTATCGAAGAGCAGCGCCGTCAGGCGGGCATTGAGATCGAACATGGCGCGCCAGAGCCTTGCACGGCTGTCCGTGACTGGCAAGCGGCGCAGCGCATCGCTACATTGGACCCAGCACCCCGCAAGCGGAGCGCACGTGAGCGCGCGATACCCCGAACGCATCGTCTGCCTGACCGAGGAGACCACGGAGATCCTGTACCTCCTCGGCGAGGAGCGGCGCATCGTCGGCATCTCCGGGTTCACGGTGCGTCCGCCGCGCGCTCGCAAGGAGAAACCGCGTGTGTCCGCCTTCACCAGCGCGAAATTCGAACGGATCCTCGCGCTCAAGCCGGACCTGGTGCTCGGCTTCTCGGACCTGCAGGCCGATATCGCGGCCGAACTCGTGCGCAAGGGTGTCGAGGTGCACGTCTTCAACCAGCGCACGGTCGCGGAAATCCTGCGGATGGTGCGCACGCTCGGCGGAATGATCGGATGCGGCGAGCGCAGCGCCGCGCTCGCCGATCGCCTCGAGGAGAACGTCGAACGTATCCGCCGCCAGGCCGCCGCACAGGTCATACGTCCGCGTGTCTACTTCGAGGAATGGGATGAGCCGCAGATCGCCGCCATCCGGTGGGTTGCGGAGGTCATCGAGATCGCGGGGGGCGACAACTGCTTTCCGGAACTTGCGCTCGAGGCGCTCGGCAAGGACCGCATCATCGCGGATCCGCTCGAAGTGCCGCGGCGTCAACCGGACCTGATCCTCGGATCCTGGTGCGGCAAGAAGTTCAACCCGCAGGCCGTCGCCGCGCGGCCCGGTTGGGAGTCCGTGTCCGCGGTGAAGTCCGGTGAACTGCACGAGATCAAGTCGGCGATCATCCTGCAGCCGGGGCCGGCCGCCCTCACGGACGGAATCGACGCGATCCACCGGATCATCGCGCGCTGGGCCGCTAGTCGGTCGTGAGCAGGCGCAGGGCTTCGCGGTATTTTTCGCTCGTCCTCGTGATGATCTCCGGCGGCAGCTTCGGTCCCGGAGCCTTCTTGTTCCAGTTGAGCGTCTCGAGGTAGTCGCGCACGAACTGCTTGTCGAAGCTCGGCGGACTGCTGCCCGGCTGGTAGCTTGCGACCGGCCAGAAACGCGACGAGTCCGGGGTAATGACCTCATCGATCAGCACCAGCTGGCCGCGCGAGTTCGTGCCGAACTCGAACTTGGTGTCGGCGATGATGATGCCGCGCTCGAGCGCGTGCTCCGCTGCGAAACGATAGAGCCTGAGCGCCGTATCGCGCAGCTTCCCCGCGAGGGTCTTGCCGATGCGGTCCGCGACCTCATCGAAGCCGACGTTCTCGTCGTGCTGGCCGGCCGGCGCCTTGGTCGCGGGCGTGAAGATGGGTTCCGGCAGGCGAGCAGCGAGCTTCAGTCCCTGCGCAAGAGCGATCGACGACACCGTGCCAGTCTTCTGGTAGTCCTTCCAGCCCGATCCGATGAGATAGCCGCGCACCACCGCTTCGAACGGCAGCGCCTTCAGGCGCCGCACGACCACTGCGCGATCGCGCAGCATCGCGACCTCTTCGCGGCGCTTGACGATGTCGCCGAGCGGGATGTCCGCGAGGTGATTGCGCACGATCGCGCCCGTGCGCCCGAACCAGTAGTTCGAAATCTGCGTGAGCACGCGGCCCTTGTCCGGGATCGGGTCGGGCAGCACCACATCGAAGGCCGACAGCCGGTCCGTCGTGACGATGAGCATGTGCTTGTCGTCGACCCGATAGATGTCGCGCACCTTGCCTTCGTGGATGCGCTCGAGTCCCTCGAGACTGGAACGGAAAAGCGTGCCGTCCGGCGGCGCGGAAGAATCGACCCGATCCATGAAAGTGACTGACTCCGGCTGCTACGATAAGAGCCGGAGAAATCGGTCGTTCCGGCTGGCTGGACGAGGAAGAGAGGAATCTTGCGGCTGAGGGCTGGGCGGGTCAAGAAATGTCGATGAAATGGCTGGGAAAAGCCCTGGGCGCCGCGCTCGGCTACGTCGCGTTCGGGCCGGTCGGCTCGCTCCTCGGCGTCGTGCTCGGCCATCAGTTCGATCGCGACATCGACTTCGCGTTGGCCGGCCCGGCGCGCGCAAGGCTGTACGAAATCAGCACGGTCTTCTTTCGCACTACCTTCTACGTGATGGGGCATCTGGCGAAGTCCGACGGCCGTGTCACCGAAAGTGAGATCCAGGCCGCGCGGCTCGTGATGCAGCAGCTGCGCCTGTCGCCGTCCGAAGTCCAGTTCGCCATCGAATGCTTCACGCGCGGCAAGGAGCAGGGCTTCCCCCTCGAGCGCGCGCTCGCGGAGCTGCGCGATGCCTGCGAGGGCCGCCCCGACCTCGTCCGGTTCTTCGTCGAGATCGAAATGCGGGCGGCGCTGTACGGCAATGGCATGCAGGGGCCGGTGCGCCAGCGCCTCGCCGGGATCGCGCAGCGAGTCGGAATTTCCGGACTCGAGCTCGCGCACATGGAAGCGATCATCCGCGCCTACGGACGGCAGCAGCAATCGAGTGCGCCGCCGCCGGCCGAGCGTCTCGCCGATGCATACGAGGTGCTGGAAGTGGCGAGGGAGGCAGCGGATGCGGAAGTCACGAAGGCGTATCGCCGGCAGATGAGCCGCAACCATCCCGACAAGCTCAAGGCGAACGGCCTGCCGGAATCCATGCTCGAGATGGCGAAGGAGAAGACGCAACAGATCCAGCAGGCCTACGAGTCCATCAAGGAAGCTCGTGGCATGCGCTGAGGATTGAGCTAGAGTAAGGATCATGCAGCCGCCGTTCATCGCGCCCTCGATCCTGTCCGCGGATTTCGCGCGCCTCGGCGAGGAAGTCGAGCAGGTGATCGCCGCCGGTGCGGACCTCGTGCACTTCGACGTGATGGACAACCACTACGTGCCGAATCTCACGATCGGCCCGCTCGTGTGCGAGGCGCTGCGCAAGCACGGCGTCAAGGCGCCGATCGACGTGCACCTGATGGTCAAGCCGGTCGACCGCATCGTGCCGGACTTCGCGAAGGCGGGCGCCACGTACATCACGTTCCATCCGGAAGCGAGCGAGCACGTCGATCGCACGATCGAGCTCATCCGCGAGCACGGCGCCAGGCCCGGCATCGTTCTCAATCCCGCGAGCCCGCTCAACTGGCTCGATCACGTGCTCGACAAGATCGACATGGTGCTCCTGATGTCGGTCAACCCGGGGTTCGGCGGCCAGAAATTCATTGCGGGCGTGCTGCCGAAGCTCGCCGAGGTGCGCCGCCGGATCGATGCGGGCAATCGCCCGGTGCGGCTCGAGATCGACGGGGGCGTCAAGGTCGACAACATCGCCGAGATCGCGGCCGCAGGCGCTGACACTTTCGTGTCAGGTTCCGCGATCTTCGGCAGTGGGGACTACAAGGCGGCGATTCTCGCCATGCGCAAGGAGATTGCGCGCGCAAAAAAAGGGTCGTAGAAAAAGGGGACGAAGAAAAAGGGGACAGATTTATTTTCTCGAGAATCTGATGCAGACGCCCAGATACCCGAGAAAATAAATCTGTCCCCTTTTTCTTCGTCCCCTTTTTCTACCAGTCGTCGTCTTCGCTCTCGTCGGCCGCGGCGACTTCCGGCCGCATCATCTTGCTTCCGGGGGCGTCCTTTGCACCCTTCGGCGGCACGGCGACCGGGCGAGGCCGCATCTTCGGCCGCGCGTTGAAGACGACGATCGTCTTGCCGCTCGCCTTGAGCAGGCCCTGCTCTTCCAGCACCTTCAGCACGCGTCCCGCCATTTCCCGCGAGCAGCCGACGAGCCGCGAGAGTTCCTGGCGGCTCACCTTGATCTGCATGCCTTCCGGGTGCGTCATCGCATCCGGCTCGCTGCAGAGGTCCATGATCGCGTGCGCGACCCGGCCCGTGACATCGACGAAAGCGAGGTCGCCGAGCTTGCGATTGGTGCGGTCGAGGCGCGTCGCGAGCTGCGTCGCGAGTTCGAACACGAGGCCCGGGCTCTCCGCGGCGATCTGCCGGAAGCGCGGATAGGTCATCTCGGCGAGTTCGCACTGCTGGCGCGTGCGCACCCAGGCGCTGCGGGTCGGCTGTTCGTAGAACAGGCCCATTTCACCGAAGAACTGCCCCTTGTTGAGGTACGCGAGCACCATCTCGTTGCCGTCTTCGTCCTCGATCATCACCTCGACCGAGCCGCTGATGATGTAGTACAGGATGTCGGGCAGATCGCCAGCGTGGATCACGACCGTCTTCGACGGGACCGTGCGGATGCGGCAGTAGCTCAGGAATCGATTGATGGCGGGCAGGTCGGTGAGGGGCTTGACGGCGACTTCTTCCATACGCTCTCCCGAGGGGCCTTCTAGCCCCGCGTTTTTATTACATAAACCCCAAAGCCGCAAGCGGAATCGTCAAATCCAGTACGCGGTGCGAGTCATGACGCGCGCGGTCATCCGCATTGCGAATCGCACGAACGCAGGGAGCGGTGCACCGCCGGCGGCGGTCGCGGTTTGGCCGTGACGAATCTCGTCCGCCTGCATGGACTCAAGGATCCGGCGGCTGCGCTCATCGCGCGGCGGCAGCTTTGCAAGATGTTCTTCAAGATGGCCCTCGACCTGACGCTCGGTCTCGGCGACAAAGCCGAGGCTTACCCGATCGTTGAGCGCGCCCGCTGCCAGACCGATGGCGAACGAGCCGGCGTACCAGAGCGGCGCGAGCCGGCTCGGGCTCGCGTCGAGTTCGCGCAGCCGCGTCTCGCACCACGCGAGATGGTCCTGTTCCTCGCGCGCCGCGTCCAGGAGTTGCGCCCGCGTTGCCGCATCGCGTGCCGTCACCGACTGTCCGCGGTAGAGCGCCTGGGCTGCGATCTCGCCGCTGTGATTGACGCGCATGAGCCCCGCCGCGTGGCGGGTCTCGCCGGCGTCGAGTGCGCCGGCGGCGACGCCGTCGGCCGGATAGCGCCGGGCGGCGGAAGAGCGGGCCGCGACAGTTCTAAGTGCTTGATCAAAAGAGCTAATCAGGCGATCCAGGGGCGTGAGATCGAGCGTTTTCACAGACACATTATATATGCCTCCGAAGGCCCGCTCCGGCGTATCGGCCGGGGCCTGCCGGGGGTGCCGCCACCAGCCGTTTCCAGCTTTGCAAACAAAGGGTTGCTTCAGTAGACTTGCCGCCCTTTCGCGAGCGGCCCCGAAGCCGCCGAAACCTTGAGAGAGCCATGACCACGGAATTTGCCAAAGCCGGCACCGTACGCGCCGACTGGTACGTCGTTGACGCCAACGGCAAGACGCTCGGCCGCCTTGCCTCGAAACTCGCTCACCGCCTGCGCGGCAAGCACAAGGCGCAGTACACGCCGCACGTCGACACCGGCGATTACCTCATCGTGATCAACGCCGAGAAGATCAAGGTCACGGGCGCGAAGCTCACCGACAAGATCTATCACCACCACACGGGTTACATCGGCAACCTCAAGTCGATTGCGCTCGGCAAGCTCCTCGCGACGAAGCCGGAGCGCGTGATCCAGTACGCGGTGAAAGGCATGCTGCCGAAGAACACGCTCGGCCGGAACATGTTCAAGAAGCTGCACGTGTTTGCTGGGGAAAAACACCCACACCAGGCGCAGCAGCCCAAAGCGCTCGAGCTCTAAACCTCCCTTTATCCGAGAGATCCCGCGATGCCTGCAACTTCGTACTACGGAACTGGACGCCGCAAGACTTCGACCGCGCGCGTATGGCTCAAGCCCGGCAAGGGCGACATCACGGTGAATGCCCGGTCGCTCGATGAATTCTTCGGCCGCGAGACCGGCCGCATGATCGTGCGCCAGCCGCTCGAAGTCGCGCAGCTCGCGGACAAGTTCGACATTTCGGTCATCGTCGCGGGCGGCGGCATCACCGGCCAGGCCGGCGCGGTGCGCCACGGCATCACGCGCGCCCTCATGAAGTACGACGAGTCGCTGCGCAAGACGCTGCGCAAGGCCGGGTTCGTCACGCGCGACGCGCGCGAAGTCGAACGCAAGAAGGTCGGGCGTCGCAAGGCCCGCCGCGGAACTCAGTACTCGAAGCGCTGATCGCATCGAGGGTTCTGCCGCTCCTCGTCCGGTATTGGGGGATCGTCTAGTGGTAGGACTACGGACTCTGACTCCGTCAACCTAGGTTCGAATCCTAGTCCCCCAGCCAAAAAGCCGAAGGCCCGCGTCAGCGGGCCTTTTGCGTTTTTGGCGGGGTACTAGGTGTTGAGAACCTAGGGCACCTAGGTTCGACCAGATTGCCGGGAGCAATCTGGAACGATCACAATACAGGCGAGAGCCTGTTTGTGATCGACCCCAGCGGGGCGGAGCACAGGGAAGTGCGAAGTAATCCTAGTCCCCCATCCAGTCTTCGTGCCGTTTCCCCATCCGCGGATACCCGGGTACTCTACCGCCGCGCCATTTCTGCGCGAACGCGCCAAAAATGAGCCAACTGCTCATCAACAAGTACCTGAACGAGCTGGCTAGACTTCGTCAAGTCTCGGGCACTCACAGGGAATCGGTCGTGCGCGAAGCCTTCAAGGACTTGCTCAAGGACTGGGGTCGCTCTCTCGACCTGACCTTTATCCCCGAATACGAGCTGGAAACGAAGGCAAAGGAGCGACGTTACGTCGACGGCGCCCTCCTCCACACCCTGCGCGTGCCGTTCGGGTACTGGGAGGCGAAGGACGAAAAGGACGACATCGATGCCGAGATCGAGACCAAATTTCGGCGCGGCTACCCGAAGACCAACATCATCTTTGAGGACTCGACCCAAGCCGTCCTGATCCAGCACGGGGAAGAGGTCATGCGCTGCGGCGTCGATGACGTTGAGAAGCTCGAAAAACTGTTGAAGCTCTTCTTCGGGTACGAGCGACCGGAGATTGAGGCATTTCGAAGTGCCGTAGAGCAGTTCAAGACCGACCTCCCGGCCGTGCTCGAGGCGCTGAGGTCCATGATCGAGGCCGCGCATGCGAAGGAGGCCAAGTTCCGCAACGCCGCCGCCGAGTATCTCAAGCACACGCAGGAAGCGATCAATCCAAACCTGACCGACGCCGATGTTCGGGAAATGCTGATTCAGCACATCCTGACCGGTGAGGTGTTCGCGGCGGTCTTCCCCGGCACGACTTATCACGAAGACAATAGTGTTGCGCGGGAGCTCTACAAGCTGGAAGAGACGTTCTTCACGGGTAATACGAAGCACCAGACGCTAAAGGGTCTGGCGCCGTACTACACAGCGATACGTAAAGCCGCTGCCGAGATCGGCACGCACCACGAGAAGCAGGCGTTTCTCAAAGAGATCTACGCAAACTTCTACAAGGTCTATAACCCGAAGGCCGCGGACCGGCTGGGCGTCGTGTATACGCCGAATGAAATCGTCCGCTTCATGATTGAAAGTGCCGACTGGCTTTGCGAGAAGCACTTCAAGCGAAGCTTGATCGACAAGGACGTGGACATCCTCGATCCAGCGACTGGTACTGGCACTTTCATTTGCGAACTGATCGAGCATTTCGCCGGCCAGCGCGAGAAGCTTGCCCACAAATACAAGCGAGAACTTCACGCGAACGAAGTCGCGATCCTACCGTATTACGTTGCCAACTTGAATATCGAAGCCACGTACGCAGCGGCAATGGAGCGGTACGAGGAATTCCCCGGCTTGTGCTTCGTCGACACCCTCGATAACACGTACGCGCTACGCAAGCACCGTGGCCACATGGATGACATGTTCGGCTCGGTGTCTGACGACAACATGAAACGCATCCGTCAGCAGAACAGCCGCCGAATCAGCGTGATCATCGGCAATCCGCCGTACAACGCAAATCAACTCAACGAAAACGAAAACAACAAGAACCGGGAGTACCCGGAGATCGACAAGCGAATCAAAGAAACCTATATCGAGCGGAGCACCGCGCAAAAGACGAAGGTCTACGACATGTACGCGCGCTTCTTCCGATGGGCCGTAGATCGGCTCGACGAGAACGGCATTCTGGCGTTCATCACAAATCGCAGCTTCATTGACAGCCGGACATTCGACGGATTTCGGGCGACCGTGGCCAAGGAGTTCAATGAAATTCGCGTCGTGGACTTGGGGGGCGATGTGCGTGCGAACTCGAAGCTATCCGGCACAACGCACAATGTGTTCGGCATTCAGACCGGCGTCGCAATTAGCTTTATGGTTCGTCGAGCGAAGCAGAAGGGCTGCCGGATCTATTACCTTCGACGGCCGGAAATGGAGGTCGCTATCGAAAAGCTGGCTTTTCTAAGTAGCGCGAAGCTGGGGGATCTCCCGTTTCAGGAATTGCAGCCCGACGAGAAGTGCAATTGGATCAATCTAACCAGCAATGACTTTGATGAATTGATTCCTATTGCAACTAAGGCGGCAAAATTTGCAAAGAAGCCTGGGCAGGAACGAGCGGTCTTCCGTCTATTTTCTCTTGGGATTGTTACGAACAGAGACGAGTGGGTGTATGCCTGGAACGAAGGGGAACTAGCGGCGAAAGTGCGGTACTTCTTCGAGAGGTATGAAGAGGACCGAAAGCGCTGGGTCAAAGCGGGACGACCGGCTGAAACCGCGAATTTCGTGGATCGGCAGATCAAGTGGACATCAGAGCTCGAATCACACATGCGTCGTGGTTCGCTGCTGCAATACGACCACATTCATATCTGTTCGTCGCTTTATCGTCCGTTTGTGAGAAGGCTCACCTATTTTGACTACGTCATTACTCACCGCCCGTACAAGAACTTCGAGTTCTTTCCGACTGGCAATGTGCGAACACCGGGTTTTTCTGTGGTCGTCGAGGATCGCGCCGAATTTGCGCTCGTAGCAACTGATCGTGTTCCGAACAAAGACATGTTTCTGCCCAGCGCCGGACAGTTCTTCCCGCTGTATCGCTTCGAAGACGGTGAGAGGGTCGATAACATCACCGATTGGGCGTTCGACCAATTCAAGAGACAATACCAATCTGGCCGCGGTAAGAAGGAGCGACCGATCACTAAGGAAGGCATCTTTCACTATGCCTACGGACTGCTGCACGATCCCGTCTATCGGGAGAAGTACGCGCTGAACCTCAAGCGCGAGCTTCCGCGGCTTCCGTTCTACTCGGATTTTTGGCAGTGGGCCGACTGGGGTAAGGCGCTCATGGAATTGCATATCGGTTATGAGTCCGAGGCGCCATTTGCGCTGAAGCGCACCGACACGCCCGACGAAAAGGCCAGCAAGGCTGGCTTGCCGCCAAAGGCAATGCTAAAGGCGATCAAGGAGAATGGGTGTATCCAGCTCGACAGCGAGACGAAGCTTGCGGGAGTGCCAAGCGAAGCGTGGAACTACAAGCTCGGAAATCGCAGCGCCTTGGAGTGGATCCTCGATCAGTACAAGGAAAAGAAACCGAAAGATCCGACCATCCGCGAGAAATTCGATACATATCGCTTCGCGGACTACAAGGAAAAGGTGATCGAACTGCTGTCGCGTGTGACCACCGTCAGTGTCGAGACGATGCGGATCACGAAGCAAATGCGCGACGCCCCGCATTAGGTCTGCGGATGCCAGCCATGGAACGAAAGGTCTACACCATTGGGTACGAAGGGCAGTCGCTGGAATCCTTTCTTGCTCTTTTGAAGCGCGAAAAAGTACGCCTCGTCGCTGATGTGCGCGAGATGCCGCTTTCCCGAAAGCCAGGCTTCTCAAAGACTGCGATCGCGAAAGCCCTGGAAGCTAATGGAATTGCCTATGTTCACATTCGCGATCTCGGCTGCCCTAGTGCCATACGCGATCGATTCCGTGCGGACAGCGATTGGAATCGGTATGTCGTGGCATTCACCGTGTATTTGGCGAAGCAGCGTGACGCCGTCGTGGCATTGGCCGAGATCTGTAAGGCGGATCGCACAGCGCTCATGTGTTTCGAGCGCGACTTCAATCGTTGTCATCGGACCTTCGTCGCAAGAGAGGTCGCACGCACGCTCAAAGGCGACGTAGCACACATCGTTGAAGCTGCAGCGCTGCGAACAGGTGCAACAGTCAGGGCAGCTTAGGCGGGTAGATCAGGCTGACGATGAGCCACTGATCGGGAAATCTGTGGATCGTACCCATCAGGAACATGAGGTCTTTAGCTGGAAGCTCGCGCTCGATTTTGTCGCGGAAGGGCTTCTCCCAGTTGGCTCCGTGATCTCTGCTTACGTGGCGGTATAAGGCACCTGCCTCCCAGTCGACTATTTTGTGGCGCTGAGGCCCCTCTAGATCTCGGTATCGGTAGTGAAAATCGAACAGAATCTTCTGCAGCGTTGAAATCGATCGGCGTTCCTGGTCATCAAAGAGGTCGCCTTGACTTTGTGCCTGCAGAAGCTTGGCCCGCTCATCTTCGGTCCAATCCGGATGACGGGCCTCTGCGATATCTAGACCCAGAATTGCGCTCGGGCGCAAAAGACCGAGAGTAGTGCCTGCCTCCAATCTCGCCGCGTCGAGCGCAGCGAAGCTGTCAAAGCAAGGAAGGCGATTGAGCCACTCGCGTCGCGCGCCCCACTTGTTCTTGGTCGTTAGTGGCTCCCCGATGCATTTAATGTTGTCGACGCGAATGCGATGGCTTTCTGTGCGATGGTCGTTCCTTGCCTTTTCGATGTCGACCTCGATCCACTGCCATTTTTTGAACTGCGCAGTGTCTGACATCAAGCGGAACGGGACAGGATAAAGACGAAGTAGATTCCCAGCTTCCTCCATGCCAGCCACGCACGAGGTTTCGACGTAGCCGGCGCTCGGCGACGGATACGTCTTACAGAGAACCAAGATTCGCGTGTGACGGAGGGACATCCTGATCCCAATAGCTCGGTCTATTACCCTACGGCCAACCGCGATGGCATGGCAGCGCCAATTATGGGTGAAGTTCTGCAAAAACGGGCAGAGCCGACCTTGAACGACTAGAGAATCATGGCCGCCCAATGTAAATGGGCGTGAATCGGCGTTAACCCTCCGGCACAATTGGCGGCAATAACACTCTAGGGATATTGCCGTGAAACTCCGCAGCCTCCTTTTCATTCTTGGCTTCTTCACCGCCTGCGCCGCGCAACCGGCGAAGCCGACGAAGCCCGAGCCGGTGCCGCCGATCGCAATCTCGGCGAATCCCTATCCCTCGACCTATCACGCCGCGTCGAGCGCGCCGACCTTCATCCAGCACGCAACCGTGTTGACCGGCACCGGCGAGCGACTTGACGACGCGGACGTCCTGCTCGTCGACGGCAAGATCAGCGCCGTCGGCAAAAGTCTCACCGCACCGGCCGGCGCGACGGTCATCGACGGCCACGACCAGTGGGTGACGCCCGGCATCATCGACGTGCACTCGCATATGGGCGCGTCTCCGAATCCTGGCGTCCGCGGCAACGACGACGGCAACGAAGCGACCAGCCCGTCAACCGCGAACGTCTGGATAGAGCACTCGGTGTGGCCGCAGGATCCGGGGTTCACAACGGCGCTGGCCGGCGGCATCACGACGCTGCAGATCCTTCCGGGATCGGCCAATCTCTTCGGCGGCCGCTCGGTCGTCTTGAAGAACGTGCCTTCGGCAACCTACCAGGGCATGAAATTTCCAGGCGCACCGCAGGGCCTGAAGATGGCCTGCGGCGAAAATCCGAAGCGCGTCTACGGCGTCCGCAAGAATCAGTTCCCCTCGACGCGCATGGGCGACGTCGCGGGTTACCGCGCGCAATGGATCGAGGCGCAGGAGTACCTGCGCAACATCGAGGCCTACGAGAAGAAAGTCGCGGCCGGGGACAAGGACGCGAAGCCGGTGACGCGCGACCTGCGCCTCGACACGCTCGCAGCGGCTTTGAAGGGCGAGGTGCTCGTGCACATGCATTGCTACCGCTCCGACGAGATGGCGACGATCATCGACCTGTCGAAGGAGTTCGGTTACCACGTCGTCGCGTTCCACCACGCAGTCGAGGCGTACAAGATAGCGAACCTGCTCGCGGAGAATCACATCTGCGGTGCCATGTGGGCTGACTGGTGGGGCTTCAAGATGGAGTCCTACGACGGGATCCAGGAGAACATCGCGATGGTCGATGCCGCGCCGGGCGGCTGCGCCATCGTGCATTCCGATTCCGAGGAAGGCATCCAGCGGCTCAACCAGGAAGCCGCCAAGGCGATGACCGCCGGCAGCCGGGCAGGGTTGAAGGAATCGCCCGAACACGCCATCGCGTGGCTCACCGCGAATCCGGCGAAAGCGCTCGGCATCGCGGACCAGACGGGCACGCTGGAGGCCGGCAAGATGGCCGACGTGGTCGTGTGGAACCGCAATCCCTTCAGCGTTTACGCGCTCGCCGAGTACGTCTTCATCGACGGTGTCCTCGAGTACGACCGCGAACACCCGCCCGCAAAACCGCGATCGGACTTCTATCTCGGCCAACCGGCGGCGCCGGGGGTGACGCCATGAAGCGCAACAGCATCGTGTTCGCCGCCGTCGCGGCCTGGGCACTGGCCGCGAATTTCGCGGGAGCCGGGAGCGTCCTGATCCGCAATGCCACGGTGCACACGCTGGTCGCGAACGGACCGCTGGACGGCACCGATGTGCTCATCACCGATGGCAAGGTCGTCAGTGTCGGCAAGGCACTCACGGCTCCGGCCGGCGCGACGACGATCGACGGCACCGGCAAGATCGTGACGCCCGGCCTGTTCGGCGGCCTCACGTACCTCGGACTCGACGAGATCGGGCTCGAGCCGACGCTCGACGACCCGGAAGTGAAGCTCGGCCAGATGCGTCCGGAGTTCGACGTGACACCGGCTTTCGATCCGGATGCGACCTCGATCGGCGTCAATCGCGCGGGCGGTGTCACGTTCGCCGCCGTGACGCCCACGTCGGCCGGCAAGGAAGGTTCCATCATCTCCGGCCAGGGTCCGATCGTGACGCTCGACGGTGCGGTGCTGGCCGGGTCGCAAGGGCTCTACATCGATCTTGGTGCGGACATCAGCGAGTTGACCGGCGGCAGCCGGGCCGTGCAGTACATGCTACTCAAGCAGGCGTTCACGGAAGCGCGCACGCCGAACCTCGTGCTCGCGGACGATCAGCGACTGCTGACGCCGGCCGGCCGGCAGACGCTCCTCGCCTATGCCAAGGGTACGGCCCCCTGGGTGTTCGATGTCGATCGCGCCTCGGATATTCGCCAGGTGCTTGCACTTGCGGCGCGCGAGAAACTGCGTGTCGTCATTGCCGGGGGAGCCGAGGCCTGGCGCGTCGCGCCGGAACTCGCCGTCGCGGGGGTGCCGGTCATCCTCGACCCACTGGAAGATCTGCCGGCGAACTTCGATGGGGTCGGCGCCACGCTCGAGAACGCGGCGCGGCTCGACAAAGCGGGCGTCAGCGTCGCTTTCAGCTTCGTCGATCCGGAATCGCACAATATCCGCACGATACGCCAGGCCGCAGGCATTGCCGTGGCGCACGGGCTGCCTTGGGAAGCGGGCCTCGCCGCCATTACGCGGGTTCCCGCGGAGATCTTCGGGGTCGCCGACCGCGTGGGGTCGATCGAAGCCGGCCGGCCGGCAAACCTGGTCGTCTGGAGCGGCGACCCGCTCGAGGTCACGAGCGTTGCCGAGCAGGTCTTCATCGGCGGGAAACTCGAACCGCAGGTGTCGCGGCAGACGGAGCTGCGTGATCGCTATCTCGAAAAATTGCGGCAGAACGCGGCGCGCTAAGTCACAGTGTAGATGCGACGCCCGATCTGCCTTTACGGCTGCAGCTAGTCAACTTGTTGTGCCATCAGGAACATCGCCTTCTCCAGCGAGGTGAAGAAGTCCTGATAGGGCTTGGGGTCTTCGACCGCCTTATCCATGTATTGCGCATTTGCGCGCACGAGAATTTGTTTCTCGCCGCGTGGCCTCACGGTCACCGTGATGCGCAATTGATAGCCGGACAGCTTGGTCGCGCTCACCGAGCCGAGGTCGGCGTCCGCCTTGTCGACGACGAATCCGAGATCTTGAAGCGTCGCGATAATTGTCCGCAGCGTCGTTTCAGAATCTGTAGTGTCGAATGCGCGAGACTGAAAACTGCGCAACTGAACGGCGCTCGCGCCGGTCGCCAGGACTTGCTTTGTGGAGGATGCGCATCCGAACGCCGACAGCGCGAGTGCCATAAGAACCAGGGTGATCGCATGCTTGGCAGTCATATCTGTTGCGCCTCCAGAAATGCGCTCTTGGACAGCTTCTCGAAAAATTCCTGATAGATTGCGGGCTCGTCAATCGCCTCGATGCGCGTGACTTGGTTGTCAGTATTCCAAACCATCCGCTGAAAGGTCACTCGCACATACCAGCTTGAGGTCACGCCCATTGACGTTGCGGTCGCCGCTGGACGCGTGACGAGGGAAACGCGAATCTTTTGTGTCTTGTCGACTGGCGTCACGGTGCCCGTCAACACCGCCGCCAGGACAGCGACCGCTATCTGACCGCCCGACACTGCCGATCGGTTCTTTGAGGCGGCTATGAGGCCGAGCTTCGTTTCGCTTTCATCGATATTGAACCCAAGATCCTGAAGCACACCCGCCGATGCCGCCAGAATCTTCTTTTCCTCGATGCCGTCGAATCGGCGCGTTTGTAGGTGGCGTCGCTCGAGCGTATCCGGAGTCATCTTCAACGCATTGGGCGGTATCGTTACGCAGCCGCTGAGTGTCAGTACCAGTAGGGCAATAGTCCTGCGGGCGCTCGATAGCGCCGTGAATCCTGTCGTCACGCGAAGTCTCCGGTGTAGGCAGATTGCTAGAAGCGGGAGGTGTTGTACGCGAAGTCGCGAACGTTCTTATCGTTATCGAACTTGATGATTACGGTCAGTGTGCGCTGCGAAGTGGACGAAGCCCCGGCTCCACGCTCCGCGCTCCCGGCTACCCCGCCGCCAACGCTGCTGCCGCCGCCGAAAATGAGAGTGGATATACCGGCCCTGCTCGTCGAATACACCACTTCCGTGGATATCTTGTCGTAGATCCACACCTCGCGCCGTTCCTCGTCAGTGCTGACGATGTTCGGAGATCCTAGTACGGCCGCCACGTCCGCACCCGACATACCGACACGTATCTCCTTCTGTACAGTCCCAACTGTCAGCCTCTCGCCGGAGTTGTCCTGCACATCGGCACGGTGCTGCGCAGCGGTCATGCATCCTGCGAGGGCGCAAACCGGAAAAAAGGCTAGCAGACGGAATCTCATATGCTCATCTCCGTTTCGTCAGGCGCGGGTTCAACTGGGCGTGTCCGCCGTGATTCGTACTCACGGTCCAAGTCAGACGGCAATCTTTTCCTGGGGCCGCTTTCCGGCAACGTTTGCTCGACGCATCCGACAGTGGAGTGGTTCCCAAGGGCGTCCGCTCGTCGAGGTCTACCCGTCGAGCTTTCGTTCGGACGCAGCGTGGCCACGGTCCGATCCGCCAGCCCAGTAGATTAAGTCAGTCGCAAGGGGCCGCGCTGTGATTCAGTCCAACCTTCTTGGCATCCGGGCGTTTGAACCGACTATAATTGCGTCAACCCCATCCCAAAGCCGCGCGGCTCGAGGCGTCACCTCAGGAGGTCCGTCTCCGAATGGTCTGCGCGGCATGCATGGGAACCACCTGTGGAACCGACGAACACCTCGAACCCAGACTATTTTCATCGCGTCGTTGACTGCCAGTGGGCCTGTCCGGCCCACACGGATGTACCGGGCTATATCCGCCTGATTGCGCAGGGGCGGTACGGCGACGCGTACATGCTGAACCGCGAATCGAACGTCTTCCCCGGCATTCTCGGGCGCGTCTGCGATCGTCCGTGCGAACCGGCGTGCCGGCGCGGCCGCGTGGAAGAAGAACCCGTCGCGATCTGCCGGCTGAAGCGCGTGGCCTCGGACCTGCGCGAAGACATCACTGCGCGCTTGCCGAAGGCCCCGTCGAAGAAGAACGGCAAGCGCATCGCCTGCATCGGTGCCGGCACCGCCTCGTTGACGGTCGCCAACGACCTGATGCCGCTCGGCTATGACGTGACCATCTTCGAGGCGCTGCCGAAGCCGGGCGGCCTCATGCTGTCGAACATTCCGGCGTTCCGCCTGCCGGAGAGCGTCATCGCCGAGGAGATCGGCTACATCACCGGCATGGGCGTCGACCTCAAGCTCGACACCCGCATCGAGAGCCTGAAGAAGCTCCTCGACTCGAACAAATACGACGCGGTGTTCGTCGGCTCGGGGGCGCCGAAGGGCAAGGAGCTGAGCCTGCCCGGACGCAAGGAGACGGACCGCATCCACATCGGCATCGCCTGGCTCGAATCGGTCGCCTTCGATCACATCAAGTCGATCGGCGAGCGCGTACTCATCATCGGTGTCGGCAATACCGCCATGGACTGCTGCCGCACGTCGCTGCGTCTCGGCGCGAAGAGCGTGAAGGTCATGGCGCGCAAGCCGCGCGGCTTCTTCAAGGCATCCGACTGGGAGCTCGAGGATGCGGAAGCCGAGAACGTCGAGATCGTGGTGAATCACGCGCCGACGTCATTCGTCATCAAGGACGGCAAGCTTGCCGGCATGATGTTCGAGCGGATGGAATACGACGTGCAGAAGGGCAAGATCCTCTCGGAGAAGGTCGTCGAGCAGGTCTTCCTGCCCTGCGACGACGTCATCCTCGCCATCGGCCAGGAGAACGCCTTCCCCTGGATCGAGCGCGACCTCGGCATCGAGTTCGACAAATGGGACGTGCCCAAGGTCGACGCGCTCACCATGCAATCGACTCGCCCCGGCGTCTTCTTCGGCGGCGACGCGGCGTTTGGCCCGAAGAACATCATCTGGGCGGTCGCGCACGGCCACGAAGCCGCGATCTCGATCCACAACCACTGCCAGGGCATCGCCGTCGCCGATCGCGCCAAGCCCGCCGTCGAACTCGAAAGCACCAAGATGAGCATCCACGAGTGGGCCTACAGCAACAACTTCGACGCCGCGACGCGCCGGTTGATGCCGCATGTCAGCCTCAAGGAGCGCTTCAAGAAGCTCAATATCGAGGTCGAGCTCGGTTTCAGCGCCGAGCAGTTCACGACCGAAGTCGAGCGCTGCCTCAATTGCGACGTGCAGACGGTGTTCAGCGCGAAGCTCTGCATCGAGTGCGACGCCTGCATCGACATCTGCCCGGTCAATTGCCTCACCATCGCGCCGAATGCGGCCGAAGAGGAACTGCGCAAGCACCTCTCCGCGCCTGCGAAGAATCTCACGCAGCCGCTGTACGTTTCCGATGCGCTGCCGCAGACGAAGCGCGTCATGATCAAGGATGAAGACCTGTGCGTGCATTGCGGCCTGTGCGCCGAACGCTGCCCGACGGCCGCCTGGGACATGCAGAAATCCACCATCCGCATCCCCCTGGCGGGGGATCAGGCTCCATGCAAGAAACCCAGCCAAGCCGCATAAACGACTTCGTCGTCAAGCTCGCGAACGTCAACGGGACGGGGTCGGCGAGCGCGAATGGCCTCTTGATGAAGGCCATCTTCCGCATGGGCGTGCCCGTGATGGGCAAGAATTTCTTCCCGTCGAACATCCAGGGACTGCCGACCTGGTACGAGATCCGCGTGAGCAAGGACGGCTACGTCTCGCGCTCGGGCTTCGTCGACCTGATGGTCGCCATGAACGCGGAAACCTATGCCAAGGACGTCGCCGAGGTGCGCAACGGCGGCTACCTCATCTACGACTCGACCTGGCCGCGAGACAAGGCGTTGACGCGCGAGGGCGTGACGGTCTTCGGCATACCGCTTGCGAAACTCTGCAACGAGCACTTCCCGGTCGCGCGCACCCGCATCCTGATGAAGAACGTCGCCTACGTCGGCGCGCTGGTGGCGCTCATCGATATCGATCTCGGCATCATCGAGCAGCTCCTCCGGGAGGAGTTCGCCTCGAAGCCCAAGCTCGTCGATTCGAACCTGCAGGCGATCAAGCTCGGTTACGACTACGCGAAGCAGCATTTCCCCTGTCCGCTGCCGCTCAAGCTCGAACGCATGGACCGCACCGCCGGCCACATCATGATTGACGGCAACACCGCTGCCGCCCTGGGTTGCCTGTACGCGGGTGCCACGGTGGGTGCCTGGTATCCCATCACGCCGTCTACGTCGCTCATGGACGCCTTCAAGATGTTCTGCGAGCAGTACCGGAAGGATCCCGACACCGGCCAGCGTAATTTCTGCATTGTGCAGGCGGAAGATGAGCTTGCCGCCATCGGCATGGTCATCGGTGCGAACTGGGCGGGCGCGCGCGCTTTCACGCCGACGAGCGGTCCCGGCATCTCGCTCATGAGCGAGTTCATCGGCTTTGCGTACTACGCCGAGATCCCGACCGTCATCTTCGACGTGCAGCGCACCGGCCCATCGACCGGCATGCCGACCCGCACCCAGCAGTGCGACCTGCTGCTTTGCGCCTACGCCTCGCATGGCGATACACGCCACATCTGCCTGTATCCGTCGAATCCGGAAGAATGCTTCTACCTGTCGGTCGAGGCCTTCGACCTCGCCGAACGGCTGCAGACGCCGGTGTTCGTCATGACCGACATCGACATCGGCATGAACGACTGGATGTGCCGCGAGCTCAAGTGGAACGACAGCTACCGCCCCGATCGCGGCAAGGTGCTGAACCGCGAGCAGATCATGGCGCTCAAGGGGCCGCTGCAACGCTACGTGGACGTCGACGGCGATGGCATCACCTACCGCACGCTCCCCGGCGTTCATGCCAAGGGCGCGTATTTCACCCGCGGCTCGGGCCATGCCAAGAGCGGCAAGTACACGGAAGACGAGGTCGAGTACCAGGAAGTGGTCGACCGGCTCCTGGTGAAGTGGGATACGGCGAAGAAACTCGTGCCGAAGCCCGTGCTCACGGGGAGCGGCCGCAACAAGCTCGGCATCCTGTCGCTCGGCAGTTGCGACGGTGCAGTGCGCGAAGCGACCGATCAGCTCGCCCGGCGCGGCCTGCAGTTCGATTACCTCCGGGTCAAGGCATTTCCCTTCGGCACCGAGGTGCAGTCCTTCCTCGACGCCCATGAGCGGGTGTTCGTCGTCGAGCAGAACCGCGATGCGCAGCTCGTCGGGCTCCTCAAGCTCGAAACGGTGGTCGACCCGGAGAAGCTGGTGTCGATCCGCCAGTACAGCGGGCTGCCCATCGATTGCCGGGTGATCGTCGACGGCGTGTCGGAGTCCCTCAGGAAAGTGGTGGCCGCATGAGCTTCATCGCCAAACCGAAGATCAATCACCCCGACATGCCGAAGAACGCGCTCGGCCTGACGGCGCGCCAGTACGAAGGCGCCATGTCGACGCTCTGCGCCGGCTGCGGGCACGACTCCATCACCGCGGCGATCACCCAGGCGATCTGGGAGCTCGCGATTCCGCCGGAGCGCATCGCGAAGATGAGCGGCATCGGCTGCTCGTCGAAGACTACGGCCTATTTCGTCGGCAATGCGCATGGCATCAACTCGGTCCACGGGCGCATGCCGGCCGTCGCGACAGGTGCCAATGTCGCGAACCGCGAGCTCTATTACATCGGCGTATCGGGCGACGGGGACACGCTTTCCATCGGCCTCGGCCAGTTCGCGCACACCATCCGGCGCAATCTCGACATGCTCTACGTGATCGAGAACAACGGCGTCTATGGCCTCACCAAGGGCCAGTTCTCGGCGTCCGCGGACCTCGGCAGCAAGGCGAAGCGGGGCGAGGTCAACTCGTTCGCGCCGATCGATCCGGTGCTGTTCGGCATGAGTCTCGGGGCGAGCTTCGTCGCGCGCGGCTTCTCCGGCGACAAGGGCCAGCTCGTGCCGCTCCTGAAGGCGGGCCTGATGCACGAGGGCTTCGCGCTGATCGACGTCATTTCACCCTGCGTGACCTTCAACGATCACGAAGGCTCGACCAAGAGCTACGCCCACACCCGCAAGTACTCGACGCAAGTCATCAGCGCCGACTATGTGCCGAGGGCCGAATCCATCACCGTTACTTATGAGCCTGGCACCGCGATCCCGGTCCAGATGCACGATGGCAGTACGGTGGTGCTGCACAAGGTCGCCGCCGATTACGATCCGACCGATCGCAGCAAGGCGCTGGGCTACCTGCAGGAGCATCGTGCGAAGGGCGAGATCGTCACGGGCCTCCTCTATATGGAGGAGAACCGCCCCGACTTTCACGGCACCGTGAATTCGGCCGCCACGCCTCTCGTGAACCTGCCGATGGAAAAGCTGATCCCGGGCGATGCGGCCCTGCGCGAGCTGCAGAAGGACTACGCCTAGCGCGTCAGGGTCTCCACGCCACCGTCCGTCGCTACCAGCAGCACGTCCGCGGGCCGCCGCGCAAACAAGCCCACGCAGACGACGCCGGCGATCTGGTTGATCTCGGTCTCGAGCGCCACCGGGTCGCCGATCGTCAAGCCCCGTACATCGAGGATCGGGTTGCCGTTGTCGGTGGTGATGCCCTGGCGCCACACCGGCTCGCCGCCGAGCTTCACGAGCTCGCGGGCAACATGGCCGCGCGCCATCGGGATGACCTCGACCGGCAGTGGAAAGCGGCCGAGGACATCGACGAGCTTCGAGTCATCAACAATGCAGATGAAGCGTCTGGCGACCGCGGCGGCGATTTTTTCCCGGGTCAGCGCCGCGCCGCCCCCCTTGATGAGGCACAGGCGCCGGTCGGCCTCATCGGCGCCATCGACATAGCTGTCGAAGCCGTCCACGGCATTCAAATCGAGCACTTCGATGCCGGCGGCGCGCAACCGGGCGGTGGACGCCGCGGAGCTCGAGACCGCGCCGGCGATCCGTTGCTTGCGCGCGGCGAGCGCCTCGATGAAGAAGTTGACGGTCGATCCGGTGCCGACTCCGATGACGGTGTCGCTCTTGATCTCGGCGAGCGCGGCACTGGCTACGCGCTTCTTTTTCTCATCCTGGTGCATCGCTCGTGACCCGGTAATACAAGCGTGAAACGCACTTTGTCGGACTGCAGAAACAACTGTGCCCGCTTGCGCGGGCACAGAGTTATCAGATCGGACGGGCTTCAGTTTTGACCGAAGTCGGAACCGTTGCCGGTCCGATTACTGAAGGGCGACTACTTCTTTTTCGAAGCCTTCTTCTTGCCCTTCTTCTTTGCCTTAGCCATATGAATCTCCATGTCGGGTTAGTCCGGTATCGATATATACATAAATCAAAACTTGGAAGCAA
Source organism: Steroidobacteraceae bacterium (assembly GCA_035644395.1). Taxonomy (GTDB): domain Bacteria; phylum Pseudomonadota; class Gammaproteobacteria; order Steroidobacterales; family Steroidobacteraceae; genus JBGPLJ01. The sequence goes on from DASQOR010000065.1 coordinate 66,971, forward strand.
TAGCGCGCGCGAAGATTTTCACGTGTCGTCACTGTCGCTCAATCGCGAATCGACTGTCGATTCACGATGCGAGACCCAAAATAAATTGCCATTCGCTCTTCGTGACCGGCATGACGGAGAGTCGGCTGCCCTTGCGCAGGAGGATCATGTCCTTCAGGGGCCCGCCTGCATATGCGCGCAGTTCATCGAGCGTGACCGCGCGTGCGAACACGCGCTCGAGGCGCACGTCGACCATGAACCAGCGCGGATTCTTCGGATCGCTGTCGGCGTCGTAGTGATGATGGCCGCGCTGGAACGCCGTGGTGTCCGGATAGCCGCCTTTGGCGATGCTCACGATCCCGACGATGCCCGGCACCTCGCAGCTCGAGTGATAGAAGAACGCCTGGTCGCCCTTCTTCATGTCATCGCGCAGCATGTTGCGGGCCTGGTAGTTGCGCACGCCGTCCCATGCGGCGGTCTTGCGGGGCGCTTTCGCGAGGTGTCCGATGCCGAACGTGTCGGGTTCGGACTTCAGCAGCCAGTAGCTCATGCTTCGGTCCTGTAGACGTGGCGGTCCGTGACGACGAGATGCATGGGTACGTCCCAGCGCTTGCGCTCGAGCGACTCCACGCGTTGAAAATCATAGGCGTAGCCGACGACGAGCGGTCGGCGCCAGTCGTTCCTCAGCGCAAGATGCGCGAGCGCCCGATCGTAATAACCGGCGCCGGAGCCGAGCCGTGTGCCGGAGGCGTCGAACGCGACGAGCGGTACGACGACGACGTCGAGCCAGCGGGCGGGGAGGGCGCCGTGGACGTGCAGGGGTTCGGGAACGCCATAGCGGTTCGCACGCCAGGGTTTGCGCAGCGGCACGAAGGTCATGTGGAACCCGCGGCCGCGCGAGACGCGCGGCAGGAACACCTGGCAGCCGCGGCTCTCGGCGATCTGCCGGAGAGGTGCCGTCGAAAGTTCACCGTGAACCGCGCTGTAGATGGCGATGCGCGTGCCGCCGCGCACGAGCCCGAGCATGGACAGGCGGCGAGCGGCGAGACGCGCGAGGCGCAGGGCTTCGCGCCGTGGCAGATCGCGCCGCGCCTGGCGCATGCGCCGGCGGATGAGCGTGGGGCTGCTGCTCGCGGGGCGGCTCACGGGCCGTTACTTTCGACTTGAGGAGAGAGTGGCGCCACCCACCTGTGCCGGTGCAGACCGTTGCTCTCGAACCAGAGCAACAAGTGGGACAGGTCGCGGCACTTAAGGCTTTCCGCTCGAGGCGGACTTGCACAATGCTGCCGGCATACCTGACGTCCCATGGGTTTCAAAATTAGGGTCGAGAGGTATCCCGATCCACTGTCGAACACCGCAGGTGGCGCCGGGGTCGATTGTAGCGGAACGTGGCAGCCGGTCTACGCTTCGAGACGTAGGAAATGTCGGACGCGTCGCAATAGAAAGAAAATGGGGACATTCCTGATTTCGCGAATGCCGGAGCGAAATCAGGAATGTCCCCATTTTCGCTAGAGTTCGAGCTGCTGGCCTTTCTGCAAGGCGGATTCGACGCGTTCGCGCAGCGATTTCAGGCGCGCACCGACGTCGCTCGCCAGCTCGCCGTCCGCCTGGCGGAACTTCAGCACTTCATTGGCGAGATTGAGCGCCGCCATCACGGCAATGCGGTCGAGCCCGACGACTTTGCCGCTGTCGCGGATCTCGCGCATCTTGGCGTTCAGGAGTTCCGCGCAGTCCAGCAGGTCCGAGCGCTCGCTCGGCGGGCAGGCAACGTGGTATTCCTTTTCGAGGATACGGACGCTCACCCGTGCGGAGTCCGTCATGCGCCGTGCTCCATCGCTTTCAGGCGACCGATCATGGCCTCGACCCGCGCGCGCACCTGCTCGTTCTTCTGCAAGAGGTTCGCGCGGTCGGACGTCAGGGCGTCCTGGCGCTGGTGCAGGGCCCGGTTTTCTTCCTTGAGTTGCGTGACGATCGTGACCAGGTCGTCGACGCGTCGTTCCAGCTTTTTGAGTTCGTTATCCACTGGTATTTTTGCCGACGATTCCCCCATGGACCGTCAATATAGAGCCACCCCCGGGGATGGTCAATTACGGCTACGATAGGTTTATGTTCAGCATTGGCTTCGACGAATTCGAGCGCGTGCTCTCGGACGCGGGTTCCTACACGGCTGCGGGCGAAGCTCACGGCTCGCTGTGCGGTGCCCTGGCGGCCATGGCCAACTACCGTCTCGAAGACTGGATCGGAGAGCTGTTGCCGGGCGGCCGGGAAACGGCCGAATCGTCGGCCGATGTGTTCGCACTCGTCTTTACGGAGACCTCGCGCTCGCTCGCGGGCCTCGCCATGGAGTTCGAACCGCTATTGCCAGACGACGATGCGCCGCTTTCCGTGCGCGCCTCATCGCTCGGCGGCTGGTGCCAGGGATTTCTCTATGGCATTGGCGCCGGCAAGCTCGCTTCGGTCGAGGAATTGCCGGGGGAGCTTCCCGAAATCATCCGCGACTTCACGGAAATCAGCCGCGCGGCAGTCGATGAGAAGGATTCGCTCGAAACGAACGAGCAGGCCTACACGGAACTCGTCGAATTCGTGCGCGTGAGCGCCCAGCTCGTATTCGACGAACTGGTGCCCTTGCGCCAGGACATGCTTTCCCGGCTCGAGGCGCTGCATTGATGGTGCCGCGCAGCCCCGTCCGGCGCGACGAATTCGCCCAACGGCGCCGCCAGCTGATGCGCATGATGGGCAAGGGCGCGATCGCCATCCTGCCGGCGGCGCCGGTGCGCCTGCGCAATAACGATGTCGAATACGCCTACCGCCAGGACAGCGATTTCTACTACCTGACCGGATTCTCGGAACCGGAAGCGGTGGCGGTGCTCATCCCGGGCCGGCCGCAAGGGGAGTTCATCCTCTTCGTGCGCGACCGCGACCCGCAACGCGAGACCTGGGACGGCGCCCGCGCCGGCACCGAGGGCGCGACGCGCCGGTACAGCGCCGACGATGCGTTCCCGATCGCCGATATCGACGAAATCCTGCCGGGACTCCTCGAGAACCGCAGCCGGGTCTTCTACACGATGGGCATCCACCAGGATTTCGATCAGCGCGTGGTCGGCTGGGTGAACGGCTTGCGCGCACTCGGCAAGCAAGGGACGCGCACACCGCACGAATTCGTCGCGCTCGATCACCTGCTGCACGACATGCGGCTCTACAAGAGCCGCGGCGAGCTCGACACCCTGCGCCGCTCGGCACGCATCGCGGTGGCCGCGCACCGGCGGGCGATGGGCTATTGCCGGCCGGGCCGCTGGGAATACGAGGTGATGGCCGAAATCGTCCACGAATTCCGGCGCAACGATGCGGACACGTCCTACCAGCCGATCGTCGGCTCGGGACGCAACACCTGCGTGCTGCACTACCGCGACAACAACGCGGAACTCAAGGACGGCGACCTGCTCCTCATCGATGCCGGCTGCGAGTTCCGCTACTACGCCTCCGACATTACGCGCACGCTGCCGGTCAGCGGGCGTTATTCGCCGGAACAGCGCGCGGTGTACGAGGTCGTGCTCGAGGCGCAGCGCGCGGCGATCGCGAAGCTGCGCGCCGGCAACCACTGGAACGAGCCGCACGACGCCGCCGTGCGCGCCATCACGCAGGGCCTCATGAAACTCGGGCTCCTGAAGGGCAGGCTGGCGCCGCTCATCAAGGAGAACGCCTACAAGCCCTTCTTCATGCATCGCACCGGCCACTGGCTCGGCCTGGACGTGCACGACGTCGGCGACTACAAGGTCGACGGCGAGTGGCGCGTGCTCGAGCCCGGCATGGTGACGACGGTCGAGCCTGGCATCTATATCCCGGCGGGCATGTCGAAGGTGGCGCGCAAGTGGTGGAACATCGGCGTGCGCATCGAAGACGACGTCGCGGTGACGCGCGGCGCGCCCGAAGTGCTGACGGGAGCGCTGCCGGTCGAGCCCGACGACGTCGAACGCGCCATGCACGGCTGACATGCGCGCTGACGTCGTCATCGCGGGCGGGGGGATGATCGGGGCGAGTCTCGCGGTTGCGCTCGCGCCGCTCGGGCTCAAGGTGGCGCTCGTCGAGAGCGCGCCGCTTGGATCGGAGGCGCAGCCCAGTTTCGATGAGCGCACCACGGCGCTCTCGAACGGCAGCCGGCGCATCTACGAAAGTATCGGTATCTGGCGGTCGGTGGCGCAGGAAGCGACCGCCATCCGCCGCATTCATATCTCCGACCGCGGCCGGTTCGGATTCGCGCGCATCGACGCCGGTGAACAGGGCGTCGCGGCACTCGGTTACGTGCTCGCGAACCGGGCGCTCGGCACGGCACTGTGGGACCGGCTGACGGCCGATGGCAATCTCACCGTGCTGTGCCCGGCAACGGCCACCGGCCTCGCGAAGGCGCCCGATGCGTTGACCCTCGAGGTCGGGCAGGCCAATGGAGCCGCGCGCATCGACTGCAGCCTGCTGGTCGCGGCCGACGGCGCGCATTCCTCGATCCGCCAGGCGCTCGGCATCGAGGCGACCACCTGGGATTACGACCAGGTCGCCGTCATCACGAACGTGCTCGCCCGGAAATTTCACGATCACGTCGCCTACGAACGCTTCACGCCGAATGGCCCGATCGCCCTGCTGCCCATGAGCGAAGGGCGCTGCACCGTGGTCTGGACGCTCGCTCCCGAGCGCGCCGAGCAGGTGTTGGCGCTGCCCGACGAAGAATTCCTGCGCGCGCTGCAGGCGGCCTTCGGCATGCGACTCGGCCGCCTGACGCGCGTCGGCCGCAGGCATTCTTACCCGCTTGCACTGACGCGCGCAGACGAGCAAGTCGCCGATCGGGTGGTGATCATCGGCAACGCTGCGCAGGGCCTGCATCCGATCGCGGGCCAGGGATTCAACCTGGGGTTGCGCGATGTCGCGACCCTCGCCGAACTCATCGCCGGGCATCGCGCAGACCTCGGTTCGCCCGCGATGCTCGAGCGTTACCGCGACTGGCGGCGTTCGGACCGGCGCTCGGTCGTCGCCTTCACCGACGGCCTGGTGCGGCTCTTCGGCAATCCGCTTGCGGGCGTGAAGCTCGCGCGCAATCTCGGATTGCTCGCGTTCGACCTGATGCCGCCCGCGAAGGATGCGCTCAGCCGCCTCAGCATGGGCGTCAGCGGGCGCTTGCCGAAGCTCGCCCGCGGGCTGCCACTGCAGTGAAGACCGACTTCGACATCGTCATCGCCGGGGCCGGGATGGTCGGCGCCTGCGCGGCGACACTCCTTGCGAAGACTCCGATCTGCCCGGCAAGCCGCATTGCGCTGATCGATGCGAAGCCACCCGCGCCGGCGCGCACCGATGTCGACATCGACCTCAGGGTGTCTGCCATCTCGCGCGGGTCCGAGCGCATCCTCGCAGCCTGTGGCGTCCGCGATGCCGTGCTCTCCGATCGCAGCCATCCCTACCAGCGCATGCAGGTCTGGGACGCGAGCTCCGCACCCGACGGCGGCGGCGTCCTGAAATTCGACGCCGCGGAGGTCGGCGAGCCGAACCTCGGCTACATCGTCGAAAACCGCTGGCTGCAATGGCATCTGTTCGAGGCCGCCGTGCGGTCGGGCGTCACGGTGTTTCGCCAGGCCGTCACGGCGCTCGATCTCGGCGATGCGCAGGCCACCGTCACTCTTGCCGAGGGCCGCAGCCTGTCCGCGGCCCTCGTGATCGGCGCGGATGGCGCCGATTCACCCTTGCGCGAGTTCGCCGGCATTGAAACGAAAGGCTGGGGCTACGCGCAGGAAGCGCTCGTCAGCCATATCCGCACGGAGCTCGCGCATGCCGACACCGCGCGGCAGCGATTCCTCGAATCGGGGCCGATCGCGCTGCTGCCGCTCGCGGATGGGCGCTCCTCCATCGTCTGGTCGACGACGCCGGAACAGGCGGAGGCGATGCGCGAGATCGACGCCGACGACTTCGCGCGGGCGATCGAGCAGGCGACCGATGGCGTGCTCGGGTCGGTGACGCTCGCCGCGCCGCGCGCGAGCTTTCCACTGCGGCTCGCGCACGCGATCGACTACACGCGGCCGCGATTCGTGCTGATCGGCGATGCGGCCCATGCCGTGCATCCGCTCGCGGGGCTCGGCGTGAACCTCGGGTTTCTCGATGCCGCCGCCCTGACGGAAACGCTCGTCGATGCGCGCGCTGCGGGAGCCGAGCTCGGCGACCTGAAGCCGCTGCGCCGCTATGAGCGCTGGCGCAAGAGCGAGAATCTCGCGGCGATGGGCATGCTGGATGGTATCAACCGGCTCTTCTCGAATGGCAACCCCGCTCTATCGGGGCTGCGCCGCGCCGGCCTCGGCGCCGTCAACCAGCTCGGTCCCGTCAAGAACTTCTTCATCCGCCGCGCTCTCGGCACCGCGGGCGAGCTGCCTCGCGCCGCGAAATAGGGCGGCGTCCGCCAATTTTCCCGGCGGGTACCGGGAGGTGCCGTGGCGCCGGCCGCCGCCACGGCACCTCCCGGTACCCGCCGGGAAAATTGGGCAGGCCGCCGCTTTATTGCGCGAGCGCGTCGATTTTCGCGGCGCAGATGAAGTCGTTCTCCGAGAGGCCGCGGATGGCGTGCGTCGAGTAGCGGATGCGGCAGTAGTGGTAGCCGACCTCGAGATCCGGGTGGTGATCCTCGCGGTTTGCGATATGCGCCACGGCATTGACGAACGACATCGTGCGGTAGAAGTCCTTGAAGCTGAACTCGCGCCGTATCTCGGTGCTGGCGGCGTCGATCGACCAGCCGTCCTTCAGCTGCCGCAGCAGGCCCTGGGCGGTGCTCGCCGACAGGGCCGGCACGCCGCCCTCGCAAGGAACGCATTTCTTCGAGCTCAAATCGCTCATGGCGGGGTCCTCCGCGTGTAGGTCTTCGCGACGTAGTCTTCGACCATCTGTTGGAATTCCTCGGCGATCCGCCCGCCCTTCAGCGTCACGGACTTCTCGCCATCGACATAGACAGGCGCAACCGGCCGTTCGCCGGTGCCCGGCAGGCTGATGCCGAGATTCGCGTGCTTGCTCTCACCGGGTCCGTTCACGACGCAGCCCATTACCGCGACGGTCATGTCTTCAACGCCGGTGTAGCGCTCGCGCCATGCGGGCATCTGCCGGCGGATGTGCGACTGGATCTTCTGCGCGAGTTCCTGGAAATAGCTGCTGGTCGTGCGGCCGCAGCCGGGACAGGCGATGACCATCGGCAGGAACGCGCGCAGGCCCATGGTCTGCAGGATCTCCTGCGCGACGATGACCTCCTGCGTCCGGTCGCCGTTCGGCTCGGGCGTGAGCGAGACGCGAATCGTGTCGCCGATGCCCTCCTGCAGGAGGACCGCCATGGCGGCGGTCGATGCCACGATGCCCTTGGACCCCATGCCGGCTTCGGTGAGCCCGAGATGCAGCGGATAGTCGCAGCGCCCGGCGAGCTTGCGGTACACCGCGATGAGATCCTGCACACCCGAGACTTTCGCGCTCACGATGATCTTGTCGTGCGGGAGGCCAAGCTCCTCGGCCCGGCGTGCGCTCGCGACGCCCGATTCGACGATGGCCGCGCGCATGACGTCGTTCGCGTCGAGCGGCTCGGGCGCCCGCGAATTCTCATCCATCATCGTCGTCAGCAGATCCTGATCGAGGCTCCCCCAGTTGACGCCGATGCGCACCGGCTTCTGGAAGCGGCAGGCGACCTCGATCATCTCGGCGAACTGCGGATCGCGCTTGCTGCCGCGCCCGACATTGCCCGGATTGATGCGGTACTTCGCGAGGGCTTCGGCACACGCCGGGTGGGCCTTCAGGAGCTTGTGGCCGTTGAAGTGGAAATCGCCGATCAACGGCACGTTGACGCCGGACTGGTCGAGCCGCTCCCGGATCGCCGGCACCGCCGCCGCCGCCTCATCGGTATTGACCGTGATGCGCACGAGCTCGGAACCCGCCCGCGCCAGCGCCTTCACCTGGTTCGCCGTCGAATCGGCGTCCGCCGTGTCGGTGTTCGTCATCGACTGCACGACGATCGGCGCGCCGCCGCCCACCGTCACCTGGGCGACGCGGACGGCAACGGTCTTGCGGCGGCAACTTGTCATGGACGCTTCCGGGCCTACTGCTTCGACGCGATCCAGTCGTGGACCGTGCGCTCGAGCACGTCGAGCGGTACGGCGCCGGTCGCGAGCACCGTGTCGTGGAATTCGCGGATGTCGAATCTCGCGCCGAGCTTCGCTTGCGCCTCTTCGCGCAGGCCGAGGATCCTGAGCTGGCCGATCTTGTAGGCGAGGGCCTGGCCGGGCGTGCCGATATAGCGATCGATCTCATTGACGATGTCGGTCTCGGTCTTCGCGGCGTTCGCCTTGAAATAGTCGATCGCCTGCTGGCGCGTCCAGTGCCTGGAATGGATCCCGGTGTCGACGACGAGGCGCACCGCGCGCCACATCTCGTAGGTCAGCTGGCCGAACTTCGAATAGGGATCCGTGTAGAGGCCGAGCTGGTAGCCGAGGCTCTCGGAATAAAGGCCCCAGCCCTCGACGTAGGCCGTGTAGCTCGCGTTCTTGCGGAACTGCGGCATGTCGCCCATTTCGAGCTGCAACGCGATCTGCAGGTGATGGCCCGGCACGGCTTCGTGCACGGTCAGCACTTCCATTTCGTACTTCGGCCGCACTTCCGGCTTGTAGAGATTCACGTAGTAATAGCCCGGCCGCTTGCCGTCGTCCGACGGCTGATTGTAGTAAGCGGTCGTGGTGTTCGGCGCGGAGGTCATCGGAATCGGCCGCACGCCGTATGGAGTGCGCGGGAGCTTGCCGAACAGCCTGGTCAGGTTCGGGTCGATGCGCTTGGCGGTCGCGAGATAGGCGTTGAAGAGTTCATCGCCCGTCTGGTAATAGAACTGCGGATCGGTGCGCAGGAAGTTCAGGAACTCATCGAACGTTCCCTTGAAGCCGACCTCGGCGATCACCTTCACCATCTCGCCGTGGATGCGCGCGACCTCCTTGAGGCCGATCTCGTGGATCTCGTCGGGGGTGAGGTCGGTCGTCGTGTAGTACTTCGCGAGCGCGCGGTAGTACTCATCGCCCTTCGGCGTGTCCCAGATGCCGACCGACGCGCGGCACGCGGGCAGGTAGGATTTCTCGAAGGCCGTGCGCAATCGATGGATGGCGGGCAGCACGGAATTCCGGATCGTCGCGCGGGCTTGCGTGCTCAGCCGCCCGCGAGTGGCCGCATCGAAGCTCTCCGGGTACTTGCGGAAGGGGTCGAAGTAGGGACTCTTCTCGGGATCAGCGACATCCTGCTGCGCGATCTGCGGCTGCATGCGCTCGCAGAGGATGCGCGGCAGCACGCGCTTCTCCTTCACGGCGAGCTTCCAGTTCGCGATGTGCTGGTCGACGAGCCCGCCGTACTTGCCGAGCCGCGCCAGCCAGTCTTCGTAGTCCTCGACCGACTGGAAGGGGAGGAAATCGGTGAATTCGTTCAGCGTGTGCACGCCGCCGCGGTGATCGTCGGCGTAGAGGAAAGCCCTGAACGGATACAGCGTCACGCGATCGCGGTACTCGTGCCGGAAGAGGTCGTAGTTCAGCTGATCCGCGGGCGTGAGTGCCGCGCGCTGGATCCCCTCGAGTTCCCTGAGCACGGCGAGGTCCGCCTGATGACTCTTCCCGGCGAAGGCGGGCGAGTCGTCCGGCAGTTCCCGGCTGTAGCGGTTGTCGCCCGTGTACGAGGCGTTGAGCGGGCCCTCGCGATGGTCGCGTTCGTATTCGCGGTCGAAGAGGCCATGCAGGTCGCCGGCGGCGTCCGCCAGGGCGGGGGCCGGAATAACGGCCGGGAGCGCCAGTAACAGGAGCGGGAGCAGGGCTTTCTGCAGGCGCGTTTGCATGACGATCAAGGCCTTATGGGCAAATGCGGGGCGGGGACAATAGCGCACACCGCTTTTGGCCGCTATCATCCGCGCACCCGTCACAAGGCTCGACCGGAGAGAGCTGATTCGGACCTCGTCCGAGCCAGCCGCCGAAGGCGCAACCCGCCCGGAAACGCTCAGGCAAAGAGAACGGCGAGATCTGACGGTCTCTGGAGAGCGGCTCAAAAGAGCCCACCGAAGGGGAGAAAAATGGGGACATTCCCGATTTCGCACACGGGTGTGCGGGTCGCGGCGAAATCGGGAATGTCCCCATTTTTCTAATCTCTCAGGTTCGAAGGACAGAGGGGCGGCCGATACCGGCAGGGTATCGGCCGTCCCTTTTTTCTTTTCTGACGGCAGGTAACGATGGCATTGCGCACGCCTCTCTATCAATCGCACGTCGATCGCGGCGCCCGCATGGTCGACTTCGGCGGCTGGGACATGCCGGTCAACTACGGATCGCAGATCGAGGAGCACCACGCGGTGCGGCGCGATGCCGGCATGTTCGACGTGTCGCACATGTGCGTGATCGATCTCGAAGGCGCCGGCGTACGCGCGCTGCTCGAGCGCCTGCTTGCCAATGACGTCGACAAACTGCAGGCGCCGGGCAAGGCGCTCTACACCTGCATGCTGCTCGAGTCGGGCGGCATCATCGACGACCTCATCGTCTACTACCTCGGCGAGAGCTGGTTCCGGCTGGTCGTGAATGCGGGCACGCGCGACAAGGACATCGCCTGGATCACGGCGCAGTCCCGCGCGTCCGGCGTCAGCGTGCGCGAGCGCAAGGACCTCGCGATGATCGCCGTGCAGGGTCCGAAGGCACGCGAGAAGGTCGCGGCGCTGCTCGGGCCCGCCGACGCTCCGCTTGCGATGGGCCTCGAGACTTTCTTCGGCGCCGATCTCAGCACGATGTTCGTAGGCCGCACCGGCTACACGGGGGAAGACGGTTTCGAGCTCGTGATCCCCGCGGTCAACGTCGTCGACTGGTGGCGCAAGCTCAGCACCGCGGGCATCGCCAGCTGCGGGCTCGGCGCGCGCGACACGCTCCGGCTCGAAGCCGGCATGAATCTCTACGGCAGCGACATGGACGAGTCGACGTCGCCGCTCGAGTCCGGGCTCTCCTGGACGGTCGCCCTCGGGCGCAAGGCTCGTGCCTTCGTCGGCCGTCCCGCGCTCGAAGCGCAGAAGGCGGCGGGCATCGGACGCAAACTCGTCGGCCTCGTGCTCGAGGATCGCGGGGTGCTGCGCGGGCACCAGCAAGTGCTGGCCGCCGGCGCCGGCGAAGGCGAGATCACCAGCGGCACGTTTTCACCGACGCTCGAGCGTTCCATCGCGCTCGCCCGCGTGCCTTCGGCGACCGGCGAGCGCGTGCAGGTCGACATCCGCGGCAAGCTCCTGGCCGCCCGTGTCGTGCGCCCGCCCTTCGTGCGCAACGGCAAGAGCCTGCTCAGCTTCTAGCATTCCACTCCCGCGAGGCCTCCCATGAGCAATGTCCCGACCGACCTGAAGTTCACCAAGTCCCACGAATGGATCCGCGTGCTGCCGGAAGGCATCGCGGAGATCGGCATCACCGAGCACGCACAGCAGGCGCTCGGCGATCTCGTGTTCGTCGAGGTGCCGGAATCGGGCCGCGAGGTGTCGGCGGGCGACGCCAGTGCCGTGGTCGAATCCGTCAAGGCGGCATCGGACGTGTACGCGCCGGTATCCGGCGAAGTGGTCGAGGGGAACGCGGCCCTCGCGGAGACGCCCGAGCTCATCAACCAGGACCCCTACGGGTCCGGATGGCTCATGCGCATCCGGTTTTCCAACTCCGCCGAGCTCGACTCGCTCCTCGACGCCCGCGCGTACGAAGAGCAGCTCGCGGGCGAAGCGCACTAGCAACAGCCAGGATCGCACCGCCATGCCGTTCATTCCGCACACCGCAGCCGACACCCGCGCGATGCTCGACGCCATCGGCGCCCGGCGGCTCGACGACCTGTTCGAGGAAATTCCCGCGGAGCTGCGCGCGAAGGCCCTCACCGGCATCCCGGATGCCCTCAACGAGATGGAGATCGGCCGGCTGATGGCTGAGCGCGCCGCGCAGGACGGGCGCGCGCTCTCCTTCATCGGTGCCGGAGCGTACGAGCACCACATTCCTTCCGCCGTCTGGGCGATCGTCACGCGCGGCGAGTTCTACAGCGCCTACACGCCCTACCAGGCCGAGGCGAGCCAGGGCACGCTGCAGATGATCTACGAGTACCAGACCATGATCGCGAGCCTCACGGGGCTCGAGGTTTCCAACGCGTCGCTCTACGACGGCGCGTCGGCCCTTGCCGAAGCGGCCCTCATGGCCGTCCGCGCCAACCGCAAGTCGAAATCGGCGCGCATTCTCGTGCCGTGCACGGTGAATCCGACCTACTCGCGCGTCGCCCGCGCCATCGCCGGCAACCAGAAACTCGTATTCGAGCAGCTGCCGTACTGCACGGCAGGCGGGCACACGATCGTCGAATCGCTGAAGCGCTACGAAGGCCAGGACATCACGGCGCTCGTCATACAGCAGCCGAATTTCTTCGGCACGCTCGAGGACGTGGACGAGCTGACCGACTGGGCGCACCGGCAGAATGCGCTCGTCATCGCGGTGGTGAATCCCACCTCGCTCGGAATCCTGAAGGCGCCGGGCAAGTGGGGCGGGCTCGGCGTCGACATCGCCTGCGGCGAAGGCCAGCCGCTCGGCGTGCCGCTGTCATCCGGCGGCCCTTACTTCGGGTTCATGACCACCCGCATGGAGCACGTGCGCCAGATGCCGGGGCGCATCGTCGGACGCACCGTCGACCGCGACGGCAAGCCCGGTTTCACGCTGACGCTGCAGGCGCGCGAGCAGCACATCCGCCGCGGCAAGGCGACCTCGAACATCTGCACGAATCAGGGCCTCCTCATGATGGCGGGCACCATCTATCTCGCGCTCATCGGGCCGGCGGGACTCGCGCAGGTCGCCTCCGCCAGCGTGACGCGCACGCATGCGCTCGTCGATGCGCTCGTCTCCATCAAGGGCGTGCGCACCGCGTTCAATCGTCCGCGATTCCATGAGGCCGTGTTGCAGCTCGACCGGCCGGCCGCGACCGTGCTGAGCGAGCTCGCCGCGCGCGACATCCTCGGCGGCTACGACCTCTCGGAGCATTTCCCGGAACTCGGCTCCGCGCTCCTCGTGTGTGCGACGGAAACGAAGACGCAAAGCGATATCGACGCGTATGCGCGGGCGCTCGGTGAAGTCATGAAAAGCGCGCGCGCCGCCTGAGGAAGCACCATGACCGAGAAACTCATATTCGAGTACAGCCATCCGGGCCGCGGTGCGACCGCGCAGCATCCGAACACCGCGGACGCGCACGGGCTGCCGGCGAAATTCCTGCGCACGGCAGCGCCGCTCCTGCCGGAAGTGTCGGAACTGCAGGCCGTGCGGCATTTCACCCGGCTCTCGCAGCTGAATTTCTCGATCGACACGCACTTCTATCCGCTCGGCTCCTGCACGATGAAGTACAACCCGAAGGCCTGTAACCAGTACGCGCTGCTGCCCGGGTTCGTGAACCGCCACCCGCTCGGCGCCGAGTCGCACGGCCAGGGCTTTCTCGCGTGCATGTTCGAGTTGCAGGAGATGCTGAAGGAAGTCACCGGCATGCAGGGCGTGTCGCTCACGCCGATGGCGGGCGCTCAGGGCGAATTCGCCGGGGTCGCGATGATCCGCGCCTACCATCGCGCGCGCGGCGATCACGAGCGCACGGAGATCATCGTTCCGGACGCGGCGCATGGCACGAATCCGGCGACCGCGACGATGTGCGGCTGCACGGTGCGCGAGATTCCTTCGACGCCGGAGGGCGACGTCGACATCGACGCGCTGACCGCAGCCGTCGGCCCGCGCACCGCCGGCATCATGCTCACCAATCCCTCCACGCTGGGTGTGTTCGAGCGGCGCATCGGCCAGGTCGCGCGCATCGTGCACGATGCGGGCGGGCTGCTCTACTACGACGGCGCCAATCTCAACGCGATCCTCGGCAAGGTCCGGCCGGGCGACATGGGGTTCGACGTCATCCACATGAACCTGCACAAGACCTTCTCGACGCCGCACGGCGGCGGCGGGCCCGGTTCCGGCGCGGTTGGCGTGAGCGCCCGGCTGCTGCCGTTCATGCCCATTCCGCTGGTCGGCCGCGACGGCGAGCGCTATCGGTGGCTCACGGAGAAGGACCTGCCGCAATCGATCGGGCGCTTGTCCGCGTTCATGGGAAATGCCGGGGTGCTGCTGCGCGCCTACATCTATATGCGCATGCTCGGGCGCGAAGGCATGCCGCGCGTCGCCGAATACGCGACGCTCAATGCGAATTACCTGCTCAAGCGCCTCGTCGCGGCCGGCTTCGATGCCGCCTACCCTAACCGCCGCGCGAGCCACGAGTTCATTCTCACCTTGAAACGCCAGGCGCGAACGCTCAATGTCACGGCCATGGATTTCGCGAAACGCCTCCTCGACCACGGTGCCCACGCACCGACGACCTATTTTCCGCTGCTCGTACCCGAGTGCCTGCTGATCGAGCCGACGGAAACGGAAGCCAAGGAGGACCTCGACGCCTTCATCGAGGCCATGATCGCCATCCAGCGCGAGGCCGAAACGGCGCCGGACACGCTGAAGAACGCCCCGCACACGCTGCCCGTACGCCGCCTCGACGATCTCAGGGCCAACAAGCAGCTCGATCTCACCTGGAAGCCACAGGCGGCATGATCGAACGCGAGAAGCCCCAGGGACTCGTGCGGCTCTTCAGGGCCTTTGGCAATTCCTTCAAAGGATTCGCCGGAGCATTCCGCGAGGAAGCGGCGTTCCGCCAGGAACTGGCGCTTGCCGTCGTGGTCGTACCGCTCGGTTTGTGGCTGGGCCGCACGGGCGTGGAGAAGGCGCTGCTCGTGGCGCCGATGCTGCTGACCCTGATCGTGGAACTCCTGAACAGCGCGATCGAGGCGGCCATCGACCGGATCGGCTTCGAGCACCACCGGCTCTCCGGGCTCGCAAAGGACATCGGTTCGGCGGCGGTGTTTCTCTCGATCCTGCTGCTGATCGCCGTGTGGGTGCTCGTGCTCGTTTATCATTGAACGTGCTAGCCTTTCGGGACTCATGAGCGCACTCATCTGCGGATCGATCGCCTTCGATACGGTCATGGCCTTTCCGGGCCGGTTCCGCGACCACATCCTGCCCGACAAGATCCACATGCTGAACGTGTCGTTTCTCGCGCCCGAGATGCGGCGCAATTTCGGCGGCTGCGCCGGCAACATCGCCTTCAACCTGAAGATGCTCGACGGCGAAGGCTACATCATGGCGACCGCCGGCCACGACTTCGCGCCGTACCGCAAGTGGCTGCACCAGTGCGGCCTCGACCTGCGCTATGTACGGGAAGTGATCTCCGAGTTCACCGCGCAGGCCTACATCACGACGGACGCCGACAACAACCAGATCACGGCCTTTCACCCGGGCGCGATGAATCACTCGCACCGCAATGAGGTGCCGGGGAGCGCCGGCATCACGATCGGCATCGTCGCGCCCGACGGGCGCGACGGCATGATCCAGCACGCCGCGCAATTCGCCGCGGCGCGCATCCCCTTCATTTTCGACCCGGGCCAGGGCCTGCCGATGTTCAGCGGGCCGGAACTCGCCGAGTTCGTGCGCCAGGCGAGCTGGGTCACCGTGAACGACTATGAAGCACAGCTGCTGCAGGATCGCATCGGCCGCAAGCTCGAGGACATCGCGCGCGGCGTGCAGGCGCTCGTCGTCACTCGCGGCGGCGAGGGCTCGACGATTCATGCCGGCGGCAAGTCCATCGAAGTGCCCGTCGCCTCGGTTGCCAGGTTGAGCGATCCGACCGGCTGCGGCGACGCCTATCGGGCCGGACTGCTGCACGGGCTCATGAAAGGCTACGACTGGCCGGTCACCGGCCGCATCGCCTCCCTCATGGGTGCGATCAAGATCGAGTCGCACGGAACCCAGAACCACCGATTCACCCCAACGGACTTTCGAAATCGCTACCGGGAGACTTTCGGCGCCGATCTGCCCTGACGGCGATCATCGATCCACCCATGGATCTGCCGACGGTCGATCCCATTCACGCACGACCCTGAGGATCTCGACGGATGCGCCTGCCCATCGCTATCGCCACTGCTGCCATTTGCCTGCCCACCCTGCTGTTCGCGGCGGACCCGACCCCTGCGCCGACCCCGCCAGCGCCTGTGTCCGTGCCCGCGCCCGCGCCCGCGCCCGCGCCCGTGCCCGCGCCCGCGGTCGCGCCGACGGTCGCGCCGACGGTCGCGCCGACCGCGGTGCCGCTCGTCGAATCCGCCAACTGGGCCTCGACGCTCGAGCGCGTGGCGACGGGAGTCGTCGCGATCCAGCTCGACGCGACCCGCGCTTTCGATACGGAATGGAGCGCATCCGCGCAGGCCACGGGATTCGTCGTCGATGCGAAGCGCGGCTACATCCTCACCAATCGTCACGTCGTCACGCCGGGCCCGGTGACGGCCATGGCGACGTTCCTCAACCGTGAAGAGGTGCAGCTCTACCCGGTGTACCGCGATCCGGTGCACGACTTCGGCATCTATCACTACGACCCGTCGAAGCTGCGTTTCAGCCAGCCGGCGGAACTGCCGCTGTATCCGAAGGGGGCGCAGGTCGGCCGCGAAATCCGCGTCATCGGCAACGACGCCGGCGAGCAGATCTCGATTCTCGCGGGCACGCTCGCGCGTCTCGATCGCGAGGCGCCGGAGTACGGCGTCGGCAAGTACAACGACTTCAATACCTTCTACTACCAGGCGGCCTCGGGCACCTCGGGCGGTTCGTCCGGCTCGCCGGTCATCGACATCGAGGGGCGGGTGGTCGCGCTCAACGCCGGCGGCAGCAATGCCGCCGCCTCGAGCTTCTACCTGCCGCTCACGCACGTCACGCGGGCGCTCGCGCTCATCAAGGCCGGCAAGCCCGTCACGCGCGGGACGCTCGAGGTGGTCTTCAAGTACACGCCGTTCGATGAGCTGCGCCGTCTCGGCCTGCGCGATGCCACCGAGGTCGCCGTGCGCAAGGCCTTTGCGCGCCAGACCGGCATGCTCGTCGTCGCCGAAACACAGGCGGGTTCGGCCGCGGCGGACGTGGTCGAGCCGGGCGACATCCTCGTGCGCGTGAACGGGCAACTGCTCACGGAGTTCGACCCGCTCGAATCGATCCTCGATGACAGCGTGGGCGGTACCGTGCAGCTCGAGGTCGAGCGCGGCGGCCAGGTGCTCGACCTCAAGCTCAAGGTCGAGAACCTGCACGCGATCACGCCCGATGAATACCTGGAATTCGGCGACGCCGTCGTGCACAAGCTCTCCTATCAGCAGGCGCGGCATTTCAACGTGCCGATCCGCGGCGTATTCGTCGCGAATCCCGGATATTCGTTCGGCGCGGCGGGCATTCCGCGCGGCGCGGTCATCACCTCGCTCGCGGCCCACAAGATCGACAACCTGGACGACTTCGAGTCGGCGCTCGGCGAGCTGGCGGACGGCGACAAGGCGACCGTGCGCTTCTTCACCATCGACGACGCGCAGTCGAACCAGGTGCGCGTCATGCACATGGACCGGCGGTGGTTCCCTGCGCGGCGCTGCCATCGCGACGATACCCAGGGCATCTGGCCCTGCTCGGCGCTCGCGGCCTGGCCGTCGCCGAAGCCGGTGTTGTCCGCGAGCACGAGTTTCTCCAAATCCGACGATCCGCGGATCAACAAGCTCCTGCCATCGCTCGTGATGATCACCTACGACATGCCTTACTCGATATCGGGCGTGACCGAGCGCAACTACCACGGCACGGGCGTCGTCGTCGACGCCGGGCGCGGCTGGGTCGTGACCGATCGCAACACCGTGCCGGTCGCGGTTGGCGACGTGCGGCTGACCTTCGCGGGCACGCTCGAGATCCCGGCGCACGTGGTCTACGTGCACCCGCTGCACAATCTCGCGCTCATCGCCTACGACCCGCTGCTGATCGGCAAGACGCCGGTGCAGAGCGTGAAGCTCGCGACGCGCCCGATGCGCGAGGGGGATGAGGTCTGGGCGATCGGCCTGCGTGCGGACGAGACCATCGCCTCGCGCCACACGGAAGTCGCATCCATCGATCCCGTGCAGTACGGGCTGAGCTTCCAGTTCCGCGAAACCAACCTCGAGACCGCAAGCCTGGTGAACCCGCCGGACGATTTCGACGGCGTGCTCACCGATCGCAGCGGCGACGTCGTCGCGCTCTGGTCGAGCTTTGCCTTCCAGGCCGGGCGCGACGTCACCCAGGAGAGCAAGGGCGTCCCGATCGAACTCGTGCGCGGGCTCATGGATCTCGCGGCAAGCGGGCGACCGCTTTATTCGCTCGAGGCGGAGCTGCAGCTGCTGCCGCTCGCAACCGCGCGCAAGCTCGGCCTCCCGGATGAGCGCGTGCACCAGATCGAGGCGAACGCGGATGGGCGCCGGCAGGTGCTGGTCGTCGCGCGCGTGGTCGCGGGCTCGCCCGCGGCACAGCTCCTGAAAACGGGCGATCTCATCCTCGCGGTGGACGGCAAGGTGGTCACGCGTTTTCGCGAGGTGGAGCAGGCGATGCAGAAACCGCGCGTCGCGGTGACCGTGTGGCGGGGTGAAAGCGAGCAGACGCTCGACGTGCCGACCGCGATGCTCAACGGCGAGGATGTCGACCGCTTCGTCATCTGGGCCGGCGCGACGCTGCAGCCGCCCTATCGTGCGATCGTCGCCCAGCGCGGCATCGAGCCGAAAGGCGTGATGGTTTCGTACTTCTATTACGGATCGCCGGCCTCGCGCACGCCGCTCCTGCCGCTGCGCCGTATTGTCGCGGTCGACGGCGTGCCGACGCCCGATCTCGACGCCTTCATCCGGGCAGTGTCGAACCGGCCGGACCGGTCGTCGCTGCGCCTCAAGACCGTGAACTGGAACGAGGCCGTCGAGGTGCTGACCCTGAAACTCGACAAGCACTACTGGCCGACTTACGAGCTCAAACGCACGCCGACGGGTTGGCAGCGGATTCCGCGGGACTAGGCGTTATCATTTGATCCCATGGTCCGCATCGTCCGCGCCAGTCAGACCGAGATCGAGGCGGCAGTCGAAGAGCTGCGCGCCGGCGAGCTCGTGGCTTTTCCGACCGAGACCGTCTATGGACTCGGCGCCAACGCCTCGAATCCGGCGGCCGTGCGCAAGATCTTCGAGGCGAAGGGCAGGCCCGCGAGTCACCCGGTCATCGTGCATCTCGATTCCGCCCGCTACCTGCACCGCTGGGTGAGCGAAGTGCCGGAGGCGGCGCTCAGGCTCGCCGAACGCTTCTGGCCCGGGCCCCTGACGCTCGTCATGCCCCGCGGCCCCAACGTGCACGATGTGGTGACCGGCGGCCAGTCGACCATCGCCATCCGCGTTCCGGCCCATCCGATGGCCCAGCAGCTCCTGACCGCCTTCGGCGGCGGCATCGCGGCGCCGTCCGCGAACCGTTACGGCCGCCTGAGTCCGACGCGCCCGGAGCACGTGCGCGAAGAGCTTGGCGGCGCCGTGAAGATCGTGCTCGACGGCGGCGAATGTTCCATTGGGATCGAATCGACCATTGTCATGTGCCTCGATGGACGCGTGCGCCTGTTGCGGCCGGGCGGCGTGACGCTCGCGCAGCTGCGCACGGTCGTCGGCGAGGTCGATGTCGGAGCCGCGGCGGATTCACCGCGCGTGCCGGGCAGCACGCCCGCGCACTATGCGCCGCTCACGCCGCTCGAAATCGTGCCAATCGAGGACCTCGAAACGACGGTCGCGAATCTCGCCGCGACGGGATTCAAGGCGTCGGTGCTCGCGATGCGGCCGCCGCTGCGCGCGCACCGCAACGCGACGTGGATCAACGCCGGCAAGAAGCTCGAGACCTACGCGCACAACCTCTATTCACACCTGCGCACGCTCGACAAGATCGGTGCCCACCGGATCCTGGTGCAACAGGTGCCGGCCGATGATCGCTGGGACGCCGTACGCGACCGCCTGACGCGCGCCGCGGCGAGCAGTTTCACCGCGCCGCCCGAAGACGGTACGGGCGGCGTCCTGCCGTAGAACGGTCATGGCGTCGGTCGCTCCCCACGTGCTCGCGCTGGACGACGATCCGGATGTGCGTGCCGTGCTGGTCGATTATCTGCAGGCGAACGACCTCCGGATCACGGCGACGGCAAATGGCAGGGAAATGCTCGCCGTGCTCGCCGACCAGCCGGTCGACGTCCTGCTGCTCGACCTGAGGCTCCCGGGCGAAGACGGTCTCGCCATCGCCCGACGCGTGCGCGAAGGCTCGCGGGTGCCGATCATCATCCTGAGCGGGCGCACCGATGAGGCGGATCGCGTCATGAGCCTCGAGCTCGCGGCGGACGACTACGTCACCAAGCCCTTCAGCCCGCGCGAACTCCTCGCAAGGATCCGGGCCGTCTTGCGGCGGGCACAGAGCGCCGAGCCGCAGGCACGGGGGGAAGAGTCGGTGCGCGCATATCGGTGCGGCGGCTGGGAACTCAATACGCGGCTGCGCCGGCTCACCGGTGCCGACGGCCGGCGGGTCGCGCTGACGAACGGCGAATTCAGCCTGCTGTGCGCTTTCTTCTCGGCGCCGCAACGCGTGTTGTCGCGCGATCAGCTGCTCGAGATGTCGCGGCTCCACAGCCTCGAGGTCTACGACCGCTCGATCGACGTGACGATCCTGCGCCTGCGCCGCAAGATCGAGACCGATCCCCGAAATCCCGAGCTCATCCGCACCGAGCGCGGCGCCGGCTACGTGCTGACGGCGCCCGTCAGCGTCCTGCGCTGAAAAAGGGGACAGATTTATTTTTCGTCATTTCTGCTGCGTACGTGCAGATATGCGGAAAAATAAATCTGTCCCCTTTTTCCTTTTTCCCTCTGCAACGACTTCGCGCCCAAACCATGACCTGGGCCATGATCGCGACATCCGCCAATCGTTTCACCGCCGGGTTTCGACGCCGCATCACCTGGGCCGGCGTCGCGTTCATCGTCCTCATCATCGCGGCCGACGCGTACGAAGCCTGGCAGGATCAT
Organism: Steroidobacteraceae bacterium; assembly: GCA_035644395.1. Classification (GTDB taxonomy): domain Bacteria; phylum Pseudomonadota; class Gammaproteobacteria; order Steroidobacterales; family Steroidobacteraceae; genus JBGPLJ01. The sequence goes on from DASQOR010000065.1 coordinate 87,915, forward strand.
GCCGCCGCCGTCGCGCGCAGCCAGAGCACGCTCTCGGGCCTGAGCCGCGCGCTCGCCGGCCAGACGGCGCGCATGATCGAAGAGATCGATGTCGCACTGGCGGACTACGCGGCCTGGAGTGCCTCGACGGCGGGCGAGGCCGCGACGGCGGATGAGCGCCGTGAGCGCCTGCGCCGGCGAGTCGCCGCGTTTCCCTTCGTGCATTCGGCGGCCGTCTTCGGCAGCGATGGCGCGATCCAGCTGACAAGCCGCAGCGCCGAGCCGGCCGACCTGAATGTCAGCCAGGGGCCGGCGTTCGCGATGCACCAGCGCGACGGAGCCGACCTGCTCTACATCAGCAAGCCCGTGGTCGGCCGCTCCGATCGCTACCTCACTTTTGCCCTCAGCCGTCGACTGGAGGATCCGCATGGGCACTTTGCGGGCGTAGTCGCGGCGCGCGTGGCTTTCGAGTACCTCACGCGCTTCTACGCGACCATCAACATCGGTGCGGATGCGTCGATCCGCCTGTTTCGGGACGATGGCGTGACGCTGGCGGAATATCCGGAGCGCACGGCGGGCCGCTCGCTCCTTGCGCGGCAGCGGATCGAGGGCTATCCGCTCGCGGTCGAGATGTCCTGGCCGCTCGCAAGCGCATTGCGGCCGTGGGTCGCGGAAGAGGAGGCGAGCGCGTTGCGCACGGCGACGCTTGCCCTGCTCGCGATCCTGCTGCTGATCGCCCTCAACCGGGCGCTCAGGCGACGGGATCTCGCGGACCTGAGGCGGCGCAACCTCGAGCGGCGCATCAGCGACCTGCGCAAGCACCAGGCCCTCGGCTCGCTCGCGGCCGCGACCGCGCACGACTTCAACAATGTGCTGAGCGCCATCGTCGGCAACGCGGAGCTGGCGCGCTCGGCGTGCCGCGACAGCGTGGAAGCGCAGGCATTGCTCGACCGGCTGCTCGCCGCCGCGGAGCGGGCGCGCCAGCTCGTGCGCCGCGTGCTCACGTTCGACCGCAATCGCAGCGTCACCTACGTACCGACGAACCTGGCGATGATCGTCCGCGAAGTGCTCGACCAGGTGCGGGCCACGCTGCCGCAGTCCATCCGGCTGATTGCGCCACCGGGATCCGGGCACGCCTGGATCCTCGGCGATGCCACCGAGATCTACCAGGTCGCGATGAACCTCTGCACGAATGCCGTGCAGGCCATGCCGGCGGGCGGCGAGATCGAGGTGCGCATCGACACCGTCGACGTGCGGGAAGAGCGGTCGCTGCGCGCCGGCTTGCTGCGGCCCGGCCGCTGGTTGCGCCTCGCCGTAGCCGATGCCGGCGACGGGCTCGATCCAGCACAGCTCGAGCGCATATTCGAACCCTTCTTCACCACCAAGCGCGACAGCGCGGGCACCGGGATCGGCCTTGCGGTCGTGCGCAACATCGTCAGCCGCATGGGGGGCGCACTCGACGTCGAGAGCGTGCCGGGGAGCGGTGCGCGCTTCCTCGTGTACTGGCCGCAGATCGTCGAAGTGCCGTCAACCGGCCGGGCCGTCAGGGACGTCGCGCGCGGGAACGGCGAGACCGTGCTCGTCGTCGACGACGACCCGGAGCTCGTGACGCTCGCGGAGGACCTCCTGGCGATGCTGGGCTACGAGCCGGTCGGCTTCAGTGACGGGCGCAGCGCGCTCGAAGCTTTTCGCAGGGATCCCGGCCGGTTCGATGCCGTCATCACGGATGAACGCATGCCGGCGCTTCGCGGCACCCTGCTGGCGCGTGCGATCCACGCGCTGCGCAGCGATGTGCCCGTCATCCTCATGACCGGGCACCGCGAATCCGATCTCGACGCGAGGGCCGATGCGGCGGGCGTCGCACAGGTCATCGAGAAGCCGCTGCGCGCGCAGGACCTCGAACGGGCGCTCGATCGCGAGCTGCGCCGCGGCGGCTTCCCTGCCGCCGCCGGCTGAGCCTCCTTCAGTTGCTCGCGCCGTCCGCGTCCGGTTGCGGGCCGTGGTGTTGCGACTTGCGCTCCGCGGCCGCCTGCTTCATCAAGTCGGGCAGACGGGCCTTCTGTTCGGGCGTCAGCACCGAGTAGACCTGGGTCCGCAGGGAACTCGCTTCCTGCACCATCGACGCGGCGAGCGCCTGGCTGTCCTTGGTCGCCCGCGCGACAGCCGCCGCGTACTGCGGATCGTCGGGCATCGTGCCCTGGAAAGTATCGACCATGCTGCGCAGGCTCTCGTGCAGCTTCTGCATGCGGGGCCGCGCGTCCTCGAAAATGCCGTGCACGCTCTTCTTCTGTTCGTCGGTGAGATCGAGTTGCTTGAGCGCCGGGCCGAAGCCGCCGTCCATGCCGATGCCGAACGCATCGGGACGGTGGCCGAAGTTGCCGCCGTGATCGCCCCAGTGCCGATGCGGCTGATCCTGTGGGGTCGTCGTGGCAGGTTCATCCTGACTCAGCGCCGAGGTTTCATACGTGACCAGCACGCCGCCGCTCAGCAATGCGCCGAGCACGGCGTTACGCACCAGTTTCAGACGGGGATTCATGGAAGTTCTCCTTAGCGGGGGGACCGTAGAGCCAGGGATGCGAGGGGCGGTGGACCCGTCGCCGCCGTATTGGTTCACGCGGGCGCACGGCGGCGTTACATCTGTAATGGAATGCCACGGGACCGAAACACGGTTGTAGCGGGCGCGGTCGAGCATGGCTCCACGGTCAAGTTACGAGGAGTTGCCCCCATGCTGAAGAAATATGCCTTGCCGATGACCCTCGCCGGATTCTGCGCAACCCATGCCGTCGCGGCGTCGGCCGCCGATGACGGCCGCTGGTCGACGACGATCTGGGCTGGCGCGCTGTTCAACCCGGGCGGCACGATGCAGTTCGCCACCACCGGATCGATCGCCGATCTCGGTACGCTCGACCCCGGCTTCGCGGATGAATCCGCATCGACGAGCATCCGGCGCCTGTCATTTCCCGACGTCTTTCGCGGCGGGGAGACGCTGGGCGCGGAATTCGCCTATCACACCGGCGAGAGCCTGGAGCCGTTCGCGCGCGTGAGCTTCTCGCGCCTGAGCGGACGGCGCACGACGGTTGGCGACATCACGGCGGAAGCGCTCGCGAGCCCCGCAGCGATCAGCGTCAACTACGACGAATCGAATTCCGCGGCGCTGACGCTCGGCGCGAACTACTTCTTCGCCGAATCGGGCATCGTGCAGCCGTTCATCACGGGCTTCATCGGCGCCGATCACGCCGACGCGCTGCACGCCGACGTCGCGGTGGACAGCTTCGGGCATGACTTCGACCGGCAGACCGTCATCCCGAAGAACACGCGGTTCGTGGCGGGCCTGCAGGGCGGCGTCAGTTGCCGGCTCGGCCAGAGTTCGGATCTCAAGTTCTCGATCGGCGCCGAGCACGTGGCGGCGGATGACATCGAATCGACCTTCCTCGGGCCGGTCGGCGTGAGCGCCATCCGCATCGACCAGTCGCCATGGTCGTTTCCCGCGGAAATCGGCCTCAACTACCGATTCTGACTTTGTCCGGCACGCGCGGTGTTGCAAGCCTGGGTGCCCCCCTCCCAGCTGGCTGATCTCCCCAGCGCCCGCGTGCCGGACAACCCCTGCCGGGAGTGCACGACCATGATGATGAATCTGACGACGGATAGCGGCGCCGCCAGCGACAGCAGCTGGCGCACCGCGGTGCTCGAAGTGCATCAGGCGCAAACGCGCTACCTCGCCCTGCTCGAAGCGGACGTTGCGGAGGATCGCGATCTCGAGCTCGCATGGCTCGCCCTCTGGCGCGCCGAGCAGCGACGCGACAGCCTGATGGGATCAGGCGACGGCGGGACCTGAACTCAAGTCGATGGAGCGCAGTTCTTCCGCCGTGAACGCGGGGGCGCAGAGCGCGCCGACGGCATCCTCGATCTGCGCCACGCGGCTCGCGCCGATGAGCGCCGAGGTCATCTGCGGATGGCGCAGCACCCACGCGAGCGCGAGTTGTGCGAGCGTCTGGCCGCGCGCCTTGGCAAGCGCATCGAGCTTGCGCACGCTCGCGAGCTTTGCCTCGGTGATGTGCGCGGGCCGCAGGAATCCGTGGCTCTTCGATGCGCGCGATCCTTCCGGAATGCCGCGCAGATACTTGTCGGTGAGCAAGCCCTGCGCAAGCGGCGAGAAGGCGATGCAGCCGACGCCCTCCGTACCAAGCGTCTCGAGCAAGCCGTCTTCGATCCAGCGATTGAAGAGGCTGTACGAGGGCTGATGGATGAGGCAAGGCGTGCCGAGCGAGCGCAGGATGGCCGCCGCCCGGCGGGTCTCGTCGGGCCGGTAGTTTGAAATCCCGGCGTACAGCGCGCGGCCGCTGCGCACGGCGTAGTCGAGCGCGCCCATCGTTTCCTCGAGCGGCGTCTCGGGGTCCGGGCGGTGGTGATAGAAGATATCGACGTACTTGAGTCCCATGCGCTCGAGGCTCTGGTCGAGGCTCGCGATGAGGTACTTGCGCGAGCCCCATTCCCCATAGGGTCCGGGCCACATGAGGTAGCCCGCTTTCGAGGAGACGATGAGCTCGTCGCGATGGGCCTTCAGCTCCGTCGCGAGGATGCGGCCGAAGTTCAATTCCGCGGAACCTGGCGGCGGCCCATAGTTGTTTGCGAGATCGAAGTGCGTGATGCCGAGATCGAAGGCGCGGCGCACGAGCGCGCGGCCGTTCTCGAAGTCGTCGACGCCGCCGAAGTTGTGCCACAGGCCCAGCGAAATGGCCGGCAGCTTCAGGCCACTGCGTCCGCAGCGGTTGTAACGCATGGTGGCGTATCGGGTATCGGCCGGCGTGTGAGGCATGCAGTGAGCGACCCTAGCATACGGTTGGCTACCGGCGCCGACGCTCTTTTGACAGCCGATCGTTGCCGCCGTGACAATGGCCGCCCTCTCATCATCCCGTGTGTGTGTCCCAATGAAAATCCGCGCCCTCGGTATCCTGTGGCTTGCCGCGATCTGCGGCAGCCTGATTGCTTCGGCCGACGAACCCGCGGCCAAACCGGCGACGCCTGCCCCAGCAACCGCACCGGCCGCTGGCGCGAATCCAGCGGCGCCCGTCGCGGCGACACCGCCGAACGGTCCGCTGACCGACGCCCAGGCGAGCTATCAGATTGGCCTCTCGCTCGGCGAACAGCTGTCGAAGGTCGGGATCACACCGGACGCCCTGAAGACCGAGGAGCTCGCGCGCGGTGTGCGCGACGCGCTGCGCGGCGCGACGATGAAGCCCGAGGTCGGCGCCAAGGTGAACGACTGGGTCATGGCGCAGCACGAGTCGCTGGGCAAGCGCAACGTCGTGGCGGCGCAGAAATTTCTCGCCGACAACGGCAAGCTGCCGGGCATCGTGACGACGAGTTCGGGCCTTGAATACAAGATCGTGAAACCGGGCGCCGGCACGTCGCCGAAGCCAACCGACGAAGTGACCGTTCACTACCGCGGCACCTTGCTGAACGGCAGTGAATTCGACAGCTCCTACAAGCGCGGGCAGCCGGCGGTCTTCCCGGTGAACGGCGTCATCAAGGGCTGGCAGGAAGCGCTCGTCCTCATGAAACCGGGCGCGAAGTGGAAACTCTACGTGCCGCCGGCGCTCGCCTACGACATGAACGACAAGCCCGGCATTCCGCCGGGATCGGCGTTGGTTTTTGACGTCGAACTCATCAGCGTCGGCGCCAAGCCGTAGCGAGACGACATCACGAAACGCGCGCAATCTTTTCAGATTGCTCGTGTTTTCATTGCCGATTTAACAATAGATTGTTGCCACCGCAACAAAAATAGCTGCGCAGTTCCGGCGCAACTCATTCATCATCTTTCTGTCAACGGCATCTCGAAGAATGCCGCATCGCGGATAACAGGGAAGGGTGAATGGCTCGCCTTCAGAGTCTCACGTTCAAGCGATTGATGGATGAGTCGGAGCAGGCGCTCTGGCGCGCGGACTGCCTGCCGGACTACTACCGCTTGCCGATTCGCCAGGTGCTCGACGATTGCGTGCGCTATCGCAGCTGGGAAGTGAGCCATGCGCGCCTGATGCGCCAGGCGGCGCACGCCGCGCAGCCCATCGGCCAGGCATTCGCGCTGCGCGAGACGACGGTGCACATGATCCATCGCCGCGGACTCTTCGATTACCTGCGCACGCACGACGTGCGCGGCGCCGCGCGCGAGCGCTTGTTCGAAGTTTTCTACGGCCCGATGGATTTTCGCGCGGCCGTGCTCTGCGAGCATCGGCAGTATCTGCTGGCCGCTTCGAGCGGCTACTGCGGCGAAGTGCTGGTCGATTCGATTCACGACAGCCGCGGCCTCGGCATGCTCGACCGCTATGAAGAGGTCTATCGGGACTACTTCGAGGTCTTCGGCCGCTTCGTGACCGCCGAGGTCACGGGCGAACACGATCTCGTTGCGGTGCTGCGTCCCGCCATGCTGAAGCAACGTGCGGCGACCGACCGGTTGCGGGCACAGATCCTCACGCAAGGTCACGTGAAGCAGTTCGGGGGCCAGTCCGTCGCGAGGCCGCAGCGCGCCTTCATGGGCGCGCAAGCCGCCGGCTGAGCGCCTATTCCGCCGGTACCGCGCGTTCGGCGGCCCAGGCTCGCAGCGAATTCACCTGCTCGGCCATGATCACCGATAGCGGCCTGGTCGCCGCGAGTTCCGCCGCGACGTGCCGGGCGCAAGGCTCTTCCTTGCGCGCCCGCGCCGAGTAGAGCGCCGCAACGACCGCTTGCTCGAGCTCTGCGCCCGAAAAGCCGTCGGAGCGTGCGACGAGCGCGCCGACCTCGGCAGGCTCGAGCTTGAGCCCGCGCTTCTCCGCATGCAGCTTGATGATGCGCTCGCGCGCCGCCGCCGTCGGCAGGTCGACGAAGAAGATCTCGTCGAAACGGCCCTTGCGAATGAGCTCGGGCGGCAGCGCCGCGATATCGTTGGCGGTCGCGACGACGAAGACGTGGCTCTTCTTGTCGGCGAGCCAGGTCAGGAGCGTGCCGAGCACGCGTTTCGAGGTGCCGCTGTCGCCTTCGCCGGCGGCGACGCCCTTCTCGATCTCATCGAGCCACAGCACGCAAGGCGCCATGGAATCGGCCGTCGCCAGCGTGTCGCGCAGGTTCCGTTCCGACTCGCCGTGCCATTTCGTGTAGAGCGCACCGAAATCGAGGCGCAGCAGCGGCACGCGATAGGCGCCGGCCGCGGCGCGCGCCACGAGGCTCTTGCCGCAGCCCTGCACGCCCAGCAGGAGGATGCCCTTGGGGGCGTCGAGATCGGTCGAACGCCCCTCGAAGGCAGGGCGCCGGTCCTCGAGCCATTGCTTGAGCCGCGCGAGGCCGCCGACGTCGGCGAACGCCGCCGTGTCGTGCTCGAAGGTCACGGCGCCGCTGCGATTGAGCACGCGGTACTTCGCTTCCATCAGTGCGGGCAGGTCCGCATGCGACAGCATGCCGTCGTCGAAGATCGCCTTGCGCACGAGCCGCCGGGTATCGCTCGTATTGAGCCCGGAGAGATTTTCGACGATGAGTTCGAGCGCCCTGGGGTCCGCCGTCACCTTGGCGTCCTGGTTTACCGCGCGCCATTCGTCGGCGACCGACTGCACGATCCGGCGCCGCTCGTCCCGCGTGGGCACCGAGATCTCGAAGTAGGCGCTGAAGTGCTCGAGTTCGGCCGGCAGCTTCACCTCATAGCTCACGAACATGATGGTGCGGGCCACGCGGTCGTAGCCGAGGCACACGTCCTTGATCAGGCGGACATTCGAGGGATCGTCGAGATACGGGTGGAAGTCGAGCAGCACGAAGACGCCCGGCTTGTCGATGGCCCGGATGTGCTTCAGCACCTCCTGGGGCGGGGCGTTCATGTGCTGCGGACCGCCGAGGTTCATGTCGAGCCGCTCGAGGCCGTCGGTCACCGTCCACTTGTAGATCGGCATCACCAGCGGGCGTGCGAGCCGCGGGGCGAGCGGCTTCAGGATCTCGAGCAGGCGCACTTCATCGCGGCTTTCCACCACGATGAGCGGAATGCGCGACCGCAGGACGATTTCGAGCTCGTGGGCGGTATCGGTGGCCGGTGTCGGCTGGGTGGCGGGCATGCGGGAGCGAACTCTACCATCTACCCATGCGCGCCGCGTTTTCCTAGAATGCCGACTCCTCCATGAGTGCAAACCCCAAAGCAGCCCGCACGGCATCCACGGGCTGGATCGACCCTTTCACGCCCGGCGAGATCCAGCGGCTGGTGGCGAAGTTCGGCTCGCCGCTCCTCGTCCTCGATTGCGAGCGCGTCCGGTCGCAGTACCGGCGCCTCGCAGCGGCTCTGCCGGGTGTCGACCTGCATTACGCGCTGAAGCCCCTGCCGGCACCGCCGGTGGTCGAGGCCTTGCGGGAGCTTGGCGCCTGGTTCGACCTTGCGACGAGCGGGGAGATCGACGTGGTGCGCGGGCTTGGCATCGCGCCCGGGCGCTGTATCCACACGCACCCCATCAAGCGTGAGCGCGACATCCGCGATGCCCTCGATTTCGGCGTCTCGACCTTCGTCGCCGACAATCCGGACGAGATCCGCAAGTTCGCGAAGTTTCGCGAGCGGACCTCGCTCCTCGTGCGGGTGTCGTTTCGAAGTCCCGACGCCATCGTCGACCTGTCGCGCAAATTCGGCTGCGAAGCGGAGGCGGTACCGGTGCTCCTCAAGCTCGCCCGCGACCTTGATGTGCGGGTGCGCGGCCTTTCGTTTCACGTCGGTTCGCAGGCCGCGGACCCGGCGAAATATGTCGAGGCGATCCGGGTCTGCCGGGAGCTCCTCGCGAGCGCGACGGCCGCGGGGCTCGGCAAGTTCGACACGCTCGATATCGGCGGCGGCTTCCCGGTCGACTACCTCGAGCCCGTGATGCCGATCGAGGAGTTCTGCGTGCCGATCCGGCAGGAGCTTGGCCAGCTCCCGAAGGACCTGCGGGTCATCGCCGAGCCCGGCCGCTACATCGTCGCGACCGCCGGTATCGGTGTCGCGTCGGTCATGGGCCGCGCGGAGCGCGAAGGGCGCTGTTGGTACTACCTCGACGACGGGCTGTACGGCAATTTCAGCGGCCAGCTTTACGAACATGCGCATTACCGCATCGAAACGCTGCGCAAGGGCGCGCTGCGGCCGGCGGTGCTCGCGGGACCGACCTGCGACAGCATCGATGTGATCAACGACGCGCTCGAGCTCCCGGAGCTCGAGATCGGTGACGTGCTCTACGGCAAGTCCATGGGCGCCTATACCTGGGCGAGCGCGACGGATTTCAATTTCTTCCCGAAGCCGCGCGTCGTCTCGGTGAATCTCATGCCGGGCGACGGCGGCTCGCTCGTCGAATTCAACCGCTAGCCGCCGGGGCGGCGAGACCAGCCATGCCGGCCATCGGACAAGCGGCGATCCTGCTCGTGCTGTCGAACGTCTTCATGACGTTCGCCTGGTACGCGCACCTGAAGAACCTGAGCGGGCGGGCCTGGTATGTTGCGGCGCTCGTGAGCTGGGGCATCGCGCTCTTCGAGTACCTGCTGCAGGTACCGGCGAACCGCATCGGTTTCACGGTGCTGTCGCTGCCGCAGCTCAAGATCATGCAGGAAGTGATCACGCTCGTCGTGTTCGTGCCGTTCGCCGTGCTCTACATGCGCCAGCCGCTCAAGCTCGACTATCTCTGGGCATCGCTCTGTATTCTCGGTGCCGTGTACTTCGTGTTTCGCCGGTCCTAGTACTAGTATCAGTCCCCGGTATCGGGTGGCGTCGGCTTCGGGAGGCCCTTTCAAAAACGCCGTGACCACGGGTATTCATCGCAGGGTTGACCGGTTGCGGGCCGGGGAAGACCCGACGTTCATCGAGCGGCTGCCGTCCGGCTGGGCCGTCATGGGCGAACAACAGGTGTTGATCGGCTATTGCCTGCTGCTGCCCGATCCGGTGGTGCCTGGCTTGAATGCGCTCGATCGCAAGGAGCGCGTCGCATTTCTCGACGACATGGCGGCGCTCGGCGATGCCGTGCTCGCCGCTACGGGTGCGCTGCGCATCAACTACGCGATCCTCGGCAATCTCGATCCCGCGCTGCACGCACACGTGCTGCCGCGCTATGCGAACGAGCCACAGGAGAATCGCACGGCGCATCCCTGGACCTACGACTGGAGCGAGGCGCCGCGATTCGACGCAACCGCGCAGGCGCCGCTCGTCGCCGCGATCCGCCTGCGTCTCGCGAAGGCCTGAAGGCGCGTGACGGCGGGCTGGCTGCATCACATCGATCTCACCGTGAGCGAGCTCGCGCGCTCGCTCGCGTTCTACGGCAGCGTGCTGCCGCTGATGGGGTTTCGGCGCATCGCGGACTGCGACGAGGGCCCGCTCTGGGCAGGGCAGAGCATGGAAGTCGGGTTGCAGGCGGCGCGGCCGGGGAGCCGCGACGCGCGGCATGACCGCTACGCACCCGGCCTGCATCACGTTGCGTTTGGCGCGCCCTCCGCGGCGGAAATCGACCGCGTGCACGGGGAACTTGTGAAGCTCGGCGTCGAGATACTCGATCCGCCGGCGCTCTACGATCACTACGCCCCGGGTTACTACGCCGTTTTCTTCGCGGACCCCGACGGGCTCAAGCTCGAGTATGCCTACACGTCGGCGTGGCCCGCGTGAAACGGCGGTGGCCGCTCATCGCCCTGCTGGGCGCGACGCTCGGAGCCCTGGCCGGCGCATCAGCCGCGGAACCAACCTTCTTTCGCTACAAGGATGAGAACGGCAACTGGGTCTACACGGACAAGCGGCCGGCGGACAAGCGCGAAGTCGAGCAGGTGCTGCGCTCGCCGGAGCAATCGTCGCCCCCGGTGCGGCTCCTGAAGCGCCCGTCGGCTACGGGCGTCGATCTCGTCGTCGATAACGCCTGCTTCTGTCCCGCCTACGTCATGGCGATGGCCGAGAGTCTCCAGGGCATCGCACCGAAGAAGAGTTCCGTCGTCGAGGCGCTCATCGGCGCGCGCTCGACGCAGACGCTCATGGAACTCGACTACAGCGGCGAGCCGGCGGCGGCTTCGTTCGGCTACCGTTACGCCGTGCTGTTCGGCGACCCCAAGTCCGAGCATCGCCCGATGCGCCCGTACCGCGCGCCGTTCGCCGTCGCGCAGCGCTTTCGCGTGACCCAGGCGTTCCCGTCGCGCCGTACCCATATCGATGCCGCGAGCTTCTACGCCGTCGACATCGCGATGCCGGTCGGCACGCAGGTCTACGCCGCGCGTGAAGGCACGGTCATCGAGGTGGCAGCCCGCTTCTTCGAAGGCAGCGCCGATCCGAAAAGCGCCGCGCAAGCGAATCTGATCCGCATCCTGCAGCCGGACGGCACGATGGCGATCTACGCGCACCTGCAGTGGGATTCGATCCGCGTGCGGCCGGGCCAGATCGTGAAGCGCGGCGAGTACATCGCCAATTCCGGCAACACCGGCTTCACGACGGGCCCGCACTTGCACTTCGCCGTGCAGCGCAATACCGGCCTCACGCTGGCCTCGGTGCCGGTGGAATTTGCGAACGTCACCGGCCAGGGAATCGCGGCGAAGGAAGGCGACCTGCTGGCGGCTTACTAGGCGCTGGAATCGGTTCATCGGCACGAGCGCGTGGCGGGAGATGAGCATGTGGAAATGGATTGCGATGGTCGTGGGCCTGCTGTGCGCGGGCTTTCTCATGCTGGGATTCATCAAGCCGGAAGTGGCGGTCCGCAACAGCACGGTCGTCCAGCGCAGTCCCGAGGTCGTATGGAAGGTCTTCACGGACGGCGCGCGGGCGACGCGATGGATGCCGGGCCTCAAGAGCATCGAAACGATCTCCGGCGCGCCTCTTCAGGTCGGCAGCCGGCACAAGCTCGTCTTCGGCGAAGGCGGCGGCAACGTCGAAATGGAAGAAGTCGTGACGGCGGTGGAACCCAACAAGCTCTTCGCCTTCGATGCGAACCTGAAGGATGCGACCGGCAGCACCATCGTGCGCCTCACGCCCAGCGACGGCGGTACCGAGCTCAGCTTCGAGAGCGTTTATCGCGGACGGTCGGTCTGGGGCCGCTCGATGATGGCCCTCATGCAATCCGTCATTTCGAAGAACGAGGACGAGAACCTGCAAAAGCTCAAGGTCCTCATCGAAGAGGAACCCGCGGGCTGAAGCCGTGACCGTCTCCGCCGACTATCTCGCGTACATCCTCGATCAGCTGACGGCGCTCGGCGGCGTCACGTCGCGGCGCATGTTCGGCGGCGTCGGGCTCTATTGCGAGGAGCTCTTCTTCGCGATCATCGACGACGATGTTCTCTACTTCAAGGCGGACGACTCGAACCGCGGTGACTACCAGGCGCTCGGCATGAAGCGCTTCTGTCCGTTCCCGGATCAGCCCCAGTATGAAATGGGCTACTACGAAGTGCCGGCGGACGCGCTCGAGGATCCGGAGGCGCTCGCCGTGTGGGCGCGCAAGTCGCTTGCCGTCGCAGCGACATCGAAGAAGCAGCCGCGCAAGCGCAGGGCCGCCCGCAAGCAAGCCAGGAAGCCGCGCTGACGGCTACGGCACGCCGTCGAAGAATTCGACCACTCCCGAATCGAGCGAATACTCGGCGCCGACCACGAGCAGGTCCCCGGACTGGATGAGCTGCTCGAGCACCTCCGATCCGTGGCGCAGGTGGCTGACGGACGCCCGGATGTTGGCGCGCACCGCGTGTGACACCAGGGCCTCCATGTCGTGCCGGATGGGCGTCGCGAGCAGTCCCGCGACGGACGGGCGGATGCGATCGACGATCGAGCGGAGATTGCGCGACTGGTCTTCCGAGCGGCGGCCGAGCTCCTCGAGCGTCGCGAGGATGGCTCCGCAGTTCGAATGCCCGAGGACCACGACCAGGCGCACGTGATAGCGCTCCGCCGCGAACTCGACGCTGCCGACCTGCGACGGGGCGACGATGTTGCCGGCGACGCGGATCACAAAAAGGTCGCCGAGCCCCTGGTCGAACACGATCTCCGCCGGCACGCGCGAGTCGGAACAGCCGAGGATGATGGCGAACGGCTCCTGGCCAGCGGCAACCTGCGTGCGGCGACGGCCCGTCAGGGTGTCGGAGCCGCGCGTTTCGGATATGAAACGCCGGTTACCTTCGCGCAGACGCTCGAGCGCTTCTCGTGGAGGGATCATTGAGGCCTCATTTTGCCGGCCGCAACTTTACGCCATCGCGCAGGCGCCGGACCAGCGCCGGCAGGGAAGCGACGGGAGCATCGCAAGTCGTGCCCGTGCAGACATATGCAAGCGTGCCCGCACCCGGCTTCTTCTCGGCGAGTGCCGCGGGCAGCTGCGTTTCATCGTCCGCAATCGCAAACACCTGCCGATTCGGCGCGTAGAGCGCGGCCAGCTCAGCTTGCCATTGCGTCGCCTCGGTGGCCGGGCCGCGGACGATCACGGTCTCGACCGGCGCCAGCAGTTCATCGAGCGCGTTGAGGAGCGTCGTATGCGCCTGCGGATACTTCGCAAGCGGCGCCCAGCCCGCGCGCAGCGTGCGCTCCGCGGCGTCGAGATAGCGCGTTTCGCCGAGCAGGAGGCCCAGACGGTTGAGCACGAGCGCCGCAACGCCGTTGCCCGCCGGGGTCGCGTCGTCGCCGAAAGTCTTCGACCGGTGGAGCAGTGCTTCATGATCGTCGGCCGTGAAATAGAAGCCGCCGTTCCCGGGGTCGGTGAAATGCGCGAGCACCGCGTCGATGAGGGCGCGCGCGAATTCGAGGTCGGCGCTTCGCCAGCGGACCTGCAGCAATTCGAGCAGCGCCTCCGCCAGGAACACGTAGTCGTCGAGATAGGCCGCGAGGTGTGCCTTGCCGTCCTTGTAGGTCGCCGTCAGGCGGCCGTCGATCCACATGCGCTCGCGGATGAAGTCGACGGCGCGGGTCGCGGATTCGGCGAAGCCGGGCCGGCGCAGGTGGCGCGCGGCGATGGCCATGCCGCGGACCATGAGGCCGTTCCAGCCGACCAGGATCTTTTCATCGCGGCCCGGCCAGATGCGCCGCTCGCGAACGGCGCGCAGTTTTTCGCGCGCGCCATCGAGGATGCGCGCGACGTCTCCCGTCGGTTGCCCGGATCCGGTCGCGAGCGTCTCGATCGATTCGAAGATGTGCAGGTGCCAGTGCCGGTCCTCGAAATTCGGCTCGCGGTCGAGCCCGAACCGGCGGGCAAAAAGGGCGTTTTCGGCGGGCGAGAGCATGCTCTCGACCTCGGCGCGGTCCCAGACATAGAACTTGCCTTCGTGCCCTTCCGAGTCCGCATCGAGCGTGGAGTAGTAGCCGCCCTCGGGTGATTGCATGTCGCGCATCACCCAGGCGGCGGTTTCGAGCGCGATCGACCGGTAGAACGCATCGCCCGTGGCGGTTGCCGCCTGCGCGTAGAGCGCGAGCAGCGGCCCGTTGTCGTAGAGCATCTTTTCGAAGTGCGGAATCATCCACCAGCGGTCCACGGAGTAGCGGCTGAAGCCGCCCGCGAGCTGGTCGTAGAGGCCGCCTTCGGCCATCGAGCGCAAGGTCCGCGTCGCCATGTAAAGCGCATCGAGATCGGGCTCCGGCCGCAGGGCACTCGCGCGCCAGTCGCGCAGCAGCCGCTCGATATTGGTCGGATGGGGGAACTTGGGGGCGCTGCCGAAACCGCCGTACTGCGGGTCGAAGCTCGCTGCGAGTTGGCGTCGAGCCTCGGCAATTGGCTCACGATCGAGCGCGGCCGCCGGGTCCGCGGGGGGATTCAAGCTCCCGAACGCTTCGCGCAGGAGGTCACCGCGGCTGCGGATTTCATCCAGTCCCGCGCGGAAATACTCCTCGACCCGCACCAGCAGGTCCTTGAAGCCGATCAGGCCGTAGCGCGCTTCCCTGGGAAAATAGGTACCGCCGACGAACGGCGTGTGGTCGTCGGGCGTCAGGAACATCGTGAGCGGCCAGCCGCCGCCGCGCTGCGAGAGCATCTGGTGCGCGATCTGGTAGATGCGGTCGAGGTCCGGCCGCTCCTCGCGGTCGACCTTGATGTTGACGAAAAGTTTATTCATGAGCGCCGCGGTCTCGGTGTCCTCGAAGGACTCGTGCGCCATGACATGGCACCAGTGGCAGGCCGAATAGCCGATCGAGAGCAGAATGGGCTTGTTTTCGGCCCGCGCGCGCCCGAGCGCCTCCGGGCCCCAGGGATACCAGTCGACCGGATTGCCCGCGTGCTGCTTGAGGTAGGGGCTGGTCGCGCTCGCCAGGGCGTTGCGCGGGGCCGCCGAAGCGGTTTTTTCCATAGGACGGCGACGGGTTTTGGCTAGAATGCGCGCCCACTATATGCCAGCCCGGAACCCAGAATCACCGCCGGAACTGCGATTGAAGCGCGGCGAAGACCGGCGCCTCGCCGCCGGGCACCTTTGGGTCTTCAGCAACGAAGTCGACGTGGAAAGGACGCCGCTCACGGCGTTCCAGCCGGGCGACGCGGTGCGAATCGTGAACGACCGCGACAAGTTCATCGGCTACGGCTATGTCAATCCGCGCTCCCTCATCGCGGCCCGCATCCTGAGCCGCGATGAAGCCCTGCAGGCGGGGCGGGAGCTGCTCGTGAAGCGGCTGCAGTCGGCGCTGGCGCTCAGGCGGCGGCTCGCCGACGAGCCGTTCTACCGCCTCGTGTTCGGCGAGTCGGATCTGCTGCCGGGGCTCGTCGTCGATCGCTACGGCGACGTGCTCGTCGCGGAAATCGGCACCGCGGGCATGGAGCGGCTGAAGGACGAGATCCAGGCGGCCCTCATCAAGGTCGTCGCACCCGCGGCGCTCGTCTGGAAGAACGACGGCGGCGCCCGCGAGCTCGAGGGCCTGCCGAGCTACGTGGAAACGGCGTTTGGCACGGTGCCCGAGACCGTGACGGTTCGCGAGCACGGCCTTGCCTTCGAGGCGCCGCTTGCCGGCGGCCAGAAAACGGGCTGGTTCTACGATCAGGCGCGCAACCGCCAGACGTTCCTGCGTTACGTCGGCGGCGCCCGGGTGCTCGATGTCTGCTGCTATCTCGGTGCCTGGGCGATCGGTGCGCTCAAGCACGGTGCGTCGGATGCGACCTGCGTCGACTCCTCCGCGGCCGCGCTTGCCGGCGTCGAGCGAAACGCCGCCGCGAACGAAGTGCAGCTGAAAACGATCAAGGGCGATGCCTTCGACGTGCTCGCGGACCTGCATGCGAAGCGCGAGGAATTCGACGTGGTCGTGCTCGATCCGCCGGCCTTCATCAAGCGCCGCAAGGACATTCCGAAGGGCGAGGCCGCGTACCGCAAGCTGAATCTGCTCGGCATGCAGGTCCTCGGGCGCGACGGACTCATCGTGAGCTCGTCCTGTTCGTATCATCTGCCGGCGGATGACCTGCTCGGCGCGATCGCACGCGCCGGGCGCAATCTCAACCGCCACGTGGAACTCCTGGAAACGGGCGGACAGGCGCCGGATCATCCGATTCATCCGGCGATTCCGGAGACGCGCTACCTCAAGACTTTTTTCTGCCGTGTCGTTCGCGAGTAAACTAAGCGCATGCTCGTCTATCCGTTCACGCCCGCCGACAAGATCGCGTTCTCCATCGGACCCTTCCATCTCGGCGGCTGGACCCTCGGGCCCATCGACGTTCACTGGTACGGCATCATGTATCTCCTCGGCTTCATCGCCGGGGTGGTGCTGGCCCGCATGCGGGCCAGCAAACCGGGCTCGACCTGGAAGCCGGTCGACGTCGAGGACCTGATCTTCTTCTGCGCGCTCGGCGTGATCTTCGGCGGCCGCGTCGGCTGGCTGATCGTCTACGGCCACGACACCATCACGGAAGACTGGCGCAACATCTACCGCATCTGGAACGGCGGCATGTCGTTCCACGGCGCGCTGGTCGCGGTGCTGTTCGCGACCTGGCTGTTCGCGAAGCTGCGCGGCCGGCGCATCGCGGACGTCTTCGATTTCACGGCGCCGCTCCCGTGCCTCGGGCTGTTCTTCGGCCGCATCGGCAATTTCATCAACGGCGAACTCTGGGGGAAGCCCACGGACCTGCCCTGGGGCTTCAAGGTTCACGACCAGGTGCTGCACCCGACGCAGCTTTACGAGGCGATCCTCGAGGGCCTGGTGCTGTTCGCGATCCTGTGGATCTATACGGCGAAGCCGCGGCCGCGGCTCGCGCCGACGGGACTCTTTCTGCTGCTCTACGGGACGTTTCGCACGCTCGTCGAATTCGTGCGCGTGCCGGACGAGAACATGGGCGATCACGGCTACGTCGCCTGGGGCTGGCTCACGACCGGCCAGGTTCTCTCGGTGCCGATGATCCTCGCCGGCGCGGCGCTCCTCGTCGTCGCGTACCGGCGCAACCTGCCGTCCGGAAACTACGCCCCGTCCGGAAATCACGGGTAAAAGCGGCGCGGCGATGAAGAACTATCTCGATCTCGTCCGCCAGGTGCTCGAGCGCGGCGCGAAGAAGGCGGATCGCACCGGCACCGGCACGCTCTCGCTCTTCGGGCCGCAGCTGCGCTTCGACCTGAAGCGCGGCTTTCCGCTCGTCACGACCAAGAAGATCCACACGCGCTCGGTGATCGGGGAGCTTCTCTGGTTCCTGCGCGGCGATACCAATGTGCGGTTCCTGCGGGAAAACGGCATCACGATCTGGGATGAGTGGGCCGACGAACAGGGCGAACTCGGCCCGGTGTATGGCAAGCAGTGGCGCTCCTGGCCGAAGCCGGACGGCGGGCACGTCGACCAGATCGCGCGGCTAATGGAGGACATTCGCCGCAATCCCGATTCGCGGCGCCTGATGGTGAGCGCCTGGAACGTCGGCGAGCTCGACAAGATGGCCCTCGCGCCCTGCCATGTGCTGTTCCAGTTCCATGTCGCGAACGGCCGGCTTTCCTGCCAGCTCTACCAGCGGAGCGCGGACCTCTTTCTTGGGGTGCCGTTCAACGTCGCCTCCTATGCGCTCCTGACGCACATGGTGGCGCAGCAGACGGATCTCGAAGTCGGTGAATTCATCTGGACGGGCGGTGACACGCACCTGTACCTGAACCACCTCGACCAGGCGCGCTTGCAGCTCGAGCGCGAGCCCTTCCCGCTGCCAACGCTCGCTCTCAGGCGCAAGCCTTCATCCATGGTCGAGTACGCGTTCGAGGACTTCGAGATACTGAATTACCAGAGCCATCCGGCGATCAAGGCGCCGGTCGCCGTCTGACAACAAGAAATCGGGGGACCCGTGCCAGAGTCCATACCAGTCGCCGCGCCAGCGGCCTCATCCGCCGCCAGCTCGCAGGCGTGGCCGTCGCCGCTCCAGGTGTGGGGCGGCGTCGCGCTGTTCGGCAGCACCGTGTTCTTTCTCTTCGCCAACAACACCGTCGTTGGCCTCCTGCTGACGATGATCAAGGCGGATTTCGGGCTGAGCGACACCGGCGTGAGCTGGATCGTGGGCATGGCGGGGGTGCTGTTCGCGGCGGGCGTTTCTCTGCCGATCGCGAGACTCGTCGATCGCTTGAGCCGCAAGAAGATCATCGGCGTCGGCCTGCTGGTGGCGGGCATCGGAACGGTGGTCTGCGGCCTTTCGCGCGGATTCTGGGGGCTCCTGATCGGCCGGCTCATCGGCGGCGGCGGCGCTTCGGGCAATGGCCCGGCGGTGTACTCGATGCTCGCGGACTCCTTGCCGCCCGAGAAACTGCCGCGCGCACTCGCCTTCATGAACATCGGATTTGCGCTCAGCCGCCCGGCCGCGCTCGTCTTCGGCGGGGCGCTGATCGCGCTCGTCGTCGCGATGCCGGAGGTGAACTTGCCGTGGATCGGGACGCTGCATCGCTGGCAGATCGTATTCCTGTGCCTCGCGATCCCGGAGATCCTGCTCGGCATCCTCGCGCTGACGTTTCTGCACGAACCGCGGCGCCGCGGCTTGCCGAGCGCCGATGTCATACCGCTGCCCGATGTCTTCCGCTACCTGTGGGAGCACCGCCGGGCGTTTGCACCGATGTTCGGCGGCCTGATGCTCAATTCGCTGGCCTACGGAATATCGGCCTGGGAGCCGGCGTTCTACCAGCGGACCTACGGCTGGTCGCCGGCGCAGTACGGCGTGATCGCGGGCTCGATCCAGTTCTTCCTGGCGCCGGCGTTCATGCTGGCGAGCGGGTTCCTGGCGGAGTGGCTCGCGAAGAAGGGTCACGACGACGCCAACATGCGCGTCGTCTACTACGGCATGCTGCTGCACCTGCCGTTTGCGATTGTCTACCCGCTGCTGCCGGATCCGCACTGGGTGGTCGTGATCGCCTCGATCAATACCTGCATTTCGGGGTCGCTCGGCGTTCCGCAAAACGCCGCCCTCCAGGTCATCCTCCCGAACCGGATGCGCGGTATCATCACGGCGCTGTACCTGCTGACCTTCACGCTGATCGGATTCGGGCTCGGCCCCACCGTGCTGGCGCTCATTACCAATTACGTCATTGGCGATGAGAGCAGGATCCGGTATTCGATCGTGATGCTGCAGGTCCTGGTGGGCCCGCTCGCCACGTACATCTTCTGGCGCGGAATCAAGCCTTATGCCGAGGAGTACGGCCGATTCAAACGACTGAGCACATGAAACCCGCCTCCGGAGAGTCCATTCCGCTCGTCGAAGTGCGGGATTCCGCGATCCATGGCCGCGGCGTCTTCGCGCTGCGTCGCATCGAGAAGGGCGCGCGCGTCATCGAATACGTCGGCGAGCGCATCTCCCACGAGGAAGCGGACCGCCGCTACGAAGATCGTCCCGAGTCGGACAACCACACGTTCCTCTTCATCGTCGACAAGCGCACGGTGATCGACGCGGGCGTCGGCGGCAACGAGGCGCGCTACATCAACCACGCCTGCGACCCGAACTGCGAGACCGTGATCGAGCAGCGGCGCATCTTCATCGAAGCGCTGCGCGACATCGAGCCGGGCGAAGAGCTCAACTACGACTACCAGATCCAGCGCGAGGACGACGATCCGCCGAATGTCGACGAGATCTGGGCCTGCCGCTGCGGCACCCGGGCCTGCCGCGGCACGATGCTCGGCGAAGCCTGACCCGATGGTCTCGGGACGCTTCATCGTGCTCGCCGCGCTCGTAGCGGCTGCCGGCGCAACGATTGCCGCGGCCGCGCAGGCGCAGGGCAAGTCGCCGCAGAAGAAAATCTCGCCGGAGGCCTTCCAGGCGCAGATGAAGGCGAAGCAGGAAGCCTGCAAGGGCGACCAGAAGTGCCTCATGCCGGTCGCCATGGACGCCTCGAAGATGATGCAGAACGTCGACATGAGCGGCGGGCGGCCGGCGGCCGCAAGCAGGACATGGGCACCGACATCCACTACGGCTACGGTTCCGACTGGGTCAACGGGCAGTTGAACTCCCATCAGCCGTCGGGGTCACGAACCGTCACCCAGAAGATGGGCACCCCCGGAGGCGGGCACCGCGATCTCGGCGCGACCACGGGGACGGCGACCATCACGGTCACCTGGAAATGGAAAGACGTCGCGAACTGACGATGCGCCGGGCCGTTGCGATTGCAGTCAGCGCGATTCTTTGCGCGGCTGGAGCGCATGCCGAGGCCCGCTGGGAGATCCTCAACCACGAGGCCCGCGACGCCGTCAAGGCAGGTGACTACGGCAAGCTCCGTTCAACGCTGATCGAGTTGAGCCCGCTGATGCCGGGGAACGTGCGCATCGTCTACAACCTCGCGGCCAGCAATTCCATGCTGCAGGATCCGGCGCACGCGCTCGATGGACTCGGGCGGCTGTGCCGGATGGGCGTGATCTTCGACCTCGAGGCCGATTCGGATTTCGCGCCGCTCAGATCCTCGCCGCAGTTTGCCGAGGCGCTCGCGTGCATGACGAAGAGCGGCGAGCCCGTTACGCATGCGCGCCTCGCGCTCATGCTGCCCGGCACGGACCTGCTGCCCGAGGATCTTGCCTACGACGCGCACAGCCGGCGGTTTCTCGTGAGCAGCATCCGCGGCAACCGCATCCTGGATTCCGCGGGGAAAACCTTCGCGACGTCGGAGTGGCCGGTACTCGCGCTCGCGATCGATGCGAAGCGGCGGACGCTCTGGGCAACGACCGGCTGGTTGCCTCAATGCGATGAATGCCGGCCGCAGGACAAGGACAAGAGCGCGCTCGTCGGCTTCAATCTCGACACTGGCGCAGTGATCCGGCGCGTGCCGTCGCCCGTGCCGGGCCTGCTCGGCGACATGACCATCGGTCGCTCCGGAGATCTCTTCGTTTCGGAGGGAGCGCACGGCGCGGTTTTCCATCTGCGCTCCGGAAGCCTGGCGCTCGAACGGCTCGATGTGGATGGGGAATTCGCATCGCCCCAGCAGCCGGCACTGTCGGCGGACGAGCAGACCCTCTATGTCGCCGACTACCTGCGCGGCATTGCGGCCATCAACCTCGCGAGCAAGGCGGTGACCTGGCTCGAGCCGGGCCCCAATGTCGCATTGAGCGGCATCGATGGCCTGCAGCGGTCCGGAAACTTCTTCATCGCCGTGCAGAACGGCACGAATCCCGCGCGCATCGTGCGCATGCCGCTGGACCTCAAGAGCCAGGAGATCCTGGAAGCGAACTGGGCAGGCCTCGGCGACCCGACACACGGCATCGTCGTCGGGCACGACTACTACTTCATGGCGAATACCGGCTGGAACGCGTACGAGGAGAGCGGGCGCAAGCGGGCGGGCAGCGCTCCGGTCGATTCGTCGATCTGGAAATTGCCGCTCGACTAGGGCAAGAGTTCCATTTCCACCCGGTGCATGCCGGGTCCCCAGCCGTCCGGTGTCGTCTTGATTTCCTTCGCGCCGAACTTGGTGAAAAAGGGCGCGGACTTCTGGCTCGCGGCGATCGTGAGCCTCGCCTTGAGCTTCTTCGCGCCATTGATCGTGCGCGTCATGATCACGTGACCGATTCCATGCCGCTGTGCGGCCTTCGCGACCAGGATCCAGCGCAGGCTCATCACGCCCTTGCCTTCGAGAATGAGCCCATAGCCGCCGGCGACGCGGCCGTTCGACACGCACACGCAGTAGTCGTCGGCGGAGCGCTCGAGAAACGTGCTGAAGCCGGCGCGTTCATTCGGCGCGAAGAACTCGGGACAGTTCTCGTCGAAGATCGCGAGGCAGGCGTCGCGATCGGCCGCTTCATAGGGGCGAAAACCGGCAGGTGGCAACGTCACTTCACTTTCCATCCCGGGCGGGAGCAAAATCCCGCGGCGCTACCGACACTATAGAACCAAAAGCAGGGTTCGGACACGCCAGGGGAGGCACGATGAGTCACGGAATCACCCGCCGCGATTTTCTCGACGGCGTCGCGCTCACCATCGCCGCCGGCCTCGCGCCCCAGGACCTGTTCGCCGCGCAAGCCGTGGCCTATCCGCCCGCGCTCACGGGAGACCGCGGCAGCACGCCCGCCGCCTATCTCATCGGGCACTCGGTGCGGGACGGCAAGCGCTTCGATCCGTCGAAACTCGCGGCCGACGAGACCGTCGATCTCCTCGTCGTCGGCAGCGGCATCAGCGGCCTCGCGGCGGCGCATTTCTACCGTGCCTCGCATCCGAAGGCGCGCGTCCTCATCCTCGAAAATCACGACGAATTCGGCGGCCACGCGCGACGCAACGAATTCACGGTGGGCGGCCGGCAGCTCATCGGCTACGGCGGGAGCGAGGCGATCCAGTCGCCGAAGTCCGAGTGGAGCAAGACGGCAAGCGGCCTGCTGGTGACGCTCGGCATCCAGGTCGATCGCTTCAACACCGCGTTCAACCGGTCGCTGTATCCGGGGCTCGGGCTCTCGCGCGCGCTCTTCTTCAAGAAGGACACCTTCGGCGCGGACAAGCTCGTGACCGGCGATCCGACCCGCATGGTCGCGGACGATATCCCGCCCGATCGCATGAATGCGCGCAGCGTCGCGGCATTCGTCGCCGATTTTCCGCTGCCCGCGGAACAGAAACAGAAGATCGTGGCGCTCTACACCGAAAAGCGCGACGTGCTGAAGGGCAAGACCAACGAGGAGAAAGAGGATTTTCTCTGGACGCTGAGCTATCGCGACTTCGTCATGAAGCGCTGGGGCTTGAGCGACCTCGCGGCGAAGTCCTTCCAGGGGCGGAGCAATGACTTCTTCGCCATCGGTGTCGACGCAGTGCCGGCGCACGACGCCATGGACACGGGTTACCCCGGCTTCCAGGGGCTTGGCCTCACGCTGAGCGATGAGGCGAAGGCCGAGATCGACGATCCGTACATCTATCACTTCCCGGACGGCAACGCGTCGATTGCGCGTTCGCTCGTGCGCAAGCTCATTCCGGCCGTTGCGCCCGGCACGACGATGGATGACATCGTTACGGCGAAATTCGACTACACGAAACTCGACGAAGCGAACGCGCCGGTGCGGCTGCGCCTGAACAGCACCGTGGTGAGTCTCAAGAATCTGCCGTCGGGTCTCGTCGACGTCGGCTATGTCGCGGGCCCCGGTCTGCACCGCGTGCAGGCCAAGCGCGCGATCTACGCGGGCTACGGCATGATGCTGCCCTACATCTGCCCGGACGTCGGCAAGAAGCAGCACGAGGCGCTGTCGGCGGGCGTGAAGGCGCCGCTGGTCTACGTGAATGTCGCGGTCAACAACTGGCAGCCCTGGGCGAAGCTCAAGGTGCACGAGATCACGAACCCGATGGGCTTCTTTTCGCGCCTGAAGCTCGATTACCCGGTGAGTCTCGGCAGCTACCAGTGTTCCTCGAAGCCCGAGCAGCCGATTCTTCTGCATCTCGTGCACGTGCCGACGGTGCCGATTGCCGGGCTCGATCAGCGCGCGGCCTGGCGCGCCGCCCGCGCGGTGCTCTATGCGATGCCGTTCTCGGAATTCGAGAAACAGGTGCGCGATGAACTGACGCGCATGCTCGGCGGCGGAGGTTTCAATGCCGACCGCGACATCGCGGGCATCACGGTGAATCGCTGGGGGCACGGCTACGCGTACGGCATCAATACGCTGTGGGATGAAGAGCCGGAACCGCCCGTATACGAGATCGCGCGCAAGAAAATCGGCCATCTCGCGATCGCGGGCTCCGACGCCGTGTGGCAGGCCTATGCCCACGCAGCGATCGACGAGGCGCATCGCGCGGTCGGAGAGATCTCGGCCTGAGCATCCGCGTCGTAGGAAAAGTCCCGCGCGGCGCATCCTCACTGAGTGGCAGGCGTCTCAGCGCTTGCGACGTCCGCGCGCCGACCGGTCAGCTGCCAGCGGATGAGCGAAACGGGAATCACGCCTGCGCCGTTGAACTCGTCGAAGAAGCGCCGCATCGTGAAGTCCTTGCCGAGCTGGTGCGAGCGCACGCGGA
Organism: Steroidobacteraceae bacterium; assembly: GCA_035644395.1. GTDB lineage: Bacteria > Pseudomonadota > Gammaproteobacteria > Steroidobacterales > Steroidobacteraceae > JBGPLJ01. Next base: position 112,166 of record DASQOR010000065.1, read on the forward strand.
TCAGCTCCTCGATCATCGCCTTGCCCGTCACGTAGCTCGTGCCGTAGGTCGGCTGGCGCAGGTACAGCTGCTGCTCGAAGCCGAGCAGGTCGAGTTCGGGATGCATCCAGCCGCGCGGCGTCCATTCGACCTGGAAGGCCTTTGCCTGCTGGATGTCGAACTCGTTCGCCTGGCTGTAGAGCGAGGCGAGGCCGCGCGCGCAGCGTTGCGCCAGCATGATCCAGACGACTTCGCGGGCCCGTGGATTGTCGTCGTAGTAGCCCATGTGCAGGATCAGTTCTTCCATCGCCGTCGCCATGCCCTCGGCGCGGTTGTCCCAGATGTTGAAGTCGAGAGCGCCGCGGCGGATCGGGCTCGGATTTGGCGCGTTCACCATCCAGGCGTGGTCGAACCAGTGATAGAAGTGCGCGTAAAGCGCCATCGGCTCGTGATGGCTCACGATGGAGAAGAAATTGCGCTGCTCCGGCGCCACGTACGGATCGATGTGCGCGCGCATCGCCGGATCGAGATACTCCGCAATCGTCAGGATGTCCTTGTCCCTGAGCCAGGCCATGTACTTGCTGACGGCGGCCTCGCCGCGTTGGCGGTGAACTTCCGCATTCGCGTCGGGCACAAGTTCCGGCAATCCCCGGTTGCGCTCCTCCTCGAGACGGAGCGAGGCGTGCGCGCGCGCGAGCTCGCGTTTCAGGAGCGTCACTTCCTCATCCCAGCTCATCGGAACGAGGAACACGTTCTGCAATGCCCAGGTGTAGTGCTCCTTGCCGACGCCCGACGGCCCGGTCTTCGACGGTGCCTGGCTCTCGAGCCAGCCGATGAAGTCCTGCGTCGCCTGCTTCGCGGCGCTGATCGACTTCTTCAGTTCCGGACCCGACTTCGACGCCGTCGTGGCAAGGGCATCGAGGTCCGCTACCTGGGTTTTCATCGTCCCCGTGCCCGTGATCCAAAGATCGCGGGCATTGCCGGTCAGATTGAGCCGCGCCTGCCTGAGGAGCGGGGCAATGTTGTCGATCTGCTTCGCAAGTTTCCTCTCGTCCGCGTGCGACAGCGGGAACGAATACATCCACAGTTCGACGACATCGTGATGCGTCGGCCCCTCATGCGCGGGCGTATCGCTTTTTTCCGTCCAGATCGACTTGTAGTACGCCGGGTCGCGCTCCCAGGGCTTGAGCACGCGAAAGTCGAACTCCATGCCGTTGAGCTCGGCGCGCACGAGCGCGAAGTCCACCTGCTGGTCGACCGGCCAGGAGTGTGGGTCGATCCGGGTGAGGCGCGCCTGAAAGGCCTTGAGCGTCGCGAAGCGCGTAGCAGCCGTTGCCGCCGTGTAGTCCGGCGCTCCGTCGCGCAATGGCGGACGTTCGAAGGCCTGCCACTCGGCAAACAGCGCGGTGAGGTCCTGGTAGCTTGCCGACGGCGAGGCGCCGGCCCCGAGCGAGATCGTGTTGGCCATGAGGAGTATCCCGATGAGAGTTTTCATGTGACGGCCCGGTCTCATGTGCGGTTCTATTGCGTGCGTGCGCCGAACTTTCCGGCCTGCGCGATCACGAGCCCGGTCGCCTTGTCGAGCCGATCGCAATAGGCGCCGAGTACCGTCGCGGTGATCTTCGCGTAGTCGCTTGCCTCATCCCAGCGCTGCCCTTCGAGCGCCTCACGCACACCGGGCAGCGTCTTCACGCCGTAGCCCGTCAGGAGGCCCGGCGCATAGATCAGGTGCTTGAACCAGGTGCGGCCGGGCAGGCCCCGTTCGTCGGTGAGCTCGTGCTCCATGCCCTGCAAAATGCCATTGAGCGTCTTCTGCACGCCCGGCAACAGGCGGATTTCGCCGCTGGCGACCTTCGCAGAGGCGTCGTCATAGGCGCCGGCGCTCTTTTTCAGTCGCGCGAGCGCCGTGTCGAGCGGCGTCAGGTCGATGGCCGGCACGGGCTGCAAGCGTTCGGGCGCCCGCACAGGCCGGGTCGGGTCCGCGGCGAGTCCGAAGGCGTTCTGGTCGATGAGCTTGCCGAGATCCTCGCTCTTCTTGCGCTTGTCGTCGGCGAGCTTGCGCACTTCCGCGAGATAGCGCCCGACCGTGTCCGCAAATCCGCGGAACTGCATCGGCAGCACGGGCGCATTCGCCATGCGCAGCACGGCGCGCCCGGCGGTCTGCGCCTCCGCGACGCCGTAGGCGAAGCCCGGGTCGCCGAACCGGACATAGTGATCGTAGGAATCGTAGATCGAGTGATAGACACCGTCCTGGTCGTCTTCGCCGTCGTAGGCGAGGCCGAGCGTGGTCACACCGAGGTGTTGTATGAATGGCGTGTAGTCGGAGCCGGATCCCATGGCCGCGACCGGCAGGTCGCCGCCTTCACCGGCGACCTTGGCCGTCGACTTGTCGTCCTCCTCCGCGCTCTTCTCATAGCCCTTGACGAGCATGCGTGCCCTCAGCCGGTCGCGGACCGACGTGCCCGTTTGCGGATCCTGGACGTCCGCGGCGATCTCATTCACGAAGCGCTGCAGCGAGTGGCTGCCGTCGAGGTTGAGGAAGCCGCGCGCGTTGGTGTCGGAGTTCAGGTAGAGCACGGTCTTGCGCGCGAGCTCGCCCGCATGCTGCTCGACCCATTCGGTCGAGCCGAGGAGGCCGACTTCCTCGCCGTCCCAGCTCGCGTAGACGATCGTGCGTCTCGGTTTCCAGCCCTGCTTGAGGAGCGCGCCCATCGACTTGGCTTCCGCCATCATGGCGACCGTGCCGGAGAGCGGATCCCAGGCGCCCTGCACCCAGCCGTCGCGATGGTTGCCGCGGATGACCCACGCGTCCGGCTCGGCCGAACCCTCGATCTTCGCGATGACGTTGTAGAGCGGCTGCAGGCTCCAGTCCGATGCGATCTGCATGCGTACTTTCGCGGGGCCCGGACCGATGTGATACGTGATCGGGAGCGATCCGCGCCAGGACTTCGGCGCCACCTGTCCTGCGATCGATTCGAGCAGCGGCCGCGCGTCGGCGTAGGAGATAGGCATCACCGGAATCTTCAGGATGGTCGCCGCGTCCGCGATCGCGAGACGCTTCGCGTCCTTCGTTGCGCCGACGCCGGGGGTCAGCGGATCGCCCGGGTAGATCGGTGTATCGAGCACCGATCCGCGCTGCACGCCGTGTTCCGGCCGCCAGCCGCCCTTTGGATAGACATCGCCCATCGCGTAGCCGTCGTCCGCCGGGTCGGAGTAGATGAGGCAGCCGATGGCGCCGTGCTCATGGGCCAGCTTCGGCTTGAGGCCACGCCATCCGGAGCCGTAGCGGACGATGGCGATCTTGCCCTTGACGTCGACGCCGTGACGCGCGAGCTCGATGTAGTCGTCCGGCATGCCGTAGTTCACATAGACGAGTTCGCCCGTGACATCGCCGTCCGCGCCGTACGCGTTGTAGGGCGCAAGCCCATCCGTGCGGCCGGAGGTCGAGTCGCCCTCGATAGCCGACTCATGCAGCCTGGCCGTGAAGGTCGACGGCGCGAGCATCTCGAGCGAGCTGTGCTTCGGCGTCGGATAGAGCACGTAGAAGGTTTCGATCTCCGCCTTCCAGCCCCAGGAACGGAACTGCTTCAGGAGATATTCCGCATTCGCCTTGTCGTGCGGCGAGCCGACGTGATTGGCTTCGGCCGCGAGGAGCTTGAGCCAGGGGCCGAAGTCGGCGGCCTTGAGCCCCGCGTCGAAGCGCTGTTCGAGCGCTCGCTGCTCGCTGGAGCCCGCTTGCAGGAAGCCGGCGAGCGGCGGCGTCGACGGTTCGGCGGCGCCGCTCGCACTCAACGCGGCGAGCGACAGGATTGCGCAAGTGAGGAGCGGGGTCAGGCGGGCTGTGAGCGGCATTCTTGCTGTTCTCTGGGCGGGAAGGGATCGTGGATTCTGCCATAGCATCCGGCCCGGGCTAGTATTGCGCCCGGCAGTTTCACAGGGGGCGGACAATGCGAACCATCAAGACCCTGCTGGTCGCCGGCATGGCGCTGTTTCTGACGCTGGCGGCATTTGGAAATATCACGATGCCCGACGCCGGCTTCGGAGCCGTCAAGACGGCGGTCGGCATGCAGGGAACCTTTCATCTGGCGATGTGGCGCTCGATCGAGAGCCCGGCGCTCATCTGGCTGATCCTCGGCACGATCGCGGCGTCCGAGCTGGCGGGCGCCGTGCTCTGCTGGATCGGAGCCGCAAGGATGTGGACCGGGCGCGCCTCGGCCGCAGGCTTTGCCGCCGGCAAGCGCACGGCGCGCATCGGCCTCGGCGTCGTCGCCTGCCTCTATTTCATCGCCTTCCTGGTGATTGCCAACGAGTATTTCCTGATGTGGCAGAACAAGGACATCAACGTGCTGCAGGACGCCTTCCGGTTGTTTGGGGCGGCGATGCTCATCGGCCTGTGGTTGAATACGGATGACTGAAATCGCGAGCTAGACATGGCAAGGATTGTCGGTATCTCCGGGAGCCTGCGGGCGAAATCGTTCAACACCGCGCTACTGCGCGCGGCCGTCGAGCACATGCCGGCGGGTGTGACGCTCGAGGTCGCCTCGATCGCCGGCATTCCGCTCTACGACGGGGACGTCGAGGCAAAGGACGGCATACCAGCCGCGGTCACGGCCCTCAAGGAGAAGATCATCGCCTCGGACGGCGTTCTCATCGTCACGCCCGAGTACAACAACTCGCTGCCGGGCGTGCTCAAGAATGCGATCGACTGGCTGTCACGCCCGCCGGGCGACGTACCGAAGGTCTTCATCGGGCGCCCGGTCGCGGTCATCGGCGCATCGCCCGGACCTTACGGAACGATCCTCTCGCAGAACGCCTGGCTTTCCGTGATCCGCACGCTCCGCATGCGCCCGTGGTTCGGCGCGCGGCTGATGGTCGCGCACGCGGACAAGGTGTTCAACGAGGCGGGTGCCCTGGTCGATGAAGGCGTGCGCAAGCAGCTGCAGACCTTCCTCAAGGGCTACGCCGAGTTCGTCAAGGCTCCGCATTGACTGTCCGCTCCGCTCGAACCCGCCCCGGCAATCTGAAGCCGCGCCGCCGGCCATCATCGCCTTGCGCCCGCCGCAGTCCATCGTGTAGACACGCCCAGCCCGGCCGGGCGCGCTAGACTGCGCGCCTCACTTTTCTCGGCGGCAGGGCGGGTGCAATGAACCATCGAGGCTTGGGCGCAGCGCTCATCGTAGCCGCAGGGCTGTCGATCGGCGCCGCCTCGGCACGGGACGTCGTCATACACGCGGGCACCCTCATTGACGGCGTCTCGGCGACCCCGCGCAAGAATGTCTCGATCCTGGTGCGCGACGAGAAGATCGTGAGCGTCGAGCCGGGATTCTCGGCACCCGCCGGCGCCGACCTCATCGACCTCTCGAAGGCGACGGTGCTGCCCGGCTTCATCGATTGTCACGTGCACATCTCGGCGAAGCTGCCGAGCCGCAGCAACGCGACGGAAGACTGGCTCACGCATTCGGCGATCGATCGCGCCTTCGATGCGGCGGTCTACCTGCGCGAAATGCTCGGGCAGGGATTCACGAGCGCCCGCGATGTCGGCGGCGGCGATGAAACGGTCGCGGTCCGCAATGCCATCGACTCCGGAAGGATCCCGGGACCCCGGCTCTGGGTCTCGCTCGAGCCGCTCGGTCCGACGGCCGGTCATGCCGACCCGCGCAGCGGCCTCGACCCCGCGCTCTCACATCCCGGCTGGGACAACGGCATCGTCGATTCACCGCAGGAGGCGCGCCTGCGCGTGCGCGAGCACAAGCGGCGCGGCGCGGACCTCATCAAGCTCGTGCCATCGGGCGGCATCGCATCGACCGGAGATGATCCGCGCCAGCAGCTCATGACCAATGAGGAAATGCAGGCGGCGGTCGACACGGCGCATGCCCTCGGCATGAAGGTTGCCGCGCACCTCTATCCTGCGGGGGCGATCGAAAATGCCGTGCGTGCCGGCGTCGACTCCGTCGAGCACGGCTCGTTCGCGACCGCGGATACCTTCGCGCTGATGAAATCGCATGGCACCTACCTCGTGCCGACGCTCACGGTATTCGACGTGTTTTACGCGGCGGCCCGCGACCATCCGGAGCTTCTGACCCCGGGCACGGCGAAGAAGGAACTCGCCAACGACCTGTTGCCGAAGAAGAACTTTCCGCTCGCCGTGAAATCGGGCGTGAAGATCGCGTATGGAACGGATCTCGGCGACGGCGATCATGCGATGGAATTCCGCCTCATGATCGAGAACGGATTCAGTCCAGTGGAAGCCGTGTTCGCTGCAACTCGCAATGCGGCGGATCTCATCGGTGCGTCGGATCGCATCGGGTCGATCCAGGCCGGCCACTATGCCGACATCGTCGCGACCGACGGCGATCCGCTCAAGGACACGGCGGCGTTCGAGCGCGTCACGTTCGTGATGAAAGGCGGGGTCGTCTACAAGTCGCGCGGCATGCCACAATAGCGGGGAAAGAGGGGGGATACCCGACCGATGCCGAATTTTCGATCCTGGGCCGCGATCCTCGTCGCGGCGCTCCTGGTATTGCGCGCGACGTTGAGCCCGGCGGCGGAGACCCTGCCCGCCGGCGTGAGCATCCCGAAGGACCTCAAGCTGCCATTGACCGTCGCCGTGGGCGCGTACGTCCCGTCGCATACCCGCCAGGATCGTTTCTATCCGCCGAGCGTCGGCTACTGGATCGAGCCGGGCAAAGCCATCGAAGACGCGCTCGGTGCCGTGCTCAAGCAGTATTTTACCCAGGGCACGCTCATCGCCGCGGACAATGCCGACCCGATGGGGCTGCTCCTGGTGCTGCACCCGAAGTGGCAGGGCGAAGCGGGCACGATCCGGCTCACTTTCAAGTACCAGGTGTTCGGCGAGAAGGGCGCCGTCATCCTCGAGGGCCAGCAGGTGTTCGCCGCGCCGGTCAAGGCGATGAACCTGACCAAGAGTTTCTACAATGCCGCGCTCGGCGCCTCGCAGCTCGCCGTGGCGGACGTCGTGACGAAGCTCAGGCCCGATGCCGGCAAGTATCCGGCCGTCAACAAGCTCGCGGACCTCGACCCGAAGCTCATCGTCGACCGCGACCATCCCGTCGCGACGGGCACCGGTTTCTTCATCAACGCGACGGGCCAGGTCATGACGGCCGCGCACGTGCTGCACGACTGCGCGTACACCGAGGTCAAGCGCGACGACAAGGCGCTCGATTCGCGCCCCGTCGCTTCGAGCCTGCTGCTGGACCTCGCGGTCATCGACACGGGTGTGCCAGCCACGCGCTTCCTGCCGCTACGCAAGGATGCCGAGCTTTTCATCGGCGAGCCGGTGGCCAATGTCGGCTTTCCGCTGCAGCCGATCCTGTCGGCGTCGCCGAACCTGACGCGCGGCAACGTCAGTTCCCGCGGTGCGCTCAGCGGTTCAATGGGCCAGTTCCAGTTCTCGGCGCCGATCCAGCCGGGCTCGAGCGGCGGCCCCGTGGTCTCCGACGGCGGTGAGCTGCTCGGCGTCACGGTCAGCACGCTCAACGCGGCGTCGCTCCTCGGCCAGGGCGCACTGCCGCAAAACGTGAATTTCGCGCTGGATGCGCGCTTTGCCGCCCTGTTCCTGCGCAGGAACCACATCGCGTTCACCGAAGTGCCGGCGAATCCAAAGGGCGACCCCCGGACCGGCAACGAGGCGGCACTCGCGAGCGTGGTGCGGCTCTCGTGTTTTCAATGAAGGGGAGTGCATGAGCCTGCCGGCCACCCTGCGCGGACTGATCCTGGCGCTAGCCGTCGCCCCGGCATTTGCACGCGCCGCCCCCGCGGACGCGCTGCCGCCGATCCAGTTCAACGGCACGGTCGCGGGCGATGAGCTCTACAACCTGCTGAAAGCCGATCCGCAGTTCGCGAATCTCAGCAAGGAACTCATCGGCTGTCCGATCGTGCTGCGGGTCACGCATTCCTTCGCGCTGACGTCGGGCGGCAAGGCGAGCGCTTTCGGATCGGCCATCTGGGCCGGCGGCACGCTGGGACTCCTCCCGGTCGTGACCAACAACGATCTCGTGATCACCTACGATCTCGTCGTCAACGGCACCGTGCTGGCGACGCATGCGTACCAGCGTAATTTCACCCGCGCCGTCAATATCTGGGCGAACGATACGACCTACGGACTCGGCAAGGACGGGCTCGCCTGGGCGAAGGGCACGGTCGCAGAGTTCAGCGCGGCAGTTGCCAACGATCCGAAGTTTGCGAGCTTAGCCGCTGAGTACGCTTTCTATTTCGGCGCCCAGCCCCAATAGACCGGCCGGTCTCCCTTGACTTGAGTTTTGACGCGGGCGCAATCTGGCTGCGCCAAAAAGAATAGTGCGGGGCCAACACCGCACGATCTTCCATCTCGTCGACATGCCCAGACACTAGGGAGGGAATCCTGTGAAGCAATCACTATTGATCGCAGTCGTTGCCGCGGCCGTCACCATCGCCGGCTGCAGCGGCGGCATGACCGACTCGACGGAACCATCCAGCTCGGACCCGCAAGGAGCGGCATTGCCGCCGGAAGCCGCGGCCCAGATCGAAGCGTTGATCAGTGAAAAGGCAGCGCGCACGCCCGCGCAGCGCAAGATTTCATCGCAGCTGCTGTACGCGCAATCCGGCCGCTTCAAGGCCAATGAGGCGAAGCCCGGTGAATCGGCCGAAGGCAAGATCCGCAGCCTCATGCAAGTCGACAAGCAAGGGCGGGTGTTGAGCGACATCAGAGGGGATGTCGACGGGGGCCTGCAGCGCAAGGTGGAGGACCTCGACGGCAAGGTGGTCACGAGTTCCTCGGCCCATCGCAGCATGCGGGCCTGGCTGCACCTCGACAGCCTGGAATCGCTTGCGGCGCAGCCGATCGTCACGACGATCCGGCCCGCGATGATGGCGGAAACCGAGCGCGCCGATCCACCAGGATCGGGAGCCAAGTACCGCCTGACGCACGCCCAACGCGTGGCGCTCGTGCAGAAATTCCTGCGCGAGCTGGCGGCCAAGCCGCAGGCCAGCGTGACTGCCAAGTCCGGGCGGCTCGCGGCCGTTACACCGGCCGATGCGGCGGGCGCCACGACCAATGTGGGCGCGGCCAATTCCGAGGGCAGCACGGCGCACGGCGCCGACAAGGCCCGCAAGTTCTACAACACCGACGGCACCGGCATCAAGATCGGCGTCCTCTCGGACAGCGACGATCTCAAGGAGGAATCGATCGCGACGGGCGACCTTCCGGCCGACACGGTGACCGTGCCCGGCCAGGACGGACGGCCCGGCTCCGGCGAAGGCACGGCGATGATGGAAATCGTCCACGATGTCGCGCCGGGCGCGAAGCTCTTCTTCGCGTCGGCGTTCAACAGCCCGGAGAGTTTCGCGGACAACATCCGCACGCTGCGCTTCACCTATCACTGCGACATCATCGTCGACGACGTCATCTACTACTTCGAATCCCCGTATCAGGACGACATCATCGCGCAGGCGGTGAATGACGTGACGCACGACGGCGCGATGTACTTCTCCTCGGCCGGCAACGAGGGCAACTTCGATGACGGCACCTCGGGCACCTGGGAGGGCGACTTCAAGGCCGCAGGCACGCTCGCGACGCTGCCCTCCGGCTATACGGTGCACGACTTCGGCAGCAAGGTGATTTCGAACCGCATCGAAGCGGCGGGCGGACCGCTGATCCTGCACTGGTCCGACTCGGGCAGCCTCGAGAATCCGACGTCCTCGAACGACTACGACCTCTTCGTCCTCGACGCCGACCTGCGCAACGTCGCCGTCGCCTCGACCGACGTGCAGGATGGAACCGGCTTGCCGTTCGAGTTCCTCGGCTTCTTCATCCCGCCGGATTTCCGCGTGGTGATCGCCAAGCACCCGGGAGCGCAGAACCGCGCCGTGCGCATCGTGCACTTTGGCGGCGAGTTCGGTCTCAGCACGAACGGTGCGGTCTACGGGCACAACTCCGCGGACGATGCCTTTGCCGTGGCGGCGGTCGACTCCTTCGAAGCGAACGGGGGCCTGTTCACGGCCGGGCCGACGACGCCGATCGAGCTCTTCAGCGCGGACGGGCCGCGGCAGATCTTCTACAACGAGAATGGCGTGCGCCTGCACGGCGGCGTCACGTTCGCGAGCGGCGGCGGCGAGAAGCGGCGCAAGCCCGAAATCGCGGGGGCGGACGGCGTCAGCACGACGCTCCCCCCGTTCTCGGGATTGAATCCGTTCTTCGGTACGTCAGCGGCTGCACCGCATGTCGCGGCCATAGCCGGCCTCATCAAGTCGGCCGTGCCGGGCGCGTCGAGCAGCCGCATCCGGCAAGCGCTGGTGAACGGCGCGCTCGATATCGAGCAGGAGGGCAACGACCGCAACAGCGGGGCGGGCATCGCATCGGCGATGAACAGCCTGCGTGAAGCGGGCGCGAGGCCTGCGGTATTTCTCGATCTCGGGACGGTGACAGTGACCCCGACGAGCGGCACGGCGCTGCTTCCCGGCGGAAGCGGCAGCGTAACCTCGCAGATCCTGAACAACGGCGGCGCGACCGCGACCAGCGTGAGTTCCACGCTGGCGTCGAGTTCCACCGGTGTGACGATCACCGTGGGAACCTCCGCCTATCCGAACATCCCGGCCGGCGGCTCGGCGAACAACAACACGCCCTTCCAGTTCAGCGTGTCGCCGTCCGTGTCCTGCGGCTCGAAGCTCAACTTCGCTGAGACCGTGAAGTTCACGGGGCGCGGCACGAGTCCGAGAGTGTTCGCGCTCAATGCGCAGACCGGAGCACCGAGTCCGCTCGCGACCCACTTCCCCTTCGCGGGGTCGGCGGTCGAGATTCCGGACAGCGATGCGCTGGGCGTCGACATCCCGCTCGATATCTCGGGCGTAGGCGCGTTGAGCCAGCTGAAGTTCAACCTCGACGGCAGCTCCTGCAGCGCGGACGTGGGCTCGACCACGGTCGGTGTCGATCACACCTGGGTCGGCGATCTCGTCTTCAAGCTGACATCGCCCGAGGGCACGTCGGTGACCGTGATCAACCAGGCGGGTGGAGCGTTCAATTCCGGCAACAACTTCTGCCAGACGCTGCTCCTCGACGGTGCGGCCGACTCCATCCAGGATGTGACCGCGGACCAGGCGCCGTTTACGAGCACGTTCTCGCCGGCCAACGCGCTCGCCGCCTACACGGGTGAAAATGCGGATGGCACGTGGGTGCTGAACGTGAGCGACAACGCCTTGTTCGACACGGGGAGCGTTCGTTACTTCTCGATCGATGCGAGCGGATTTACCTGTACGCCCTGAGCTGGCTGGCGTTAAGAAGCAAAAATGGGGGGCGGCGATTTCGCCGCCCCCTTTCTTTTTCAGGACGCCTCCGTCCGGTTCGGCCGTTCGCAGGCGACTTCGAATCCGCCCCGGCGGATATCAGGTGAATACGGCATTCAAAAGCTGCCGCGCAAATGGGACCATTGGTCCGCCGGAGCCGGCTTCGTGGCCGAGGCAATGGGCATCCTGTCTGGAGTTCTGTCATGCAGTGGACCTCGCCATTCCGTTCGGTCCGGCCAATCCCGATCCTTGCGTCCTGGGTCGTCGCGATCGCGCTCGGCGCCGCGGTTCAATGGACTGACCTGACCCGGCTCGATCGCGCGGTCATTCGCACGATGCACGGCGACATCGCACTCGTCGAAGCGGCCGCGCGCTTGCACGAAGATATCCTGCAGCTTCGGCGCTACGAGAAGGATGTATTCATCAACCTCGGCGACCCGTTGCTTGCGGCGGACTATCGTTCGAAATGGGATGACGCCTATGCCGGGCTGCGCCGCGACCTGTTGCGCGCGCGCTGGGTGAGCGCCGGGGCCGGTGAGCCGGTGCTCAGGAGCTTCGCGGCTTGCGTGGGTGACTATCGTGCGGGGTTCGATCGCACCTGGGAGCTCATTCGCTCCGGGACGATCACGACGCCGCAGCAGGCCAATGGCGCCATGAGTCGCTACAAGGCGTTCGTCCGCTCAACGGAGTCGCAGATCGAGAGCCTGCAGGTCACGGCCGATCAGCGTATTTCGGCGGCGGACTCGAACATCGCCGCGCGTCAAAGCAGCCTCGGGGCGATGCTTTTCTTCACGATCCTGGCGGCTCTTGCCTTCGGTGCGTTGATCCTGCGATCGACGCCGCTGATGGCTCGCTGACCGAGCGCGAGCCGATCAACTCTCCGGCAACGGCAGGGATGCCTGGCCGAAGACGTAGCGCCACCCGCCCGGCGTGCGCACGTAGGTATCGCTGAACCAGAGCCGGCGCGCGAACGGCTTGCCCTCGCTCACGCCCTTGAGCGCCAGCAGCGCCGTGACCACCGCCGTGTCACCGAAGACGCGCACGGTCCGCGTCTTGCCGCTGCCGAGCACGAGAATGAAGCGCTCGTCGAGGATCTTTGCCATGGCATCGGCGTCGTTGCGCTTCACCGCCGCCTGGTATTCGACGTCGAGGGCGGCATTGCGCAATGCGCTGCGGCAGGGGCGAATTGCGCGGGCGCTTGTCGGCTTGGGGCATACTCGTTCGTCCTTGTGACAGGAGACGGATTGCCATGCTCTACACGGTCCTTTGCTACAACAACGAGAATGCCGTCTTCTCCTGGACCAAGGAGCAGGACGACGCCGTGATGGCGAAACTCAACGTCGTGCACGAGCGCCTGCGCAAGGAGAAGAAGCTTGGCCCCTCCGCGCGCCTGATGCCGACCACGGCGGCGACGACGCTGCGCAAGGACAGCGACCCGCCGCTCGTGATGGACGGGCCGTTCGCGGAAACCAAGGAGCAGCTGCTGGGTTTCTACGTGATCGATTGCGCATCGCTCGAGGAAGCGCTTGGAATTGTCCGTGAACTCGCGAAAGCGAACCCTGGCGGTGCCTATGAAGTACGCCCGGTGCGCTTTTTCCACCCGGGGAGCGGCGTGCAATGACCGAAGTCGAGTGGATCGGAACGGCGATCGTTTCGGCCCGCCCGAAAGGGGTGGCGGCGCTGCTGCGCTATTTCCGCGATCTCGACACGGCGGAAGAAGCGTTTCAGGACGCGTGCCTGCGCGCGCTCCGGACCTGGCCGGAAAAAGGCCCGCCGCGGGACCCCGCCGCGTGGCTGGTGTTCGTCGGGCGCAATTTCGCCGTCGATTCGGCGCGGCGGCGACGCAAGGAGGAACCGCTGCCGGATGAGGAGCTGCTGGCCGATGTCGACGACGCGGAAGTCGCGCTCGTCGAGCGCCTCGACAGCGCGGATTACCGGGATGACATAGTGCGACTCCTATTTATCTGCTGTCACCCGGACCTGCCGGCGACCCAGCAGGTCGCGCTCGCGCTCAGGATCGTCTCGGGTCTTTCGGTCAAGCAGATCGCGCGGGCGTTCCTCGTGACCGAGAGCGCGATGGAACAGCGCATCACGCGCGCCAAGAGCCGCGTGGCGGCCGCCGGTGTCCCGTTCGAAACTCCGGGCGCCGCCGAGCGCTCGCAGCGGCTTGCCGCGGTCGCCGCGATGATCTATCTCGTCTTCAACGAAGGCTATTCGGCGGGCGCGGATGCGCAGGAGGCGCGCGCCCCGTTCTGCGACGAGGCGATCCGGCTGGCGCGGCTGCTGCTCGTGCTCTATCCCTCGGAGCCGGAAATCATGGGATTGCTGGCGCTGATGCTGCTGCAGCACTCGCGCGCGATCGCACGCTTCGACGCGAACGGCTCGCTGGTCCTGCTCGAGGAGCAGGACCGCAGCCGCTGGGACCGGGCACTGATCGAGGAGGGCCTCGCCCTCATCGACAAGGCACTGCGCCACCGTCAGCCGGGACCGTACCAGGTGCAATCGGCCATTGCGGCCCTGCACGCGCGCGCCGCCCGCGCGGCGGACACCGACTGGAACGAAATCGATCAGCTCTACGCGACGCTCGAGCGCATGCAACCATCGCCCGTGGTCACGCTCAACCGCGCCGTCGCCGTGTCGAAGCTCCGCGGCGCGTCCGAGGCCCTGGCGATGATCGAGCCGCTGGCGGCCAAGCTCGACGGCTATTTCTATTTTCACGGAGTGAAGGGCGCGCTGCTGGAGCAACTCGGGCGCATCGCGGAGGCACGCGAAGCCTTCAACCAGGCAATCGCGATCGCGCAATCCGCGCACGAAGCCGCCCACATCCGCAGGCATCTCGATCAACTGAGCCCTGACCGGCATGGAGAAATGACATGCGTTTCATGATGCTGATGATCCCGAAAGGCTACGAATCGGCCAAGCCCGGCACGCTGCCGGATGCGAAGGCCGTCGAAGCGATGATGAAGTACAACGAGGCGCTCGCGAAGGCGGGCGTGCTGCTCGCGCTCGATGGCCTGCATCCGCCCTCGATGGGTGCGCGCGTGTCGTTCAAGGGCGGCAAGCCCATGGTGACGGACGGGCCCTTCGCGGAAGCCAAGGAGGTCCTCGGCGGCTACTGGATGATCCAGGTGAAATCGCGGGCCGAGGCCATCGAGTGGGCGAAGCGCTGCCCGGGCGGCGACAACGAGGTCATCGAAATCCGCCAGGTGCAGGAGATGGCCGATTTCCCCGAAGACGTGCGCGACGCCGCGGCGGGCTTCGCTGAAATGCAGGCGCAGGCCGGCAAGCGGCAGGGTTGAAACGGCGGTGTTGACGGGCGGCTCGAGTCGTTGTAGTTTACCAGTCAGTTAAATAACCAGCCGGTAAAGCCAAATGCCTGCCGATAACCTGAGCGCCACGTTCGCGGCGCTCGCCGACCCGACGCGTCGTGCCATCCTCTCGCGGCTCACGACCGGGGAAACCTCGGTCACGGAACTCGCCGAGCCCTTTCACATGAGCCTGCCCGCGGTCACCAAGCACCTGAAGGTGCTGGAGCGGGCGGGGCTCATCACGCGCAGCCGCGATGCACAGTGGCGGCCGTGCCGATTGAACGCCGGGCCGCTCCGGGCTGTCTCCGGATGGGTCGAGCAATACCGCGAACACTGGGAAGCCAAACTCGATCGGCTCGAGCATTACTTAAAAAAATTGCAGGCGAAGGAGAAGAAGCATGGCCGCAAGAAGCACTGAACGCCGGGCGGCCGTGGCCGCGCCGGACGAACGCGACATCGTCATCACCCGGGTCGTCGAGGCGCCGCGGGCGCTCGTGTACCAGGCGTGGACCACGCGCGAGCATGTCGTTCACTGGTGGCGTCCGAAAGGCTTCGCAAGCGTCGACTGCGACGAATTCGAGGCGCGGCGCGGCGGCCGCTTCGGCTTCACGATGAAGCTCGCCGACGGCACGCGCTATACGAGCCGCTGCGTCTTCGGAGAGCTGGTGCCGCCCGAAAGCCTCAGCTACGACGAGGAGTGCTTCGAGAATGGCAAGCTGTTCCATCGCGCCCATCAGGACGTCCGCTTCGAATCCATTGGCGCGAGGACGCTGATCACGCTCAAAGGGCGGCTCGACGGGGTCGCCGATCGCGATGCGCGCTTTACGATACCCTTCATGCGCGAGGGGTGGACCGCGGGCTGGAATGAAAACCTCGATGAGCTTGAGCCGTATCTCGCGAAAATCACCGGTTCGCTTTTCGAGCTGACGCGGGAGATCGACGCGCCGCGCGAACTCGTATTCGACGCCTGGACGGATCCGAAGCAACTGGCCGAGTGGTGGGGCCCGAGGATCATGAAGACGCCGGTCTGCCAGATCGACCTGCGGGTCGGCGGCGCCTACCGCATCGTGATGCGCGCGCCCGACGGGACGGACTATCCGATGACCGGCGTGTATCGCGAGATCGATCGGCCGCGGCGGCTTGCAATGACGATGGATTGCTCCGAGCACCCGCGCGCGTGGCACGATTTGGTGAAGCCGGGCCGCGCACCGGGCGATGACAATCCGGCGGGCGTCATGCAGGGAGTATTCACGTTCGAGGATCGGGGCGGCAAAACGCTGCTCACCATCCGCATGCGCATGGCCTCGGCGGAGATCCGCGACGCGATGGCGAAGATGGGCATGAACGAAGGCTGGAGCGAGAGTCTCGAGCGGCTCGCCGAGCTCACGCGAGGTGTCCGATGAAAACCGGAATCCTTGCCTGCATCGCGGCTCTCGCCGCATCGCCCGCGTTCGCGGATGAGGCCGCCTACCGGATCGATCCCACGCATACGTTTCCGAGCTTCGAAGCGGATCATCTCGGTCTTTCCGTCTGGCGGGGAAAATTCGACCGCAATTCGGGACTGCTGACCTTCGACAAGGCGCGCGGTACCGGGACCATTACCGTCGCGGTCGACATGTCGAGCGTCGACTTCGGGCTCGACGTCCTGGACCGCTGGGCCCAGGGGGCCGAGTTCTTCGACGTCATGAAGTTCTCCCAGACGATCTACCAGGGCCGCTTCTCCGGATTCAAGGCGGGGGAGGAACCGCGCGTGACGGGCGAGCTCACGCTGCACGGTGTCACCAAGCCGGTCGACCTCAAGGTGAATTTCTTCAAATGCATGCAACACCCGGTCGAGAAGCGGGACTGGTGCGGGGCGGACGCGCTCGCCACGATCAACCGCGACGAGTTCGGGCTCGGCATCGGCAAGGAGTTCGGGCTCGGCATGCAGGTGACGCTGCGCATCCAGGTCGAGGCGATCGCCGTCCGTTGATACGGGCTAGTTCACGGCGGACAGGATGTCCTGCGGCACGTAATCGCGCTGTGGAATGAAAAGCACGCGGTCGGCGTAGTTGCCGCCGAGAAATCCGATGGCGAGATCGAGTTCCGGCACGGCAATGGCAACCTGGCCGCCATTGCCGCCGGCATGGAATGCCTTGAGCTTGCGTCCCTGGTAGTCGTATTCGTCGATCCACCACAGGTACCCATAGGGGGATTTGCCGATGTGGACGAGCGGCGAGGTGGCGCGTTCGCACCACTCCCGGCTGACGATGCGCCGCCCGTTCCACGTGCCGCCGTCCATCATGAGCTCGGCGAACTTCAGGAAGTCCCGCAGGGTCACCTGCATGCCTCCGCCCATGTACGGTTCGCCGTTCGGCTGCAGATTGAGCGCGTAGTGTTTCATGTCGAGCGGTTCCGCGACGAGCGTGCGGAAGAGCTCGGCGAGGGGCCGGCCCGTTTTCACCGCCATGACGCCGCCGAGGAGGTTCGGCTCGGCGCTGCAATACACGGGGACCGTACCCGGGTCGGTCGCCATGGGCACCGCGAGCGTATAGCGATACCAGTCGAGCTCGTCCTGTTGATCCTGCATGCGATCTTCGTTGCCGGGCGCGGCGTCGTTGCCGTCGTCGCAGAAGAAGCCCGCCGACATCGTGAGCAGGTGCTCGACCTTCATCGCCTGCTTGCGTGGCTCGAGCGGTCCCGGCGCCACCCGGGATTTCATGGCCTCGTACACCGGCGTGTCGACGCTGAAGCCGCCAAGTCTCCGCTGCACCACCGCTCCGGCGAGGGTCGCGGTGAAGCTCTTCGACGCGGAACGCAGGCTGTGCAACTGATCGCGGCTGATCCCGTGGAAATATTCCTCGAGCACGAGCCGGCCATGCCGCGCGATCAGCACACCGTGGATTTCCGAGGCGTGGACCGAGTCCATCGGCGTGTCGATGAGCTTGCGGATGAAGGTCTCGATCGTTTCGCGCGAGATGCCTTCCTGGTCGAGCGTCGACACTTGCCAGCCGTCGTCGCGGGCGCGCGGCGGCTCATAGGCATAGGGCGCCGTCGGGAAGCCGCGCGGATAGAAATCGCTCGCTTCGCCCGCCTTGACGCGGTGGAAGTCGTAGCTGCCGTTCGCGCGCGGGAGGTAAAAGGAGAATGTCTCGTCCTCGCGGTCGTAGCGGCCCGTCACGTAAGCGGTTTCCGGGTCCGCGTCCTTGCGCCGGGAGTAAAGCGTCACGCGCTCGCCGTCTACCGTGAGCCGGGTGATGTTGAGGAACACCCCGAGGTTGCGCTCCGGGTTGCGAAGAAAAGTGGAATAGCTGCCGGCCGTCGGCGTTGCCGCGAGTGGCAGGTACATCGTGACACGGTCTTCAAGCGGTGTGACCGTGCCGCGCCACTCAGCCTTCCCGATCCGGGTGAGCGGGACGGGCGTCGCATGACCGCCGCCGTCCTGGAAGTTGCGCGGCTGTATCCACCAGGCGCTCGCCGGCGCGCCGGCCGGGTCGATCGCGAGCCGCAGGCGCCCGCGCTTCGAGCCAAAGTCGCAATTCACCGTGTCGGCCGCGGCCTGTGCGGTCGCCGTGCGACCGTCGATCCCGGCGCGCCACTCGGTGCCGACCTGCTCGATCGAGATCGGGCCGCGCAGGGCGGGACCGAAGCGTCTTTCGGCCTGCCACAGGCCGGAAAGATCCCGAGAGGCCGCCGCAGCGTCCGGCGTCGCGGCGGACGAGGGCAGAACGAACGTCCAGCTGAGCCAGGCGGCCAGCAGCCGCTGCGGGATGTTTTTCATGGACGGCGGCTCCCTGTTGTCGGGGCAGGGATGCGGCGAGCGGAGAAAGGGTTGCAGGAATCGTGGCGCCGTTCATCGGGCGCGCATCGACGCTGCGCGCGCTTCCTGCGCCCGGCCGAGGCTGAGGAGAAAGTCCGCTTGCGCGGCCGCGGCGCCTATCGCCAGCAGGCCGAGGATGCCGGCGAGCGCCGCAAAGCGCCAAGCCGGGCCTCGCTGTCGCAAGGGATGCTTCGCCACTACTGCAGCACCCCGATCTTCTTCAGCGCTTGCAGGTATTCGACGACCAGCTCGAGCGATACGGGGCCATATTCCGCGGCGAGCTCATCCGTGATCTCCCGCGCGTTGCGCTTGCCGTCGGCGAAGTTGAGCGCCTCATAGGCGTATTCGTCGCCGTCACCCCAGGCGCCTTCATAGTCGAGGAGTTTCGGTTTCGCGACACCAGCCGCCTTGATGTGATCGTCGAAATAGTCGTAGCCGAATACGGACATCGGGCCGCGCGGTTCCCGCGCGCGCTTGAAGACCAGCTTGCCGTCGCCGGTCGCTGCAACGGCGGACGTCGCCGGGCCGGGTGCGGCCGAAGTTCCATCGAGCGCCGCGAGCACACCGCGCTCGTATTCCGCAGCCGGCTGAGCCGGCGTATGCCGTTCCATCGCCTGCGACTCGCGTAGCAGGCGGCCGGCGGCCACCGCCCGGTCCGTCGCCGCAACGTCGCGCGCAGAGAAGTTCGCGAGGAAATATCCGCTCGCCGCTCCGATGAGCGCCACGCGCTTCAGCTTCGTCGGGTCGATGTTCGCGGCCGAGTCGAAATTCGTATGGATATAGCGGTCCGGCCAATCGTTCAGGTAGATGGCGGGAATGCCGAACGAGGAGTCCTGGTACACGTCATGGTCGCTCCCCATGGTGTAGGCGGAGTAGTCGGCGCGCAGCGGCTCCTTGCCGCCTTCCGGCGCAACGAGCGGGTAGTCCGCGGCGAGGCCCGCCGCAAACCGGTACGACTCGGTATTGATCCAGGCGGCGAACGCCCAGGCGACATCGTGGACATACGACGGCAGGCTCGCCGGACCGCGCGTGACGTGAAAGACCGCTTTCGTTTCCGGGCCGCCACCGACCATGTCCATGTGAATCGCCGTGCGGATGCGCTTCGCGAATTCCGGCTTCGCATTGAGGAGCGTGACCGTGCCTTCCACCTCCGGCGGCCAGATGAAGCGGATCGTACGGGCGGGACGTACGAGCTTGCCGTCCTCGATCAGCCGCTCGAGTGTTCGTGCCACTTCGAGAATGGTCACGCAGCCGCTCGCATTGTCGTTCGCGCCCGGCCGCTGATGATCGAGGTGGCAGGAGAAGGCGATTTCCTCGCTCTTCAGCCTGGGATCTCCGCCGGGGATGAGGGCGGTGACCACTTCGTAGGCGGCGGGATGTTGGCCGGCCTTCACCGTCGCGTGCAGCCGGATCGCTTCGCCCGCCCGGAGCCGCGCCTGCATCGCCCGGGCGGTCTTCAGCGACACCATGAATGCAAAGGTCCGGTGCGGCGAGAAGGAATCGAGGTGGCCCCAGCGAATCAGGTTGTCGTTCTCTCCCGACCACGCCGTTTTCTGGTTCTGCGCGTAGCTCACGATGCCGGCCGCACCGAATTGTCCGACGCCGACCTGCTGCGCGCCATCGGCCTGTGAGGACACCAGGATCATCTTGCCCCTGACGTCCTTGCCCGCGTAGTCGGCTTCCTTGTCGCCGCCGCCGACATCGACGAGATCTGCCGTGACGTCGGCGGACTCGCTGTCCTCCGCAAGCACGATGGGCTCGGCGGCGAAACTTGCGATCTTCGTTTCCGCGCCGTCCTTGACCTCGGACAGTTCCGCGACTTCTGCATCCCAGGCCATACGCGCCCGCTGCGTGCCGTAGAAGATCTTGCCATCGGCGGGAAATGTGAGGATCTCGACGCTGCTCAATCCATAGGCCCGTGCGCGCTCCGCCACGAGCTCGGCCGCCGCGTGAAAACCCTGCGAGCCGCGCTGGCGGTGAAAGCGTGCGAGCCCCTCGAGATTGCGCCTGGCCGTCTCGCCGCTCAGTTCATTGGCCATGGCCGCCACGTCCTTTTCCGGAAGGAGCGGTGGCGACTGGGAGAAAGCGGACGCGCAGAGCCCGGCCCACGCCAGGCCAAGGAGGGAGATGTGGCGCACGAAAACCTCTTCGGATCGTTATTGCTTGTGAGCCGGAGCGCGCGCGACCTCGGCGAGCATCGCCGCGAGCGCCTCGGGCGCCGACCATTGGGCGTTGTGATTGGCGGTCAGGGTCAGCACCGGCCAGCCGTTCGCCTTCGCGCGCAACGACTGCGGATAGAACTCGTCGTTCTCGGGACGCGTGCCTTGTTCCACCGTGAGGATATAGGTCGCATCGAGTGCGCGCGCCGCCGGGTTCTTCAGGACGATGGCATCCGTGATGGTCTTGAGCGATTGCGGCTCGTCGTGCGGCGGTGGCTCGTTGGCGCCGACCCATTTCGGGACGATGTAGCCGTCCTTGCTCATGGCGCTGAGATCCGCGCCGCGCGTGCCGACGAGGCCCATCATGCTTTCGCCGTCGCGGGGGATGAACGCGTCCAGGTACACGAGTCGCCGGATCCGGTCGGGCACGCGATCGGCAACCCCCGTGATCACCATGCCGCCGTAGCTGTGGCCGACCAGCACCACGTCGCGCAGGTCCTCCATCTCGATCAGCCCGACCACGTCCTGGATATGCGTGTCGAGGTCGACCCGGCCGCCGCCGAGATGCTTGCGCTCGCCCAGGCCGGTTAGCGAAGGTGCGTGCACCTGGTGCCCGCCTTTGCGCAGGAGCGCGGACACGTCGCGCCAGCACCAGCCGCCGTGCCAGGCGCCGTGCACCAGCACGAAAGTCATTTATCCGAGGCGAGCGGGATCTTCGGCTGCCAGGCGAGCCATTCCTTCTTCGGCTCGTCGTGCAGGAAGAAGGCGGTGCCGGGCTTGGCGCGCGGCGAGTTGGGAGGTGAAGCGAACTCCACTCCGCCCGTGGCGAGCGCCCGCAGCGATTCGAACTCCACTTCGAGGCCTTTCAGAATCCCCCCCTTCACGCTGATGCCGCTGGTGTCCCAGAACGCGGAGCCCTCGCGCACCAGCGGCGCGTAGCGGCTCTGGATCAGCACGGTGACGTCGGCCGAGGCGGCGTTGGCCGACAGCTCGAGCTTCTGCACCGTGCCGACCTCGATGCCGCGATAGTACACCGGCGAATTCGGCCGCAGCGACTTCGGCCGCTCGGCGCGCAGCACCAGGCGCAGGCCGTTTTCTTCCAGCGGCGCGGTCTCGCGGCCGACGAAGCTGCGGCGCGGCTCGCCTTCGCCGGGGCGCACCTCGATCTCCGGCCCGCTCAGCACGGTGTTCAGGCCGGTGACGCTGCCGAAGCCGACCTGCGGGCGCACGATCCAGAAGATCGCGCCTTCGCTGGCCACCGCGGCTGCCGAGCGGCGCAGCCGCGCCGTCACCAGCACGTGCTGGTGGTCCTTGGACAGCTCGACGCCGGTGACCTCGCCGATCGGCACGCCCCGATACTTCACCGGCGTCTGGCCGATACGCAGCCCGGCGCCCTGGTTGAACTGGATGGTGACCTCCGGCCCGAAGGCGCGCATGCGCTCGTAGACCAGCCAGCCCGCCACCGCCGCGGCGAC
>DASQOR010000066.1:0-107233 GCA_035644395.1 Steroidobacteraceae bacterium
GAATCCTGGCCGCGATTTGCTCGCGGCAGCCGTGGTTCTGGCCATCGCCGTCGCATGGCTGAGGTTCTCGCCCGCTCGCGAATTTCCGACGCTGAACATCATCCTCGACACCGGCGCCTTCCTGCTGAGCGGGGTGATCGCCTTCCTGCTGTGGGATATGGGCTGGCGCACCGCGCAGACGCTGTCGCGCCTCAAGGCGGTCTGCTTCGTTGTGTTCTGCATGATGGAACTGCTGCACGTCTTCACGTCGCTGGACGTTTCGGCCGGCCCCGTCATCATTCAGAACTTCTCGGAACTCCTGCGGCTCGGCACGCTGGCGCCCGCGGCCTATCTACTGCCGCTCGGCCTGCTGGCTGCGCTCGCATTGCGCGAGCGCCCGGTGAATCTGCCGTTGTTCGGCGGGTGGCTGCTGGTCGTGGGAATGTTCCTGTTGCTGGTGCAGCAGCGCGTGCCGAGTTACTCCCCACAGATGTTATTCGGCATTACCCGGCCGGAGTTCCTGCTGCTGCCATTCCTGTGGATTCCGGTGGTCCTCGGCAACGTGCGTTTGCGCGCCGTGGATCGCCTGGCGCCGCTGTTCGCGAATTTCGCAACCCTCATGATCCTCATGCCGGCATTCATGTCGTTCTCGAGCGGGACCGCCGACGCGGCCGCGATGTCCGGACATTTCGCCAAGGTCATCTCCGAGTTGTTCCTGCTGTTCGGACTCATGCAGTTGGGCACCATGGACACCGCGCGGCGCATGCGCGCCGAGCAGGAGCTGCTGTCGAGCAATGAGGCGCTGGAGGCGCGCGTCGGCGCGCGCACCGCGGAGCTTCAGACCGTGAACGCCGATCTGCGCCGCGAAGTGCAGGTGCGCGAGGTCGCAGAGAAGCGCACGCACATGCAGCTCGAACGGCTCGATCTGCTGCAGCGGATCACGCACGCCATCGCGGAGCGTCAGGATCTCGAGAGCATCTTCCAGGTGGTCGTGCGCAGCCTGGAAGATCACCTGCCGGTGGATTTTGCCGCGCTCTGCAACTACGAACATCACGCCCGCATTCTCACCGTGAGCCGCGTCGGCACGCGCAGCGCGCCGCTGGCGCTCGATCTCGCCATGACCGAGCGCGCGCGCATCGAGATCGACGAGAACGGCCTGAGCCGCTGCGTTGCCGGACAACTGGTCTACGAACCCGACATCGCCAACGTCCCCTTTCCGTTCCCGCAGCGCCTCGCGGGCGCGAAGCTCGGCTCGATGGTCATCGTGCCGCTCATGGTCGAGCAGCGCAGTGGGGTATTCGGCGTGCTGGTGGTCGCGCGCCACGCGATCGACGCCTTCAGCAGCGGTGACTGCGAGTTCCTGCGCCAGCTCTGCGATCATGTTTCGCTGGCCGCCAACCAGGCGCAGCTGCATGAATCTCTCCAGCAGGCCTATGAAGACCTGCAGCTCACCCAGAACGCGATCCTGCAACACGAGCGCCTGCGCGCGCTCGGACAGATGGCGAGCGGCATCGCGCACGACATCAACAACGCGATCTCGCCGATCTCGCTGTTCACGGAACTGCTGCTCGAACGCGAGGCCGCCATCAGCCCGCGCTCGCGCGAGAACCTCAAGACCATCCAGCGCTCGATCGAGGACGTTTCGCAGACCGTCGCGCGCATGCGCGAGTTCTATCGCGGCCGGGAACCGGAACTCGCGCTCGCGCAGGTGGACCTGAACGCCGTGATCGGCCAGGTGCTCGAGGTCACGCGCGCGCGCTGGAGCGACCTGCCGCAGCGGCGCGGCGCGATGATCGAGCTGCGCCAGGAGCTTGCAGGGGACCTGCCTGAGGTGCGCGCCGCGGAATCGGAAGTCCGCGACGCCCTCATCAACCTCGTCTTCAACGCCGCCGACGCCATGTCGAACGGCGGCGTCATGACGATCCGTTCGCGCCGCATCGTCGAGCGTGGGGGCACGGCGCAGGCGGTGATCGAAGTGGGCGACACCGGAGTCGGCATGAGCGAGGAGACGCGCCGGCGCTGCATGGAGCCGTTCTTCACGACGAAAGGCGAGCGCGGCACCGGACTCGGGCTCGCCATGGTTTATGGCATGGCAGAACGTCACGGCGCGACCTTCGAGGTCGACAGCGTGCTCGGCACCGGCACGACGATGCGGCTCATCTTTCCGGCGAGCGCGGCGATGCCACAGGCGCACGCCGTGGAACCCGCGGCCGTCGCGGCTCCCGGACCGGTCGAGCGCATGCGGATTCTCGTGATCGACGACGACCCGGTCCTGCTCAATTCCCTGCGGGAGACGCTCGAAGGCGACGGCCATTCGGTCATCGTGGCGGACGGCGGGCAGCTCGGCATCGATGCCTTCATCGCGGGTCAGCGGCGTTCACGGCCCTTCAACGTGGTGCTCACGGATCTCGGCATGCCCTACGTCGACGGCCGGCAGGTCGCGGCCGCGATCCGCGCGGCATCGCCGCGCACGCCGATCGTCATGCTCACGGGCTGGGGCCGGCGGCTGCTCTCGGAGAACGACACTCCCGAGCACGTCGACCGTGTGCTCTCGAAGCCCCCCAAGCTCCTGGAATTGCGCGCCGTGCTCGCCGACCTCGCGAAAAAGGGGACAGATTTATTTTCCTGAGTATCTGGTCATTTCGTGTAGAAACGCGGGAAAATAAATCTGTCCCCTTTTTCCAGGAAAATAGATCTGTCCCCTTTTTCGAAAGCCATTTCTGCGGCGGTGCGCGAGGTCTGCCTGTCGCTTCCGGAGGCGGAGGAATATCTCTCCCACGGCTCGCCCAACTTCCGCGTGCGGGGCAAGACCTTTGCGACCTATGTCGTGAATCATCACGGCGACGGCCGCGTCGCGTTGTGGCTCAACGCGCCGGCCGGTGCGCAAGGCCACTACACGCGCGAGGAGCCGAAGCATTACTTCGTGCCGCCCTATGTCGGGCCGCGCGGCTGGCTCGGCGTGAATCTCGACCAGGGCATCTCGTGGAAGCGCGTCGCGACCCTCGTCCGCGAGGCCTACGAAAAGGTGGCTCCGCCCAAGCTCGCGGCCGCGATCGGCAAGACCATCGACATCAAGCCCCCGCAGGCAATGCTCGCGGCCGAGGAATTCGACCCGCTCGCATCAACGCATGCGAAGCGCGTACTCAAGTCCCTGCGCGAGATCTGTCTTGCGCTGCCCGAAGCCAACGAGGGCAGGCAATTCGGCATGCCGGTGTGGTGCGCGGGCAAGCGCAGCTTTGCCCAGGCGTATGTGCTCGACGGCCGAATGCGCCTCGGGTTCTGGGTCGGCGTGGACCGGCAGGGCCTCCTCACGAATGATTCGCGCTACGAGATACCGCCCTACATGGGTCACAACGGCTGGATCGCGCTCGACGTGAGCAAGGACTGCCGCTGGCCGGAGATCCGGGCACTCGCGCTGGAAAGCTATCGCCATTTCGCCCTGAAGCGCATGCTCGTGAAACTATGAGTTCGATGACGGGGGGCGACGCCATCGCGGCGAGCCTCGAACGCCACGGCGTCCACACGATCTTTGGCCTGCCCGGCGCACAGATCTACGGCCTATTCGACGCGTTTGCGCGCCGCGCGTCGACATTGAAGGTCATTACACCGCGACACGAGCAGACCTGCGCTTACATGGCGCTCGGCTATGCGCAGGCCAGCGGCCGGCCGGGCGTCTACTCGGTCGTGCCGGGCCCCGGCATGTTGAATACGACGGCGGCACTCCTCACGGCTTATGGATTGAATGCGCCGGTGCTGTGCCTCACCGGCCAGGTGCCGAGCGCGTTCCTCGGCCGCGGCCGCGGGCACCTGCATGAGATGCCGGACCAGCTTGCGACCCTGCGTTCGATTGCGAAATGGGCCGATCGCATCGATCAACCGGCGCAAGCGCCGCGCAAGGTCGACGCCGCGTTCCACGCGATGCTCTTCGGGCGCAGGGGTCCGGCCGCGATCGAAGCGCCTTGGGATTACTTTGGCGCGATTGGCGATGTCGAGCTGCCGGCTGTCGAGCCGCTGCCTCCCGCGCCCGCGGCCGATCCGCAAGCGATCGACCGCGCCGCGCGGATGCTGAAGGAGGCGCGCGCGCCGCTGATCGTCGTCGGTGGCGGCGCGATGGAGGCGGGCGACGCCGTACTGGAGCTGGCGGAGTTGCTCGGCGCACCGGTCATGTCATTCCGGAGCGGCCGCGGCATCGTGAGCGACGAACACGAGCTCGGTGTGACCATCGCGGCGGGCTACCGGCTCTGGCCGCAGACTGACGTCGTCATCGGCATCGGCACGCGTCTCGAAGTGACGTCGTGGCGCTGGAAATTCACGCCGGCGGGACTGAAGACGGTGCGCATCGACATCGATCCGAAGGAAATGGAGCGCCTGCCGGTCGATGCCGGCATCGTCGCCGATGCCGCGGAAGGCGCGCGACAGCTCACCGCCGCGGTCCGCCATTCCGGTGGCCGCGCCGACGCCCGTCGCGCGCAGATCCGCGACGCCAAAGCCGCCGCGGCCGCGGATATCGAGAAGATCCAGCCGCAGATGAGTTATCTCAAGGCCATTCGCGCCGTACTGCCGCGGGACGGCCTCTTCATCGACGAAATGTCGCAGGTCGGCTTCACCTCCTGGTACGGATTTCCGGTCTATGCGCCGCGCACGTTCATCACGTCGGGCTACCAGGGGACGCTCGGCTCGGGATTTCCGATGGCCCTCGGCGTCAAGATTGCCAAACCCGAGCGAGCCGTTGTCTCCGTGACGGGCGACGGCGGTTTCATGTTCGGCGTGCAGGAGCTCGCGACGGCGGCGCAATACGGCATCGGTGTCGTCACGGTGCTCTTCAACAACCAGTCCTACGGCAACGTGCGACGCGATCAGAACGCGTACTTCGAGGGTCGCGTGCTCGGCGCCGACTTCGTCAATCCCGACTTCATGAAACTCGCCGAGGCCTTCGGCGTGCGGGGCCGGCGGGCGACGTCCCCTGCCGAACTGGCGGCGGCACTGGAGCGTGCATTCGGCGAGCCGGGGCCGACCCTGATCGAAGTGCCGATCGAACGCGGCGTGGAAAAGTCGCCGTGGAGATTCATCGAACCTCGCCCCGGCTGACTCTTGCCCCCTCTCCCGTCTGCGGGAGAGGGTTCGGCTGAGGGCTTCCGCCAAAATTCCGTCGCTTCCCCCGCCAGGCGGGCGCTCCTCGCTCGCGGTCCTCCTGAATTCAGCCACTTGCGCGCGCCGCTAGCCGTGGCACAGAACTTGCTCCCTGTCCTCGAGGAAACCGTTTTTCGAGGGGCGAGCCATGGCCGAAGCAGCAGCAGCGGACGAAGGTGAAGAAGTAGCGGTAGCGCCGAAGCCGAAGAGCGGCCTCGTCGGCAAGCTCATCAATGCCGTGGGCATCTTCGTGCTCTGCCTCGGCGCCGTCGTCGCGGGCGGCTTCGTCAACAACAAGCTCTTCAACCATCCCGTCGACTACAAGCTCGACAAGGATGGCGTGATGAAGGCCGTGATGCCGCTGCCGCCGCCGAAGCCGAAGGAAGAAAAAGTGGTCGAGGAGAAGCCCGCGGCGAAGCCGCCGGCGCCCGCCATCTACCTCAAGATGGATCCGCAGATGGTCGTGAACTTCGATGCGAGCTCGGAGGTGAAATTCCTCGCGCTCGACATCGAGTTCATGGCGCGCGACCAGGCGGTCATCGACGACGTCACGCGCAACATGCCGAAGATCCGCAACAACATCCTCATGATGATCTCGAACCGCGACTACAAGACGCTGATGACGCGCGAGGGCAAGGACAAGCTGCGGCTCGAGGCGCTCGAGGAAGCGAAGAAGGTCCTGAAGCAGGAGACGGGCTCGGCCAAGCTCGAAGACCTGTTCTTCACGAGCTTCGTCGTCCAGTAGCCGATGGCGGACGAGACGCCGACGACCGAGTCGCAAGTCATCTCCGAGGACGAGGTGTCGGCGCTGCTCGCCCCCTCCGAGAGCGACGTCGTGCTGTACGACATGACGGCGCACCGCGTTTCGCGCGGCCGCCTGCCGATGCTCGACATCCTGCACCAGGCGTTCGTCGGGTTCCTGCGCGCAAGCCTCAACAAGCTCGTCAACCGCATGCCGCAGCAGGTGACGATCGAATCGGTGGACACCATCAAAATTGCTGATTACCTCGCGGGCCTCGCGACGCCGGCATGCATCGACGTCGTGCGGGTCAAGGCGTTCGCGGGGCCCGTGCTCTTCGTCACCGATCCCGAGCTTGCCTTCGTGCTCGTCGACCGCTTCTTCGGCGGTCCGGGCAAGTCCGTGGCGCGCGACCCGGAATCGGCGCTCACGCCGACGGAAGAGCGCTTCACCCAGGTCGTGCTCAAGCAGGTCTGGGCCGATCTCGCGCTCGCCTGGGCGCCGATCGCGAAGCTCGACTTCGAGCTCGTGAAGCACGAGCGCAGCCCCGTCTTCGTGAATGTCGGCGCCGGCGCGGATCTCATCATCGTCAACCGATTTCGCGTCGACTTCGACAGCGGCGGCGGCACCTTCGACTTCGCCATTCCGCAGGCGGCGCTCGCGCCGCTTGCCGATGCACTCGCGGGCTCGCCCTCGAAAGCCGCCGCCGGCGCCTGGGGCGACTGGCCGCGCACGGCCCGCGCCTATCTCAACGATGCGCTCGTGCGCGTGCGCGTCGAGATGGGCCATGCGCAGATGAGCCTCGCGGAACTCGTGCAGCTGAAGCCGGGCGATGTCGTGCCGATCGAAGCGCCGCAGGCCGCAACCCTCCTCGCGGGCCAGGTGCCGGTGCTCGCCGGCAAGTTCGGCGTTTCCCGCGGACGCAACGCCCTCAAATTGACGGGACCGGCGCCGCGCGGCGACCGCAATCCCTGACGACGGAGAACCCTCGCATGGCAACCTCGCCGACCCCTCCCCAGAAAACCGCCGCCAAGGCCAAGTTCCAGGACCTGACCGCCGATGCCGGCGCGCAGGGCGAAGTGAACTTCGACCTCATCATGGACGTGACGGTCAACGTCACGCTCGAAGTCGGCCACGCCGAGATCACCGTGCGCGAGCTCCTGCAGCTCACGCAAGGTTCGATCCTCGAGCTCGACCGGCCGGCGGGCGACCCGCTCGACGTGCTCGTGAACGGGGTGCGCGTGGCGCGCGGCGAGGTGGTCGTCGTGAACGACAAGTTCGGCATCCGCCTCACCGAAGTGATCAGCCCGCACGAGCGCATGGAACAGGTGAAATAGTGCGCTGGCTCTTCGCAGTCCTGGCGCTGCCCTCGCTTGCCTGGGCCGACGCGGCCGCCGCCAAGCCGGCACCGCAGGGGCCTGGCGTCGGCGACCTCTTGCAGATGGCGTTGAGCCTCGTCGTCGTCATCGGTTTCATCCTGGCGCTCACCTGGATCCTCGGCCGCATCCGCGGCGCTCCGCGTCACGCGTCGGGCTCGCTCAGCGTGCTGGCGGAGGTTGCCGTCGGCCCGAAGGAGCGCGTGGTGCTCGTGAAAGTCGGCGACTCGCAGGCGCTCGTCGGCGTCGGCGCGACCGGCGTCAGCTCGCTGCAGCTGCTCGCGGCGCCGGTGAAGATCGAAATCGCCGAGGCGGCAGGCAGCTTCGCCGAGAAACTGAAAGGGATGATGGGGCGATGAGGGGACTGTCCCTATTTTTCGAGTCTTCGAGGAAAATGGGGACAGTCCCCTGGCTGCTGATCTTTTTCCCGGCGATCGCACTTGCTGCTCCCGCCGGCATGCCCGCCATCTCCATCGCTACCGGTCCGGATGGTGCGCAGACGTACACGCTGACGATTCAGATCCTTCTGTTGATGACGCTGCTGACGCTGTTGCCGGCGATCCTGCTGTCGATGACGTCCTTCACGCGCATCATCATCGTGCTCTCGCTCCTGAGGCAGGCGATCGGCCTGCCGCAGACGCCGCCGAACCAGGTGCTGGTCGGACTCGCGCTTTTCATGACGCTCTTCATCATGGGCCCGGTGCTCGCGCAATCCTACGGCCAGGGCGTCAAGCCCTATCTCGACGGCAAGCTCGACGCCGAGAGCGCTTTCGTCCAGACGACCGCGCCGGTGAAGGAATTCATGCTGCACCAGACGCGCGACAGCGACCTCGCCATGTTCGCGAAGATCTCGGGCGGCAAGGCCGAGTACGCGAGTCCGTCGGAAGTGCCGCTCACCGTGCTCATCCCGACCTTCATCACGAGCGAGCTCAAGACCGCGTTCCAGATCGGCTTCATGATCTTCATTCCGTTCCTCATCATCGACCTCGTGGTCGCGAGCGTCCTGATGTCGATGGGCATGATGATGCTCTCGCCGATGCTGGTGTCGCTGCCGTTCAAGATCATGCTGTTCGTGCTGGTCGACGGCTGGGCGCTCGTCATGGGCACGCTCGCCTCGAGTTTCTACTCATGACGCCGGAAACCGTCATGGCCCTCGCGCAGCACGCGCTCACCGTGACGACGATGCTCGCGGCGCCCATGCTGATCGCGGCCCTCATCGCGGGCCTCGCCGTCGGCATGATCCAGGCGGCGACCCAGATCAATGAAATGACGCTGAGCTTCATCCCGAAACTCCTGGTGCTGGTCGCGACGCTCTTCATCGCCGGCCCCTGGATGCTGAAGCTCCTCGTGAGCTACACGCGCCAGCTCTTCGAGAGCATTCCCTCGCTCATCGGCTGACCCGTGTCCCATGCAGTTCAACGCCGCCGACCTCGTTCCCCTGGTGCAGAGCTTCTTCTGGCCGTTCCTCCGGGTCGTCGGCTTCGTGCTGGTCGCGCCGATCTTCGGCGCCGCCGTCGTGCCGGGACGCACGAAGGTCATCGTCGCACTGGCCCTCGGCATTCTGTTGACACCTGTCGCTTATGGCGGCTCGTCGCAGCCGCCGCCGATCGAGATCTTCTCGGCGGCGTTCTTTCTGACCATCGCGAACCAGATCCTCGTGGGTGCGGCCATCGGGTTCGTCGTCCAGCTCATCTTCGATGCGCTGGTGATCGGCGGCCAGACCATCGCCATGACAATGGGCCTCGGCTTCGCGACCCTCATCGACTCGCTCCGCGGCGCTTCCGTGCCGGTCGTGAGCCAGTTCATGCTGGTGTTCGGCCTCCTCATTTACCTCGCGTTGAACGGGCACATCGCGCTCATTGCAACGCTCGCCGAGAGCTTCCGCTGGGCGCCGGTCGGCACCGATTTTTCCGCCACGAGCAGCTGGCACGTCGCGGAGTTCGCGGGCTACATGTTCTCTTCGGGAGTGCTGATCGCGCTGCCCGCGATCGTCGCGCTCGTGATCGTCAACTTCGGCCTCGGCGTCGTCAGCCGCGCAGCACCCTCGCTCAATCTCTTCGCCATCGGCTTTCCGGTCACGATGCTGTTCGGCTTCCTCATCGTGATCCTGAGCGTGAAGCTCCTGCCCGAGCGCGTGATGGACATGGTCGAGGCGAGCCTCGAGCAGGTTCGCCTCGTGGTCACGGCCCGCTGAGCGCAACGGACTGAGAGCCCATGGCCGAAGTCGACCAGCAACAGGAACGAACCGAGCGAGCGACTCCGAAGCGCGTGAAGGACGCGCGCGAGCGCGGCCAGGTTCCCCGCTCGCGGGAATTGAGCACGACGCTCGTCTTGCTCGCGGGAGCCGGCTGTCTCTACGGCGCCGGCACGCTCATGAGCGGCAATCTCGCGCGGCATCTGCGCCAGGGGCTCGAATTCGATCCGCATTGGCTCGACGCACCGGAGGCGATCGCGCCTGCGCTCGGTTCGGCGGTCGTGCAGGCATTGATCGACGTGTGGCCGGTGCTCGGCGCCGTGTTCGCTGCCGCGCTGATCGCGCCGCTCGCGCTCGGAGGGTGGACCTTCAGCGGCCAGGCGCTCCTCCCGGATTTCTCGCGACTGAGTCCGATCCAGGGCCTGAAGCGCGTCTTCGGCTGGCACGGGCTCGTCGAACTCCTGAAAGCGCTCGCGAAATGCGTGCTGGTGGGCGGCGTCGCGGCGGCAGTCATCTACGCCTACATGGACGACGCCGTCGCGCTCGGACGGATGCCGGTGCAGGGCGGGATCGCGCGTGCCGCGCACCTGGTCGGAACCGCCTTCGTCTGGATGTCCGCGGCGCTCGTCGTGGTCGCCGCGGCCGACGTGCCGTTCCAGCTCTGGGATTTCCAGCAACGCCTGCGCATGTCGCGGCACGAAGTGCGCGAGGAAATGAAGGAGACCGACGGCCGGCCGGAAGTGAAGTCGCGCATCCGCCAGCTGCAGCAGCAGCTCGCACGCCGCCGCATGATGGAGCAGGTGCCCAAGGCCGATGTCGTCATCACGAACCCGACGCACTTCGCCGTGGCGCTGCGCTACGACGCCCTCAAGATGCGCGCACCGCGCGTAGTCGCCAAGGGCGCCGATCTCGTCGCGCTCGCCATCCGGCGCGTCGCCGAAGCGAGCCAGGTGCCGACCTTCGAATCGCCGATCCTCGCACGCGCGCTCTACCGCAACGTCGACATCGGCAAGGAAATCCCCGGCGGCCTCTACGTCGCGGTCGCGCAGGTGCTCACCTACATCTACCAGATGAAGCGGCTGCCGGCGCAGACCTTTGCCCGCATGGCGCGGCCGCAACCGGCGCTGAGCGCGGAGTTCACTGACTGATGGCCACCGCAACCCTCGGCGGAACGATCGCGAGCTTTGCGCGCAACGGCCTCGGCGTGCCGATCCTCCTCATGGTGGTGCTCGCCATGATGGTGCTGCCGCTGCCGCCGTTCCTGCTGGACGTGCTCTTCACGTTCAACATCTCGCTCTCGCTCGTCATCATCCTCGCGGTCATCTACGTGAAGCGCCCGCTCGAGTTCGGCGCCTTCCCGACGGTGCTGCTCGCCGCGACTCTGCTGCGCCTTGCGCTCAACGTCGCCTCGACCCGCGTCGTGCTCCTGCACGGCCACACCGGGACAGGATCCGCCGGCCAGGTCATCAAAGCGTTCGGCGAATTCGTGGTCGGTGGCAACTACGCGGTCGGCCTCATCGTGTTCACGATCTTCGTGATCATCAACTTCGTGGTCGTCACGAAGGGCGCGGGACGCATCTCGGAAGTGAGCGCGCGCTTCACGCTGGATGCCATGCCCGGCAAGCAGATGGCGATCGACGCCGATCTCAATGCCGGCATCATCAATCAGCCGGAAGCAATAGCCCGGCGCCAGGAGATCCGCGAGGAAGCCGATTTCTATGGCGCGATGGATGGCGCGAGCAAGTTCGTCCGCGGCGATGCGGTCGCCGGCATCCTCGTCGTTTTCATCAACGTGCTCGGCGGGCTCGCCATCGGCACCTTGCAGCACGACATGGCGGTTGCGGACGCGGGCCGCGTGTATTCGCTCCTCACCATTGGCGACGGCCTCGTCGCGCAGATCCCGGCGCTGCTGCTCTCCGTCGCAGTCGCGATCCTCGTGACGCGCGTCTCGCGTTCGCAGGACATGAGCCAGCAGGTGGCCTCGCAAGTGCTCGGCCAGCCGCAGGCACTCGCGGTCGCGGCGGGCATCCTCGGGATCATGGGGCTCATTCCGGGCATGCCGAATCTGGCCTTCCTCATGATGGCAGCGATTTGCGGTTTCGGTGCTTACGGGCTGGCATCGCGGCGTGCGCAGGCGCTCGAGAAGCCGGCCGCGGCGGCGGTCGAGAAACCTCCGGCCGCGCCGACGGATGTGAAGGAACTGAGCTGGGACGACGTCGAGCAGGTCGATCTCATCGGCCTCGAAGTCGGCTACCGGCTGATCCCTCTCGTCGACAAGGCGCAGGGCGGCGAACTCATGAGCCGCATCAAGGGCGTGCGCAAGAAGCTCTCCGAGGATCTCGGCTTCCTCGTGCAGCCCGTGCACATCCGCGACAACCTCGAGCTCGGCCCGAGCGCGTACCGCATCACGATTCTCGGCGCGCCGGTCGGCGAAGCCGACGTGCAGGTCGGCAACGATCTCGCCATCAATTCGGGCTCGGTGGCGGCGCCGATCGCGGGCGCTCCGACCAAGGATCCGGCCTTCGGCCTCGATGCCGTCTGGATCGACCGCGGGCGGCGCGAACAGGCGCAGACGCTCGGCTACACCGTGGTCGACGAGAGCACCGTGATCGCGACGCACCTGAGCCATCTCCTGCAGGGCCATGCGAACGAACTCCTCGGTCACGAGGAAGTGCAGCAGATGCTGAATCGCCTGGCGAAGACGGCGCCGAAGCTCGTCGAGGATCTCGTGCCGAAGACGCTGACGCTCAGCGTCGTCGTCAAGGTGCTGCAGCAGCTGCTCGCAGAGCGCGTGTCGATCCGCAATATCCGCACGATCTGCGAGACGCTGTCGGAGCAGGCGCCGAAGACACAGGATCCCGTCATGCTCGTCGCCGCCGTGCGTGTCGCGCTCGGCCGGCAGATCGTCCAGGGCATCGCGGGCCTCAGGCAGGAGCTGCCGGTCATCACACTCGATCCGAAGCTCGAGCACCTCTTGCAGGACTCGATGGCTGCGGGTGGGGGCGACGGTCCCGGCTTCGAACCCGGCCTCGCCGATCGCATGCACGCGTCGCTCGTCGACAACGCGCGCCGGCTCGAGATCGCGGGCGAACCGGCGGTGCTCCTTGTCTCTCCAAAACTCCGGCCCTGGATCGCACGCTTCGTGCGCCAGGCCGTGCCCAATCTCAACGTGCTCGCATACACCGAAATTCCGGAGAGCCGCCGCATCCGCGTGGTCGCGGCGGTCGGTCAATAGGAGATGGCCTGAATGAAAATGAAACGCTTCTTCGCCGCCACCATGCGCGAAGCCATTGCGCAGGTCCGGACCGAGCAGGGACCGGATGCGGTCATTCTCTCGAACAAGCGCGTGGAGGGCGGGGTCGAGATCGTCACCGCCATCGACTACGACGAATCCCTCGTGCAGCAGGCCCTCGGCGGTCCCGCGCGCCCGTCCGCCGCGGAGCCGGCGCCCGCCGTCGTCGAATCGCCCGCTCCGGCTCCGGTGCCCGCGGCCACGACAGAGCCCGTTGCCTCACCGAAGCCGGGATTTTTCGGGACGCTCCGTGGGGCCATGCGCAGCAAGCCCGCGTCAGCGAGCGAATCGCCGACGGAAGCGGCTGCGCAACCGATGCAGCAGTCAGCCGATTCAAGACGCGGCGCGACACCCGTGTCGCGTCCCCGCCCGGCGGTGTTGACGCAGTCATCGGCCTCCGATCCCGCGCTCGCGCAGATGCAGCGGCAGGTGGACTCGATGCGCAAGCTCCTCGAAACGCAGCTCTCGAGCCTTGCGTGGAATGACCTGACGCGGCGCCAGCCCGCGCGCGCCCGCGTGCTGAATGATCTCATCGCGCTCGACGTGGCGCCGGATATCGCGCGCCAGCTCGCAAACGAGATGCCCGCGCTCAAGTCGACCGACGATCTCTGGCGCATTCCGCTCGCGCTCCTGGTGCGTCGCCTGCCGGTGGTCGACGACAAGCTGCTTGACGACGGCGGCGTGATCGCGGTCGTCGGCCCGACGGGTGTCGGCAAGACGACGACCATTGCGAAGCTCGCGGCACGATTTGCGCTGCGGCACGGCGCCCGCAGCGTCGCGCTCGTCAGTACCGACGGCTATCGTATAGGCGCCCGCGAGCAGCTCCTCACGTTTGCTCGCATCATCGGCGTGCCGATGCACGTCGCGGCCGATGCGCGTGAACTCGGCGACGTCCTCGATTCCCTGGCGCCGCGCAAGCTCGTGCTCATCGATACGGCGGGCATGAGCCGCCTCGACCTGAAACTCGCGGAGCAGCTGCAGGCGCTCGCGCGCCACGGCGACCGCATCCGCATCCTGCTCGCGCTCGCGGCGAACACGGAGCTCGCGGCGCTCGATGACACCGTCCGCATTTTCGCCCCGCTCAAGCCCAAAGCCTGTGTGCTCACCAAAGTCGACGAGGCGGGGAGTCTCGGCGCGGTGCTGTCGACCGTCATTCGGCACAACCTGCCGATCGCGCACCTGACGGACGGGCAACGCGTGCCCGAAGACATCCACGCGGGCATCGCGCGCCGCGTGTGGCTCGTGCGCACGGCGGCGAAGCTGCGCGAACGGTCGGGGCGCGTACCCGACGAGGCGGTGCTCGCGAAACATTTCGGCAAGGTTGCGGTGAATGCATAAAAAAATGAAAAGCGGCGATACCGCATGGACCCAGGCCGGCGCACTCGATGCGCTGAAGCGCGCCACGCCGGTCAAGGTGGTTGCCGTGACGGGCGGCAAGGGCGGCATCGGCAAGACGACGGTCGCCATCAATCTCGGGGTCGCGCTCGCGATGCGCGGCCGCGATGTGCTGCTGCTCGATGCGGATCTCGGGCTTGCGAACGTCGACGTGATGCTCGGCCTCACGCCCCGCTTCAATCTCGGCCACGTCGTGGGCGGGGAGTGCCGGCTCGAGGATGCGATCGTGACGGGCGCGCACGGATTGCACGTCATCGCCGCGGCCTCGGGCCTCAAGCGCATGGCGAACCTGTCGACCGCCGAACATGTCGGCATCGTGCGGGCGTTCGATGAGCTCTATCACCGCATCGACGTCCTGCTGATCGACACCGCCGCGGGCCTCGGCGACAGCGTGCTGACCTTCTGCCAGGCGGCGCACGATGTCCTCGTCGTGGTCTGCGACGAACCGGCGTCCCTCACCGACGCCTATGGGCTCATCAAGGTGCTTAGCCGCGACCACGGCGTCGGGCGCTTTCGCATCCTCGCGAACCAGGTGCGCAATCCGCTCCACGGCCGGGAGCTGCACCTAAAGCTCGCACGGGTCTGTGACCGGTTTCTCAATGTGACCCTCGAGTTCGCCGGGGCCGTACCCGCCGACCGCTATGCGCGCGCCGCCGTGCAGAGGCAGGGGCCGGTGGTCGACCTTTTTCCTTCCAGTTCCGCGGCTTTAGCTATCAAGAAGCTCGCGGAACGGGCCGATAACTGGGCCGTGCCTGAAAGGGCCCGCGGCCATGTCGAGTTCTTTCTGGAACGCCTAGTCCGCGCCGGACGGGCGAGCACAAGCGCTTTGCAATGAGAGCAAAAAAGCAGCACTACGTGGATGTTGGACCGGCCGCCGAGCCGGCGGGCCCGAGGGACCTGCCGCAGGATGAGCTCGCCGTGCGTCATGCCGATCTCGTCAAGCGGATCGCGTATCACCTCGTGAGCCGCATGCCGCCGAACGTGGAGGTCGATGACCTCATCCAGGCCGGCATGATCGGCCTCCTCGACGCCGCGCGGCACTACACCGCGAGCAAGGGCGCCAACTTCGAGACCTACGCCGGCATCCGCATTCGCGGCGCGATGCTCGACGAGGTGCGCAAGTCCGACTGGACCCCGCGCTCCGTGCACCGGAGCGTGCGCGAGATGGCGGAAGTCGTCCGCCGCATCGAGAACGAGACGGGTCACGACGCCAAGGCGACGGACGTCGCGAAGGCGCTCGGCATCTCGCTCGAGGACTATCACAAGCTCGTGCAGGACGCCGCGAGCTGCCGGCTCTTCAGCTTCGATTCCCTCGGCGGGCCCGACGACGACAGCCCGGCCGACTATGCGCCCGACGCGCGGCCGGGGCCGCTCGATGAGCTGACCGACGCCGACTTCCGCCAGGCGCTCATCGGCGCGATCGACGGTCTTCCCGAGCGCGAGAAACTCGTGCTCGCGCTCTACTACGACGAGGAGCTGAACCTGCGCGAGATCGGCGATGTGCTCGACGTGAGCGAATCGCGCGTCTGCCAGATCCACGGGCAGGCGCTCGTGCGCGTGCGCGCGCGCATGGATGAGTGGCTGAAGAGCGATTAGCCGGCGATCCGCCCATGGATATCCTCAGCATCGTCGGCGTCTTCCTCGCGTTCGTCGCGATCATCGGCGGCAGTATCCTGAAGGGGAGCGGTGTCAAGGCGCTGCTCGGCGCAGCGGCATTCGTCATCGTCGTGCTCGGCACGGTCGCGGCGATCCTGTTGCAGACCCCGCTCGCGACTTTCATGCGCATGATCAAGATCATCGGCTGGGTCTTCAAACCGCCGGCCGCGGATGCCCACGCGATCATCCAGAAGCTGGTCGAATGGTCGAACGTCGCGCGCAAGCAGGGTCTCCTCGGGCTCGAGTCCGCGGTCGAACAGGAGCCGGACGATTTCGTGAAGAAGGGCCTGCAGTCGCTGGTCGACGGCGGCGAGCCGGACGCCATCCGCGCGTCCATGGAAGTCGAGCTCGAGACGCGGCAGCACTTCGACAACGCCGCCGCCAAGGTGCTCGAGGGCATGGGCATCTACGCACCGACTCTCGGCATCATCGGTGCGGTCATGGGCCTGATGGCGGTCATGCAGAACCTCAACGATCCGAGCAAGCTCGGTCACGGCATTGCCGCGGCCTTCATCGCGACGATCTACGGCATCGGGCTGGCGAATCTTTTCTTCCTGCCGATGGCGAGCAAGCTCAAGTCGATCGTGCAGCACCAGTCGCAGATCCGGCAGATGACCATCGAAGGCATCATCTCGATCGCGCAGGGCGAGAACCCGCGCAACATCGAGTCGAAGCTGCGCGGCTACCTGCACTAGGACTCGAGGCCCCTCCATGGCGCGCAAGAAACATCACGAGGAACACCAGAACCACGAGGCTTGGGCCATCCCCTACGGCGACCTCGTGACGCTGCTGCTCGCCTTGTTCGTCGTGCTCTACTCGATGTCTTCGGTCAACGTCGGCAAGTACCGCATCCTCTCCGATGCGCTGGTTGCGGCATTCCGCGGCGCGCCGACGACGACGACCCCGGTGCCCGTCGGCAAGCCCGCGTCCGGCAAGGGCGGCGACCAGATGCTGGTCGGCGTGCGGCCGACCGCGCTCGTCAAGCTGCCGAGCCCGGTCGAGAAACCGAAGCCGGTCGCGCCGCCCGTCAACCCGATGGCCGGCGCGCTCGTGCGCATGGCGGCCGAGATCGAAAAGGCGATGAAGGAGTTGATCGACCGCAATCTCGTGACCGTGCGCCAGGAAAAACTCTGGCTCGAGGTCGAGATCCGCACCGACATCCTCTTTCGCAGCGGCGACGCCGACATCAATGCCCAGGCGATACCGGTCCTGAGAAGCCTCGCCGATATCCTCAAGCCCTTTCCGAACCCGATTCACGTCGAAGGCCACACGGACAACCGCCCGATCCGCACGGCGGCCTTTCCATCCAACTGGGAGCTCTCGGCGGCGCGCGCCGCGACCGTGGTGCACCTCTTCGTGAACCAGGGCGTCGACCCGCAACGGCTCAAAATCGTGGGACTCGCGGAACAGGCGCCGATCGCGACCAATGACACGGCCGAGGGACGCAATGCCAACCGGCGCGTGCGTATCGTCGTGCTGGAATCGGCCGACGTGTCCGAGGACGCGTATGCCGTGCGGTTGCATTCCGACGCGACTGCGGCGAACGAGGCAAACGCCCTTGGCGTCGCGGAGCCGAACGGAATGAACCGGGTGCTCTTGAGCGTGCCGGCCGAGGAGCTGTCGAAGAAGCTCGCGCCGTCGGCGCCCGAGCCCTTGCCTGAGCCTTTGAAACCGCCCTCCAAACCCTAGAACCACGCGAGAAATCCCATGTGGCAATCGAACTGGAATGTCGTGCTCGGAGCCTGGCTCTTCGTGGCGCTGCTTGGCGTCATCGTGCTATTCGCCGAGTGGCGGGCCGCCCGCAGGCTGCGCCGCACGCAAGACGAGACGGAACGCCGGCTTGCGCTCCTGCATAAGCAGACTGAATCGGCCGTCACGATGGCCGTGCGGGCTGGACGGCGGCTCAAGCGCCTGGAGAAGCAGCTCGCGTGGGTCTCCGAGCGCATCGGCCAGCTCGAGGTGCGGAACGAAGGCCGCTCCTACGACCAGGCCATCACGCTCGCGCGGCGCGGCGCCGATCCCGCCCGCCTGATGACGAACTTCGGCCTGAGCCGCGGCGAAGCGGACCTCGTCGCCCTGATGCATAACCAGCGCAAAGCCGGCTGAGGCCCTCGTAAAAAGGGGACAGATTTATTTTCTTGGATATCTTGGCGCCCGCACCAGATATGCAAGAAAATAAATCTGTCCCCTTTTTGGTCCTAGGCGCGCAGGTCTTCGTACGCAGGGTGCCGGCGCATGTAGGCGTCGACAAATGGACAACGGGGGATGACTTTCTCGCCGCTGGCGCGAATCAGGTCGAGCGTGCCCTTCACAAGCGCGGACCCATGACCCCGACCCTCGAGTTCGGGTGGCACTTCGGCATGCAGGAGCGTTCTGACGCCAGCGGCGACGCTGTAGGTGAGGAAGGCAACGCCGCCCCCGAGCTCAAGCTCGAAGCGATTGCGCGCCGGATTGTCGCGAACCTCGCCCGCCATGCTTTAATAATAGACGATGAAAGCCCCGGACTGGGATGAGTCACTCCTCACCGAGCATCGCCGGTACCTCACCGTCCCCGCCGCCCAGCAAGCCTTCGATACGCTCGTGCTCACGGCCATCCTGCTGCCGAACTACGAGTGCAGCCCCGCCTGGCATGGCGAGATCCGCGACTTCCGCTACAAGGATCGCGCCACCGGCGAATGGCCCTTCGCTTTCATCGTGAACCGCAAGGACCTGCAGTTCTACGTCCGCAAGCAGGGAGCGGCGCGCGTTGCCGGGGGCATTACCGCGCTTCGCGAGCGGCTCAGCAAGGTCAGCGAGAATGCGGCGGGCGAGTTCACCGTGCATATCGGATCGAGCGACGACGCGCGCAAGCTCGTCGAGCTGCTCTTCGGCAAGGCGGCGACCCTCGCTTCGTCGGTACACCACTGGTGGGTGAATCACCGCCACACGCCGCGGCTCGAGATCGAAGGCGGTTACCTCTGGTCACCCGTCAAGGGCAAGTCGGCCGCCGCGGCCGCGGCATACGAAACCTTGATGCAGATCCAGCCGGGCGATCTCATCTTTTCGTTTGCGGATGCGGTCGTTGGCGCGATTGGCATGGCGCTCGGGCGTGCGAAGGAAGCGCCTGAACCCGTATCCGCGGCCGACGCCGGCAAGAAGCGCAAGCGCGCGCCGGGCTGGCAGCTGCCGGTTCGCTTCGTCGAATTGTCGCGGCCGCTTCGTACCATGGAGCATGCCGAGGAACTCGCCACGGTGCTGCCGGACAAGCTCTCGCCACTGCGCGAGACGGGCATCGGGGTCCGCGCCGTGTACCTCAGCGCCGTGCCGGACGCGATGGTCATGGCGCTGCGCCGGCTCCTCGACGGCCAGGTCGAAGAGGTCGAAGACAAGATCCGCACTTCGGTCGGAACGGAATTGCTCGACGATCGCGCCGAGGAGAGCATCCGGCTGCGATCGGACATCGGTCCGGTCCAAAAGGAGCACCTCATGCGCGCGCGCCGCGGCCACGGGCTCTTTCGGCGCAACCTCGAAGAGGTCGAAGGCGGATGCCGCCTGACACAACTGCTCGATCGCAGGCACCTCCTCGCGAGCCACATCAAGCCCTGGCGTGAATCGAACGACGCGGAAAAGCTCGACGGCTACAACGGCTTGCTGTTCTCGCCGCACGTCGCGCACCTCTTCG
The DNA here is from genome assembly GCA_035644395.1 of Steroidobacteraceae bacterium. Taxonomy (GTDB): domain Bacteria; phylum Pseudomonadota; class Gammaproteobacteria; order Steroidobacterales; family Steroidobacteraceae; genus JBGPLJ01. The sequence goes on from DASQOR010000066.1 coordinate 19,423, forward strand.
ATCGCGGCTATGTCTCATTCGCCGACGACGGCACGCTTCTCATCTCGCGGCACCTCAATCCGCGGGTGCTGAAGGTGTGGAACCTCGAGGCGCCGGCGAAAGTCGAGGCGTTTCGCGCCGAGCAGTGCGGCTACCTCGACTATCACCGGCGCGAAGTCTTCGAGAAACACGACCGCGGACGGCGGTCAAAGAGCGGCTGATGGCAATCCTGATACGCGACCCGGTTGCCGGCGATGAAACCGCCTGGCGCCGGCTCTGGGCCGGCTACTGCGAGTTCTACCAGTCGGTCGTTCCGGCGGACGTGACCGACGCGACCTGGCGGCGGCTCCTCGACCCGAAGTCGCCGATCGTCGGGCGCGTCGCGGAGCTCGATGGCGCGGTCGTCGGTTTCACGCATTGCGTGATGCACGAGGGCACCTGGGCGATACATCCCATCGGCTATCTCGAGGATCTCTACGTCGACCCGGGTGTGCGCGGGCACGGCGTCGGGCGCCTGCTGCTTCAGGACCTCGTCGATCGCGGCAGGCAGGGCGGCTGGGAATATCTCTACTGGCACACGCAAGCGGGCAACGCGACGGCGCGACGCTTGTATGACACGTTCACGCTTGCGGACGACTTCGTAAAATACCGCGTGCGGCTGCGCTAGCGGTCGAAAAAATCCCGCATCACCTCCAGGTAGCTCTGCGTTTCGTCCTCGAGGTTGTGGGTCACGCCCGGCAACAGCTTCACCTGTACCTGGCCGGGCGGAAACGCCGCGATGAGCGCATCGGTCCTTGGCCGCGGAATGACCTCATCGTCCTCGGCGATGATGACGAGCGTCGGGGCCGCGATCGTCGCCACGCGGCTCAGCGTATCGAACCGGTCCTTCAGCAGGAGGAAGATCGGGAACCAGCGATAGTGGCCCTGCGCAACCCGCGCGATGCTGTCGTAAGGCGTCACGAGCACCAGCCGATCGACCGGCCGCTGCGTTGCGAGATAGGCCGCAACGCCCGAACCCAGGCTCCGGCCGATCACCTCGACCCGCGCGTGATCCCTGCGGACCCGATCGAAAACGACCAGGGAGTCGGCGAACAGGGCCTTTTCGGTTGGCCTTCCGGTGCTGCCGCCATAGCCGCGGTAGTTGACGAAGTAGAGCGAGGGACCGGTGATGACCTGCGAGAAGGGCTCGATATGCCGGCCGACCCCGTCCGCATTCCCGCCGAAATAGATGACCGCATCCGGCCCCGGCCGGGCGACCTGCCAGACCTTGAGCACAGCCCCGTCGGTCTCGATCCTGAGGGCCGTCGCCCCGAGCGAGGTCGTTTCGGGAGTCGGGTAGTAGATCATCGAGCGCTGCGCCAGGAAGAGATAGACGCACAGGCCCGAGTACAGAACGACCGCGGTGATGGCGAGCGTCAGAGCGATTTTCTTCACCTTGTAAGTTCGCTGGCGGTCGAGATGCCGAGTGTAGGGCAAGCTTAGGATGGACAGAAGGCGGGCACGGAACGAAGATTGCGGACCCGTCATCCACCACCTGTAAGGAACACTCCCATGAAAGGCCTGTTGCGCGGTTGTCTGATCCTCAGCGTGATTTCCCTGCCGGCCTACGCTGCATTGAAGGCGGGCGATGCGGCTCCCGAGTTCAAGGCGCAGGCCGCGCTCGCGGGCAAGGAGTTCACCTTCTCCCTGAAGGATGCCCTCGCCAAGGGACCGGTGGTCGTCTACTTCTACCCGTCGGCCTACACGCAGGGCTGCAACATCCAGGCGCATACGTTCTCCGTGAACATGGACAAGTTCACCGCCGCGGGCGCGAGCGTCATCGGTGTGTCACTCGACAGCGTCGCGCGCCTCAAGGACTTCTCCGCCGATCCGGAATACTGCGCGGGCAAACTCCCGGTGGCATCGGATGCGGACGGCGCAATCGCCAAATCCTTTGACCTGAAGGTGGTCAACGTGCCGGGCGTCAAGGACTCGCGTGGCGATACCGTCGATCACGGGTTCGCCGAGCGCACGACGTTCATCGTCACCGGCGACGGCAAGGTCTCCCAGACGATCGGCGGCGTGAAGCCGGACGAGAACGTGACCGAGGCGCTCGCCGCCGTGCAGAAGCTCGCCGCGCACTAAGAACTGCCGGTGCCGCTTGGCACGCAGGGACGCGCGTCTGCGGAGCATCGCGAAAGCGGCGATGATTGCGTGGGCGGCGATCGTGCCGCCCGCGCTTGGTCAGGGAACGATCCCGCGCTATTCGAGCACGGTCCTGATCTACGATCTCGGCTCGAAGGTCACCAAGGCCGTGCAGCACGCGGACGTCATCTGGGAAGCGCCGAACTGGTCACGGGACGGCCAGTACCTGCTCGCCAATTCGGGCGGCCAGCTCTACCGGGTCCCGATCGACGGATCGTCGGCGCCCACGCCGCTCGCTCTCGACCCGGCCCTCGGTTGCAATAACGACCACGATTTTTCGCGCGACGGCCGGTGGCTGGCGATCTCCGCTTCATCGCCGGCTTCGGCGCGTTCGCAGATCTACCTCGCACGGTCGGACGGTTCGAGCGCACGGCTCCTCGTCGAGGCGGCGCCGAGCTATTTTCACGGCTGGTCACCCGATGGAAGGCATATTGCATTCGTCGCGAACCGCGACGGCAATCAGTACGACCTCTATCGAATCTCGATCGACGGCGGCACGGAAGAGCGGCTCACGACCGACGCGGCGAATGACGACGGACCCGATTATTCACCGGACGGCCGCTGGATCTATTTCAATTCGGCGCGCGGCGGCGGCTGGAACATCTGGCGCATGCCGGCGGCGGGCGCGGCGCCAGGCGATACGAAGGCCGAACGCGTGACGAACGACGATCTCGAGGACTGGTTCCCGCATCCGTCACCGGACGGCAAGTGGCTGCTCTTCCTGTCTTTCCCGCAGGGAACCGAGGGACACGACTATCGCGATCGCCACATCCAGCTGCGCATTTTGCCAATGCCGGGGCGCAGGGTCGGCGGCGCCCCGCCGCGGGTCGTCGCCGAATTCACCGGCGGCCAGGGTTCGATCAACGTCAATTCCTGGTCGCCGGACTCGCGCCGTTTCGCCTATGTCACCTACGATCCCAATCCCTAACGAGGAGAGTTTTCATGCTCGGCTATGTCACGGTGGGCACCAACGATCTCAAGCGGGCCGCCACGTTTTACGACGCCCTGTTCGCAACCATCGGCGCCAAGCGCTTCATGGAAATGGACCGGGTCATCTCCTGGGCAACCGGACCGACGTCGGGTGGCTTCGGCGTCATCAAGCCATTCGACGGGAAGCCCGCGACGGTCGGCAACGGCGTGATGGTCGCCATTGTCGTGGACAGCAACGACAAAGTGAAAGCGCTGTACGACAAGGCGATTGCGCTCGGCGCCAAGGACGAAGGCGCGCCCGGCCCGCGCGGCACCTCGGGCTTCTATGCGGCGTACTTCCGCGATCTCGACGGCAACAAGCTCAACTGCTTCTGCATGGGCCACGGCTGACGCCGCGGCCCGTCAGGGGTCGACGCGTTTCGCGCTCGCGAAGAGAAAATAGAAGACGGCTCCGCCTGTCGCGATGGCCGCCGTGAGCAGGAAGGTTGCCGAATAGGAACCGGTGCGATCGAGGAGCCACCCGGTGATCCAGACGCCGGCGATGCCTGGGATGGTCGCGAAGGTATTGCTGAAGCTGATCAGGATCGCTCCGTGCCGGGGCGCGATGTCGAGGAGATTCGGCGCGAAACCGGACCAGCCGATGCCGACCGAGCTCGCCGCTGCGCACACGAGAATCAGCGCGTGCACCGGCGTCTCGGCCGTGCGTACCAGCATCAGGCAGGCCGCGGCCCCAAGCAGGCTGGTTCCCATCACGATCCTGCGCACCGTGAGGATCGCGGCGCCGCGGGCAATCGCGCGGTCCGCGAGCGTCGCGGCGAGGTTGCCGACGATGAGCGCGCTCAGCCAGGGCGCCGCCGAGTAGATCCCGGCATTCGTGTAGTTGAGACCCATGGCGTGGAAGTAGCTCGGCAGCCAGGCGATGAGCAGGTACAGGACCCAGTTCGCCGAAAAGTGGGCGACGAATATCGCCCAGACCGAGGCCTTTCCGAGCAACGGCCAGACGGGCGGCAGCGTCTGCGCCGATTGACCGGTCGTGGCCCGCAGCGATTGGCATTCCTCGGGTGTGATGTGACGGTCGGAGGCGGGGTCATTGTCGAAGCCGCGTAACCACGTCATCGCCCAGACGAGTCCGATCGCGCCGAACAGGTAGAAGGACGTCGGCCAGCCATAGTGACTCGTGAGCCAGCCCGTCACCACGAAGCCCGCAATCTGACCGACCGGAATGCCGCTGAGGAAGCGGGTCGTCGCCCGCGACCGCTCGGGTGCCGCCACCCAGCGGCTGAAGAGTTCGTAAGTCGCGGGCAGCACGGCGGCTTCGCCGAGGCCGAGGCCGATGCGTGCCGCGATCAGCACCGGCAAAGAGACGGAAGCCGCCCAAGGCGTAATCAAGGTGCAGGCGGACCACCAGATCACGGCGCAGGCGAGCACGCGCTTGCCGCCGTAGCGCGCCGCAAGCCAGCCGGCGGGAATCATGAAGAGGAGATAACCAATGAAGAACGCAGACAGCACCGTTCCCTTGACGGTCTCGTTCCAGTGCAATTCCTCGAGCATCGCGACGGACGCGACCGAGATGTTGACGCGGTCCGAGTAGGCAATGAACATCGCGAGGAAGCACATCGCGAGCACGCTGTGGCGCCGGCCCCAGGCCGGGAGCGTCGTGGCATTCATCATGAGGCGATCCTTGGGCGTTATCGTTTTTGGAAGCGGATCGTTGGCGCGGACCAGCATAGCATCGGGGCAGGATCGTTGGCGTCCATTCCCGGCATGAACGACATCGGCACGTCGGATTGCACGGTGGTCGGCGCAAGTTTCGGGGGCCTCGCTTGTGCCACGGCGCTCGCCGAGGCCGGGATCGCCGTCAGCGTTCTCGAAAAACGCGCCGATGCGGGCGAAAAACTGCACACGACCGGCATCCTCGTGAAGGAGGCCGTCGAGGAACTGCCGATTCTCGACGGCTTGCCGCCGTCCCTCGTCCGCCGCATCGAGGGCGTGCGGCTCTATGCGCCGAATTTGCGTTCGGTCGATCTCGATGCTCCCGGCTATTACTTCCTCGCGACCGACACGCCTGGCGTGATGCGCTGGCTCGCGGCGCGCGCAGCCAGCGCCGGAGCGCGAATCGTCACGGACACGCCGTTTCGCGAGGCCGTGCGCATCGGCGACGGCTTGCGCCTGAACGGCGGCTGCGGTGAAACCCGTTTTCTCGTCGGCGCTGACGGCCCGCAATCGCGCGTCGCGAAGGTCTTCAGACTGGGTGCGAGCACGCGCTTCCTCGCGGGCATCGAACACGAGTACACGGGCGCGGCCATCGACGCCGGCGACCGGCTGCATTGCTTCGTCGACCGGCGGCTGATGCCGGGCTACATCGGCTGGGTGGTGCAGGGGGTCGGCGTCATCCAGGTCGGGCTCGCCCGGCGTCTGCGGGGCGGCGATTCGGGCGAGGTGAAGCGCTCGATGAACCGGTTTCTCGACAAGATCGCGGGTATCTTCGATTTTCGCGACCGCGTGCCGACGGCGATCCGCGCGGGGCTCATTCCCTGCGGCGGCCCGGTGAAGCCGCTCGCTGCGAGCCGCGTGCTGCTGGTCGGCGATGCGGCGGGCCTCGTTTCACCGGTCACGGCGGGCGGCATCCATACGGCGCTCAAGCACGGCCTCGCGGCCGGCCATGCGATCGCGGCCTTCCTCAAAGGCGAGGCGGAAGATCCGGCGCGCGCCTTCGTACGGAGCTATCCGCGGTTTCGCGTGAAGCGTGTCGTGCGGTTCCTGTTCGATCACTTCCAGAGCGACACGGCATTCAATCTCGCGCTCGCGACCAAGCCGATGCGGCTGGCCGCGAGCATCGTCTATTTCCACCACCGCGGCGTGTTCGAGCCGAAGTAGTTGTTGATTGCGGCGCGCGGCAGGACAATGCGTGCCGGCTCCGGTGTGGACCGCATCGAGGGGGATCGCATGAAGATCAAGATGCTCGAGCACGGACTGCACTACTGCGGCCGCGCCGTCGGCGCCCGCCAGACCTACCACGTGTTCGAGGCGAAGGACGATTACTTCGTCATGTCCTTCGCGCGGGCGAAAGCGAAGGCGGGCGGCGGCTATTTCAACGTCGTGAGCAAACGGGCGGTCGAGTTCGTGCGCAAGCGCCACGGCCGCGCCGGCAAGGTCACGGCGAAGGAAATCGCGACCCGCGCCCGCCGGACGCGTCACTTCCCGACGAACCTGGTCGCGCTCAATGTGCTCTACGTGCTCGTCGCCCTGAAGCAGGCCGCCATCGTGCGCGAAGGCGAGCACCGGCAGCTCTTCTTCTCGCTGCGCAAGCCCGCCAAGCGCCGCAAGCGCGCCCGCTAGCGCCCCGTCACTTCAGGCACACCGCTTCGACGTTGTTGCCGTCGGGATCGATCAGGAAGGCGGCGTAGTAGGTCGGGCTGTAGTCGGTCCTGGGGCCCGGCTGGCCGTTGTCACGGCCGCCCGCCTTGAGTCCGTCACGGTGAAAGCGTTCGACCGCTGCGCGATTGGCTGCCTGAAATGCGATGTGGATGCCCGGCCCCGCGCTTCCCCGTCCGAGCCACAGCGCCGGCGCCCCTTTCGGCCCGAGGCCCGCTCCCGAGTCGTCCCGCGAACAAATCACGTGCCCGAGCGCGCCGAGCGCGTGCTCGTAGAAGCGCACGCTCGCGTCGAGATCCTTCACCTTCAGGCCGATATGGTCGTACATGCCGATCTCCTCGTGTGAGGAGGGCATGCTAGTCAGGCGAGGCTGAGCCGTTCTTGGAGAATCTTGCGGTCGCCTCGTGCGGCGCAGCGAAAGCCGCGCGGCGAGACGCCGGCAGCGCGATGGAACGTGCGCACGAAATTCGACAGGTCATTGAAGCCGACGTCGATCGCGATGTCCGTGATCGACCGGTCGTCCGCGCTCAGGAGGCGCGCGGCGCGCTTCAGCCGCGAACGCACGAGGTACTGATGCGGCGTCACGCCAAGGACGCGGGCGAAGAGACGCAGGAAATGGAACGCACTCAGGTTCGCGTCGCGGGCCGCATCTTCGAGCGCCACCGGCTCGTGGGAATGCTCGTCGAGCCAGAGCGCCGCCCTGACCGCCCGGCTGCGATCACGCGCGGTCTTGCCGGCGGGCTTCGGACTGCGGCCGCTGATCGCCAGCACACGACCGGCAAGCGCCGTACCGATCTCGTCGAGAGCCACGTTGTTCGCGCCCTCGGCCGAATGCTGGGCGAGTTCGCCGAGCACCATCATGTCAGGGAGCGGCGGCACCCCGCGACTCTGCCAGCCGCCACCGTGCGCGCCGGGCAGATCGAGGGCGTCGAGATACTCGCGAGTGAAGTGAAATGACAGGCACTCATCGCCGCAGGCGTGGTGCTCGTGCGTGCAGAGGAACTCATCGCCCGGGCGGCCCGTCAGGAACGATCCGGCCACGAGTTCGAACGATTCTCCGCGGGTGCGGTAGCCGAAGCTCCCCCGGCGCACGTAGGCTACGGAATAGCTGCCGTGCACCTCGGTGAACGGCTCGTCGTCGGGCCCGGCATTGCACCGGTAGTCCGTGACTGAAATCGACTTGCGCTGCAACAGCGTTCGGGAGTCCATGGCGGCGGGATTGTACCCGCGGGCCCGGCCGGCGTGATCGACAGTAGCTGAAGCCCGCTTTAAGGCCGCTTGAGCGGCGAAACGAGCCGTGACCAGAGCGATTTCTCTTCGGAGGGGCGCTGGCCGGAACCACCGGCGAGATCGGCCAGGCGGGTCTCCGGCACGGGTTTCGGGCTCGCCATCTCGATGATGGCGTGCATGCCGGTGGCCCCGATGTCCTTGCGTGCGGACACCTGGCTTTCGGCGAAGCGCTCGCGTTCGGCGACGCTTACGCGCTTGACCGAGGCGCCGTCGAAGTGCGTCTTGACGTAACTCGTGACGGCCGACGCGGAGATCTCATCGCTGAAAAATCCGAGGCGCAGCGCGTGCAGGATCTTGCCCTGGTCGAGGCCAATGACGGCATACAGGCGATAGGCCTCGAAGATGTCGAGGTGCGGGATCTGGTCGGGGTCGAAATCGTCTTCCGACACCGCGAGCTGGATGACGAACCACTTCGATATCTGATCGTCGGCGAGCTCGAGCGGCGTCAGCGCGCGCATCGTCTGCGTGCTGTCAATCGACGGCGTGTGCTCGGTGCGGATCGTCACCTTGCGTTCCGGCGCCGCCGCTGCATGCGAGCCGTTGGCCGATGCCGCAGGCGCGTGCGCGGGCTTCTGGGCGGCAGGCGACATTGCCGGTCTTGAGGCCGGCGGCTGCGCTGCCTTAGCCGGCGCCGCAGGTGGCTTCGACGGCGTCGGCTGGGGCTTTTGGGAGGGCTTGCGGGATAGAACGGGCGCCGGCCTAGCGGCCGGAGCGGCGGCCTTCGGTGCCGGGGCTTCGGACTTCGGCGCCGGCCCCGGTGTCGAAGCTGCGGCCGGCTGCGCAGCCGCAGGCGCCACGTCACGCGTGTGCACCTTCGCGGGCGTCGGCAATCCCGGCTGCGGCTTCACGGCCGCTGCACCACTGTTCCTGGCCGCGGTCAGGGCGGCCAGTTTCGCTGCATGCTTGGCCACCCGCAATTTCTTGGCGGCGCGCGCCGCGGCGCGTGCGCTGAGGTGCGTGGCATTCTTCGCTTCCGTATCCGCGGCGCTCTCGCGCGTGCGAATGACGACGGGCGCGGCTTGCGGGGCTTTGGCGGCATCCGACGGCGGCGAGGCTGCCGCCGCCGCCACCGCAGGCTCGAGCACGATCGTGCTTACGTGCGGCTCGTCTCCGTGGGGCTTCGGCGCCGGTTTCTCGAGGACGACCGTCGAAACGACGACAATGGCAGGCTCGGCCAGTTTGAGCTCGACCGGCGCTTCGACGGGTCTCGCGACCGGAGGCGGCGTGGGCGCGGTCGCCTGCGGCGGGGTTTCCTGGGCCTCGATGAGCCAGTCGTCCTTCTCGACGAGAAGCTTGAGGCTCGGATCCTTGAGGTCACCCGAGACGATCAGGTCCTCGATGAGGACGGGCGGCGGTGCTTCTTCGGATGGCGCGAGCGTCAGCTCCGGTTCCAGCGAGAGATCGGATTCAAGTACCAACGCGATGGCGCGTGCGGAGGCTGACGCATCGACCGCGGGTGTCTGGATCGGCGGCGTCGCGGGCTGGGCTTGCGCGGGCGCTACCTCGGCGGAGACGTCGACCGAGAGGTCGACTTCCACATCCTCGCTCGGGGCCTTCAGCACCGGAACCCGATCGGTCTCGGCCGTCGGATCGATGGCGGGTTCCCGGGCCTTGGTGACTTCCTTCGCGACGAGGTCGTCGAGATTGTTCGCTTCGTCGACGACCACCATGTCCTCGATGGACGTCACCACCGCGGCGGGTGACTTCAGTTCGGGCCGCGACTCCTGCCGGCGCTCCACCAGCGGCCAGGTGCCAACCGCGGTCGAAGGCCGCAGCGGCGTGTCGTCGTCGAAAAATAGCTCGATGTCGTCCACCGGTACCCATTCGACTTGCGCAGGCGCATCGGCCGTCGGCGCCGCGTGCGTGCTCGGCGGGCCTGCCGTCGAGTCGGCGTGCTCGCCGCCGTGCAGGATTTCTGCGAGCTTCGCGAGCTTCTGTTCGATGGACTGGGTGTTGAGCGGCGAGAAAATGACGGCGGACGGGTCCTCCGCCACGACGGTCGGCGGGGCGACCATGACCGGCGCGACTTCGACGGCCTTCACTCCTTCGACGACTTTCGCTGTCTCAGCGACCTTCGCAACCTCGACCGCTTCGACGGCGGCGGCGGCCGCGAAGAGTTCTGCAGCGCTGAGCACCGCCGGATCGTCGGCCGGCACCGCATCGCTGCGAGTTTCGAGCTCGTTCACCAACGCATTGCTCTTGTCGACCAGCTTCTGCAGGCCGCTGTCGTCGCTCGCGCGACTCCCGGGCTCAGAGGCTCGCGTCGTGGTTGCGGCTGGCGGCGTTGGGGCGAACGACGGCGGCGGTTCGACAGGTACCTGGAAGATCGGGCGGCTGGCCGTGTCTTCGACCGGGGCGCTAAGTATCGAGGCCCAGTCGGTTTCGAGCGGATCGGCGGGCGGCGCCTTGGGATTCGGGCTGGCCTGGACAGGAACATTCGCGCGCGACTTGGTCAGCGGCGGAGCGGCGACTTCCACGGCCGGAGTTGCGACCACTACCGCGGCCGGTCGCGAAGCGATCTCGACAGCCGGAGGCGGCGGGACCTCTGCGACGACAGCGGGTGCGATTTGGGCGACGGGGGGCGCGGGCGGCGCGATTTGTACGGTCGGACCGGCGGGTGCCGGAGATGCAACCCTCGTTGACGACGGAGCGGTTGAGCCGTCGGTGCGTGCGCCGGCCGGCTTGGGCTCGACCGCGGCCGTCAGAATGGGTGGCGTCGGCCCGGCCTTTGCCCGCATGCCTGGAACCACCGGCTTCGTGAGCACCGGGGGCGCCGCGACAGTCTTCGCAACAGCCGGTGCTTGAACGACAGGCGAATGGGCGGGGGCCTTTGCAGTCGGCGTCGGCGCGGGCGGTGGCGGGGACGGGCGAACAGCCGCCGGCGGATTGGCGGCTGGCGGTGGTACCGGAGCTTTCGCGGTTGCGGGTGGTTTTGCCTTCGGCGCAGGAGGCGCCACCTTCTTCGCGACAGGTGCAGCTTTCGCCGCCGCCGCCTTCGGCTTCGGTGTGGCCGCCGGTCCGGACAGATGCGGCAACAAGGAGTCCAGATCCCAGCCGCTGCCGGTGATCTCGTTGGCGTCGTCGTGTGCAGCGGCCGCGGGTTCCGGGGGCAGCGCGACGGCCTTGCGCTCGGCGGAGCTGGTTGCGGAGCTGGTCGCTGAGCGGGAGACCGGCTTGGCTTGTTTCGTCGCCTTCGCGACGCGATTGGCGCTGCCGATCGCGCGCAGGTCGTCGTCCGCCGCCGTCGCAATCATTGCGCCCGGATAGCGATCGCGAAGGGCCGACAGCAAGGCGTCGGCTTCGAGTTCGGTGCTGATCGGGCCGAGCCGCAGGCGAAACCGCTGGCGGCCGTCTTCGGTGCGGGAGATCTGGTAGGCGTGCAGGCCTTCGATATTGAGCTGGTCTTTCGGCGGGATGACGATCGGTGCGGTCGACGTGCTCAGGTTGATGATGAACGGGCCATCGCCGCCGAGCCGTGGTGTTTCGGCCGGAGGAGTCAGCAGATCATCGATGGTCAGGTGCCAGAGGTCCTGGTTTGCCTGCCGGTCTTTCGTCCCGCCCACGCCGTTCCTCTCTCGAAAAGAATCCGAGCCCACCGCGCAGATTCTGTCGTGCCGCGCCAGCGCACACGAGGACCCAAGTCGCCCGATGGCGACAACTGTTTCGCAGAATTCGCATCGGGCTTATGTGGCGCCGTCTTATGTCAAGCCGGCAAATCCACTGGTCCCGGTCCCGTAGCGATTCGCGCCTGTGCCCGCTAGCATTTTGCCCGCGCCGCCATTGGAGCACCGCCGTGAAAAAAGAAATGAGTACCGCGTCCATTCTTTTCGCATTGACGACGCTGGCGCTGGCGGATGCGCCGGTACAGCCACCGCCGGCCTGCTCAGCCGCGCTCTACCGGCAGTTCGATTTCTGGGTCGGCGACTGGAACGTCACGCAGAACGGCAAGCCGGCCGGAACCAACCGAATCGACCGGATTCTCGGCGGCTGCGCACTCCTCGAGCACTGGGCGGGAGCGGGTGGATCAGTCGGGAACAGCCTGAACTACTACGACGCGACACGGGCTGTCTGGCACCAGACCTGGATCGACAACCAGGGCAGTCCGCTCGAACTCGAGGGCAAGCTGGCCGGCGGCAACATGGTCCTTACCGGCAATACGCTCGACGCAACTTCGGGTGCCACCGTCATCAATCGACTCACCTGGACGCCGCGAGCCGACGGCACGGTGCGTCAGCACTGGGAGATTTCGACGGATGGTGCGAAGTCATGGACCACGGCGTTCGACGGCCTGTACACGCGCAAGTGAGAGTCGTCGCCGCGAGTCGCCGGCATGCGACAAAAGTAGGGTAACTACCACCGATTTGCCGCGGAACCTCCGCACGCGAATACAATTCGAAGGATTGCCCCGGCGCGACATTCGCGTCGTCACCGCCGACGATCCATGATCCATGATCCATGAATAGTCCCGCCCGACTCGCTGTTTTCGCAATCACAGTCCTTGCGCTTTCCTGCATCGCGTGTCCCGCGCTGGCGGCGCTCGGCGCGAATGCCGCATCGATCGACGGCGATCGCGTTCAGCTGAAGGCGAAGCTCTCGAGCTTCGCGCAACCGTCCTACTCGGTGCATTTGCTCGAGCTGCCCGGCGGCAGCGTCGTGCGCGAATATGCTGATGGCGCCGGCCTCGTGTTTGCGGTGACCTGGAGCGGTCCATTCAAGCCCGATCTGCGCCAGACTCTCGGCGATTATTTCGCGCGTTACCTGTCCGCGGAGCGCAAGGCGGGCTCCGGCCGTGCGCAACTGTCGATCGTGCAACCGGATCTCGTGATCGAATCGGGCGGCCGCCTGAGATCGTTTTCCGGCCGCGCCTACCTGCCCGGCGCGATACCCACCGAAGTGGCGCTCGCGGACCTGCGCTGAATCATGACTGCGCCCCGTCATTGGCTCTACTTCGCTGCTTGCACGGCGCTTGCGCTGCTGCAAGCAGCCTGCGGCAGCAGTGGCGGAGGCGGAACGGGCGGCGGCCACCCGCCACCGCTGCCAACGGGTGCGAACGTCGCATCCTTGACGGTTGACAGCGGTCCGGCCGGCACCGTGAACACGCTTTTCGTCGACGTCACGCTGTGCGCTCCCGGGACGGCCGACTGCCGCACGGTCGATCATGTCCTCGTCGATACGGGCTCGAGCGGCTTGCGCATCATCGCATCCGTCATTTCGCCGTCGCTCGCGTTGCCGGCAGTCGTCGACGCCGCGGGCGATCCGGTGACCGAATGCATGCAGTTCGCGGACGGGCAGAGCTACGGACCGCTGCAACTCGCCGACGTGAAAATCGGTGGAGAAACGGCGGGCAGCATCCCGGTCCAGTTCATCGGCGATCCCGCATTTGCGGCGATTCCCGCTGACTGCGCGGGCATCGGGCCGCCGGAGAACACGGTGCAAGCCTTCGGTGCCAACGGAGTGCTCGGCATCGGCGTGTTCCGCGAAGATTGCGGGGCCGCCTGCGCGGGCGCCGCCATCGCAGGCACTTACTACGGCTGCCCGCCGTCCGGCTGCGTTTCGCAGGCGATGCCGCTCGCGAAGCAGGCGCAAAATCCGGTGTGGCACTTCGCCGTGAACAACAACGGCGCGGTCGTGGTCCTGCGCGCGGTGGATCCGGCGGGCGCCGCGGTCGTCGCCGGCGCGCTCGTATTCGGCATCGATACCGCGGACAACAATCGATTGACGAGCGGCAATATCATTCACGTCGATGCCACGACCGGCGCGTTTCGAACGATCTATTCCGGTGTGACGCTGCCCGCGAGCTTCATGGACAGCGGTTCGACCGGACTCTTCTTCAATGACGCATCGATCGCCGTGTGCAGCGGATCCATCGCCCCCGATTACTATTGCCCGGCGTCGCTCAAGTCGCTGTCGGCGACCGTCGAAGGGGTCACCGGAAGCTCGGGCAGCGTCGCATTCCGGGTGGCGAACGCCGAGAGCCTGTTGACGAACAACGTCACCTTCGTCGCCTTTTCGAGCCTGGCCGGCACGACGTCGTTCGGCGGCAGCTTCGACTGGGGCCTGCCGTTCTTCTATGGCCGCAGCGTCTATGTCGCCATCGAAGGGCAGAGCACGTCCTCGGGCACGGGACCGTATTTCGCGTACTGACTCGCCTAGCGCTCCCCGTGCAGGAAGGCAACGAAGGTCGCGAGTTCATCGCGCTGGTCGTCCCACAGCTCGTAGACCGACGCCAGCTCATCGCTCCCGGCCCGCAGCTCGAGGTGCCTGGCCGCCGCCAGGTAGCGCAACGTCGCAAGATCGGTGCTGAAGACGACAGGATCGGCCTTGTGATTGGGCGGGGCGTGGATCGGGAGCGCAATCCCCTGTTCCGTTGAGCGTGCGGCGCTTCTCTTGAATTCGAGGCGCCGGTCGTCCGCCGCAAGCACCATGACTTCCGGCACCACGAGCTCGCCGCCGACGCGCGCGTCAACCGTCGACCAGAAATAGGTGACCAGCACGTAGGTGATCTTGCCGCCGCGATTGACGGACGCGGCGGCGAGCGTCACGTAATCGCGCTGTCTCGCCGAGACGTCGCGGCGCTCGCGTGCGAACACGATCGGCTCGCGCACGACCGTCACCGTGGCGGCAGTCTGCTCGTCGAGGTACTCGATCGGATCCCGTGCAGCCGCGGCGTGGCTGCAAGCCAGCGTCGCGACCGCCAGCGGCAGCGCGGCCAGCAATGGGAAGTAACGCTTCACGTCAAAAGGAGATTCGGTAGGCGAGGCTCACGTAGTAGCGCTGGGTGTTCTGAGTCTGGTCCAGCGCATCGCGCTTGCCAAGCTGCCCGCCGATCTCCAGTTGCACCAGGCGCCCGTCCTTCAGGTAGTCGACGAGCAGAGAGGGCACGAAAGCGTACTCGGTGCTGCTGTCGGTTGCGAGCATGCGCCGGTCGATCGTGAAGCGCGGCCCGAGCCGCCAGGCGCCGGCGATCGGGAAGCGGCTGGTCCAGCCGAACGAGTAGATCTTGCCGGTCTCGTTGTCGGCATAGGTGAGGCTCAAGACGTGGAAATCGCCCGCCCGCCAGGCGTTGGAGGCGTAGAGCTGCGTCTGGTAGGTGAAATTGAGGCCGGTCGCCGGCTGCGCCTCGACGCCGCCCGAGGCAACGGTGGCACCGGTCTGGGTAGCGAACACGGCTGCCGAGAACTGATAGCGCTCGCCGATCGGCCGCGTCGCCGTGAGGCCGAAGTTCGACGTCGCCGGCGTGCGGTCCTGCGCGAGCTGGAAGATCTGGTCTTCGGTGAAGACCTCCTCCATATCGGCAATGGTCGTCACGGGCTGGCCGATGAGGGCATTGCGGGTGGTGAGGATCGGCGAATTGCGATGCTCGAGGTCGAAGCTCAGCGTCCAGCGGTCCGGCGCCTGTACCGTGCCGATCAAGGTCGCCGCATTGAGCGACTGGTAGAAAATGTCATAGTCGATGAGCGCGACCAGCGAGCCGATCGGCGCGAGGTAGCGCATTTCCGCGCCGACCGCCTGGCGGTCCCGCACGCCATCGAATTGCTGCGTGGCGAAGAACAAGCTCGCGTCCCAGTGCTTGCCCGGCGGCGTGTAGGCAACCGCTACCGTCGCGAAACTGCGGTTGGTCTGGACGGTGTCGTCGGTCTGCTCCACCGGATAGCCGAGCGTGAAATTCGCGCCCCAGGCCGGCCGCCACTGATAGGCGCCGAACAGTCCATCGAATGTGCCGAGCACCCCGTCCTGATTGCGCGACTGGCGCCCGAGGCGCGTGAAGAGCCCGAGCGAGCGATCGGCGAGCTCGATCGATGCCACGCTGAGTCGCGTCGAGTCCCCGCTCTGTTCCTGTTCGAAGCTCTTGACGTAGCCGGCGCTCAGGCGCGCGAGCATGTCGAAGCGCTCGCCGCGTCGTTGCGCCAGCATGTCGACATCGTTGTAGAGCGCGTTCTGCGTCGTCGTCTGCGTCGAGCCCGGCAAGGTCGTCGAACCGGGCGGTACGCTGTTGTCGACCTTGACACCGTCATACCGGAAGAGCTGCGCGATGCCGCCGTCAACGCTCCAGCGCTCTTGTTCGTCGCCCGCTTCGCCGGGCGCACGCGGCTTCTGCGTCGCTTTGCGCAGCGCATGCAGTCGCACCGCGACGCGCTCGGCCGCTTCGCCCTGCGGATAACGACGCAGGTATTCCTCGTATTCGGCCTTGGCGTGCGCCAGCTGGCCGGAACGCTCGCGCGCGAGGCCGAGCAGTTCCTGCGCGCGCGCGCGATCCGGGAATTCCGGCTGGCGCTGCAGCTTCGTGAGCAGCGTGATGGCCGTTGGATAGTCGCGCGCCGCAATCGCGGTGCGCGCGTCCGCCAGCATCTTCTGCAGGGTCCCGGGGTCGGCCGCGGCATCCGCGCCGATCGGTTCGACGGCGGGGAGCGAGCCCTGATCGGCCGTCGCGCTGCCGTCGCTCGTAGCGGAGTCATCGCCGACCGCGAGCCACGCCCGTGGGTAGTCCGGCTGCGCGAGCGCAAGGATCCGTTCGGCGTCCGCACGCTTCGCGATCGGCCCGATCCGCAGCCGGTACCACTTGTCGCCGTCGACGACGGCCTCGGATACGTACGCATGGGCCTTGAGTCTTGCGCCGGCCAGCGTCACGTCCTCCGGCGCGAACGGGGCCGGCTGGGACTCGAGATTGATCGCGTAGTTGCTGACCGTGTCCGGCGGTTCGTTGATCGTGACCTTGCCGTGGCCGCGCGCACGATTGAGGAGGCGGATTCGCATGCCGCGCGGATCCGCGCCCTGCGCCAGCACGAATTGCTCCGGCTTGCGCCAGGACAGCACCAGGGTCACCTGGCCGGGTACGTCCGAGTCGACGCGCGCCGCCGCGACAATCCTCGCGCCGCCCGATAGCGGCGGCAGCTCGCCGACGATCGGCGCGCCGGGAGTCACGCCGCAATCGGGCATGGGCTGCAGCGCGATCCTCAGCTCCTGTCCCTGCGACGCCGGCATGTGCGTCACGTAGCGCAGCGAGCACGTGAAGAGCACGGTGATGTCGACCTGATCCTCGTGATCGGCGAGCTCGATGATGTCGACGAATCGCTTCGGAAATCCCGGTGCCGTCTGCGCGGGCGCTCCCCTGGCGGCGAACATGCCCGAGAGAAGCGCAGCCAGGATGAGTAGCGGTCGCCTAGTGCTTGAACGTCGCATCGGAAACTCGGTGATACGGCCCGGGGACGACCTTCGTGATCGTCGAGAGCGTCTCGTCGCTGTACACGTGACAGGCGCCGCTGCAATTGCGCAGCTCGCCCGGGGTGTAGCGCAGGCCGTTCGCCGTCTTCGGATGCAGGTCCGCCTTGAAGTCCTTGGCATGGCAGGCGCCGCAGGCGCCGACATTTGCCGGCGAGGTGTACGGCACCGTGTCGGTGTTCGACGTGTGACAGGAGACGCAGGCGAGCTGCGTGTGATGCTCGCCAGGATAGTTCGTCGAAACGTGCGTGAAGCTCACCTGCGTCCAGTCCGGATAACTGTGGCAGGTCGCGCAGTCCCGCTGCAGCACCATGTGCGTCGATGGCTTGCCCGTTGCGCCAGCGCCGTTGTGACAGGTCGCGCAGCTCGACGTGAGCGTCGTGTGATCGAGCCTGACTGGCCGCCAGGCGAGGGTACCGTGGCAGGTGTCGCAGGATGCGCTCGTCGGAATATGCGTCGCAGGCTTGCCGCTAGCATGCACGCCGTCATGACACGTCGCGCAGGTGTGCGCCCCGAGCGACGCGTGATCGACGCGTGCCGGCGCCCAGGCGTTCGTCGTGTGGCAACTCTCGCAGGTGCTGGCGCTCGCGATGTGCTGTCCGGACTTGCCGGCCGCGTGCGTGCCGTCATGGCAGCTCGCACACGTTCCCTTCACCTGCGAGTGGTCGACGCGCGAAACCGGCAGCCAGGCGAACGTCACGTGACAGCTCTCGCAGCTGCTGCTCGTCGCAGGGTGCGTCGAGGTCTTGCCGGTTGCGCTCGCGCCATTGTGGCAGCTGACGCAGGTCTGGCCCGCGGCGCGGCGGTGATCGAAGCCACCGGCTCCCGCGAGAGCAGTACCACCGATGGTTGGCGCGCGCGGCACCGTCGACTGCTTGACCCCCGGCTGCGCGGCGCCGAGACCCGGCCGCAGTCCGCGCCGGTCGCGCGTCGAGTGACAGCCGGAGCCGCCGCAGTCCTGGCCCTTGTAGTGATTGGCGGAATCGCGGACCCAGAGCCGCCTGCCGGTGTTGGTTTTCCACTTCATGCCGATCTCGTGGCAGCTCATGCAGGTCATGCCGCGGACGGGCGCGTGCTTCATGATCGTGCCGGAGAAAGTCGCAAAGACCGTCGGCGTATGGCAGAGCTCACACGCGAGATCCGTTGCGCCGTTCGGCTTGTTCGACGGAATGTGACCCGTCGCTCCGGCCGGCGGCTGCACCAGGGTCGGCGGCGCCATGCTGGCGAAGCTGAGGCCATAGGCATGGCACTGTGCGCAGTTGCTCGTGATATTGACGTGGTTCATCACGTACAGGCTGTAGTTGCCGGTCGTGTGGCAGAGCACGCAGTTGCTGTTGTCCGCCGCCGGGATCGGGATGTGATTCGCCGGCAGATCCGTCGCGCCCTTGAAGCTCGTCGTATTGAAATGACAGGTGTTGCACTCGCCGGTCGCGACGTGCGCCTGGCCGCTCGCCTTGTTCACCGGGCGCACCACGACCGCCGGCGCGCCGATGAACGACTTGCCTTTCTCGTGGCAGGTCGAGCAGACGATCGAGGTGACGAGGCTGTGCACCATCGAGGGCGGCGCCGTGCCGGTCCTGTTGGCGAACATGAAGGTATTGAAGTTCGTCGACGAGTGGCAGCCCTCGCAGGCGATCGTGCCCGTCGGGATGTGATTCGACGGCAAGGTCTTCACGGCCGGCGTACCGACGAAGCTGAGTCCCGTGCCATGGCAGAGCGCGCAATTCGTCGAGAAGCCGGTGTGATTCATGGGCGGCACGGCGTTCGCGATCGCGAACGTCGTGAAGTTCGTCGCCGAATGGCAGTTCGCGCAGGCGGTCGTGCCGATCGGAATATGGTTCGAGGGCTCGACCACGGTCGCCGGCGTGCCGACGAACGTCAGGCCCCGCGCGTGGCAGGTGTTGCACGAGAGTGAAGAGACCACCGCGTGGTTCATCGGCGGACTCTTGTTCGTGACCTGGAAGGTCGTGAAGTTCGACGCCGAGTGGCAGCTCTCGCAGCTCGCCGTGCCGAACGGAACATGGTTGTTCGGCGGCACCTTCAGCGCGGGCGGCATCATGTTCGCGAAGCTCGAGCCGGTCGCGTGGCATTGCGCGCAGTTGGCCGTGATGTTCGCGTGATTCATCGTCGCGACGCTGTAGTTGCTGCTCGAATGACACAACGCGCAGTTGTTGCTGTCCGCCGCCGGCAGCGGAATGTGATTCGGCGGCAGGTCCGAAGCGCCTTTGAAACTCGTCGTGTTGAAATGGCAGGTGCTGCACTCGCCCTGCGCCACGTGCGCCGTGCCGTCGGCCTTCAAAGCGGGCCGTACGACCGTGGGCGGTGCGCCGATGAAGCTCTTGCCCGTCTCGTGGCAGGTCGAGCAGGCTGTCGCACTCACCGCGCCATGCACCATCGCGGGCGGCGCGGTACCGGTCGCGTTCGCGAACTGGAAGCTCGTGAAGTTCGCCGGGGCGTGACAGCTCTGGCAGGACGCCGTGCCGAACGGCACGTGATTCGCAGGCGTCGTCACGGTCGGCGGCGCCCCGACGAACGTGAGACCGGCCCCATGGCAGGTCGAGCAGGCGAGGCCCGAGACCGCCGAGTGATTCATCGGCGGGCTCTTGTTCGTGATGACGAAGGTATTGAAGTTCGTCGTCGAGTGACAGCTCTCGCAGGTCGCGGTCCCGAATGGAACGTGCGTCACCGGCGGTGCGACGGTCGCAGGCGTACCTGCGAAGGAGAGGCCGCGCGCATGGCAGGCGGCGCAGGCGACGCCCGACACGGACCCATGGTTCATCGACGCCGTCGTGTTCGCCATCTGGAAGGTCGTGAAGTTCGTCGGCGAATGACAGCTCTCGCAGGCCGCGGTGCCGACCGGCACGTGATTCGCCGGCAGCACCTTCAAGGTCGGCGGCGCCATGTTCGCGAAGCTCTTGCCCGCGCCGTGGCAGACCGCGCAGGCGGTGCCCGGGACCTGCGCATGGTCCATCGTGTACTGCGTGAAGTCCGCCGCGTTGCTGTGGCAGGTCTGGCAACTCGATGAGGCGCCGTTCGGCAGCGGGATGTGGTTCGCCGGGTAGCTGCCCGCGCCGGCAAAGCTCAGCGTAGAGGTGTGGCAGTCCGAGCACTCGCCGGCTGTCGGATGCGCCTGGCCCGAGGTCGTCAGCGCCGGCCTCGTGACGACGGGCGGTGCGCCGATGAAACTCTTGCCGGCCTCGTGACAGGTGGAGCACGCCGTGCTGCTCACGGCGCTGTGGACCATCGACGGCGGCGCAAGCGCGCTCGCATTCGCGAAGCTGAAGGTCGTGAAGTTGCCGGCCGAATGGCAGGTCTCGCAGGTTGCCGAGCCGATCGGTACGTGGTTCGCCGGTACGGCCACGACCGGCGGCGCGCCGACGAACGACTTGCCCGCGGCATGGCAGGTGGCGCAAGGGCTGCCCGCGACCGCCGAATGATTCATCGGCGGGCTCGAGTTCGCCATCTGGAACGAGGTGAACGTCGTCGTTGCGTGGCAGCTCGAGCAGTTCGCCGTGCCGGTCGGGATGTGATTTGCGGGCTGCGTGGTGATCGGCGGCGCACCGACGAAGCTCAAGCCGGTGGCGTGGCACGCCGTGCACGCAAGGCTCGTCACCGCCGCGTGATTCATCGGCGGCACGGCGTTCGAGACCTGGAAGGTCGTGAAGTTCGACGCTGCGTGACAGCTCTCGCAGGCCGTCGTGCCGAACGGAATGTGGTCGGCTGGCGGAACCTTGAGGACCGGCGGCGCCATGTTCGCGAAGCTCGAGCCGGATGCATGGCATTGCGTGCAATTCGACGCGATGCCCGTGTGGTCCATCACGTAGACGCTGTAGTCCGCCGGATTCGCGTGACAGAGCGTGCAGGTCTGGGTCGTCGGAATGTGATTCGCCGGCATGCCCGTGCCGGTCTGGAAACTCGTGGTGTTGTCGTGGCACTGGCTGCAGCCGCCTGTCGTCGGATGCGGTGCCGGCGGGCGCGTGACCATCGTCACGCCAAAGTAGCTCATGCCGGCTTCGTGACAGGACTCACAGGTGAGCGCCGTGACCCCCGCGTGATTCATCGGCGTGCCGGCAAAGGTCACGTAGTTCGTCGGCGAGTGGCAGGATTCGCAAGCCGTATCGGCAACCGGGATGTGCGTCGGCGGCATGCCCTTGGCACTCACGTTGTCGTGGCAGCTCGCGCAATTGCTCGTCACGCCGACGTGGCTGAAAACCGCGCCGCTCCAGCCGATCGTCGTGTGGCAGGCATCGCACTCGAGATCGGTTTCCAGGTGCGTGGGACCCTTGCCCTGGGCCTGCACGCCGTTGTGGCACGTCGAGCAGCTGCCGCGGGCTTCCGTGTGATCGAAGTTCACTGCTGGCGCGAACGCGACGGGCGTGTGGCAGGCGCCGCAGCGGTTCGACGACAGGATGTGGTCCGCTGGTTTCGCCGTCGCACGAATCTCGGTGCCGACGCCGTGGCAGGACGCGCAATCCTTGGGAGTGCCCTTGAAGATCGCGTTGACGTGGCAGGATTCGCAGGGCAGGTCGCGGTGCTTGCCGATGAGATCGAAGCCCGTCGTCAGGTGATCGAAGTCCGCGGAGGTCTTGGGCGTCGCGGCGCCCGCCACCGGCAAGTACGAGCCGAGGAGCGTGGCGAGGCATGCGACTCTGCAAATCAGGCGGATCATGGCTCTCTCCGCGCGCGGCCGCTAATGCAGCCGTGCTCCTCGAAAGCTGATCGTCGAGTGGCAGCGCTGGCACTGCTGGCCGTATTGACCGAGATGCACGTCGTCCTTCAGGTGGCAGGACACGCAGGTCTGCGAGAGCTTCACCTCATCCGGCGGCTTGCGATGGCAACCCTCGCAGGCGAGTTTCGAGTGAGCGCCGCTCAACGCGAAGCTGGTCTCCTTGCCATGGTCGAAGTCCCAGATGCGCCAGCCGTTCGGCGAATGGCAGCGCGCGCAGTCGGTCCCAAGGCTTCCCTTATGCACGTCATCGCGCTTGTGGCAATCGATGCACTTCGAGCCGACGTCGCGGTACGCGCGGGTGACGTGGCATTGCTCGCACGGCACGGCGACGTGCAGGCCGACGAGCGGAAAACTCGACAGGTCATGATCGAAATGTACGTGCTCGCGCCAGCCGTCGGGCGTGTGGCAGGAGGCGCAGTCCCGGCCGAGCTTGCCGACGTGCACGTCGCTTGCGCGGTGGCAGTCGATGCAGTCGGTCGCGAGTTTCTGCGTGCTGGTCGGCGCGGTATGGCACGCGTGGCAGTCGACTTTCCCGTGCTTGCCGACGAGCGGCCATTTCGTGTCGCGCGTGTGATCGAACGTGGGCGGCTTCCAGTGCTCGTTGTCGTGGCACTTGTCGCAGCCCTGGCCGAGCCGGCCCGCGTGAGCGTCCTCGCCGCGGTGGCAGCCGAAGCAATCCTTCGGGACCTTGTCCTTCAGGTTGCCGCTGCGATGGCAATCCAGGCAGTCGATGCGCGCGTGCACGCCGAGGAGCGCAAAGCCCGTCTGCTTCAGGTGGTCGAACTTGGCCGTCTTCCACCCGGCAGTCGTGTGGCAGTCGCCGCACTTCGTGCCGCGTTCGCCGTGATGCACGTCATCGGGCGCGTGACAGGACAGGCACGCCGCCGGCGTGCCCTTGTAGCGGTTGTTGAAATGACATTGCTCGCAGGGCACATCGACGTGCTTGTCCCTGAGCCGGTACCTCGTCTTGTCGTGATCGAACTTGATGTGGCGCCAGGCGCTCGCATCGTGGCAGCTCGCGCAGTTCGTGCCGAGCTTGCCCTCATGCGGTTCGACCTTCTTGTGGCAGGCATTGCAGTCCGACGGCGCGTCGCGATACTTCTTGCCCTTCGCATGGCAGCTGTCGCAGCCGACGGTTGCGTGCGCGCCGTCAAGCGGGTAATCCGTGAATTCGTGGTCGAACTGCGCGCGGCTCAGCTTCACGATGTCCGCGTCGCGCCCGCGATGCTCGATGTGGCAGGCGCGGCACTGCGACTCGGCCATGCGCGCGGCACGCCCGTGGAAACCCCGCTGCCCGCGGATGTCGGCGGCGATTTCCTTGTGGCAATCGAGACAGAGCCGGGTCTGGCGGGCGCGGTCCGCGCGGTCGTGGCAGTTAGAGCAGCTCTCCTCGTATTTTGCGTGCGCGGAGGTGAGCTTGCCCGGCATGAGCAAGGTCTCGGGATTGACCGCATGGCCCGTCCTGACAGGAAGAGCGAGCATCACGATTGCGATCCCCAGTCCGACACGCCAGATACCCCCCTGCATGTGTCCCAAGCGTCCGCTCAGTACACGTGCACCGCGATCACGTGCACGATGGCTGCGGTGATGAGGATGAAGAGCAGCGGCACGTGCAACAGGTGCCATACGGAGAACAGCCGCTCGTACGCCTCGAATTCGGCCACCTTGCGTGTGGCGACGAGGCGGCGGTCGATATAGGCCGAGGCGGCGCGGCGCAGACGCCGGCGCTGGGCGGCGATGGTGGTCGAGCGTCTCGCGGCCATCCTGAGCGAGCGGCGCACATAGGCGCGCAGGTGCCAGCGGGCCCGCAGCGCATTGAGAGCGACACCGGCGGGCTTGAGAATGCCGAGGACCGGCAGGCGCGGGCCGCTGGCGAGCATGCGCCGTTCTTCGCGCTCGAGCCGGCCGACCAGCTCCGGCAGGAAGGCGACCGTCGATTCGAGCGTGCGCAACCGTTGCGAACTCGCGCGCAGCTCGCCGAGGCTCATCTTGCGCCCATAGAGGCCGAAGTGGATATGCGAATAGATGTAGCGCCCGACGAGGCCGCTCGCCGCGACGATCATCATCGACCAGAAGGCGACGTTGCTGTTGGTCGCGCCGAGGCTGAAGTTCGCGTGATAGAGGATGCAGATCGGCGCCAGCACGCCGAGCACCATGTGCACCTCGAACCACTTGTTGACGGACCCGAGGAAGCCGAGCCAGCTCACGCGCTTGCGGACCGAGTAGAGCAGGAGCAGCAGCACGAGGCTGCCGCCGATGATGCCGAGCGCGTAGCCGAAGCCGCTCTTCGGCGTGAGATAGCGCTCCGTAGGGAGCTTCCAGCCGAGATAGATGGCGACGATCGCGATCGTGAAGAAGACCCGCTCCTTCGTGATCCAGGTCCGGGGCGCCGCTGCCGGCTGTGCTTGAGGTACCGTGACACCCGGCGCGCGCGGCCGTTGGTCCGGCCGCTTGGCGGGCGCCTGCGTGCGGGCTGGCGGGGCCTGTGCCTCCCCGGCTACACGGTGTTGTCGAATGGCGTCGGCCATGTGCTTCTCAGGTCACTTCCTGGGAAATGACGAGCTTCAGCGCCTTCGCGTCCTTGCGATTCACGACGGGGGTTACGACGAACAGGTCGCCGGGCGCCGGAGTCGCCTGGCCGGACCTGGACACGCGCGCCTCGACCACGATGCGCTCGAAGGCGGACAGGCGGTGCGAGGGAATCATGGCCATCGAATCGTCGAGGCGAAAGGTCACCGGCCAGCGATCGGTCGTCGTCCTGAATATCGCGAGCGGCGGGCCCTCGGAGTCGGCTGCCTTCGCATATATAAAGAGTGTCGTGCCGGGCGCCACCCGGCTCGCGAGGCGGCTGTCGATCGACACGGTGCCGGCGACGTCTGTCGCGCCGCCTGCCGCGGCCGAAGCGGGTACGGGCGGCGGCGGCAGTCCCGCGAGCTGCGCTGTCTCCGCGATATTGCTGTCGATCACCGCAAGGTCGGGCGAGTCGGCGGGCATGACGGCGCGCAATGCCTGCCAGTGTTTGAGCGCATCGACGTAGCGGCGCTGTTCATAAGCGAAGCTCGCCTTGAGCCAGAGTGCCTTCGGGTGTCGCGGTTCGAGCGCCAGTGCCCGATCGACGGCATTCGCAGGCGCGCCGGCGAGCGAGCCGTCGGCCATCGAACCGAGTACGTCGGCATAGTCGGCCCACGCATCCGCGGTCATCGCGTGCAGAGCGATCACCTTCGCGTAAGCGTTGCGCGCCGCCGGATAGTCCCGCTGCTGGCGCTTCAGATCCGCGAGGCCGAGCCAGGCATCGACGTCACGCGGATTCGCCGCCGTGCGCCGCTCGAGATCTTGCGGGTTCGGTTTCGTTGCAGCGGGCGGCGTGGCCGCCTGCTGCGGGCCGTTGGCGCGCTCACGCGCACGTGCGGCTTCGTCGGAACGGCCGAGGAAATCGTACGACTGCGCGAGCAGCATCCAGTCATCGCGACTGCCCCCGTCGCGCTCCAGGCGGGCCGCAAGCGTCGCGGCAGCTTGCTCGATCGGGAGCGGTTTGCCGCCGGCCATCGCCGCTGACGCGCCAAGATGCGGCGCGCCCGACGATGCCGCGATCGCATCGGGCCGCCCGACCTGGCGGTAAAGAAATACGATGCCGACCCCAAGCACGGCGGTCGCGCCAATCGCGACCGCGGCGCGCAGCGCGGGCCGCGCGATGCGCTTCTGCAGCGACTGCCAAACCGGGTGGATAATGATCCACACTGCCGTGCCGCTGAGCATGCCCGCGAAGAACCAGAACCAGGATTGCGTCGTTGCCATCTCGTATCCCGCCGCCGTCGGCAACATTGATCGACACCGAGTCCGCGGTACTGAAGGCGCGCACCGCCGGTATGCCGAAACCTATTAAGACGCGGCCGCGACTCACGCTCAAGCGTCGCGAATTCAAGACATAAAACAGTCGTCGAACAGCGACAAAGTCTCGGAAAAACAAGCAGAAAACACATTGGGCGACTGCGTGGTAGCCTCGGTTCGCGTGACTCCATTGGCAAGTAGGGAAAGCCCCCATTTCGACGACCGGCGCGCGGACGATAATTCCTGCGCGCCGACCCGAAGCACATGAATTATCTGACCTACATCATCTACGGACTGCCGCTCGCGCTCGTGATCCTGTGGTTCGCGCGCAAGCGCGGATCGCTGGAGAAAGAGAGCGTCGAGGCGCATGCCACGGCCGTTTCCGCGGGACTAATCGAGCCGGCGTCGCTCCATCCGTACATCGACCCCGCGCGCTGCATCGGCTGCGGCAACTGCATCCGTGCCTGCCCCGAGCAGGCCGAGCACCACGTGCTCGGGCTCATCGACGGCCGGGCACAGCTCGTCGGCCCCACCGATTGCATCGGGCATGGCGCCTGCAAGGTTGTCTGTCCTGTGAACGCCATCACACTTGTGTTCGGTACCGAACGGCGCGGTATCGATATTCCGCTGCTGACTCCCCGGTTCGAGAGCAGCGTGCCCGGCATCTTCGTGGCCGGTGAGCTCGGCGGGATGGGGTTGATCCGCAATTCCCTCGAACAGGGCCGCCAGGCCGTCGAGGCGATCCGCAGCGACCGGCGCGCGAATGGCAAGGCGCTCGATCTGCTGATCGTCGGGGCCGGGCCTGCGGGTTTTTCCGCATCCCTCACGGCCCTCTCGCGCAAGATGCGCTTCGTGACACTCGAGCAGGAGGCGCTCGGCGGCTGCGTTTTCCAGTACCCGCGCGGCAAGGTCGTAATGACCTCGCCCGCGGAGCTCCCGCTGGTCGGCAAGATGCGCTTTCGCGAGGCGAGCAAGGAGCAGCTGCTGGAGTTCTGGAAGGATGTCGAGCGCAAGACCGGCGTGAAGATCAACTACCAGGAGCGCGTCGAGGCGATCGAGCGGGAAGGGGAAGGCTTCCTCGTGAAGAGCAGCAAGGGTGAGTACCGCGCCAACAGCGTGCTCCTGTCGATCGGCCGGCGCGGGACGCCGCGCAAGCTGGGCGTACCGGGCGAGGACCTGCCGAAAGTCGTCTATCGCCTGATCGATGCCGAGCAATACGCGGGCCAGCGGGTGCTGGTCGTCGGCGGCGGCGACAGTGCGCTCGAGGCTGCGGCCAGTATTGCCGAAGTCAAAGGGACCGAGGTCGTGCTCTCGCATCGAGGCGAGGCGTTCGATCGGGCGAAACCGAAGAACCGTGCGCGCATCGAGGCGGCGGAGCGGGCCGGGCGCCTCGAAGTTCTGCTCAAGTCGAACGTCAAGCAGGTCACGGCGGAGCGCGTGGATATCGACTGCGGCGGCACGCTGCGCTCCTTCGAAAACAACGCGGTGATCGTGAGCGTCGGCGGCGTGCTGCCGACCGAATTTCTCAAGCGTGTCGGCATCCATTTCGAGACCAAGTATGGGACGGCGTAGTTCGCCGTCGGCGACGCTCCTGTCGCTGCTCCTGATCGTTTCGCTGCCGCCCGCATACGCGGCCGCGGCGGCTCATCGTCCTGCGTCCGATGCGCTCGAAACCGCCAAGGCGGCTATCCGCGTCCATGACTACCGCAAGGCGCTCGCGGAACTCGAACGGCTCGCGGCCGCCGGCAATGTCGACGCGGAGTACCTGCTCGCGGCTCTTTATCTCAATGGACTGGGTGTCGCACCGGACACCACGCGGGCTCGTGGGCTGCTCGAGCAGTCTGCGTCGCACGGCAATGCGCGCGCGGCTTACAGCCTGTCGACGCTCCTCGCCGCATCGCAACCGCCGGACGCGGTGGGCGCAGATCACTGGCGGCAGGAAGCCCGCCGGCTCGGCTCGGTGGCAGCGGAGGACGCGGCCAAGCGCGGCACGCAATCGTCCGCATCGCATCTGCAGTTCGACGCCAAGGATCCGGCGACGCGTCGCGACGCGTACTGGCTCGCAGCCGCCGCAGGCGATCAGGCGACGCTCGTGGCACTCGCCGATCGCTCGCTCTCCACGGCGCGCGATGAATTCGGACGCGGTGCCATCTCGCGCGCCGCGCAAGGCGGCCATGCAGATGTCGTTGCCTTGCTCATCCGCCAGGGCGCGGCCGCCGATTCCGCCGATCAGTTCGGCATCACGCCGCTGATGCTCGCAGCCGAAGCGGAGGATCCCGGCGCCCTGCGCTTGCTGCTCGATGCGCACGCGCTGGTCGACGCCCGCGATGGGGCCGGCAACACACCGCTGATGCATGCCGCGCGCGCTGCACGCACGCGCAACGTGGAGCGGCTGCTGCAAGCGGGCGCGGAGCCGCGCCTGCGCAACCTGCAAGACTGGTCGGCGCTCGATTTCGCCTTGCAGGCGCAAGCCGTCGAAGCGGTCGACGCCCTTCGGTCAAGCGGTGCGACGGCCATTCGCCGCGCACCGCCGACATCGGCATCGATAACGGAGGTACGCAGGGCGGCAGCCGGCTCGGATCTTTATGCGGGCTGGCCGGACATCGCCGTCGCCGCCACGCGCCAGAGTCCGGCGCTCGTGAAGATGCTGCTCGCGCGTGGCGCGAGCGCAAATACGCGCGCGGGCGATGGCAGCCCGATCCTGATCACGGCGGCACTCGCCGGTGCACCGCTGGTCGTCGAAACGCTGCTTGCCGCGGGCGCCAATCCCTCACTCACCGACCGGCGGGGCAACACGGTACTCGTGCTCGCGGCACGCACGGGCCGGAGCGAAGTCGTGAGGACGCTGCTCGCTCATGGCGTGCGCGTCGACGCACATGGGGTTGGTGAGGAGCCAGCCGTCATTGCGGCGGTGAAGGCACGGCGTGAAGAGGTCCTCGGGGTGCTGCTCGACGCGCACGCGGATTGCACCGTGGCGGCGGACGACGGAGCGACCCTGCTGATGCTCGCCAGCGCCTGGACAGCGGATGCATGGATGCGACGACTGCTCGACAGCGGGGCCAAGCTGGAATCCCGCGACGGTAGCGGCCGTACGGCGCTCTGGTATGCGGCGCGCGCCGGCAATGCGACCGTGGTGGAAGTGCTTCTCAAGCGGGGAGCATTGGTCGATGCAGCGGACGAAGATGGACTCACGCCGCTCGCGGCCGCGGCCGGTGCGGGCCAGGTGGGTGCCGTCACCCTGCTGCTTGCAAACGGCGCGAAGGGTGACTCGCGCACCGCGCGCAAAGACACGGCACTGCTCGTGGCTGCGGCGGCGGGCAGCGCGCCGGTCGTCGAGAAACTCCTCGCGGCGGGCGTCGACCGCGACCTGCAGAATGTCTACGGCGATACCGCGCTCATCGTCGCGACCCGCGCCGGCAGCCTCGAGGTTGTCCGCCAGCTCCTCGCGGCGGGCGCCAGCACGAAGCTGCGCAATGCCGACCGGTTTACGGCGCACGACGTCGCCGAGTCGCGCGGGGCAACGGAAATCAGCCGATTGTTTGCGACGGACTGAAGGGTCGATTGCGGGGTTTACCTACCTGACATGCCATTCGCTGCCGGCATACTCTCGCGCCAAAGAAGAACACGCCCGCGCCGGTTCGAGTTCCGGGCGGCCCACTGCGAGAGCCATGGCCGGGAGCAAGCGAGTTGCCGTCTGCGATCCGTTCGACATCAGTCGCAGCGGCATCATCGCCATTCTCGCGGCGGCGGGATTCAGTGCCACGGCCGTGAGCGCGGTCGAGCTGTTGCGCCCGGACAGCGCGGCACGGGCATTCGACATCCTGCTCTTCGATCTCGAGGCCGATGACGAGCGCGTCGTTGCGCGGTGGGTGGGCCGGCTCAGGAACCGGCGGCCGCAGCTGCGCATCGTGCTGGTGACCCGGTATCGTACCGCCCGTTTCATCGGCGCCGCGCTCGACAGCGGGATCCACGGTTGCGTCCTGCAGGGGGAGGATCGCAGGGAGCTTCTGCACGCGATCGACGTGGCGGCGGGCGGCGACACCTACGTGAGCCCGGCGACGGCTGACGCACTTCTCGGGCAAAGGCGCCAGGTCCGCCAGCGCAACATCAGCCTGCCGGGCCGGCAGGCGCAGCTCACCCGACGCGAGTACCAGGTGATGTGCCACATCGCCCGCGGCATGCGCACGCGCGACATCGCACGCGTTCTCTCGTTGAGCGTCAAGACGATCGAGAAATACCGCGGGAGCCTGCGCGCCAAGATCGGAGCGCGCAGCGTCGCCGCCGTCACGGCATTTGCGATCGCCCACGCTGGCCTCGATCCGGCGGATTTGGCGAAGCCCGCGAGGCGGGGCGGCGAGCCGGCCTGAAGATCGCCAGCCGATTGCCCTAGAGCGAGTGGTAGCCGTTGGCGATGGCGTATGCGGCGACGGCGGTCGCGGTCTTCAGCCCCAGCTTGCGCATCAGGTTCGTGCGGTGTTTTTCCACCGTCTTGTGACTGAGTGACAGCTGTTGCGCGATCTCGCGCGTACGTTGCCCGGCCGCGATCAGGCGGATGACCTCGCGTTCGCGAGGCGTGAGTTGCTGGGCTGCCGAACGCCGCGAACGGGGCTGGTCCTTCGGGTGCACGAAGCCATTGACCACCCGCTCGTAGACGACGGGGCTCAAATAGGGTTTTCCCTCGCGCAGCGCCTGCAGTGCCGCGTACAACTCGCCCCGGTTGTCGTTCTTCAGGACATAACCGTCCGCGCCGGCGCGCAGCGCCCCCTCGATGCAGATGTCCTCCTTGCGAAACGTGAGCACGAGCACTCGTACCTGCGGCCAACGCCGCTTTACCTCGACCAGGGTCTCGATGCCGGGAGCGCCGGGAAGGCCGATGTCGATGATCAGCAGGTCGGGCACGCTTGCTTCGATGAGCTGCAGCGTCTCGGCGCCGCCGGCGACCGCGCCGGCAATCTGCACCGTAGGATCGGTTGCGAGCAGGCCGCAGAGTCCATCGCGCATGATCCCCGGATCATCCGCGACGAGCACCTTGTATGGACTCGGCATGCCTGCAACCTGGCGGGGTCATGCCCCGCTTCTTGACTCTTGAATCTACTGGGGCAGCAAGCGCTTGACGGCTGCCACGAGATCGTTTTTGTCGAATGGTTTCGTCAGGACTTCATCGGCACCCGCCTGCTTGGCGGCCGCGAGGTAGGCGGAGGTCGTGATCGCCTCCGGTTCGTATGCGAGCGGACCGAAGTTGCCGCCTCCCGACATGGCGATGATGCGCGTCTTCGCGTGCTTCGCGCGGATCGCCCGGATCACATCGATGCCGTGCGTCTTCGGCATGATGATGTCCGTGATGACGACGTCCACGGCGGCACTCTCGAAGGCGCGCACGCCATCCGGTCCGCCGGCGGCGATGATCACCGTGAATCCCTCGCGCTCGAGCGCGCGCCGCATGGCCTCACCGACCGCGGGTTCATCGTCGATCACCAGGATCGTCGGCATGAGTCGCCTCCCTTATCGCCGCATTCGCCGCTAGGCTCGCCCGGCTCCCGCCGGGTTCGCCAGGGCCGGTTTCGCGGACTCCTCGTTCCCCTGCACGGTGGATGATAGGTTTTCACCCAGCGGAAAGTACACTTTGAACGCTGCGCCCGCCTCCGGGGCACTGTCGACGACGATGGTCGCCCCGATCGAGCTGCTGATTCCATGCGCGACCGACAGGCCGAGTCCCGTGCCTTCGCCCACTTCCCGGGTCGTGAAGAAGGGTTCGAAGATCCGCTCCATCGTGCGCGCGTCCATGCCGTGGCCGGTATCGGCGACTTCGAGGACGACGTAGTCGCCTCTGGGCACCCGATCGTCGGCGACCCGGGCCGCATGCGTGACCGAGACCGTCAGACGCCCGCCGGTGGATCGCATGGCCTGGCACGCGTTCGTGCAGAGGTTCATGACCAGCTGGTGGACGAGGCTCGCGTCGCCGACGACCGGAGGCACATTGGGTCCGAGGGCGCCGATGATCTCGATGTTCGGCTGGATCGTGGCGCGCAGCAGCGCGAGGACTTCCTCGACAACGGGCTCGAGGCTGACCTGGGCGCTATCGCCGCTTTCGATCTGGCGGCTGAAAGTGAGCACGCGGTTCACCAGGGCCCGCGCGCGATGCGCGGCGGCGATGACCCGGCGCAGGTCCTCGGCGACGGGACCCGCCGGACCGACTTCATCGAGCGCCGTCTGGGCGTAGAGCAGGATCGGCGTCATGATGTTGTTGAACTCGTGCGCGATGCCGCCGGCGAGCGTACCGACGGTCGCAATCCGCTCGCGCCGCCATAGCCTTTGTTCCAGGGCACGTTGCTGCGCCTGGGCCGCGGCGCGCTCGGTCATCTCGCGCGCAAGGCGGGCACTGGTGCCGACGAGTTCGCTGCGCATGGATTCGAGGTCATGCGCGAGCTCCTTGACCTCGTAGATGCTGCTGGTCGCTTCGAGGTGAGCGTCGACCTTGCCGGTTGCGATGCTGCGGGCGGAGTTCTGCAGGTCGATCATCGGACGGGCGATACGCGCTGCGAGCCAGATTCCAAGGCCGACGGAAACGACCGTGAATGCGAGCAGCGCCATGATGATGCGGTTGCGCGCCGCCTGGATCTGATCGAGCGTAGGGGTTTCATCGAACCCAAGCCGCAACACCGTGGCCCGATCCGCCCGCGCGACCGGCACGGACAGGAAATAGGTGTGATCTGCATGGGCGTCGAATTCGAAGTCATCGCCCGGAAACCCGCCGAAGCCCGGATCGATGAGCGTGCTGCGGGTCGAAGACTGCCCGTCGACGAGCTCCGCGTAGACGCCCTGGCCGCTCAGGATGATGCTGTCGAGCAGGGCGATCGTGCGCTCCGGCCGGGCGAGGGCGTCGCCGAGTTCGAGCTCATCCGCCAGCAGGCGCCCGTACGTGCGCACCTGGCCGACGAAGTTGTCGGCATGGCTGCGCTCGACGATGAAAGTGAGGCCGAAATAGAGCACGGGCAGCAGCACCGCGTGAATGACGAGCACATTCGATGCGACGCGCACCCACAGACGATTGGTCAGTCGGTCCATAGCACCCTGAGCACGCGCACGCGTGAATTGCCCGCAACATCACTCGACCACATATAGCTCACGGCATACCGGTCGCGGTAGAGGGCCGACAGCACCGCCTCGCGCGAGTCCAGTTCAAGGGGCCGCGGCTTGCCCTGGCGCAGGACGAGTCCAAGGACATGCCGGTCATAGGCCGACTGCGACATCGCGACGATGTCCTGCAGGAATACCTGCTCGAGCTGCTCGTCGCTCCCGTTCAGGATCGGGTGCAGCGGGTGTGAGAACCGGATGACCGGCAAGCCGAGAAAAATCTTGCGGATCTCGATCGGGTCGAGCTTCGCGATCGGGCCGTCGGCGCTCACCACGAGCACGACCTGCCTCGTGCCGGCCGAGGCCGGCGCGGCCAGCACAAGAGCGAGGAGCAGTGGCAGGAGCCGGCGCATGGTCAGAACAGGGCTCCACTCCATTGCAGACGGTATTCGACGTAGCTGTCGTCGCTCAGCGATTTCGAGTTCGCCACTTGCAGCGTGAGGGCCTGGCGGCGGTGATAGTCCCAGCGCAGCCCGAGCAGCGTGCGGGTCGCGACGAAATTCGGGAACAGCGTCAGGTAGCTCGAGTCATGCGCGTTGACCGAATCCTCGCGCCGGCCGAATACGACCAGACCGTGAGGGAAGCTCCTCTC
This sequence comes from Steroidobacteraceae bacterium, assembly GCA_035644395.1. Classification (GTDB taxonomy): domain Bacteria; phylum Pseudomonadota; class Gammaproteobacteria; order Steroidobacterales; family Steroidobacteraceae; genus JBGPLJ01. Next base: position 52,683 of record DASQOR010000066.1, read on the forward strand.
GACCTGCAGGTAGCCGGTCCCGAACGCGCTGTAGTGGCTGGGCGTGAGGGCATTCACGGCCTCCATGTCGACGTAGTACAAGGCGCTCGATACGCGCCACGGATCGTGCACGTAGTTGCCGAAAAGGCCGATGACGGTCTGGTCGAAGTGCGTGACGCCGGCCAACGCCGGCGGCGGCCCTTCTTCCCAGTTGAGCTCGTTGTGCGCGAACAGGAGCCCGAAGCCGCTTTCGCCGAGTTCGTCCGGCAGGAAGCCGATGCGCGCCTGGAAGCCGAGCTGGTGCTCGTGCGTGTCCGGATGTGTCACGTCGAAAGGTTCGAGCCCCACCGTTGTCAGGAGTGGCGCCATGCCGCCGCCGATCGCGGTGCGCAGCCCACGATTGCCCGCCAGGTGCCAGTTCGATTCCACCAGCAGGCCCGTGAAGTGCTGGGGAAGTATGCCGTTCTGGTCCTCCCACTCTTCGCTCGCCGGGCGGGTGATGGATGTCTGCAGGAACTGGCCGTGATGATGTTCGTGATTCCATACGCTGCTTGCCTGGTGAAAACGGCCGAGCCAGATGACCGTGTCCTCGGTCGCTTCCCAGCCGATCTGAAAGCGCTCGAGATCCGATTCGTGATTCGTCACGAGCTGCTCGCCGAACAGGCGGAAGCGGTTCTTCTGCAGGCTGAAGAGCACGTCCGCCGCGACCAGCTGATCGCTGACAAATACGCGGCGGAAATCAGCGCTCACCGGCGCATCGAAGCCCGACGACTCGTATAGCTCGGCGCTGCCGAAGACGAGCAGGTCGTACTCCAGGTCCGACGCCCCGGCTGGGGTCGCGCCGGCCGCCAGCAGTAGAACGGCGATGCATGGATTGCGTAGCTTCATGGACCCAACCTCGAGGGAGATACCGGCAGTATGGTTGCAGGCCGCGGCCGTCGCGAATGCCGACCGGTTGCGCAAATTCCCATGCGCGCCGGCGACTTGCTTGTTATTCCCGGCATGGCCGCGGCTCCGCCCGGCGTGCACCCATAGTGGGAGAATCCCTCCCTGCGGGCGATGGGTAAAAACCCTACCACACGGCCGGCTGGCCGAGATTCAACTTAATGCCGGGGTTCGAAATGATGGGTCGATCTCCTACCGGGCCGGCGGGGTTTGATGGCAGAGACGCGCCGGGGTCCACAAGGTAGCGTAACTGCCCGGATGTCCAGAGGACCGTGCCGTCTCAGGCGAGGCAGACATGTGGTGGATCATCGGCGTTGGCTACATCGCACTAACGGCCTTCCTGTTGTGGTTTCTCTACCGCGCGGGACGGCTGTCGGCACGCTCCGCTGCCGGTAGTGGGGATCCCCTTGTCAGCTCTGTTGCGCGTGAGCGGTCGCTGCGGCACTGATCCGGCGCAGGCCCGATGCGCGATGCCTACCGCATAACCCTACCGCGAACTACAGCCTTTCGCCTCGGGCAGGTAAAGCACCCGCCCACTGTGTAGCGAGCGGTCTTTCATCGACCCTACCTCGCATGAGATGGGCCATCAGTCGGCGGACCGCGTACGTGCTTGGCTCGGTTGCGCTCGTTGGCGGTTCGCTGCAGCTTGTCGGAGGATCGCAGCTCCATTCCCGGTCGGCGAGCGTACTGCTTGCGCCGGCAACTCCCGCAAGCGGTCCTCTGTCCGAAGGATCGAGCACGCGCCCGCAGCGCCGGCCGGGCGACCTCACGCCGGCGGCAGCCAAGCTGCTCTTTGCGCTGGCGAATCGAACCTCCGATGCGTCGAACGCGGACGACCTGTTCGCCGCGAAGTCCTGGTACGTCGCGCCTGCGCCGCCACCTCCCGCTCCGGCCGCTGCGCCTGTGGCACCGACAGCGCCGCCGCTGCCATACGTGTTCGTCGGCAGCTACAGCGACGGCGACCAGCCGACGGTCTATTTCCTCACGCGCGGCGATCGCGTTTACGACGTAAAGGTCGGCGACACGCTCGACGCCATCTACAGCGTCGACGGCGTGCAGAACGGCGCGCTCGTCTTCACCTACAAGCCGCTCGATACCAGACAGACACTCGAAATGGGAGGCGGCACGTGAGGCAGGGCATCCGGCGACTGGTCTATATCGCGCTGGGCGCGCTGGCCGCGGCGTGCGCGACCGACCGCGTGCACCAGGAAGGCCTGGCGGCCGTGGAGGGCGGGCACTACGAGGAAGGCCTGGCGATGCTCGAGCAGGCGACTCACGACGACCCTGCCAACATGACGTATCGGGTCGACCTCAAGACACAGCGCGATGCGGTCGTCACCCGTCTGCTCGCCGCCGCGGACATTGCGCGACGGACCGGCAAGCTCGATGACGCGGAAAAACTCTACGAGCGGGTGCTCGCGATCGTCAGCGGCAGCACCCGCGCGCAGCGCGGCCTCGATGCCGTGGCGGACGATCGCCGCCACGGCGAGCTCATCGAGCAGGGCGGGAAGGATTTGCAGGCCGGTGCAGTCGACCAGGCTGATGCCAAGTTGCGCGCCGTGCTCTCGGAAGATCCGGGCTTCGCCGCGGCGCTTGCGCTGCGGGAGAAAGTCGAGCAGGCGCGCGGCCCGGTGAATGTCGTGCCGAAGGTGCATGCGCGCGACAATCGCCCCGTGACGCTGCAGTTCCGCGACGCGAACACCAAGATGGTCTTCGAGGTGCTCTCACGCCAGTCCGGAATCAATTTCGTGTTCGACAAGGACGTGAAGAGCGACGGCAAGACGACGATCTACGTGCAGCAGGTGCCGGTCGAGCAGGCCATCGAGCTCGTGCTCGGCCAGAACCAGCTCTCGCGCCAGGTGCTCTCGGAGAACATGGTGCTCATCTATCCGAACACCGCGCAGAAGCAGAAGGACTACCAGGACCAGATCGTCAAGGCGGTCTATCTCACCAATGCGGATCCGAAGCAGGCGCAGAGCCTCCTGAAGACGATGCTGAACGTGAAGACGACCTTCATCGACGACCGCGCGAGCGTGATCGTCATCCGCGATACGCCCGAAGTCGTGCATATGGCGGAAAAGCTCCTGGCCTCGCTCGACCTTCCGGAGGCGGAAGTGATGATGGAAGTGGAGGTGCTGGAGATCACGCGCTCCAAGCTCCAGCAGCTGGGCATCGCCTACCCGACGGCCGCGACGGTCAGCACGCCGAATGACCCGACTGTGTACGACCTTTTTCACAACATCGATTCGCACAACCTGTCGGTGACGCCGCTCTCGGCGACGGTCGACCTGCTGAAGCAGGTGGGCCTCAGCAACATCCTTGCGAGCCCGCGCATACGCGCGCGCAATCACGAAAAGGCGAAGATCCTGATCGGCTCACGCGTGCCGGTCATCACGAACTCGACGGTACTGGTCGGCGGCGGAACTTCTGCGGCCAGCAGCGTGCAGTACCTGGACGTCGGCCTCACGCTCGAAGTCGAGCCGACCATCTACCTGGACGGCGACGTTGCGATCAAGGTGAATCTGGAAGTGAGCAACATCATCAAGGAAGTGCAGGTGGGAGGGAGCGATGGCAGCGGCTCGCTCGCTTACCAGATCGGCACCCGCAATGCGAACACGACGCTGCGCCTGAAGGATGGCGAGACGCAGATCCTGGCCGGACTCATCAACGATCAGGATACCCACAGTTCCAATCACGTCCCCGGTCTCGGCGACATCCCGGTGCTCGGGCGCCTGTTCGGCACCTACCGCGATTCCGCCGACAAGAGCGAGATCGTATTGTCCATCACGCCGCGCATCATCCGGTCGCAGCCGCGGCCCGCGGCCGAGACGACGGAGTTCTGGTACGGCACGGAATCGAGCGTTCGCAGCGCCCCCATGGGCTCCGTGAGTGTGGCAGGCGGAAACGGCAGTGGCGCCCCAGCAAACACCGGTTCCAACGGCGGTGCCGTCGACTTGAGTGCAGCGGGCGCCGCGCCCGAGTCCGCGCCGGCGCCCGACTCCGCATCGACGGCCGCGCCCGACGATTTGCCGCCAGCGCCGCCGCCGAATCCGGTACGCATGCCGTCGAGCGTTTCGGGTGCGCCCAATGTGAGCTGGGATGCGCCCGGACAGGCGAACGTCGGCCAGGATGTTGACGTCACGCTGCGCGTCGAGGGCGGCGCGGACATGAAGAACCTGCGCGCGCAGGTTCACTACGACCCCGCAGTCCTGCAGCTGAAATCCGCCGATCCCGGCGACATTGTGCCGGCCGCTCTCGTGTCGACGACGCTTCCGCGGATCAATCAAATGGCCGGCATCGTGCAGTTTGTCGTGAACGCCACGCCCGAGGAGCCCGCGCGCGGCACTGGCAGCGTGATGGTGCTGCACTTCAAGGCGATCACGCCGAATCCCGGCACAAAAGTGAACCTGCAGCTTGCGGCGGTCCAGGCGAGCGGCGTCACAAGTGCCCCGGCCACGCAGCAGCCGTTGACGATCGTCATCATGCCGTGAGGCGGCTGTCGAGCGGAGCAGCCGCCCTACAGTGTTTCCCCCCGGGCCGCTGAAGTCTTTTCCCCGAGTGCGGGAAGTATCACCCCAATTGTTGGCGAGCCGGAATTTCACGAGTCTTTCACCGTGGGATTTACGCAGCCGATCCATCGGCTGAACACGAGGAGGACCGCCGGCGACCGAGCGATGCCGGCGGATCGAACGATAAGAACGAACGGGCCAATTGGCGATTTGCGGAGCACTCCGGCCGGAATGGAATTGCGGTCGGGTGCCCGCTCGTTTTGCGGATTTCTCCCTTTGAACTCGAATCACGGCGTGCAAGCGAGGCCGGAGGTCACATGATCAGCACACAGCTCTTGCGAAGGATATTGGCGGCTCTGCCGTGCGTTGCGTTTGCGCTGCCGTCAGGGGCGCAGACCTTCGAGATCCAGTGTCCGGCCGGCACGACGCTCCATCCTGCCGCAGCCGACGGGACCCCGAATCCCGATATCAAATGCCAGCAGCTTTCAGGCGGGGACGGCTTCGCAACGATGGCCGACGGCACGCAGACCTACCTTTTTTCGTTCGGGCCGCTGTCGGGCCTCAAGAACATCAAGGACGGTCTGCCCGGCACGCTGCCCGCGGCGGACTTCCTGCAGCCGTATCAGCCCAATCCCGCGAGTCCGAGCGATCCGGACACCGCGGGCAACCCGAATGGCGCCGTCGGCCTCGAACCGCAACCGGATGCGCCGGGCCACGTCGATCCGCGCCCGGTGATGGATGTCGGCGTGCTGAACGGCAACATGCCCGCGCCGCTCATCGCGATCGCCGAAGACGACGAACTTTTCCTCACACTGACGAACGTCGGCCAGATCATGCGGCCGGACCTGTTCGAGCAGCACACCGTGCACTTCCACGGCTATCCGAACGCCTCGTCCTTCTACGACGGAGTTCCGGACGCATCGGTCGCCATCAACATCGGCGGCAGCTTCACGTACTACTATCTCGCGCCGGACGCGGGCACCTACATCTGGCACTGTCACATCACGCCGCCCGAGCACCTGCAGATGGGCATGGTCGGGCAGCTCTACGTGCGCCCGCGCCAGGACAAGCTCACCTCGGGCGATGATCTCGGAGCGCACCTGCTCGCGGCCAACAAGCACGCTGCGGTCGACGCCGCGGCAACCGGCCGCTCCTGCTCCGACATCCTGTGCACGGGCCAGACGCCTGTACCCAAGGCAGCCGACTCGTCCGGGAATACCGGCGTCACGGGCGGGCAACTGTATGCCTACAACGACGGCGACGGCTCGACGCAATACGACGTCGAGTACCCGATCCAGATCCATGGCTTCGATCCGGATTTCCACTTCGTCGGCATGACGTTCAATCCCGAGAACTTCACCGACAGCAAGAACAAGTACTTCCTGCTGAACGGCCGGAGCTACCCCGACACCGTCACGCCGGGCGCGCTCAGCACGCAGGTCGCCGACGGGAGCGATCACTTCTCGCAGCCGCTGCCGACCATCATCAACATTCCGTTTGGCGGGCGCGCGCTCCTGCGCTTCGGGGACCTCGAGACGAACGAGTTCCAGACGCTGGCGTCGCTCGGCATTCCGATGCACGTGATCGCGCTCAATGCGCGGCTGCTCCGCGACCTCGCGGGCAACAACCTCGCGTACGACACCAACTCGATAACGATGGGCGGCGGCGAATCGCTCGACGTCATCCTCGATGCCCACGACACCGCGAAGTACCCGGCCGGGGCCACGTACTACCTCTACACGCCGAACCTCGATCACCTGTCGAACGATGCGGAGAACTTCGGCGGCCTGATGACGGAAGTGCACATCTGTCCCGGTGCCGTGGACTCGCTCAAGCAGTGCGTCGGCCCTTAAGGAGACCCGCCGTGAACCGAACGAAAATGACGACCTGGATCTCGACGGCACGCCTCGTGCCGGTGGCACTGCTCGCGGCCGCACTGATCTCGGGTAACGCGCAAGCCGCGGCGCCCGGCATCAAGAGCTCCAACGACCTGTTCGAGCTCCGGGCCCAGGAGAGCTTCATCAGCCAGCCTGACGGGAACACGGTGTATTCCTGGGGCTACGGCTGCGCGAACACCGCCACCATCACGTTCGCGCCCGCCATGCCGAACAACAAGTGTCCCGGGATGCAGGTCCCGGGTCCGACGCTCATCGTCACGGAAGGGCATCCGTTCACGGTCAGGCTCACGAACGGCCTGCCGGCCGCCGCCGGCAATACGTCGATCCTGTTCCCCGGCCTGCGCATCGTCAGTGTTTCGGGCGGGACGCAGGGCCTCCTGACGCGCGAGGCAACCGCGCTCAGCCAGGTCGACTACACGCTGGTCGCCGATTCACCCGGTACCCGCTCGTACTACAGCGGCACGCAGGGCGACCTGCAGATCGAAATGGGGCTCTACGGCGCGATCATCGCGCTGCCAGCCAATCCTCCCGCGAGCTGCGGGACCGGCGTTGCAGCGTCCAATCTCGCCGCCGAAGCCGCGAACCACGAATCGGATTTCCGCCTGGCGACTGCCGCGTACGACCATGCCGCGACCTGCTACGACCGCGAGTACCTGTTCCAGTTTTCGGAGATCGATCCGCGCATCCATCGGCAGGTGGAAGAGCAGTTGCAGGCGATCACCGCCTGCAACGGCGCGAGCGGCTGTCCGACGGCGCTCAGCGTGGAGACGGAGCCGTATCACCCCGCGTACTACATGATCAACGGGCGGTCGATGCCCGATGACATGGATCCGAACTACGCGCTCCAGTATCCGAACCAGCCGTACAACGGCAATCCGCACATGCACCCCGGCGAACTGGTGCTCCTCAGGGTCATCGGTACCGGCCGCCTGCAACATCCGTTTCACGAGCACGGCAATCACGTCCGCGTGCTCGCGCGCGACGGCCACCTGATCCTGAGCGAGGGCGATGACACCAAGCTCGCGGGACCGCTCCTCTTCACGACGACCACGACGCCCGGCCTGGCGATGGACGGAATCTTCTACTGGACCGGCAAGGGGCTGAACTGGGACGTCTTCGGCCACGGCTACGCGGGCGACTCGAGCACCTGCACGCCCGACGCCAACGGCTACTACACGGCGGATCCCACCGCGCCCAACTACTACGAATGGTGCGGCGATCACAACAAGCCGCTCGAGAGCAAACCGTCCGGCCTCGTCGGCAGCGGCGGCCCGGTCACGTTGCCGGATCCGAACATCCTGGCGCTTGGGCCCTGGTATGGCGGCAGTCCTTATCTCGGGGGCGATGCGACGGGCAGGGCAGCCGGAGCCACTCCGATCCCGCCATCGGGCACGGTCGCGAACAGCCCGACGGACGAGGCGGGCTTCGCATTCATGTGGCACTCGCATAACGAGCGCGAGCTCACCACCAACAACGCCTTCCCGGGCGGAATGATGATGATGATGCTCGTCGATCCGCGCGCATACGTGATCGACGAAGCGAAATAGGGGCGAGGAGAACAGCAATGCTTTCAGAAAAAATCAAGACGATCCTCGGCACTTCGGCGCTCGCGGGATCGATTCTCCTCACGACCGGCGGTGTTGCCCTCGCAGGCGACAGCACGATCACGCTGAACGCGGCGCCGGTCAACGCCGTGCTGCCGGACGGTCAATCCGTCCCGATGTGGGGCTACACCTGCGTCTCGGCGGTCTCGAACGACACTCCGGCCGCCGCGGTGTCATGCACTGCCGCCAACGGCAAGCCCCAGACCGGAGGCTGGCAGCCGCCGCTCATTCGCGTGCCGAGCGGCAAGCTCACGATCAACCTCGGCAACCAGCTGACCTTCAACGGCAACAAGATACCGACGTCGCTCGTGATCGTCGGCCAGCTCGGCGGCGGCCTCGGCGCCGTGCGCACGACGACGCCCGCGATCGCGCATCCGCCCCAGGGTACGACCTGGCCCGGCACACCCGGGGACACCAGCGATCCCGGCGCGACCTTCACGCCGCCCGCGCAATCCGATCGCGTGCAGTCATTTGCCACCGAAGTGCAGGCGGGAACGTCCGCGTCGCTCTGCTGGGGATCGACCTGCAGCGGCGCGGGCTCGCATGCCAATCTTCGTCCCGGCACCTACCTGATCGAGTCGGGCACGCATCCTTCGATCCAGGGCCCCATGGGCCTTTATGGCGTCCTGGTGGTCACCGACGCCAGCTACCCCGGCGTCCCCTTCGATGCGGACGTCGCGCTGCTGCTCAGTGAAATCGACCCGGTGCAGAACCAGGCGGTTTCCGACGCCGTCGGGATTTCGGGCTTCAGCGAGGCGGCGACCCGTTCGCTGCGCTCGGCCGACGCCCTGGCCTCGATTTTCGTGACCGATGGCGGCGCCGGCTATACATCCGCGCCCGCAGTCACGATCGACGCGCCGCCGTGCGTCGTCAACGGTACGACCTGCGTTCAGGCGACTGGCGCAGCGAGCGTCAACGGCGACGGACAAGTCGACGCGATCGAGCTGACCGACGCAGGCGCCGGCTACACGCTCACGCCGAACGTACATGTTTCCGCGCCACCCGCAGGCCCCGGTAGTGCCACGGCAACGGCGGCGGCGGGCCAGGTCACGGCCGGTTCGTCGAGCTGTATCGATGCTTCGCGGAACGTCGTCGCCGCCTGCTATCCGCCGGCGGTGAACTACGACCCGCGCTACTACCTGATCAACGGCATTTCCTTCGATCGCACCCGTGCGGACGCGTCGTCACTTGCAATTGGCGCCGGCGCGACGAACGGCAGCGTGTTGCTGCGCTTCGTGAACGCCGGACTGCGCGCGCACGTGCCATCAGTCGTCGGCGCCAGCATGTCGCTGCATGCCGAAGACGGCAACGTTCTGCCCGGCATTCCGCGCATCCAGGACGAAGTGTTGCTGCCCGCGGGCAAGACGTATGACGTCACGATCAGCCCGGCCAAGGATCCGAGCGGTTCGTATGCCGCGGCGACGTACGCGGTTTTCGACCGGCAGTTGAGCCTCTCGACCAACAACCAGCGTGACGGCGGCATGATCGCCCACCTGACTGTCGGCGGTGGCGCCGGGCCCGGCTCGGCTACGGCAAGCGTCAACGACGACAACTATTCGGTCGTGCCGGGCACGACGCTCACGGTGTCGGACATCGCGAGAGGCGTGATGGCCAACGACGTCGGCGTCTATGGCGTGCAGCTCATCGGAACCGTCACGGGGCTCGCGTTCCACGGCAACGGCACCTTCACGTACACGGCTGCGGTTGCGCCCAGCACGTTCACGTACTGCGCCAACGGCACGGTGAGCGGATCGAGCTGCTCGGGAATCGTCGGCACCGTCCACGTGAGTGTCTGCGACACCGGCTGCCTCGGTGTTCCATCGGCCGTCGCCGACAACTACACGAGCGACATCGCCTCGCGGCTGCAGGTCAGCCCGCCGGGCGTGCTCGGCAATGATTCGGATACGCTCGGCATGCCGCTGACCGCAGCACTTGGCACTGTGACCCATGGCACGGTCATCCTCAATCCGGACGGCGCCTTCACGGCGTCGCCTTCGTGCTCCCCGAATTGTCCCTCCGGCGGTGCGATTGCGGCCGTATCGTTCGAGTACACCGCGAGCAACTCGCAAGGGGCGAGCGCTACGGCCACTGCCACAGTCAACTTCGGCGCACCGAGCGGGTTGCAGGTCACGCTCACGGACGGCAAGTCCGGCGCGGTCCTGCCGAACGATTACCGCTGGATCATCGAAGAGGATCGAACGGTCCATATCGATCCGGTTGCGGAAACGAACGACCCCTCGACGCCGGTGCGTAATCTGGGCGTCAATTTCCACACGAGCCATACCCCCGTCGTGGCTGCGGGCTGCGTCGGCGCGCTCGCGTGCGAAACGGGACAGACAGTCCTCGGCGAGCCCGCCGCATGCGACGTCGGCAACGGCGCCTGCCGTACCGATTCCGCCCATAAAGTAGCAGTGCGTCCGAGCCAGGTGCATCTCGACCCGACCAAGCGCTATTACCTCTCCATCCTGCCCGGCACCGGCGCCAATGATCCGGATGACTCGACGCAGGCCACTCCGCACAGCATGGGCGGCGTGCAGATCGCCCCCGGACAGACCGCCGTCAACGTGAGCGTGCAGGCGCTGCCGCTGCCGACGGCAAAGATCTCCGTGTTCGTCTTCGAGGACGATAACCCGCTCAACGGCGAGAACGACACCGGCGGCGGTGTCGACGTGCTCGCGCCGAACGAGCCCGGCCTCGAAGGCTTCCACATCGTGCTGCTCGACCAGACGGGCCAGTTTGGCGATCCGGCCGGCCAGCTCACGTACGATGAATTCGGCGAACCCGTGTCGAACTCGCTCGCGGGCACGATCGATCCGACGACGGGCCGCGATGCCTGTCCGATTTCACCGACGTCCACCGACGGCCTCGTCGGCATGATCGTCACCTGCCCGAAATACGAAGGGAGCCTGCCGAGCGATACGGCCACGACACCGCGCGTTCTCTCGCCGCTCGCCGGCCACGCGATCATCGCCAACATGTACCCCGGCCTCTACGAGGTGCATACGACACCCGGCGCGGACCGCACGGCGCGCGGTGAAGAGTGGCTGCAGACCAATACGCTCGACGGCACGAAGGACATCGAGGCCTTCATCAAGGCCGAAGAGCCGGCGTATTTCCAGGAATTCGGCCCCGGCGGCTATCACGTCGCCGTCGGCTTCGCGAACCCCGAGGTGATCAATGCGCGCAAGGCCGGCGTGTGCGCCGGCCAGACCTGCACGGCCACGATCAATGGGATCGTCACGGGCATGCGCATGAGCCGTACGCCCGACCAGCGGGTCTACAGCAGCGGTGACTACGAGGCTTACAGCTTCGGCCAGTGCTACGTGAGCCTCGGTGCGCCCGACGGCGCGGATTTCGCGTTCACGAAGTGCAACCCGGACGGGACATTCCAGTTCACCGGCGTTCCGCTCGGCAACATGAAGGTCACGGTGTTCGACCAGTGGAACGATCTGCTGGTCGATGGCCTCTCGACGCCGGTCAAGGTCGACAGCCAGACGATTGGAACGACGGATCACCCGCTCGAGATTGCAGTGACGCAATGGCGGACGAACCTCTACGGCCGCATCTATCTCGACAAGAACGGCAACGGCCTGCCGGACAAGGATTCGGACGGCAACGACCTCGAGCCCGGCCTGCCCCTCGTTCCGTACAACATCCGGTATCGCGATGGCAGCTACATGGGCTTCAACAATACCGATCTCGTCGGCGGCGCAGGCTTCAACGAAGTCTTCCCGTTCCTGAACTGGATGGTCGTCGACACCGACAGCGCACGCTACAAGCAGACCGGCGTGCACGTGGTGTACGACGCGGGCGGAGCGGTGGACGGAACTGCCGGAGGCGGCACTTCGGCCATTGGCACGTCGTTCGCCAACACGACGGAGACGAATGCCGTGCGTTCGGACCTGCGTGTCCCGGGCGCCGTGTATTGCTCGGACGCTGACTGCAGCGCCGAGGACCAGACGACATTCCCGGCCGGCGGTGGCCCCGGCGGTTCCACGGGCCGCATCGACCCGGGCTGGGTGCCGAGCGAAGGCTGGCAGGGCCTTCTTGGCCAGAACAGCTTCGTCGAATTCGCCATGCGCCCGTTCAACCCGGGCGAGAACGGCGGCATCCGCGGCCACGTGATCTATACCTCCACGCGTCCGTTCGACGACCCGGCGCTGCTCCTGCAGCTCAGCTGGGAGCCGGGCGTCGCGAACGTCAAGATCAATCTGTACCAGCAAGGCGTCGCGCAGGATGGCACGAAGAGCCTGAAGCTCGTCGACACGACGACGACCACGAGCTGGGACGATTGGGCGCAGGGCTTCCGCAGGAATGCGGACGGCACGCTCGCGCTCGGTAGCGACGGCAAGGCGATCCCGAACATGAGCTGCCCGGGCCAGGATCCCGCGAGCCCGTTCTATTTCACGCTGCATCACTCGACCCAGTCGCTCAATCCGGGCACGCCGCTCGCGGCGGATTCGCAATTCAAGTGCTACGACGGCTGGTCGATGCTGAACCAGGTGCAGCCGGCGCCGTACAACGGCATGTACCGATTCCCGAGCGCCGTCGCGAAAGCCGACAATGCCAATGGCACGCCGTCGAACAAGCAGCTGCCGGCGGACGACAACTGGTCGCTCGAGCTCGACCCCAAGAGCTACAAGACGAATTGCACGGTCTGCGTGGATACGCCGGACGGCCCCATGCTGCCGCCCGGAAAATACGTCGTCGAAATCGTGCTGCCGCCCGGCTATGAACTCGTCAAGGAGGAAGACAAGAACATTCTCCTCGGCGACATCTATATAGCGCCGGCGGTCCAGCAATTCCCCGGCTTCGGCAACATCTTCATCCTGCCCGACCAGGCGGCGGTGAACGCGCTCTACAACCCCTACAACCCGCTGCAGGCGACCAACAACAATGGCGCGACGCCGCGGCATGAAGGGGACACCGGCTCGGTCGAGGTGTTCTGGCCCTGCGTCGGTGCGATGCGCATCGTTCCCGACCTCAATAGCCTCTTCCCGGGTGCCGGCCAGCAGGCGCCGTTCGCGGGCGCGACGCGGCCCCTGTGCGATCGCAAGGAAGTGACGCTCGAGGACCAGATGACTGCCCTCGCGAAGTTCTATGTCTTCACTTCGACGCATGTCGCCGGCCACTTCACCGGCACGATCACGAACGACTTCGCCTCCGAGTTCGACCCGTTCTCGCCGCAATTCGGCGAGAAATTCGCCGTGCCCAACGCGCCGGTCGCCTTCAGGGACTACACGGGCAAGGAAGTGGGCCGCGTCTATGCGGACCAGTGGGGCAACTACAACGGCCTGAACTACTCGACCTGGACGGTCAATCCGCCGAGCCCGAGCGGCTACATCCCGCAGATGATGCTCGCGTGCATGAACGATCCGGGCCCGATACCTGACGCGGCTCACCCCGGCCAGATGATCGATGATCCTGCGTACAACCCTGCGTATGCGAACTACTGTTACGAAATTCCGTTCATGCCCGGGCAGACGGCGTACCTCGATACGCCGGTGATCCCGACGATGGCTTTCGCCGACGGGTACAACCTGCCCGACTGCGAGTACCCGGACCTGACGCCTGCGATCAAGAGCGTCGCGGGCAGCCTCATCGCCGCGAATGCCTCAGGCGGCACGAGCGGCCATGGCCCATGGGTTTCGGTGTCCTCAGCCGTTGACTCCGTGACGATCGGGACCCGCGGCAACTACACGACAGTTCCCGGCGTCTCCTTTGACAACACCGGTACGGGCGGCAGTGGCGCAGCAGCGAATGCGCTGATGGGCGTGAACAACGTGTCCTTCAACGCGAATAACCGGTACCCGACCGGAACTCCCACGATCACGTTTGCCGCTCCCACGAGTGCCAATTGCACGGCCGCGCTGCCGTGCGTGACCGCAACCGGGACGGTCACCCTGACGGGCACAGGAACCAATCGTCGCGTTACGGCCGTCAACGTCAGCGTCGCCAACATGGGGCGCGGCTATGCGGTGCTCCCGACGATCACCGTTTCCTGCACCGGGACCTGCACGAGCACGACTCCCCTGGCTGCGACCACGACGTCGTTGCGCGTCAGCTCGGCGGCCGTCACGAACGGCGGATCGGGCTACAACGCACCGCCCGCCGTAGGCTTCTCGAGCGGAGCCGCGACTGCAACGGCTGCCCTCACGGCGCCTTCGGCCACGGATCAGCTCACGATCACTGCGCTCGTCACGAAGGACGTGCTCAATCACGCCTACTCGGGACCCAGCGCGTCGGCCCTGCCATTCAATGAAAAGAAGATCCCGCGGCACTATGGCTTCGGCGACCGGCCAAGCACCTGCCCTGCGGCGGGTGCCTGCCCGAACGTGACCATCGCCAGCGTGCCGATGACCAACGTCACGACCTGGACCAATGACCAGATCATCGGCAGCGTCCCGAGCCTCACGGCCGGCCAGTCGACGTGCACGATCCAGCAACGCGGCGTGAGCGCTGCGACCCGCTGCGGCGAGCTCGAGATCACGGCTGCGAACGGCAAGAAGTCGATCGACACCGTGACGGTCACGATGGGCGGCAAGGCGCCGACCTACGTGACGCCGACGACCGCAGTCAATCCGGCATTCGGCCGCATCGAGCCGAGCCCGATCCAGACCGCGATCGACAACGCGACAGCCGGCGACCTCATCATCCTCGGCCCCGGCAGCTACCGCGAAAATGTCCTGATGTGGAAGCCGGTCCGGCTGCAGGGCGTCGGCGCGGAATCGGTCACCATCAATGCGGATGCCCACCCGGCGGGCAAGATGGATCCGTGGCGCCGCCAGGTGGATTGCCTGTTCGGCCTCGCGCTGAACGGTCGACCGCTGATCAACGACGGCACGTTCACGGCCGAAGAGTACGACCCGACCCATACGTACACCTGTCCGGGCAGCATGCGGCAGCGGGTCGACCGCATTCCGTTCGAGACGGTCGTCGGCTGGGATGCCACCGGCAACGGCAATCTCGCGCAGATGCTGCAGGAGCCGACGCTGATGGGAGCGTATGAAGGCGCCGGCATCACGGTACTTGGCCGCGGCATTCGCATCCCGAACAACAGCACCGATTTCTGGGGCGCTTCGAGCGCCGGAGATTTCCCTGCCGGGTACGCTTACCTCACGAACGGCAACGGCAACCAGAATTGCGGCAGCGCCAGCACCGATAGAACCGACGGGCGCGATTACGGGACGAGCAACTTCCTGTGCAACCCGTCACGCATCGACGGCATCAGCGTCATCAACAGCTCGCAGGGTGGCGGAGCGATCTTCGTGCACGCCTGGAACCACAATCTCGAGATCTCCAACACCCGGGTGCACGGCAATCACGGCACGCTGACGGGCGGCATCACGGTCGGCAACGGCGAGTTCCCGGATCCCTTCATCGTCGGAGGCGACACCGCGCTGCCGGACAACCTGCCGGCCGACGGGCTAATCAATGGCCAGCAGGCCGGGTACGGCTACAACCGGAACGTCATCGTCCACAACAATGCCGTCACCAGCAATCTCTCGCTCGGCGACGCGCTCTACTCGGGCACGCCTTCGGCGGCGGGTGGCGTGACGTTCTGCACCGGGGCGGACAGCTACAAGTTCAACAACAACTGGATCTGCGGCAACATGAGCTCCGGTGATGCGGGCGGTGTCGCGCACGCCGGCTTCATCAACGACGGCGTCATCCAGAAGAACTGGATCCTCTTCAACCAGAGCGCGAATCCGACGATTCCGACCAATGGTGGCGGTCTCGGTGTGCTCGGCGCGTCGCCGGATCGAACGCTGCCCGACGGTACCGAATGCGGTACGACCACCGATGCCGATTGCCCGCCCGGATTGCCGGCAGGCACGGGCCGGAATCTGCTCATCGACGCGAACCTCATCATGGGCAACAGCGCGGAAAGCGGCACGGGCGGCGGCCTGCGCCTGCAGCTCGTGAATGGCGACGACGTGGTCGCGCTCCCGAACAATCCGAACCGGTGGAACAACGTCACGGTCACCAACAACATCATCGCGAATAACGTCGCGGGCTGGGATGGCGGCGGCGTGTCGCTGCAGGATGCGCTCGAGGTGAAGTTCATCAACAACACCGTGGTGTCGAACGACACGACGGCGTCCGCGGGTGTCCTGTTCAATACGCTCGGTGCGCCGTTCGCTTCGGTTCCGCCGCCAGGCTGCAATCCGGGCAGCAGCTCCGATGCGACCTGCGCGCCGACAAGCTACACGACGCATTCCACCAGCCAGGCGGCAGGACTCGTGACGATGCCGAACACGCCGAACCTCTCGGGAGCGCTGACGGGCGGTGTGAGCTGTCCCAACGGCTACGGGTATTCGAGCGGCAACGCCGATCCGAACAACTGCCGGTTCGTTTCGCGGCCGCTGATGACCAATGATCTCTTCTGGCAGAACCGGCCCTTCCACATCGAGGTGGGAGACCCCGGATCGGGCCAGCAGAACCAGCAGAACCTCGTCTTCCTCGAGCCGCTGCTGAACCAGGTGGTCACCGGCATGTGCGCCACGAGCGGCGTGCGCAACTCGTCGGGCGTCTCCTACTGGGACATCGGCGTGCGCGGCGACACCGGGCCGACCAATCACGGCTCGGGCGTCACCTTGACGCCGACGACCTCCATCATCACGGGTGGCGGGGACCCGGCCGTGCTGCGCCAGTACTGCAACGGCGCGCGCATGCCGCCGGAGCACTGCGCGTCGGTCACCGATCCTCTGGAGCAGGCGCGGTGCAAGGGCTTCAACGCACCGTCCGGCCACTCGGAGACGACGGGACTCTACCCGCAGTTCGCGCTGAACCAGATCGTGCCCGCGGCGACGATCGATGAAGGCAACAACTGGATCAACCTCAGTTACGGCCCACTCTCGCTCGTGCACCCGGTGGACGGGGAAACCCCGCTCGGCAATTACTCGATCGGTGCGGGATCCTCGGCGATCAATACCGGCACGAATGCGACGGGCGGGAACAATGGCGCGCCGTCGACGGTGAGCGACTTCTTCGGCACGACCAGGCCGCAGGGGAGCGCCTTCGACATCGGCGCGGTGGAATTCAAGCTTGCGGCGGGTGCCGCGGCGAGTGTTTCGCCAGGCGCGCTCGACTTCGGCATCTTCGTGACGCCGGTCGCACCCGGGACCACGTCGACGAAAGCACTGACGTTGCGAAACAACGGTACGGCGCCCTTGACGGGCATCAGCGCTGTCGTCATCGGCACGGGCTTCAGTCGAACGGCCGGAGGGACCTGCGGCGCGAGTCTGGCCACGGGCACCTGCACGATCAATGTGACGTTTACGCCCTCCGCGGTCGTGGGCACCGTGACCGGTTCGGCGGCTGTCTCGACGACTGAGACGGGTGCGGTGGTCGGTTCCCCGGTGACGCTGACCGCGACGGTGGCGACACCGCCGAGTGTCACTGTCACGGGTGGGCCGCTCAGTTATGGCGACGTCATAGTCGACACGACGGTCACGAGGACGCTCACGATTCACAACACCGGCGGTTCGACCCTGAATGGCCTCACCGTCAATGTGACGGGAGCGGGCTTCTCGAGGCCGGCAGATGCGCCGGGCGGCACCTGCGCCAGCGGTGCGCCGGTGGGTGATTGCACGGTCATCATTGCCTTCAGTCCGACGGCCGCAGGCGCGTCGAACGGCAGTGTCACGATCACGGGCAGCAACGGCAGCGTGGCGGGATCTCCGGTCACGTTGTCGGGCACCGGTATCGTGCGGTCGGACTTCTCCGTCACCAAGACGGACGGAGTGATGAACGTGTTCCACGGCAGCCACGTCACGTACAGCATCGTCGTGACGAACAACGGGCCGAGCCGCTTCACGGGCGCCACGGTGGCTGATACGCGGCCGGCAGCGCTCTCGAGCTGGAGCTGGTCGTGCACACCGACATCGCGGTGCGGCGCCGGTGGCAATACCAACCAGACCGGCAACATTGCGAAGACGCTGGGAACGCTGCTCTCCGGCCAGACGGTGACATTCACCGTGACCGGTACGGTCAGTGGGACGGCGACAGGCAGCCTCGACAACACGGCGACCGTGGGCGTGTCCTCGACTGTGGACACGAACCAGACCAACAACACCGCCGTGGACTCCGACGCGATCGGCGTGGGCACGGGCACCGTGTCGTTCCAGTCGGCCGCGGGTGGCGGCGGGACGCTCACGGGTTCGACGCTCGACTTCGGCAGCACGCTGGGTGGCGGCGCCCACATCAGCACGATTACCGTCGGTGTGGGTGGAGCCTCGGTGAGCTTCGGTGCGTCGTTCGTGACCAACACCGCGGGCTCGGGCTTCATTCTCGTGACGGACAACTGTTCGGGGCAGACGGTGCCGGCGGGCGGCACCTGCACGATCCGGGTCAACTTCAACGCGGGCAACAACTCACTCAAGACGGGCACGCTGTCGATACCCGACAGTGGCACCGGCAGCGCGCAAGTGCTGAACCTGCGGGGAACGTGAACGGAGATACGCAAATCAAGTGATGGAGATGAAACGCCTGTTGTTCGCTTGGGGATTGTTGGCCGGCATTGCCTGGTGCACGGTGCTTGCGGGTGCGCAAGCAGCGAGCCAGGCAATGTCCTCGCATGCGAGCGGAGCGAAGGCGGCAACGGCAGGGAAGAACTACCGGCATCACGCGGGCGCGATGCCGGAAAGTGCGAAGACGTTCTATTCACTCACCTGGGGCGTGGACCAGCTCTCCGCGCAGCTTGCCGAGTCCGGCCAGCTGGTGCGCTTCAGCTATCGCGTCGTCGATGCGGGCAAGGCCGCGGTGCTGCACGACAAGGCGTCGACTGCAAACCTCGTCGATGAAAAGGCGCGGGTGGCGCTGCAGGTTCCGGTGATGGAAAAGGTGGGGCCGCTGCGCCAGGCCGGTCCGCCGGAAAACGGCAAGTCGTACTGGATGGCGTTTTCGAACAAAGGCAACGTGGTCAGGTCCGGTCACCGCGTGAGCGTGCTGGTCGGCCAGTTTCGCGTGGATGGACTGCTCGTCCAGTAGCGACCCGGAGCCATGACATACAGGAGTCATACATGTTGAGGGCAACTCTGCTGACCGTGTCTCTCTTCGCGCTCGTCCCGGCGCTGCCGTTCATGGCGAAGGCCACCGCGGCGCCGGCGAAGCTCACAGCCGCACAGGTCGTTGAGCGGAACATGGCAGCCCGCGGCGGGCTCGAGAAGTGGCGCGGCGTCAAGGCCCTTTCATGGGCCGGGAAAATGGATGCCGGCGGCGGCGACCAGCGGCGCCTGAACGTGAAGATTCCCGGCATGCCGCCACCGCCGCCGCCCTCGAAGGAACCGGCCGCGCAAGTGCAGCTGCCGTTCGTTCTCGAAATGGAGCGCCCACGCAAGTCAAGGCTCGAGATCGAATTCAACGGGCAGACGGCGGTGCAGGTCTACGACGGCACGCACGGCTGGAAACTGCGGCCGTTCCTGAATCGCCGCGAAGTCGAAACGTTCACGCCGGCTGAACTCGAAGCGGCCGGCATGCAGTCGGAATTCGACGGCGCGCTCGTCGACTATGCGGCCAAGGGCACGAAGGTCGAGCTCGAGGGGCTCGACAAGGTCGAGGGCAAAGATGCCTACAAGCTCAAGCTCACGCTCAAGAACGGGCACGTCGTGCACGAGTGGATCGATGCGAATTCCTTTCTCGATGTGAAGCTCGAAGGCACGCCGCGCAAGCTCGACGGCAAGCTCCACGAGGTTGCGATATTCATGCGCGACTACCGCCCGGTGAACGGCCTGCAGATTCCGCACCTCCTCGAAACCGTGGTGAAGGGAGTGCCGCGCACCGAGAAGATCCAGATCGAGAAAGTCGTCGTCAATCCGCGGCTCGATGAGTCGCGCTTCAGCAGGCCGACCTGAGGGGCCGCGCGCGATGAAGGGGATCGCCAACAGACCGACTCCGCGGCTCGCCATGCTTGGCGCCGCATTGCTCGTGGTCGGCGCTCCCTGCGTCGTGGCCGAGGATGCCGCGGATTCCGCCGGGCACGCGGTCTCCATGGCGACGACCGCGACTGCGAACTACATCGTGCCGCCGGTGACCCTGGTGCGCGACGACGGCAAGACCGTCTCCCTGCCACGCGAGATGGACGACGGCAGGCCGGTCGTGCTCAACTTCATCTTCACGAGTTGCGGTTCGATCTGCCCGCTCATGAGCCAGGTCTTCGAACAGTTCCAGCTCAGGCTCGGCCCGCAGGGCGACGAGGTCCACCTGATGTCGATATCGACCGATCCGGAGGAGGACACGCCGGCCCGGCTTGCCGACTACGCGCGGAAATTTCACGCGGGCCCCGGCTGGCAGCACTACACGGGGACACTGGAAGCGAGCCTCGCAGCGCAGCGCGCGTTCGGCGTCTATCGCGGCGACAAGATGAGTCACACGCCGGTCACCTTGCTGCGCGCGGCGCCCGGCAAGCCCTGGATCCGCATCGACGGATTCGTGACGCCGGACGAACTGCTTCGCCAGTATCGCCAGCTGCTCGCATCGCGGTGATGCCTGCGCCGGCGGCGTCCCCCCGACGCAAGCTCGCCTTCATTCTCGCACTCGGAATTTTCGCAGCCACGCACGCTACCGCGGGCTCGACGATCGGCGAGGCGATCTATCGCAGCGGTTTGCAACCGTCCGGCCCGCCCATCGTGGCCGAGCGCGAAGCCGGCATGCGCATCGAGGGACCGGCGGCCGCCTGCGTGAACTGTCATCGGCGCAGTGGCCTAGGCATGAAGGAGGGCCGCAGGTCGATTCCGCCGATCGCCGGCATCTATCTCTTTCATCCGCGCGCACGCACCGCCGATGACCTCGACCTGCCGTACGTCGAAGGCATGCGCGCGGATCGCGATCCCTACACCGATGCGACGCTCGCGCGGGCGATCCGCGAGGGCATCGGCGCGAACGGCAGCCCGCTCAGCTATCTCATGCCGCATTACCGGCTCGACGATGCGCAGATGGCGGAACTCATCGCGTACCTCAAGCAGCTTTCGCCAGGTGCGGTGCCTGGAGTAACGAACTCGGTGCTGCATTTCGCCACGATCGTCACACCCGATGCGGACGCGGCGAAACGCAAGGGTGTGCTCGAGGTGCTCGACAAGTTCTTCATCGAGAAGAACCTGCGCACGCGGGCGGAAAGTCCCCGCCTGCACTCCTCGCGCCGCATGATGTTCATGGTCAATCGCCACTGGGAGCTTCATGTCTGGGAGCTGACCGGTGCGCCGGAAACCTGGGAGGCGCAGCTGCGCGCGAAGCTCGCGGCACAGCCCGTGTTCGCGGTGATTTCCGGGATCGGCGGCAGGACCTGGGCGCCGGTGCATCACTTCTGCGAGCAGGCGTTGCTGCCTTGCCTCTTTCCGAACGTCGACCTGCCGGTGATCGCGGAGAACGACTTCGACAGCCTCTACCTGTCCAAAGGCGTGTTGCTCGAATCGCAATTGATCGCGCATGAGCTGCTGGAGCAGGACAGCCGGGCGCGCGTGCATCGTGTCATCCAGGTGTTTCGGGACGCGGACATCGGCAAGGATGCGGCGGGTTCGCTGTCGACGACACTGGCCGGCCGGGGCATTGCGACGCTCGAGCGTCCGCTGCCGGTCTCCGCAAGTGCGCAGGACCTCAAGTCAGCGCTGCGCGACCTGAAGGACGACGATGCATTGGTGCTCTGGCTGCGCGCGGCTGACATCGCCGCGCTCGGTGAGCGACCGGACAAGCTGCCGACTGTATACCTATCGGGTCGCATGAGCGGCCTGGAGAATGCACCGATCCCGGCGGCCTGGCGTCGCATCACGCACATGGCCTATCCGTTCGACCTGCCGGAGCGGCGCCGCGTGCGCCTCGACTATCCGCTCGGCTGGTTTCGCATCCGCCAGATTCCCGTGGTGGCGGAGCAGGAACAGGCCGATACGTATCTCGTGTGCGGGCTCTTGTCGGACACGCTGAATCACATGGTCGACACGTTCGTGCGGGATTATCTGGTCGAGCGCATCGAGGAGATGCTCGAACACCGCGTCATTACGGGCTATTACCCGCGGCTGACGCTGGCTCCCGGCCAGCGCTTCGCGTCGAAAGGTGGCTATGTCGTGCACTTCGCAGCGGACACGGGCACGCGCGTTGTCGCCGACGGCGACTGGATCGTGCCCTAGGTTCCGGGATCCTTGCGCGGTTGCGGCACGGGCAGGTGTCCGCCCGACTTCGCGCAGTCGCCCTCGCGCTTTGCGACCAGGCTTTCCTTGCGCACCTGATTGTTGGTCTGCGACTCCGTTTCGACGCGGTACTCCTGGTCGCTTGTCACTACGATCAGGGCTTTCATGCTCAGCCGCACGCTTTCCTTCTGGCATTGCGAGCTGTACGCGTAGTGATTCCCGTCACGCTTGACCGGCGTGAATTTGCAGGTCTGGTCGGCCAGCGCCCGCCATTTCCTGCGGATGTCATCCGACGGATTGGCGCACCTTCGAATGCCTTGCACGACTGGCCGGACGGCTCCCGGCGCATGAACCGTGAGAGTGAACGACCAGAGGCCCGGCTGAAACGCCGGGAGTTCGTCCGCCGCGAAAAGCGGCGGACCCACGACGGCAGCCGCAAGCGCTGCGATCAATCCCGGCCGCATCGAACGCCGGTGGCCTCGCGCATTCATTGCATCAGGCTAGGGCCTGCGCACCGCGGCGGTCAATGCCCCGCAACCCCGGTCGACACCACCGCAAGGCTACGGTGTTGACCTACCTAGCGCGCGTGCATTGCCTGGCGTTAATTGCCGGGTCATGAAGCGCAGCTGCGTCCCGGCCATTTGCCTCGCCATCGGCCTGTCGGCGGGCGCGTCGCGTGCCGACATCTATTCCTTCGTCGACACGGCCGGCGTCACGCACTTCACGAACGTTCCGACCGACCCTCGATTCCAGTTCCTGCTCGCGACGCCGGCTGAACGGACCCAGAGCGGCGACGCCTACAGTGCCGTGCTGCTGGCGAAGTCAGCGCAGTTCGACCCGATCATCGAGAAGGCCGCGGCGGCGGCCAAGGTGGCGCCCGACCTCCTGCGAGCCGTCATCGTGGTCGAGTCCGGATTCAATGCCCGTGCCGTATCGAAGAGCGGTGCGGCCGGTCTCATGCAGCTCATGCCGGAAACGGCACGCCGCTACGGTGCCCTCGACCGCTTCGACCCGATGCAGAACATCCACGCCGGTGCGCGCTACCTGAAGTCGCTCATGCGGCGTTATGACAACGACATCCAGCTGGCGCTGGCTGCCTATAACGCCGGCGAAGAGGCCGTGGACCGCTGTGGCCGGTGCATTCCTCACTACCGCGAGACGCAGGCGTACGTCCCCAAAGTCTGGCAGGTCTACCAGACGCTCCTCGGCCAGGCCGAGGCGACCTGACCTACTGCAAAACCCTACTTCGATCTACAGCACCTGCGGGACTGTATCCAAGGGCCGGTACCTATAGCCTGTGTCCCAGGGCCGTGGAGGACGTGTGCTATGGCTGACGAAGCGCCGACCGCCGCGGGACGCATGGGCCCCGATGCGGCCGCCAAGAACAACGAGATGCAAAGCCCGGCGGTGCAGGCCGCGATCGGCCGTGCGAAGCAGGAATGGGAGTGCACCGTCGATGCGCTTCCGCAGCTCGTCTGCGTAATCGACGGCAGCCGCAACATCGTGCGCACGAATCGCGCCGTCGAGACCTGGGCCCTCGGCAAGGTGCGCGAGGTGCAGGGGCGGGACCTCCACGAACTGTTGCATCCCGCGTGCCCTGGCAGCAATTGCGCGCTCCTCGGGCGGCTCGACCAGTCGTGGAGTTCGCTGGTGGCGAACAGCACGGCGAATTTCGAGATGCACGACCCGATCCTCGGGCGCTATCTCAACGTGACGCTCCGGCCGATGTCGGGAGGAAGTGCGGACGAAGCGCGCGCGGCCAGCAACCTCGTCGTCATCGTGCTCTCCGACATCACGGAGCTCAACAACATCCAGGCGACGCTCGAGGCGATGAACGACGATCTCGAGTCGCGCATCGAAGCGCGCACGCGCGAATTGAACGCGTCGCGCGACGAACTTTCGATGCTGTCTGCGCGGCTGATGACGACGCAGGAAAGCGAGCGCAAGCGCATCGCTCAGGAATTGCACGACAGCATCGGCCAGTCGCTGAGCGCCATCAAATATTCGCTCGAGCGCGCCGTCGAGATGACGCTCGGCCGGGACCCGGGCGCGCCACGTCACATACTCATGACCACGATCTCGAGGGTGCAGGAGACCGTGGAATCGATCCGCTCGATTGCGATGAACCTGCGGCCCTCGATGCTCGACGATCTTGGCGCGGTGTCGGCCGTGCGCTGGTTCTGCCGCGAGTTCGGCGAGATCTACTCCTCGCTCCGCGTGCACACCGATCTTGCCGTGACCGACAAGGGCGTTCCCGAACACCTGGTGACGCCGATCTTCCGCACGCTCCAGGAATCGCTCAACAACGTCGCGCGCCACGCGCAGGCGAAGAACGTCTTCGTCTCGATGCGGGGCGATCACTCGACGCTCACGCTCGAGGTGCGCGACGACGGCGTCGGCTTCGACCCGAAGGAGACCAGCATGACGATCAAGGGCGGCCACGGCCTCAGCGGACTGCGCGAACGCGCCGCCAAGACGGGCGGCACGCTCTCGCTGCAGTCGAAACGGCGCGGCGGCACGGTGGTTCGCGTCGGATGGCCCCTCGCTGCGACGACGCCCACCGTGGAGATCGCCAAGCGCGGCTTTACGCTGCTCGAGCTCCTGGTCGTGATGGTCATCATCGGCCTGCTCGCCGGCTTCGTCGCGCCACGCTATTTCGCACAGGTGGGCAAGTCGCAGGTCAAGGCGGCGCGCGCCCAGATCGACGCGCTCGACAAGGCTCTCGACCAGTATCGCGTCGACGTGGGCCGCTTTCCGACGACCGAGGAGGGCCTCGAGGGCCTCATGACGCCGCCAGCGGGCGAGCCTGCCTGGGGCGGGCCCTACCTCAAGAAGGCGGTGCCGCTCGATCCCTGGGGCCATGCCTATGTCTACACCTCGCCCGGCACGCACAACGACGTCGACATCCTGTCCTTCGGCAAGGACGGGCAGCCAGGCGGCAGCGGCGAGAACGCCGACATCACGAACTGGTGAATGCATTGCTGTTCAGAGTCAAGGCACACGACCCCGGCGGCGGCATACTGGTCTACGCCGTGGATGCGGCTGACGAGAGCGACGCGCGCCGGCAGGTGCTGGCCGCGGGCCGACAGGTCATCTCGATCGCGCGGCACTGGATGCCGGGCGAAGGCCGGGCGCGGCGCATACCGCTCGTCGCCTTCAGCCAGGAACTCGTCGCGCTGCTCGATGCCGGGCTCACGATCGTCGAATCGATCGATACGCTCACCGAGAAGGAAGCGGTGCCCACCGCGCGGCGCGCGCTCGAACAGATCCGTTCGCGCCTGTTCGAGGGCCGGCCGCTGTCGGCCGCGCTCGAGGAGCTGCCGCAGTCCTTCCCGCCGCTCTATATCGCGACGGTGCGGGCGAGCGAACGCACCGGCTCGATTCGCGAAGCGCTGTTGCGCTTCGTCGCCTACCAGCAGCAGATTGACCTGCTGCGCAAGAAGCTCGTGAGTGCGTCGATCTATCCGCTGGTGCTCTGCGGTGCGGGACTCCTCGTGTCCCTGTTCCTGCTCGGCTATGTCGTGCCGCGGTTCAGCACGATCTACGCGGATCTCGGCAATCAGCTGCCCTTCGCTTCGCGCATGCTGATGCAGTGGGGCCAGGTGATGCATGACCATGGTCTCGCGATGCTCACGGGGTTCGTGGTCGCGGGCGTGGCGCTTGCCCGGGTCGCGAGCCGGCCGGCCGTGCGTGCGGCGGTCGGGCGCAAGCTTGCGCGCCTGCCGATGGTCGGCCGCCAGATGCACATCTATCAGCTGGCACGCCTCTATCGCACCGTCGGCATGCTGTTGCGCGGCGGCATGCCTGCCGTCACCTCTTTTGAAATGTCGGCTGGCCTCCTGAGTCCGGGATTGCGGCCGGCGCTTGCGCAAGCGACGCAGGCCGTGCGCGAAGGGCAGTCGCTCGCGAACTCGATGGAACATTTCGCACTCACGACGCCGGTCGCCACCCGCATGCTTCGCGTCGGCGAGCGCAGCGGCAACATGGGCGAGATGATGGAGCGCATCGCGGCTTTCTACGACGATGAGCTCGCACGCATGGTCGACGTGCTCACGCGGATCATCGAGCCGGCGCTCATGACCCTGGTCGGCGTCGTGATCGGCCTCATAGTCGTGCTCATGTATTTCCCGATCTTCGAGCTCGCCGGGAGCATCCAGTGAACGCGGTGCCGGACATGCTGTCCGCCGTCGTTCTCGATGACGCGACGCTCGCCGCTGCCGCCGCCGAGTCGCAGCGCCAGCGCAAGCCCGCGCTCGAGATCCTTCAGGAGATGACCGGCCTCGATTCGGCCGGCATCGCCGCCGCGGTCGCGGCGGCATTTCATTTCGATTGCATCGGTGGCGCGAAGCTGATGCGCCTCGAGCCCGCGTTCGACCTGCTGCCATCAGCGGAGGGGCTGCGCCGTGGCAGCATCCTGGTGCGCGACCGCGACCGGGTGATCGCCGTGATTGCGGATCCGTTCGACGAGGACCTGAGGCCGTGGCTCGAGGCGCGGGTGTCCTGTGTGCTCGAGTGGGCCATCGCATCGCGCGCGGATATCGCGTCCTACGTCGGCGCCCGCGAACAGACGCTGCGCGCCATCGATTCCGCGGTCGAGGGGGCGCAGAAGAATCCGGGCAGCATCAAATCGCTCGAGAACCTGTCGCTCGCATCGATCAGCGAGGATGCGAGCCCCATCGTCAAACTGGTGCACTCGACCGTGTTCGATGCGTTGCGCACCGGAGCGAGCGATGTGCACCTCGAGACGACGGCGTCGGGCCTCGTGATCCGCTACCGCATCGACGGTGTGCTCGTGCAGATCGCGACGGTTTCCGGAGCGGACGTGTCGGAGCAGGTGCTCTCGCGCATCAAGGTGATGTCGGAACTCGACATCTCGGAGCGGCGAGTGCCGCAGGACGGACGCTTCAAGATCGCGATCGAGAACCGGCCGATCGATTTTCGCGTGTCGATCATGCCAAGCGTATTCGGCGAGGATGCCGTGCTGCGGGTGCTCGACAAGCGTGCCGTGACCGACCAGCTGCAATCGCTCCGCCTCGAGGTGCTTGGCTTCGATGCGCGCCTGGTGAGTCAGTTGCGGCGGCTCTCGGCCTTGCCGCACGGGATGCTCCTCGTCACCGGCCCGACCGGCAGCGGCAAGACGACGACGCTCTATGCCGCGCTGTCCGAAACCAATACGGGCAACGACAAGATCGTGACCATCGAGGACCCGGTCGAGTACCAGCTCGCCGGCGTACTGCAGATCCCGGTGAACGAGAAGAAGGGCCTGACGTTTGCGCGCGGCCTGCGCTCGATCCTGCGGCACGATCCCGACAAGATCATGGTCGGCGAGATCCGCGACCCGGACACGGCCCAGATTGCCATCCAGTCCGCGCTCACCGGTCACCTCGTGTTTACCACCGTGCACGCGAACAACGTGTTCGACGTGCTGGGCCGGTTCCTGCACATGGGCGTCGACACCTACAGCTTCGTTGCGGCGCTGAACGGGATCCTCGCGCAGCGGCTGCTGCGGGTCGTCTGCGGCCAGTGCGCCGAGGCCGTCGTGCCGGCGGCGAAGCTCCTCGAAGAGTCAGGCGTGGCCGCGGTCGAATTCGCGAGCTACCGGTTTCGCGCGGGGGCAGGTTGCCGGCATTGCCGCGGCACGGGTTATCGCGGCCGCGTCGCCGTCGGCGAGCTGCTGGTGCTCAACGACGAGTTGCGCGAGGCGATCATCGAGCGGGCGCCGGTCCGGCAGCTCAAGGAGCTCGCTCATCGCAGCGGTTCGCGATTCCTTCGCACTGCCGCGCTCGACCTGGTCCGCCAGGGCCGCACCACGCTCGATGAGGTGAATCGTGTCACCACTATGGCGTGACGAGATCGCGGTCCTCATCGCGCCGCGTCGCCTGGCTTTGACGCGCATGCGGCGTGGACTGCGCCCGCAATGCACCGCCGATACCCGGCGCCAGCTTGAAGAAGCCGCGTCGGGCGACTGGCGTCCCGCGCTCGCCGCCCTGCGCCTTTGCCTGTCCGAAGCCGGCTGGCAGGGAGCGAACGTGCGCGCGGTGCTCGCCAATCATTGGCCGCGGTACGCCATCGTTCCGTGGTCTGCCGACGTCGCGAGCGACGCCGAGCGACTCGCGCACGCGCGCATCTGCCTTGGAAACATCTACGGCAATGTCGCCGATCAATGGCGGGTCGGGCTCAGCGAAGCGCCGCCCGGCAGGGCGCGGGTAGCCTGCGCAATGGAAGCCGCGCTGCTCGACGAGCTTTCAAGTCTCGTCACCGCATGCGGCTCGCGATTGACTTCGGTGCAGCCTCAGCTCGTTGCGTCCTACAACGGGTGGCGACGGCAGCTCGGCGACGGCTCCGGCTGGTTCGTCAACATCGATGAGGGTTCGCTCGCCGCGGCGCGGCTGGTGGGGGACGGCTGGGACAGGGTTTACTCGGCGCGCATCGGGTCGGACTGGTCGGTCGAGTTGCAACGATTGCGCACCTTCGGGCGACTCGCGGCCCGGGACTCCTGGAACGGCCGTGTCTTCGTCGCCGCACCGGCGTGGCTGCGCCAGCTCGCGAGCGCGGACGATGTCGGGATCGAATGGCTCGAGGATCCGGATGCAGGCGAGCCGCAGGACGAAGGCCTGTCGGTACTCAAGAGGTTGTACGCATGACGCGCCGGCTGATTGAACTCGACTTCGCGCGCAGCCACAAGCGGCCGTCCCGGCGCGGACTGGCGATACTCGGCGCGGGTCTCGCCGTTGCGGCGCTCGTGCTGATCGACTACCGAAGCGTTGCCGCGCGGAGCGCCGGCCTCGAGTGGCGGGTCGCGGCGCTGCGCACCGAGTCGCAGCCCCCGAAGTCGGACAAGGCGGCATTGCGCGCCGAGCAGGATGCGGACGTCGCCATCAGCGATCTCACCACACCCTGGTCGGACCTCCTGCGCGAACTCGAACTTGCGAGTGCTGACAGCCACGGCACGGTTGCCGTACTCGGCGTCGAGCCGGATCGCGAAAAAAAGGAAGTGCGCGTGCTGGCGGAAGCGCACACGCTCGATCTCGCGCTCGCGTATGTCGAACGTCTGCAGAAGAGCCGGGCGCTGCGCTACCCGATGCTCGCGAGCCATGAAATCCAGCTCAAAGATCCGGAGCATCCCGTGCGCTTCGAAATCAAGGCCGGATGGACCGCAGCGCCATGAACGCGATTCCAGGCGAAGGCTCGTCCGGGCCGCTGCCGGCCGCGACCGAAGTGGGCGCAGCGCGCGCGGCATTGCCAGCGGCCCATCACGGATCGCCCACCGCACCCGTGGCACAGCCCGGCGGCCGCGGTCGATTCCCGGAAATGGTTTCACGTCAAATCATTCCCTATCTTTCGCATCAGCTGCATTACGTCGGTCGCACGGGCGTGACCGGCCTCGCGCTCCTGTTGTCGGCGCTCGTCTGCTTCCTGAGCGCCAACGCGGCGCTTCGCAGCCAGGTTTCGCGGCTCGAGAGCGATCTTGCGGGCGCGCGGCAGCTGCACGGCGCCACCGCTTCGATGGGCGACCTTTCGCCGGCTGCGCGACTGAAGACCCTGATGACCAAGCTCCCGCTGCGCAGCGAGTTGCCCGCCGTTACCGAGGCCATCGTCGCGCAGGCGGCTGCCGCGGGGCTCGCGCTCGAGCGTGGCAGTTACGAGGTCAACGTCGTGCGCTCCGGGCAGATCGTCAGGGCGCGGCTCACGTTTCCGGTGCACGGCACGTACCCCGCCATCCGCAAGTTCATCGACGGCACGCTGTTGACCGTCACAGGCGCCGCCGTCGACGGGCTGCGCCTCGAGCGCAAGGCGATCGCAGCCGCGGAAGTCGACGCGGACATCCGCTTTGCGATCTACCTGCGGAACGGCCCATGAAGCGCGCGGCGGGCTTCACGCTCATCGAGCTCGTCATCACCGTTGCCATCCTGGGGCTCCTGGCGAGCGTGGCCATGCCGCTCGTCGAACTCACGGTCAAGCGCGGCAAGGAGCAGGAATTGCGCGTCGCGCTGCGTGAATTGCGAATCGCCATCGATGCTTACAAGGACGCCGCCGACAAGGGACGCATCGAAAGGGAAGCCGACACCTCCGGATATCCGCCGACGCTCGATGCTCTCTACACCGGCGTGCCGGATATCTCCACGCCGGAGCTGAAGCCGATGTACTTCCTCAGGCGGCTGCCACGGGACCCGTTCTTCCCCGATCCGGGCGTGCCGGCTTCCCGGACCTGGGGTCTCAGGAGTTTTGCGAGCCCGCCTGAGAGTCCCGAGCCGGGCGATGACGTCTACGACGTGTTCTCGAATTCCACCGGAACCGCTCTCAATGGCACCGCGTATCGCGACTGGTAGTGTCGGCCGGCGGGGCCGGCCGGCCTTCACGCTCATCGAGCTGCTCGTCGTCATGTCCATCATCGCGACGTTGCTCCTCATCGCGGTACCGCGTTACTTCCACAGCGTCGACCATTCCAGGGAAGTCGTGCTGCGGCAGGATCTCTCGGTCATGCGGGACGCGATCGACAAGCACTTCGCCGATCTCGCCCGCTATCCCGACGTGCTCCCGGACCTCGTCGAGCGCCATTACCTCAGGAGCATTCCGGTCGATCCCGAGACCAAGAGCAGCGAGAGCTGGGTGACCGTGCCGAGCGAAGACCAGGAGGCCCCGGGCATCCGCGACGTCCACAGCGGTTCACAGGCAACGGCCAGCGATGGAACGGCGTTTGCCACCTGGTAGCCGGGCCCACGCGGGCGGCTTCACCTACCTGGCCGTCCTGCTTGCGGTGGCGCTTCTCGGCGTCGCGCTTGCCGCCGTCGGCACGGTCTGGTCGACCGAGGCCCGGCGTGATCGCGAAGCGCAGCTCCTGTTCGCCGGCGAGGCGTACCGGGCGGCCATCGCGAGCTACTACAGGCAAGGCCCGATCGTCGGGCAGTTACCAGGGGATCTGCATGAACTGCTTGAAGACACCCGAACCTTGCAACCAACGCGGCACCTGCGTCGCCTGTATCCCGACCCGATGACCGGCAACGCTGACTGGCAGCTCATCCGCGCCGCCGATGCCGGCATCGTCGGCGTCTACAGCAGTTCCGGGAAGGCTCCCCTCAAGCGCGCGAACTTTCCCGCGAACGAAGCGCCGTTCGCGGACGCCGATTGCTACTGCGCCTGGCGCTTCGAGTTCACGCCGGCGCGCTGGAGGCGGGCGCCACCGAAACCCTGACCGGCGATGGGGTAGGGTAGGGAAAACCCGACCATTGGAGGCGCATCCAGTGGCGAAACCATCGCTCGGCGCGTGCGGCGATCGACATCTCTGCAGGTCGTCATTCGTTTATGTCAGATCGTCATGTCACGCGCGCGCCAGCGCGTATATTGATGACAAAAGAACAATTGACCAAGCTTCCATTAAGGGATCTTCCTAATTTGTCTATCGTGAGATCCATGCCGAACGGCAGTCCTGTCACCGCAGTGGCGGCGCCCCGAGAAGCACGACTGCGGCTTGTACTGGTCGACGATCACGCGATCCTGCGCGAAGGATTGCGCGCATTGCTCGCGCTCGAGAACGATCTCGAAGTAGTCGGCGAAGCCGACAACGGCGACGACGGCGTCGCGATCGTCGAACGCGAGCAGCCGGACGTCGTCATCACCGATCTCGCGATGCCGCAGCGAACCGGTATCCAGGTCATCTCGCGCGTGCGGCGCGTTGCGCCCGCCGTGCGCGTCCTGGTGCTCACCGTGCACAATGGCGAGGAGTACATCAAGGCCGCGCTGGCGGCCGGAGCGGACGGCTACGTGCTGAAAGATTCGAGCCGTGCAGACCTGCTGCAGGCTATCCGCACGATCGTGCGCGGGCAGCGCTACCTGTGTGCCCCCGTGTCCGCGAAAATCGTCTCCGGCTTCCTCGGCGACAGCGACCCGCGCCCGGCGGCATCGGTGCAGCACCTCACCGATCGCGAGCGCGAGATCCTGACGCTGATCGCGCTCGGCAAGTCCAACAAGCGCATCGCGCTGCAGCTTCTGCTCAGCGTAAAGACGATTGAAAAGCATCGTTCGAATTTCATGCGCAAGCTCGAACTGCACAACACGGCCGGCGTCACCATGTTCGCGATCTGCAATGGCCTGGTTTCGCCGGATCAGGTCGCGCTCCACGAGGGTCCGGAGCCGTTGGCGCGCAATTTCATCGCGGTACAGAAATCCTCCGCTTGACGCCCGCCGCACCGCGGCCAGTGCGCCCTCACGGTTGACCCCGCAGATCCACGTACCTCAGCACGTGCTCGCCGACGAGGACCCTGTCCCCGTCGGCCAGACGATGGCAGCGCACGCGCCGCTCGTTGACGAAAAGGCCGTTCGTGCTGCGCACGTCCTCGATCATCGACATCTCTTCGCTCGTGAGAATCTGGCAGTGATGGCGGCTGACGAAGTGACTGTCAATCTGCAGGTCGCAGCCCGGAGCGCGCCCGATCTGCAGGCGCCCACGGCTCAGTTCGCGCTCGAGCACCGGCACGCCATTGTGGGTCAGCTGAATCCGCGCGAGCACGCCCGGCGGCGGATTCGCGGCCTGGGATTGCATGCTCTGCTGTGTTGCGGACACCAGCCGTCCGACATCTTCGAGTGCGCGCAGCACTTCCGAAGGCCGCACCTGGCGCAGCTCACGTTCGCAGGCGACATCGAGCGCCGCGTCGCACAGCGCATTCACGAGTCGCGGGTTGCCCTTGCTCTGTCGGGCGATCTCGACACCGCTCTCATCGTCGAACAGGTGCGAACCCGCCGCGCCGCCGATCGCAAGCCGGTGCTCGATGTAGGCGGGTACCTCGGCGGCGGTGAGGGGCTGCAATTCGAAGTGTTGGGGCGCGCTCAGCGTCCGGCTTGCGATCGGCGGTCGCCCGAAAAACACGAGGCGTGCCGGTGCGGGCGCGGCGACCGTCTCAAGGGAAAGGAGTGCCTGCAGGATGGGGTCGCCGAGCAAGTGTGCGTTGTCGACGCAGAGCGTGACCCGCCGACCCGGCGGGCACCACCCGGAAAGTGACCGGCGCAGATCGTCCGCCGTGCGTGGCTCCGATTTCGGCTGGAAGGACACGCCGAGCTGTTGTGCTGCGACCTCGGCAATCTCGCCCAGCGTTTGCGGCGGATAGTCGAGGCGCACCAGTGTCATGCCTGACGGCCCTTTGCTCGCAAGGCGCTCGAGGAGCAGCGTCTTGCCCGATCCGCAGATGCCGCTGACGACAAGACCGCTCGTGCCGGGCGCGGCTTCGCCGCAAATACGCTTCAACAGCTCTGCGTGACTGGACGCCGCGAAGTAAAACGCCGGGTCGGGACCGAGCGCGAAGGGCAAGCGGTTGAGTTGGAAGAACTTGAGGTACATCGGCAGTTGCCCCGAAAGCTTTTGCAGCGCAACAGGA
Organism: Steroidobacteraceae bacterium; assembly: GCA_035644395.1. Classification (GTDB taxonomy): domain Bacteria; phylum Pseudomonadota; class Gammaproteobacteria; order Steroidobacterales; family Steroidobacteraceae; genus JBGPLJ01. The sequence goes on from DASQOR010000066.1 coordinate 86,107, forward strand.
TCTGCGGCAAGTTGCGGTTCCCCGGCGCATTCACGTTGGCTCCCGAATCATGGCATGGGGAAGGGATCGGCCGCCGGTGGGGGTACTCCTTATATATAGGCAGCCGGTCCGTGGGAGGGTCGGTTCGCGGATGCGGGTCCGCACCAGCGGGGCGAAGGCTCTGAGCGCATCCTAAAACCTTGATTCTCCTCTCTATCGCCGTTGACTCTGCGGCGCTCGGAAATCAGAATACGCGGCTCGCATTTCGGGGGAGGGGTACCCAAGCGGCCAAAGGGAGCAGACTGTAAATCTGCCGGCTCATGCCTTCGAAGGTTCGAATCCTTCCCCCTCCACCAGAGGTTGCGAGGCGCGAGTTTCAATCGGGCGGAGGCGTCTGCACCCCGCCGCATGGCCAGTGCGGGTGTAGTTCAATGGTAGAACCTCAGCCTTCCAAGCTGATGACGTGGGTTCGATTCCCACTACCCGCTCCATCCCGGATCCGGGCGGTGGTCGGCGGCATGGGCGTCGAGGGCATGGACCATCGCTCACGTAGCTCAGTCGGTAGAGCACGTCCTTGGTAAGGACGAGGTCACCGGTTCGATTCCGGTCGTGAGCTCCAGAATTTTTCGAAAAAGAATGTCTTGAGTTCCTTGAGGAGAGAGTCGTGTCGAAAGAGAAATTTGAGCGCACCAAGCCGCACGTGAACGTGGGGACGATTGGTCACGTGGATCACGGGAAGACGACGCTGACGGCGGCGCTGACGAAGGTGATGGCGGAGGCCTTTGGCGGCACGTTCATGGCGTACGACCAGATCGACAAGGCGCCGGAAGAGAAGGCGCGCGGGATCACGATCTCGACGGCGCATGTCGAGTACCAGTCGAAGAACCGGCATTACGCGCACGTGGACTGCCCGGGGCACGCGGACTACATCAAGAACATGATCACGGGCGCGGCGCAGATGGACGGGGCGATTCTGGTGGTGTCGGCGGCCGACGGTCCGATGCCGCAGACGCGCGAGCACATACTGCTTGCCCGCCAGGTGGGGGTGCCGTACATCGTGGTGTACCTCAACAAGGCGGACATGGTCGATGACGCGGAGCTGCTCGAGCTGGTGGAGCTTGAGGTGCGCGATCTTTTGACGCTGTACCAGTTCCCGGGGGATAAGACCCCGATCATCACGGGCTCGGCGCTGAAGGCGCTCGAGGGAGACAAGGGGGAGCTTGGGGTGCCCTCGGTGATCAAGCTGGTGGAGGCGTTGGATCAGTACATTCCGGTGCCGAAGCGGGCGATTGATGGGCCCTTTCTGATGCCGGTGGAAGATGTGTTTTCGATCTCGGGCCGGGGCACCGTGGTGACGGGGCGTATCGAGCGCGGGATCGTGAAGGTGAATGACGAAGTGGAGATCGTGGGGCTGAAGGCGACCACCAAAACGATCTGCACGGGCGTTGAGATGTTCCGCAAGCTCCTCGACCAGGGGCAGGCGGGGGATAACGTCGGCGTTCTCCTGCGCGGCACGAAGCGCGAAGAGGTGGAGCGCGGGCAGGTGCTGTGCAAGCCCGGTTCCATTACCCCGCACACGAAGTTCGAGTGCGAGGTGTACGTGCTGACGAAGGAAGAGGGGGGTCGGCACACGCCGTTTTTCAAGGGTTACCGGCCGCAGTTTTACTTTCGCACGACGGACGTGACGGGGAACGTGGAGCTGCCGGCGGGGACGGAGATGGTCATGCCGGGGGACAACATCAAGATGGTGGTGGAGCTCATTAGCCCGATCGCGATGGAGCAGGGCCTGCGCTTTGCGATCCGCGAGGGCGGCAAGACGGTCGGAGCAGGCGTCGTCGCAAAGGTCATCGCGTAATTAGTCAAACCGGTGCCGGTGTTGGATAACTGGGGATTTGGGTCGCTCCCACTTGCCCAAATCCCCAGTTATCCAACACCGGCACCGATCAACAGGCCAGTAGCTCAATTGGCAGAGCGGCGGTCTCCAAAACCGCAGGTTGGGGGTTCGATTCCCTCCTGGCCTGCCACGGTGTGGACGGAATGATGGAGAAGAGCGAACAACAAGGGGCGGTCGAGCGCGACACCAACGCACTCGATGTCGTACTGATGGCAATCGCCGTGGCCGCGCTCATCGCGGGCCTGTGGGCGTTCTATCACTACGAGGACGTCGAGGCGGCATGGCTGCGCTGGCTGATCGTGCTCGGCGCGCTGGTCGCTTCGGTGCTGATCGCCCTCACGTCGCAGATCGGCCGCAACCTCTGGGGCTTCGTCCAGGGCTCGCGCGTGGAGCTGCGCAAGGTCGTCTGGCCGAGCCGCGACGAGACGGTGAAGACCACCGCGATCGTGTTCTTCTTCGTGACGGTGGCGGGACTGTTCTTCTGGGGGCTCGACGTTTTCCTGTCGTGGCTCGCCAAGAAGCTCACGGGCGCCGGGTAAAGGTCGGGATATGTCGGTAGCGGAGGGGATGCAGGTGAGTTTGCGCTGGTACGTCGTGCACGCCTACTCGAATTTCGAGCACAAGGTCGCCGAGTCGCTGCGGGAGCGCGTCAAGCGCCAGGGACTCGATGCCAAGTTCGGCGAGATCCTCGTGCCGACCGAGGAAGTGGTCGAAATGCGCGACGGCCAGAAGCGCAAGAGCGACCGCAAGTTCTTCCCGGGCTACGTGCTCGTGCAGATGGAAATGGACGAGGACACCTGGCACCTCGTGAAGGACGTGCCGAAGGTCCTCGGCTTCATCGGGGGCACCAGCGACAAGCCGGCGCCGATCACGGAGAAGGAGGCCATGGCCATCCTCCGCCGGGTCGAGGAAGGCGTCGACAAGCCGAAGCCGAAGGTGCTGTTCGAGCCGGGCGAAGTCGTCCGTGTCATCGACGGCCCGTTCAACGATTTCAACGGCGTGGTTGAGTCCGTCAACTACGACAAGAGCCGCCTGCAGGTGGCGGTACAGATCCTCGGGCGCTCGACGCCGGTGGAGCTGGAGTTCAGTCAGGTCGAAAAGGCCTGAAGTCTCAAATACCGGGGAGCTCGACAACGAGCGCTTGCACCCACTCGAGGTGATCGATGGCGAAGAAAGTTACCGGCTATATCAAGCTGCAGATTCCCGCCGGCCAGGCGAATCCGAGTCCGCCCGTGGGCCCGGCGCTCGGCCAGCAGGGCGTGAACATCATGGAGTTCTGCAAGGCGTTCAACGCGCAGACCCAGCAGATGGAAAAGGGGCTGCCGACCCCCGTCGTGATCACGGTCTACAGCGACCGCAGCTTCACGTTCATCATGAAGACGCCGCCGGCGTCGGTGCTCATTCGCAAGGCCCTTGGCATTGAAAAGGGCAGCGGCACCCCCAACACGGCGAAGGTCGGCAAGATCACCCGCAAGCAGCTCGAAGAGATCGCCAGGAAGAAGATGCCGGACCTGACGGCCGCCGATCTCGATGCGGCAGTGCGCACCATCGCGGGCAGCGCCCGCAGCATGGGCGTCGACGTGGAGGGGGTCTGACATGCCGTTCGTAGCCAAGCGAGTCAAGGCCTGGAAGGACAAGATCGTTCCGGGCAAGCCCTACGCCATCGACGATGCGCTCGCGCTCGTGAAGGAATTTTCCAAGGCGAAGTTCGCGGAATCGCTCGACGTCGCCGTGAACCTCGGCATCGATGCGAGCAAGTCGGACCAGCAGGTCCGCGGCTCGACGGTCATGCCGAACGGCACGGGCAAGAACGTGCGCGTCGCGGTGTTCACGTCCGGCAAGAACGCGGAGGCCGCGAAGGCCGCGGGCGCGGACATCGTGGGTCTCGAGGACCTGGCGGAACAGGTCAAGAAGGGCGAGCTCAATTTCGACGTCGTGATCGCGAGCCCGGATGCGATGCGGATCGTCGGACAGCTCGGCCAGATCCTCGGCCCCCGGGGCCTCATGCCGAACCCAAAGGTGGGAACGGTATCGCCGAACGTCGGCGACGCGGTCAAGAACGCGAAGGCCGGCCAGGTGCGTTACCGCACGGACAAGGCGGGCATCGTGCATTGCCCGATCGGCAAGTCGACGTTCGACGCGCCGAAACTCAAGGAGAATTTACTGGCCCTCTTGAACGATCTGCAGAAGGTGAAGCCGGCCTCGTCGAAGGGCGTGTTCCTTAAAAAGATCACGCTGTCCTCGACCATGGGCCCCGGAGTCATCGTGGATCAGGCAAGTCTGGGTCTTTAGCTCGATTCAGGTTGAAGCGATCGAAGACCGCAGGCGGGTTTTGGACCCTTAATACCCTGCGCAGATGGCGTTACCCGCACCCCGTGGTGAAGGTAGCCATCGAAAGATGGGCCGGCAGGCAAGGACGCGCGCCGGGGTAGTTCTACTTCTCACCAGGAGGCGAGACAGATGACATTGAAACTGGAAGACAAGCAGGCGCTGGTGGCCGAAGTCAACGCGGTGGCGGCAAGCGCCCACTCCGTGGTGGCGGCGGAATACCGTGGCCTGTCGCTTCCCCAGATGACCGACCTGCGCGCGAAAGCGCGGGCGAACGGCGTGTACATGCGCGTGGTCAAGAACACGCTTGCACGCAAAGCCGTGGCCGGCACTCCTTTCGAGTGCATCGGCGATTCGCTCAAGGGCCCGCTCGTCCTGGCCTTCTCGAAGAACGACCCGGGGGCCGCGGCCCGCGTGGTCAAGGCCTTCGCGAAGGACAACGACAAGCTCGTGGCGAAGCTGGTCTCGATGGGGGGGAAGCTCCTCAGCTCCCGGGATCTCGATCGGGTTGCAAGCCTGCCCACGAAGGAACAGGCGCTCGCGCAGCTGATGGGGCTCCTCAAGGCGCCGATCTCGAAGCTCGTCCGTACGCTCGCGGAGCCGCAAGCCAAGCTTGTGCGCACGCTCGCGGCCGTCAAAGAGCAGAGAGCCGCCGCCGGCTGAACCAAGACATTCATTCAACGGGTAACCGACCTAAGGTATTTTTCTGGAGATCATCATGGCTGTTAGTAAAGAAGACGTGCTCGACGCAATTTCCAAGATGACCGTCATGGAAGTGGTCGAGCTCATCTCCGACATGGAGAAGAAGTTCAACGTGACGGCCGCCGCGCCGGTCGCGATGGCCGCCGCCGGTGGCGCCGCCGCCGCCGCGCCCGCCGCCGAGGCGCAGACCGAGTTCACGGTGACGATGAGCGAGTTCGGCGCCAACAAGGTGGGCGTCATCAAGGTCATCCGCGAGATCACCGGCCTTGGGCTCAAGGAAGCCAAGGACCTGGTGGAAGGCGTTCCCTCGACCGTCAAGGAAGGCGTTTCGAAGGCCGATGCCGACGCAATCAAGAAGAAGATCGAAGACGCGGGCGGCAAGGCTGCGGTCAAGTGACGCGGGTCCGGCCCGTTGTCCGTTGACTTGATTGAGAAGCGTGCAGCCGGACCGGCCTTCAGCAGCCGGTCCGGCGCGCGCCCGTCTGCGCAGTAGTTCGATCGATAGTTGGAGAGGGCGACACCGATGGCATATTCCTTCACCGAGAAGAAGCGCATCCGCAAGGATTTCGGCAAGCGTCAGAGCATTCTGGACGTGCCGTACCTGCTGGCGATTCAGATCGACTCCTACCGGCGGTTCCTGCAGGCACAAGTGCCCGAGGAATCGCGTGACGAAGTGGGACTCCACTCGGCGTTCAAGAGCGTGTTCCCGATCTCGAGCTATTCCGGGAACGCCTATCTCGAATACGTGAGTTATCGCCTGGGCGAGCCCGTGTTCGACGTCAAGGAGTGCCAGCTGCGCGGCCTCACCTACGCGGCGCCGCTGCGCGTGAAGGTGCGCCTCGTCGTCCTCGACAAGGAAGCGACCGGCCCCAAGAAGCCGGTGAAGGACGTGCGCGAGCAGGAGGTCTACCTCGGTGAACTGCCGCTCATGACCGATAACGGCACGTTCGTGATCAACGGCACGGAGCGCGTCATCGTGTCGCAGCTCCACCGCAGTCCCGGCGTCTTCTTCGACCACGACAAGGGCAAGACGCACTCGTCGGGGAAGCTCCTGTTCTCCGCGCGCATCATTCCCTACCGCGGTTCCTGGCTCGACTTCGAGTTCGACCCGAAGGACTGCGTGTTCGCGCGCATCGACCGGCGCCGCAAGCTCCCGGTCTCGATCATCCTGCGGGCGCTTGGCATGACCGAGGAGGAAATGCTGGATACGTTCTTCGAGAAGAACACGTTCTATCTCTCGGCGACCGAGATCTCCCTCGGCCTCGTGCCGCAGCGCCTGCGCGGCGAAACGGCGATGTTCGAGATCCGCGTCGGCAAGAAGGTCGTCGTCGAGGAAGGTCGCCGCATCACGGCGCGCCACGTGCGTGAACTCGAGGAAGCGGGCGTCAAGCAGCTCCCGGTGCCGACCGAATACCTGCACGGCAAGGTGCTCGCGCACAGCGTCGTCAACAAGGAAACGGGCGAAATCCTCGCGAAGGCCAACGAAGCGCTGACGGCGGTGACCGTGCAGAAGCTCATCGAGGCCGGCATCACCGAGGTCAACACGCTGTACGTGAACGACCTCGATCGCGGCCCGTACATTTCGGATACGCTGCGGGTCGATCCGACGCGCACGCGCCTCGAGGCGCTCGTCGAGATCTACCGCATGATGCGTCCGGGCGAACCGCCGACCAAGGACGCCGCGGAAAACCTCTTCCAGAACCTCTTCTTCAACGACGAGCGCTACGACCTCTCGGCCGTCGGCCGCATGAAGTTCAACCGCCGCGTCGGGCGATCGGAGATCGTGGGTTCCGGAATCCTTTCGCGCGAGGACATCACCCTCGTGCTGAAGACGCTCATCGACATCCGTAACGGCAACGGCACGGTGGACGACATCGACCACCTCGGCAACCGCCGGGTCCGCAGCGTCGGCGAGATGGCGGAGAACGCCTTCCGCATCGGCCTCGTGCGCGTCGAGCGCGCGGTCAAGGAGCGCCTGACGCTCGCCGAGACCGAAGGCCTCATGCCGCAGGAAATGATCAATGCGAAGCCGGTGGCGGCCGCGGTGAAGGAGTTCTTCGGCTCCTCGCAGCTCTCGCAGTTCATGGACCAGAACAATCCCCTCTCGGAAGTGACGCACAAGCGTCGCGTCTCGGCGCTTGGACCCGGCGGCCTCACGCGCGAACGCGCGGGCTTCGAAGTGCGCGACGTGCACCCGACGCACTACGGGCGCGTCTGCCCGATCGAAACGCCGGAAGGCCCGAACATCGGCCTCATCAATTCGCTGTCCGTCTACGCGCGCACCAATGCCTACGGCTTCCTCGAGACGCCGTACCGCAAGATGAAGGCGGGACGCGTCACCGACCAGATCGACTACCTGTCGGCGATCGAGGAAGGCCAGTTCGTGATCGCGCAGGCGAACGCGACGCTCGACGAGAAGGGCGCGCTGGTCGACGAGCTCGTTTCCTGCCGTCACCAGAACGAGTTCACGCTGATGCCGCGCGAGCGCATCGAGTACATGGACGTGAGCCCGAAGCAGATCGTCTCGGTCGCGGCTTCCCTCATTCCGTTCCTCGAGCACGACGACGCGAACCGCGCGCTCATGGGATCGAACATGCAGCGCCAGGCAGTGCCGACGCTGCGCTCGGAAACGCCGCTCGTCGGCACGGGCATGGAGCGGGCGGTTGCCACGGATTCGGGCGTCACGGTCGTCGCGAAGCGCGGCGGCATCGTCGACTCGGTGGACGCGGGCCGCATTGTCGTGCGCGTGCACGACAGCGAGACGACCTCCGCGGAGCCGGGCGTCGACATCTACGGTCTCACGAAGTACACGCGCTCGAACCAGAACACCTGCATCAACCAGCGGCCGCTGGTGAACGCGGGCGACCGGATCGCGCGCGGCGACGTGCTCGCCGACGGTCCTTCGACCCACCTCGGGGAGCTGGCACTCGGCCAGAACCTCTTGGTCGCGTTCATGCCGTGGAACGGCTACAACTTCGAGGACTCGATCCTCATCTCGGAAAACGTCGTGGTGGAGGATCGTTTCACGACGATCCACATCGAAGAACTCACTTGCGTTGCGCGCGACACGAAGCTCGGGCCCGAGGAAATCACGGCGGACATCCCGAACGTCGGCGATGCGGCCCTCGCGAAGCTCGACGAAGCGGGTATCGCCTTCATCGGCGCGGAAGTGCGCGCCGGCGACATCCTGGTCGGCAAGGTCACGCCGAAGGGCGAGACGCAGCTGACGCCGGAAGAGAAGCTCCTGCGCGCGATCTTCGGCGAGAAGGCCTCGGACGTGAAGGACACCTCGCTGCGCGTTCCGCCCGGCATGGACGGAACGGTCATCGACGTGCGCGTCTTCACGCGCGACGGCGTGGAGAAGGACTCGCGTGCGCTTTCGATCGAGAAGGCGGAGCTCGAGCGCGTGCGCAAGGACCTCGGCGACCAGCAGCGCATCCTCGAGGACGATCTTTTCAGCCGCATCCAGACGCTCATCGTCGGCAAGCGCGCGGAAGGCGCCCCGAACCTGCGCTCGGGTGGGGAGCTCACGGCCGAATATCTCGCCGAGCTGCCGCACGAGCAGTGGTTCGAGATCCGCATGCAGGATGAGGACCTGAACGCCCAGCTCGAACGCACGGCGGAGCGCCTGCAGGCGCAGCGCAAGAACTTCGAGAAGCGCTTCGATGAGAAGCGGGCCAAGATCACCGCGGGCGATGACCTCGCGCCGGGCGTCCTCAAGATGGTGAAGGTGTATCTCGCGGTGAAGCGCCGCGTGCAGCCGGGCGACAAGATGGCGGGACGTCACGGCAACAAGGGCGTGATCTCGACCATTGTTCCTGTCGAAGATATGCCTTACGCGGCTGACGGGAGACCGATCGACATCGTGCTGAATCCGCTCGGCGTGCCCTCGCGCATGAACATCGGGCAGATCCTCGAGACCCACCTCGGCTGGGCGGCGAAGGGCCTGGGCGTCAAGATCGGCCAGATGCTCGAGCAGCAGAACGCGCTCGTGGAGCTGCGCAGCTTCCTCACGACGGTCTACAACACGACCGGCGGCAAGAAAGAGGACATCGCGAGCTTCACCGACGCGGAAGTGCTCGAGCTTGCGCGCAACCTCAAGGAAGGCGTGCCGATGGCGACGCCCGTGTTCGACGGCGCGAGCGAAGAGGAGATCAAGAACCTCCTGAAGCTCGCGGACCTGCCGACGAGCGGCCAGACGACGCTCTACGACGGACGCACCGGCGAGAAGTTCGAGCGCCAGATCACCGTGGGCTACATGTACATGCTGAAGCTGAACCATCTCGTCGACGACAAGATGCATGCGCGCTCGACCGGGCCCTACAGCCTCGTCACGCAGCAGCCGCTTGGCGGCAAGGCGCAGTTCGGCGGCCAGCGCTTCGGTGAAATGGAAGTGTGGGCGCTCGAGGCCTACGGCGCTTCCTACACCCTGCAGGAAATGCTGACGGTCAAGTCCGACGACGTGAACGGCCGCACCAAGATGTACAAGAACATCGTGGACGGCAATCACCAGATGGATGCGGGCATGCCGGAGTCCTTCAACGTACTCGTGAAGGAAATCCGCTCGCTCGGCATCAACATGGAACTGGAGGCGGAGTAATGAAAGACCTACTGAAACTCTTCAAGCAGCAGAGCCCGGTCGAGAATTTCGACTCGATCCGGATCGGCCTTGCTTCGCCCGAGATGATCCGTTCCTGGTCATACGGCGAAGTGAAGAAGCCGGAGACCATCAACTACCGCACGTTCAAGCCGGAACGCGACGGCCTCTTCTGCGCGAAGATCTTCGGGCCGGTGAAGGACTACGAGTGCCTGTGCGGCAAGTACAAGCGCCTGAAGCACCGCGGCGTCGTCTGCGAGAAGTGCGGCGTCGAGGTCACGCAGTCGAAGGTGCGCCGCGAGCGCATGGGCCATATCGAGCTCGCGAGCCCGACGGCCCACATCTGGTTCCTGAAGTCGCTCCCGTCCCGCATCGGCCTCATGCTCGACATGACGCTGCGCGAGATCGAGCGCGTGCTCTATTTCGAAGCCTTCGTCGTCATCGAGCCGGGCATGACCACGCTCCAGCGTGGCCAGCTCCTCACGGACGAGATGTACCTCGAAGCGATCGAAGAGCACGGCGATGAGTTCGATGCGCGCATGGGCGCGGAAGCGGTGTATGAACTGCTGAAGACCATCGACCTGCAGGCGGAGAGCCTGAAAGTGCGCGAGGAAATCGCGGGCACGAACTCCGAGACCAAGATCAAGCGCCTGTCGAAGCGCCTGAAGCTCCTCGAGTCCTTCATCGAGTCGGGCAACAAGCCCGAGTGGATGGTGCTCACGGTCCTCCCCGTGCTGCCGCCGGACCTGCGTCCGCTCGTTCCGCTCGATGGCGGCCGCTTCGCGACGTCGGATCTGAACGATCTCTACCGCCGCGTCATCAACCGCAACAATCGCCTGCGCCGGCTGCTGGAGCTGAACGCGCCGGATATTATTGTTCGTAACGAAAAGCGCATGCTGCAGGAAGCGGTCGATGCGCTCCTCGACAACGGCCGCCGGGGACGTGCGATCACGGGCACGAACAAGCGCCCGCTCAAGTCGCTCGCCGACATGATCAAGGGCAAGCAGGGGCGCTTCCGCCAGAATCTCCTCGGCAAGCGCGTCGACTACTCGGGCCGTTCGGTCATTGTCGTGGGCCCGACGCTGCGCCTGCACCAGTGCGGACTTCCGAAGAAGATGGCGCTCGAGCTCTTCAAGCCCTTCATCTTCTCCAAGCTCCAGCTGCGCGGTGAAGCCTCGACCATCAAGGCGGCCAAGCGCCTCGTCGAGCGCGAGGGACCGGAGGTGTGGGACATCCTCGAGGAAGTCATCCGCGAACATCCGGTGCTCCTCAATCGCGCACCGACGCTGCACCGCCTCGGCATCCAGGCTTTCGAGCCGGTGCTGATCGAAGGCAAGGCCATCCAGCTGCACCCGCTCGTCTGTACCGCGTTCAACGCGGACTTCGACGGTGACCAGATGGCGGTGCACGTGCCGCTCTCGCTCGAGGCCCAGCTCGAAGCACGGGCGCTCATGATGTCCTCGAACAACATTCTGTCGCCCGCGAACGGCGATCCGATCATCGTCCCGTCGCAGGACGTGGTGCTCGGCCTCTACTTCATGACGCGCGAGCGCGTGAATGCCAAGGGCGAAGGCATCGCCTTCAGCGACGTGCACGAAGCGCATCGCGCCTACGAAGGTCGCCAGGTGGACCTGCAGGCGAAGGTCAAGGTCCGTCTCACGGACCACGTGCGCGACGAGTCGGGCGAGTTGAAGAGCCGCACCCGCGTCGTGCAGACGACCGTCGGCCGGGCGCTCCTCTCGGAGATCCTTCCGCGCGGGCTCTCCTTCGACACCGTGAACCAGGACATGACGAAGAAGGCCATCTCCGCGGTGATCAACGCGTGCTACCGCACCGTCGGTCTCAAGGAGACGGTCGTGTTCGCCGACCAGCTGATGTACACGGGCTTCCACTATGCGACGCGCGCCGGCGTTTCGATCGGCGTGGACGACATGGTGGTGCCGCAGCAGAAGGCGAAGATTCTCGCGACCGCCGAAAACGAAGTGAAGGAGATCCAGGACCAGTACGCCTCGGGCCTCGTCACCAACGGCGAGCGCAAGAACAAGGTCATCGACATCTGGTCGCGCACCAACGACCAGGTCGCGAAAGCGATGATGGAAAAGCTCGGCTCGGAGGAGACGACCGACGCGAAGGGCAAGAAGACCTCGCAGAAGTCGTTCAACTCGATCTTCATGATGGCCGACTCCGGCGCGCGAGGCTCGGCGGCCCAGATCCGCCAGCTCGCGGGCATGCGCGGCTTGATGGCCAAGCCAGACGGCTCGATCATCGAGACGCCCATCCAGGCGAACTTCCGCGAGGGCCTGAACGTCCTGCAGTACTTCATCTCGACGCACGGCGCCCGCAAGGGCCTCGCCGACACCGCGTTGAAGACCGCGAACTCGGGTTACCTCACGCGCCGTCTGGTTGACGTCGCGCAGGATCTCGTGGTCACGGAGACGGACTGCGGTACGTCGTTCGGCCTCGCCATGGCGCCCATTGTCGAAGGCAGCGACGTTGTCGAGGGCCTCGGCGAGCGCGTCCTCGGACGCGTGCTCTCCGAAGACGTGTTGAAGCCCGGCACCAGGAACGAGGTGCTGGTCGCGGCGAATACGGTCATCGACGAAAAGCTCGTGAAGAAGATCGAGCAGATGGGTGTCGATCACGTGCAGGTCCGCTCGCCGATCACCTGCGAGACCCGCTACGGCGTGTGCTCCATGTGCTACGGCCGTGACCTCGCGCGCGGACGCATCATCAACATCGGCGAAGCGGTGGGTGTCATCGCGGCGCAGTCGATCGGGGAACCCGGCACGCAGCTCACGATGCGTACCTTCCACATCGGCGGCGCGGCCTCGCGGGCTGCAGCCATCAACAGTGTCGAGATCAAGAGCAAGGGCACGGTACGCCTGCACAACGTCAAGACCGTGCACCATGAGAAGGGCCACTGGGTCGCGGTTTCGCGTTCCGGCGAGCTCGGCGTGGTGGACGAGTTCGGCCGCGAGCGCGAGCGCTACAAGATCCCGTACGGCGCGATCCTCACGGTGAGCGACGGCGACGCAGCCGCCGCGGGCCAGGGCGTCGCGAACTGGGATCCGCATACGCACCCGGTCGTCACGGAAGTCGCGGGCTACATGAAGTTCCAGGACTTCGTCGACGGACTCACGGTCACGACCCAGATCGACGAGATCACGGGCCTCTCGAGCACCGTGGTGCTCGATCCGAAGCAGCGCGGCTCGAGCGGCAAGGACCTGCGCCCGATCGTGAAGCTCGTGAACGGCAAGGGCAAGGAAGTCACGTTCGCGAACACGGACATCCCCGCTTCGTATTCGTTGCCGGCCGGCGCCATTGTCAGCCTGGAAGACGGAGCAAAGGTCTCGGTGGGCGACGTCATCGCGCGTATCCCGCAGGAAACTTCGAAGACCCGCGACATCACGGGCGGTCTGCCGCGCGTGGCGGACCTGTTCGAAGCGCGCAAGCCGAAGGACTCCGCGATTCTCGCCGAGCACACGGGCACCGTGAGCTTCGGCAAGGAAACCAAGGGCAAGCGCCGTCTCGTCATCACCCCGGAAGAGGGCGACAAGTACGAGGAGCTGATCCCCAAGTGGCGGCACCTGAACGTGTTCGAGGGCGAGCAGGTCGAGAAGGGGGAAGTCATCGCGGACGGCGAGCAGAACCCGCACGACATCCTGCGCCTGCAGGGCGTCGAGGCGCTCGCGAACTATCTCGTGCGCGAGATCCAGGACGTCTACCGCCTGCAGGGCGTGAAGATCAACGACAAGCACATCGAAGTGATCATTCGCCAGATGCTGCGCAAGTGCGAAGTGAAGGAAATCGGCGACACCGGGTTCCTGAAGGGCGAGCAGCTCGACCGCGCGCGCATCCTCGATGCGAACGATCGCGCGAAGGCCGACGGCAAGAAGCCTGGCCGGTTCGAACCGAACCTGCTCGGCATCACCAAGGCGTCGCTCGCGACGGAGTCCTTCATCTCGGCGGCCTCGTTCCAGGAGACCACCCGCGTGCTGACGGAAGCCGCGGTGCGCGGCCTCAAGGACGACCTCAGGGGCCTGAAGGAAAACGTCATCGTCGGGCGCCTGATCCCGGCGGGCACCGGCTTCGCGTATCACGCGCGTCGCCGGCGCAAGACCGACGACGGCACGCGCCGCAGCTTCATGGACGTGGGCGGGGCGCTACCCGACACCGAAGAGAGCGGCGGCGGCGTGAGCGAAGAGCACGAGGCTCACGCGAGCTGATCGAAAAGGGGACATTCCTGATTTCGGGGGAAAAGGGGACAGATTTATTTTCCGACGGATGAAGCGCTGCACCTGCTCGGAAAATAAATCTGTCCCCTTTTTTCCATGTGTCCCCTTTTTTCCATGGATCAGGCCATTCGGTTCGTGAATGGCGCCGACGGCGTCAAGCTCGCGTACGCGAAGTCGGGTCATGGCCCGGTGCTCGTGAAGAGCGGCACCTGGCTGACGCACGTCGAATACGACTGGGAAAGCCCCGTCTGGCGTCCCTGGTTCGGATTCCTCGCCGCCAATCGAACCTTGCTGCGCTACGACCCACGCGGCTGCGGCCTCTCGGACTGGGCGGCCGCGGATCTCTCCTTCAACAAGCAGGTGGAGGATTTCGAGCGCGTCGTCGATGCGGCGGGCCTCGAGCGGTTCGCCGTCCTCGGCATGTCGCAGGGCGCCTCCATCGGCGTCGAGTATGCCGCGCGCCACCCCGAGCGCGTGTCGCACCTGATTCTCTACGGCGGTTATGCACTGGGGTGGCTGCGGCGCGGAGCGGAGAGCGTGCGGCTCGGCCGCTCGCTCGTGGAGACCATCCGCATCGGCTGGGCCCAGGACACGCCGGCGTTCCGCAAGCTCTTTGCCTCGCTCTTCGTTCCCGACGCCTCCGAGGAGCAGGCGGAGTGGTATGGCGAGCTCATGCGCCGGACGACGCGGCCCGAGGTCGCCGCGCGGCTGGTGGAGGCCTTCGGGGAAATCGACGTCACCCACCGGCTCGCGGCGGTGCGGGCGCCGACCCTCGTCATTCACGTGCGGGACGACAAGCGCATTCCCTTCGAGCAAGGCCGCATCCTCGCGGCCGGCATTGCGGGCGCGCGCTTCGTCGAGTTCGAAGGCCGCAACCATATCCTGGTGGAGCACGAGCCGGCCTGGGCGCGATTCAAGGTGGCCGTCAGCGAGTTTCTCGGCGTGCCGCTCGCGGCGGCGCCGGCCGCTGCGGATCGCGCCGCAGCAGCGAGACTTCAGGAACTGACGGTGCGCGAGCGGGAAATCCTTGCGCTGCTGGCGACGGGTCAAAACAACCAGGCCATCGCCGAGTGCCTGAGCCTCAGCGAAAAGACGATCCGCAATCACCTGACGCGCATCTTCGAGAAGCTGGAGGTCAACTCCCGCGCGCAGGCCATCGTCCTCGCACGCGATCACGCGGTGGTGCCGGGCGTGCATTAGCCGCATTGCCGGGACTTTTGTCCCGCCACGGCCGCTCAATTTGAGTCTTTTGCCTCATGCGCGCTGCCGCCCGCGCCGAGCACAATCACGCTGCTCAATCGCCTTCCGAAGGGAGTCCTTCATGCTGCGACGCGCATTCATCTTCATCTATGGCCTGGCGAGCTACGCCGTGTTCTTCGCCACCTTCCTCTACGCCATCGGCTTCATCGGCAATTTCCTCGTACCCCGGAGCATCGACGGCGTGCCGCAGGTCGGCCTCATCCAGGCACTTCTCGTCGACCTCGGGCTCCTGATGCTGTTCGCCGTCCAGCACAGCGTCATGGCGCGGCCGGCGTTCAAGCGCGTGTTCACGCGTCTCATTCCGGAATCCGCCGAGCGCAGCACCTACGTGCTCGCCTCGAGCGCCGCACTCATCGCGCTCTTCTATTACTGGCAACCGATTGGCGGACAGATCTGGAACGTCACCGACCCGACCTGGCGCGGCGTGCTCTACGGCGTCTACGCGTTCGGCTGGCTGCTGCTGCTCTACGTGACCTTCCTCATCAATCATTTCGATCTGTTCGGGCTGCGGCAGGTCTGGCTCGAGCTCGTAGATCGTCCGTACACCGACGTCGGCTTCAAGATGCCCGCGCTCTATCGGCTGGTGCGCCATCCGCTCTATATCGGGTGGCTCGTCATCTTCTGGGCGACGCCCTCGATGTCCGCGACGCACCTGCTGTTTGCGATCGCGACGACCGGCTACATCCTGGTCGCGATCCAGCTCGAGGAACACGACCTCGAGGCGCAGCTCGGCGCCGACTACCGCGACTACAAGCGGCGCGTGCCGATGCTCATCCCGTTCACGAAGCGCGGCGGCGGGATCAGTCGAGATAGGCGGGAAATCTCGGCAGCGAATTGAAATCGCCGAGGTCGTGCTCGACGACGAGCCGCGCCTTGAGATTCGCGACGAGCCGGTCGACACGCTCCATGGATGCGAGCGTGTCGGCCCGGCTCACGTTGATGACCGGCATCCGGTGGTTCGCGACGCTGTCGCGCAGGTGATAGAGATCGCCGGAGAGGATCACGTTGCCCGCCTTGCGGAACTTGAGTACCAGGACCTGGTGACCCGGCGTGTGCCCGGGCGCCCGCAGGATCCGCACGGTGCCGTCGCCGAATACATCGTAGTCCCCGTCGATGAGCTGCTGCTTCGCCTGCGCGTAGCCGCTGAAGGTCGCCGCGTTCACGCCGAAGGGCGGCGGCACGTTGATGGCCGCCGCGAGTTCGGTCTGGTTGAGGATCCAGGTTGCGGCGGGAAACAGGTTCGCATTGCCGGTGTGATCGGCGTGCAGGTGCGAGAACGCGACGTAGCTGAAGTCGGCGGGCGCGAGGCCGATTGCCTTCAGTTCATCGACGAGGGACGTCGCAACCTTGACCGTGACGCCGGGGCCGAGCGTGCCGGGCTTGCCGACGTAGCTGTCGCCGAGACCCGCGTCCCAGAGCAAGGTGCCTTTCGGATGGCGGATGACGTAGCACGGCACGACCAGCCTGCCCGGGCGTCCGTCGTAGTCGCCCGTGTCGGAGAAGAAGCTCAGATTCTCGAATGCGATTTCGCCGCAATTCGCCGCGTACAGGCGAAGGCCGGCGACGGCCGGCGGCGCGGCGGACGCCACACCGGCCAGCGGGAGGAGGGCGGCGAGCAGCAGCATGCGCATGGCGGTCTCCAAAGGTTCGTGACGACGCGCTATCGTCGCCGAGGCCGGGACTCGTGTCTGTACCCCACGGCGAAATGCCGGTAAATTACGAGCGCAGCCATGACCCGACGGCTCATTCACGCGATGACATCCTGCGCAGTCCTGCTGCTTGCGAGCGCGTGGGCGTTCGGCTCGGAGCCCGAGACCGTCGGGCGCATCACGCGCTGGGATGCCGCGATCGATCGCCTGATCGCGCCCGATGCGAAAATCGAAAGGCTGGCGGGCGGGTTCACCTGGTCCGAAGGCCCGCTGTGGATCGAAGCCGGAGGTTATCTCCTCTTCAGCGACGTGCCGGCGAATACGATGTACCGCTGGTCGCCGGGCGACGGGCTTTCGACCTTCCTCAAGCCGTCCGGCTACGCGGGCAACGATACGGCCGGCCTGCGCGAGGCGGGCTCGAACGGCCTCCTCGCGGACGGACCCGGCACGATTCTGCTCGCGGATTCCGGCAACCGGTCCATCGTCCGCCTGGACCTCGCGACCCGGCACCGCAGCACGGTGGTCGCAACGTACGCGGGCAAGCGGTTCAACAGTCCGAACGACGTGATCCGCTCGACGACCGGCGTGCTCTTCTTTACCGATCCGCCGTACGGCCTCAAGGACATCGACGCATCGCCCCTCAAGGAACAGGCATTCAACGGCGTCTACCGCATGGACGCCGCGGGCAAAGTGACCGTTGTCGACGCCGGGCTCAGCTTTCCGAATGGCATCGCCCTGTCCCCGGATGAGCGCACGCTGTATGTCGCGAATTCCGATCCGAATCGGCCGAACTGGATGGCTTACGACCTGAACGCGGCACGGGAGGTTACGGGCAAGCGGCAGTTTGCCGACGCCGCGGATCTTGCCAAGACCGGCGCGCCCGGCCTGCCGGACGGCATGAAAGTGGGCCCCGACGGTACGCTCTTCGCGTCGGCGCCCGGGGGCATCCTGCTGATGACACCCGCCGGTCACCGGCTGGGCCGCATAGAAACCGGGGTCGCCGTCTCGAACTGCGGGTTTGGCGGCGGGGGGAAATGGCTCTACCTCACCTCCCATGACTTCCTCGCGAGGATCCCGCTCCAGTAGAGGTTCGACCGCACCCCGGGCCTGAGACCATCGCATCCTGCAGTGCGTCAATTTCTTGACACACAGGGGTCTCGTTCCTAGAATCGCCGGCCTTTCGTACCGGCCCTGAAGCGTGCCGGTGCCAAAGCCACGATACGTGACCGGGCCGCCCCAGCGGGCGGCCCGGTGCTTCTTGTGCGAGGCCAATTCGCACGCAAACAACAGGACCGCCATGTCGACCACGAGTCAGTTGATCCGCCGAGGGCGCCGCGCCGACATCTACAAGAGCAAGGTGCCCGCGCTCGCAGCGTCGCCGCAGAAGCGCGGCGTGTGCACGCGCGTGTACACCACGACGCCGAAGAAGCCGAACTCGGCGCTGCGCAAAGTCGCTCGCGTGCGCCTGACGAATGGCTATGAAGTCACGAGTTACATCGGCGGTGAAGGCCACAACCTGCAGGAGCACTCCGTCGTGCTGATTCGCGGCGGCCGCGTCAAGGATCTTCCTGGCGTGCGCTACCACACGGTACGCGGCACGCTCGATTGCGCTGGCGTGACCGAACGCAAGCAGAGTCGTTCGAAGTACGGCGCCAAGCGCGCCAAGAAATAATCAGCAGAGAGTAGTTCGCAATGTCACGTCGCGCCCAAGCCCCCGTCCGCGTCATCCTGCCGGACCCGAAGTTTCACAACGATATGCTGGCGAAGTTCATCAACGTGGTGATGCGCAAAGGCAAGAAGTCGGCCGCCGAGAAGATCATCTACGGCGCGATCGACCGCATCACGGAGAAGACCAACCAGGCGGGCGGCGAAGCGATCGTGCTCCTGACGAAGGCGCTCGACAACGTGAAGCCCGTGGTCGAAGTGAAGTCGCGGCGCGTCGGCGGCGCGACCTACCAGGTGCCCGTCGAAGTGCGCGCTTCGCGCCGCCAGACGCTGGCGATGCGCTGGGTGATCGATGCCGCGCGCGCCCGCACGGAGAAATCGATGGCACACCGCCTCGCGCACGAACTGATGGACGCCGCGGAGAACCGCGGCTCCGCCGTGCGCAAGCGCGAAGACACGCACCGCATGGCGGAGGCCAACAAGGCCTTCGCGCACTACCGCTGGTAGAAGTGCGGTGCCGGACTTCAGTCCGGCTCCGCTCCACGCACCGATCAGAGACACCGCCAGAGACCCAACGTGCCCCGTACGACCCCCATCGAGCGCTATCGCAACATCGGTATTTCCGCGCACATCGACGCCGGAAAGACGACCGCGACGGAACGCATCCTTTTCTATACGGGTGTCTCGCACAAGATCGGCGAAGTGCACGACGGCGCCGCCGTCATGGACTACATGGAGCAGGAACAGGAGCGCGGCATCACGATCACCGCCGCCGCCACGACCTGCTTCTGGAAGGGCATGGACAACACCTTCCCGGAACACCGCATCAACATCATCGATACGCCCGGCCACGTCGACTTCACCATCGAAGTCGAGCGGAGCCTGCGCGTCCTCGATTCCGCGCTCGCCGTTTACTGCGCCGTGTCGGGCGTGCAGCCGCAGTCGGAAACGGTGTGGCGGCAGATGAACAAGTACGGCGTGCCGCGTCTCGCGTTCGTCAACAAGATGGACCGCGCGGGCGCCGATTTCCTGCGCTGCGTCGATCAGATCCGCACGAAGCTGCGCGGCAACGCGGTCGTGCTGCAGCTGCCGATCGGCGCCGAAGAGAAATTCGAAGGCGTGGTCGACCTCGTGAAAATGAAGTCGATCTACTGGGACGACTCGACCCAGGGCATGAAATTCGAGTATCGCGAAGTCCCGGAGGGCATGAAGGCGCAGTGCGAAGAGTACCGCGCGAAGCTCATCGAGGCCGCGGCGGAAGGCAACGAGACGCTCCTCAACAAGTACCTCGAGGATCACGGCCTCACCGAGGACGAGATCAAGCAGGGCCTGCGCGCGCGGGCGATCAAGAACGACATCTGCCTCGTCACCTGCGGCTCGGCCTTCAAGAACAAGGGCATCCAGGCGGCGCTCGACGCCGTCATCGACTATATGCCCTCGCCCGTTGAAGTGCCCGACGTGAAAGGCGCGAGCGAAGGCGGCGTGCCGATGACGCGCAAGGCCAATGACAGCGAACCCTTCGCCGCGCTGGCCTTCAAGATTTTGAACGATCCCTTCGTCGGCAACCTGACGTTCTTCCGCGTTTACTCAGGCACGTTGAAATCCGGCGACCAGATCTACACGCCGAATCGCAGCCGCAAGGAGCGCATCGGCCGGCTGCTGCAGATGCACGCCTCGGATCGCACGGAAATCAAGGAAGTGCTCGCGGGCGACATCGCCGCGGCGGTGGGCCTCAAGGACGTCACCACCGGCGACACGCTCTCGGATCCCGAGAAGGTGATCGTGCTCGAGAAGATGATCTTCCCGGAGCCGGTCATCTCGGTCGCGGTGGAGCCGAAGACGAAGGTCGACCAGGAAAAGATGGGCCTCGCGCTGCAGCGCCTCGCGAAGGAAGACCCGTCATTCCGCGTGGCGACCGACCAGGAGTCGGGCCAGACGATCATCTCTGGCATGGGGGAGCTGCACCTCGAAATCATTGTCGACCGCATGAAGCGCGAGTTCAAAGTGGAGGCGAACGTGGGCAAGCCCCAGGTCGCGTACCGCGAAACGATTCGCGGCAAGGTCGAATCCGAAGGCAAGCACGTCAAGCAGTCGGGCGGCCGCGGCCAGTACGGCCACGTCTGGCTCAAGCTCGAGCCGAACGAATCCGGCAAGGGCAACGAGTTCGTCAACGGGATCACCGGCGGCTCGGTGCCGCGCGAATTCATCCCGGCCGTCGACAAGGGCATCAGAGAGGCCTGCGAGACGGGCGTCATCGCGGGCTATCCGGTCGTCGACGTCAAGGTGACGCTGTTCGACGGTTCGTACCACGACGTCGACTCGGACGAAATCTCGTTCCGCATGGCCGCGATCTTCGGCTTCAAGGACGGATTCCGGCGCGCGAAGCCGATCCTCCTCGAGCCGATCATGAAGGTCGAAGTGGTGACGCCCGAAGATTACATGGGCGATGTCATCGGCGACCTGAACCGCAGGCGCGGCCAGATCCTCTCCATGGAAGAGTCGCCGTCGGGCAAGGTCATCACGGCCGATGTGCCGCTCTCGGAGATGTTCCAGTACGCGACGTCCGTGCGCTCGATGAGCCAGGGACGCGCGACCTTCACGATGGAATTCGCCAAGTACGTCGAAGTGCCCGGCAATGTTGCCGAGGCCATTCTCAAGAAATAACCGCTGCCTCGAGGAGAGCCGCCGTGTCGAAAGAGAAATTTGAGCGCACCAAGCCGCACGTGAACGTGGGGACGATTGGTCACGTGGATCACGGGAAGACGACGCTGACGGCGGCGCTGACGAAGGTGATGGCGGAGGCCTTTGGCGGCACGTT
>DASQOR010000067.1:0-39209 GCA_035644395.1 Steroidobacteraceae bacterium
GATCTCGCTGATCGATTCTCCCTGTCGCCAGCGCTGCCACAGCTCCGCCTGCTCAGCCCTCGACAAACTCCAACCCACGATCGCCATATGCCCCACCCTCCTTCCTCGCAATGGTGTTGCATCGACCGATTGAGATCACCCATTCCTGATTTCGCGCTGGCCCGACCCGCGATGCCTCCGCGCTTAAGGCGAAATCAGGAATGTCCCCATTTTCGCCCGATTCCATCCGCCGGTTCATTTTCGAGCGCTACCCGGTGCGCGGTTTCATCGTGCATCTCGACAGCAGCTGGCGCGCGGTGCTCGAACCCTCGGACTATCCGGTCTGCGTGCGGGAGCTCCTCGGCGAAGCGATGGTGTCCGCGACGCTGCTCGCCGCCACCCTCAAATTCGACGGCCTGCTCACGCTGCAACTGCAGGCGCCGGGGCCCATGCACCTGCTGGTCGCGCAATGCACGGATCGCCACGCCATTCGTGGAGTCGCCCGATATCGCGACCTGCCCGCCGGGCTTGGCGCCGCCGACCTCCTGCAGCGGCTGACCGGCGACGGCCGTCTCAGCGTCAGCCTGGAATCGAATGACCAGGCGGCGCGCTATCAGGGGGTCGTGCCACTCACCGGAAACAGTTTTGCGAGTTCGCTCGAAGCCTATTTCGAGTCGTCCGAGCAGTTGCCGACTCGTATCTGGCTCGCGGCCGGCACGGATGGCGCAGCGGGTTTTCTGCTGCAGCGCTTGCCTGCGCACGAGCGCGGCCTGGCCTCGCTCGAGGAGATTGACGAGCTCTGGAATCGCGTCGGTCACCTGGCATCCACTTTGACGGCAGCGGAGCTGCTGGCCCTCGCCGAGGGCAAGCTCCTGCAGCGCCTGTTTCCCGAGGACGACGTGCGGCTCTATTCCCCCGTTCCGGTCTACTTTCAATGTCGTTGTTCGCGCGAGCGGGTCGCGGGCATCCTGCGGTCCCTGGGCGAAGCGGAGGTCCGCAGCATCCTCGCCGAGCGCGGCCGCGTCGAAGTCCGCTGCGAATTCTGCAATCGCGCGTATACCTTTGATCCTGTTGACTGTGCCGCCGTTTTCCATCCGCCGGAAGACACCCAGTCGAGCTCCCGCCTGCAATAGCCGAAGCCGGTCAGACGCGTCCGACGAGACTTGCCTCTCGGCGCGGGTAATTGCCCGTGATATATTGAATATAAGGATATGTTGATACATACAAGCACATCATGACCCAGCACGCTTTCGACGATGCCGTGGCGGCCCTCCGGGCTGCTGGAGAGCCGACGCGTTTGCGACTGCTGGCGGTGTGCGCCGACGGCGAGCTCACGGTCGGCGAAATCACCCGCGTCCTCGGACAGAGTCAGCCGCGCGTGTCGCGGCACCTGAAGCTCCTTTGCGATGCGCACCTGCTCGAGCGCTTCCGCGAAGAGCATTGGGTGTACTACCGCGTTGCCGGGCTTGGCGAGGGCGCCGACCTTGCGCGGCAGCTTCTCGGCCTGGTGGCGCCGGCCGATCGCATCGTGACGCGCGATCGCCAGCGTGCGAACCAGATACGCGCCGCGCGGGCCGCAGCCGCGGCAGAACACCTGCCGGACGACGAATCGTCGACGGCGAGCCGCGAGATGACCAGTGAATTGACCGCGGGACTGCATGCAGCCGTCTCGGGCGAGCGGATCGGGCAGCTGCTCGATATCGGCTCGGGGCTCGGCCGCGTATTGCGCGTGCTCGCGCCGGAAGCCGACGAGGCGGTCGGCCTCGACATCTCGGTGGAAGCGCTGCGCTTCGCGCGCTCGACCCTGCACGCGGCCGGACTCAACCGCTGCACCCTGCGTCGCGGGGACATGTATCACTTGCCGTTTCCGGCCGCGTCGTTCGATACGGTCACGATGGACGCGATCCTGCACGGTGCGAAGGATCCGGTCGCCGTGCTGCGCCAGGCGGCCCAGGCGCTGCGGCCTGCCGGGCGCGTGGTGCTGCTCGATGAGGTCGAGAAGCTGACGAGGCGCCTGGGTCATCCGATGATCGACGGCGTCCTGCGCGACTGGCTCGAGCGCGCGGGCTTCGCCATCCAGAGCGTGCAGCGCGTGTCCACCCGCGGCGGCGAGATCGTCATCATCGTGGCGCGCCGCGCGACGCGCTTCGAAGCCGCCGCCTGACCGGAGCGTTCGCGTGTACTTCGCAAAGCAAAAAAATGCCGACAGGTCATCGACCGAGGAGCGCGCCAAGCCTGCCCGCGCTCCGGTTGTATCGTTCGAATTTTTCCCGCCGGGCGATGAGCAGATGGAGCGGACGCTGTGGCAGTCGATCGAACGCCTCGGTCCGCTCGGTCCGCGCTTCGTGTCGGTGACCTACGGCGCGGACGGTTCGACACGAACGCGCACGCACAACGTGGTCGCGCGCGTACAGCGCGAAACGAAGCTCACAGGCGCGCCGCATCTCACTTGCGTTGGCGCGAGCCGCGCCGACGTTCTCGAGATCGCCCGTGCGTACTGGTCGAACGGCATCCGGCACATCGTCGCATTGCGCGGCGATGCGCAGCAGGGCGCGGCGGGCTATACGCCGTATCCCGGCGGATTTCCCTATGCCGTCGACCTGGTCCGGGGCCTCAGGGAACTGGGCGACTTCGACATCTCGGTAGCCGCCTACCCGGAGACACATCCCGAGGCGAGGAGCGCCGCCGCCGACCTCGACAATCTCAAGCGCAAGATCGACGCCGGCGCCAACCGCGCCATCACGCAGTTCTTCTTCGACGTCGATGTGTACCTGCGGTTTCGCGACCGCTGCCACGCCGCCGGCATTGAAGTGAGCATCGTGCCGGGAATCCTGCCGATCACCCGCTTCCCGCAGATCACGAAGTTCGCGGCGCGCTGCGGCGCGAGCATCCCGGCCTGGCTGGCGCGGCGTTTCGAGGGGCTCGAAGAGGATCCGGAGACACGCCGGCTGATCGCCGCGAGCGTCGCCATCGACCAGGTGCACAGGCTCGAGCGCCATGGCGTCGAGGAGTTCCATTTCTACACGCTGAACCGCGCCGAGCTCACCTACGCGATCTGCCACGCCCTCGGCCTGCGCGAAACGGCGCTGGAAAAGGGGACCGATTCATTTTCGGCGAAGGCGATTGGGTAGAGCCCGATGACTTCGCCCGCGGCCGAAAATGGATCGGTCCCCTTTTCCGCGCAGCTCGAGCGTGCCGCGGCATTCAAGCGGCTCCTCGGCGAACGCATCGTGATCATGGACGGCGCGATGGGCACGATGATCCAGCGCCACAAGCTGGGCGAGTCGGCATTCCGCGGCTCGCGCTATCGCGATCACGGCCGCGACCTGCGCGGCAACAACGACCTGCTCACGCTGACGCAGCCGGAGGTGATCGCCGAAATTCATCGCGCGTACCTCGAAGCCGGCGTCGATCTCATCGAGACCAACACCTTCAATTCCAATGCGCCGTCGCAAGGCGACTACGGACTCGAATCCGTCGTCGGGGAGCTGAACCTCGAAGCGGCGCGGCTCGCGCGCCGTGTCGCCGACGAATTCAGCGCGCGCACCGGCGACCCGAGATTCGTGGCCGGCGCCATCGGGCCGACCAACCGCACGGCTTCGCTCTCGCCGAGCGTCAACGATCCGGGCAGCCGCAATGTCTCGTTCGACGAACTGGTGGCGACCTATGCGGTTGCCGCTCGGGCGCTCATTGACGGCGGCGTCGATGCGTTCCTGGTCGAGACCATCTTCGACACGCTGAACGCCAAGGCCGCACTCTTTGCCCTGCGCACGGTTCTCGACGAGCTCGGCGTGGACCTGCCGATCATCATTTCCGGCACGATCACCGATGCGTCGGGGCGCACGCTCTCCGGCCAGACCGTGGAGGCGTTCTGGAATTCGGTGCGCCATGCGCGGCCGCTCGCGATAGGCCTCAACTGCGCGCTCGGCGCGCGGCAGCTCCGCCCGTATGTGGAGGAGCTGGCGAGGCTCGCCGACACGCACGTCTGCGCGTATCCAAATGCCGGCCTGCCCAACGCTTTCGGCGAGTACGACGAAACCCCGGCCGAAACCGCCGGACTGCTCGGCGAATTCGCACGCAGCGGCTTCGTGAATCTCGTCGGCGGCTGCTGTGGCACGACGCCGGAGCACATACGGCTCATCCGGCAGGCCGTGCTCAAGTCGCCGGCGCGCGCCGTCGCCGAAATTCCGGCCAAGCTGCGCCTGAGCGGCCTCGAGCCCGTCAACATCGGGCCCGAGTCGCTCTTCGTGAACGTCGGCGAGCGCACCAACGTCACGGGCTCGGCGAAATTCCGCAAGCTCATCGAAGCGAACGACTATGTCGGCGGGCTCGACGTCGCGCGCCAGCAGGTAGCGAGCGGCGCGCAGGTCATCGACGTCAACATGGACGAGGGCATGCTCGATTCGGAAGCCGCCATGACGCGCTTCCTCAACCTCATCGCGAGCGAGCCCGACATCGCCCGCGTGCCGATCATGATCGATTCCTCCAAGTGGACGGTGATCGAGGCAGGGCTCAAATGCGTGCAGGGCAAGGCGATCGTCAATTCGATCAGCCTCAAGGAAGGCGAGGCGGTCTTCATCGAGCACGCGCGGGCGATCCGGCGCTACGGCGCCGCGGTCGTCGTGATGGCCTTCGACGAGAAGGGCCAGGCGGATAGTGTCGGGCGCAAGGTCGATATCTGCCGTCGCTGCTTCGACATCCTGACGCAGCAGGTCGGTTTTCCGCCCGAAGACATCATCTTCGACGTGAACGTGTTCGCCGTCGCGACCGGCATCGAAGAGCACAACGGCTACGGCAAGGCCTTCATCGAGGGCACGCGCGGCGTGAAGGCGGCTTGCCCGGGTGCGCGCACTTCGGGCGGCATTTCCAACGTCTCGTTCTCGTTCCGCGGCAACGAGCCGGTGCGCGAGGCGATGCACTCGGTGTTCCTCTACTACGCGATCCAGGCCGGGCTCGACATGGGCATCGTCAACGCCGGGCAGCTGGCGATCTACGAGGAGATCCCGCGCGAACTGCGCGACCGCGTCGAAGACGTGATCCTCGACCGGCGGCCGGATGCGACCGAGCGGCTGCTCGAGATCGCCTCGAGCTTCAAGTCGACCGGCGGCGCGAAGCCAAAGGAAGACGCCGAGTGGCGGTCGCTCCCGGTGAACGAACGCCTGTCGCACGCGCTCGTCAAGGGCATCGACGAATTCGTCCTCGCGGACACGGAGGAAGCGCGCACGGCGGCGGTGCGGCCGCTCGACGTGATCGAGGGCCCGCTGATGGACGGCATGAACGTCGTCGGCGATCTGTTCGGCTCGGGCAAGATGTTCCTGCCGCAGGTCGTGAAATCCGCGCGCGTGATGAAGAAGGCGGTTGCCTACCTCATTCCCTTCATCGAGTCGGAAAAATCCGGCGTACGGCGCGCGCAGGGCAAGATCGTGATGGCGACCGTCAAGGGCGACGTGCACGACATCGGCAAGAACATCGTCGGCGTCGTGCTCCAGTGCAACAACTTCGAGGTCATCGATCTCGGCGTCATGGTTCCCTGCGACCGGATCCTCGAGACGGCCAGGCGGGAAGGCGCCGATATCATTGGACTTTCGGGCCTCATCACGCCGTCGCTCGATGAAATGGTGCACGTCGCGCGCGAGATGAAGCGTCTCGGGTTCAACTCGCCGCTCCTCATCGGCGGCGCGACGACTTCGCCTGCGCACACGGCCGTGAAGATCGATCCGGAATACGAGGGCCCCGTCGTCTACGTGAAGGACGCTTCGCGATCGGTCGGCATCTGCCAGTCGCTCGTGACGCCGGACTCGCGGCCGGAATTTCTCGCGAAGGTCAAGGGCGAGAACCGCCGGCGCCGCGAGCAGCACGCGGGCAAGCGGGCCAGGGGACCGCAGGTCACGCTCGCGGAGGCCCGTGCCAACGCGCAGAAGCTCGAGTGGTCGGGCTACCAGCCGCCGGTCCCGCGGTATCTCGGCGTGCGTACGTTCGACGACTACCCGCTCGAGGAACTCACCCGCTACATCGACTGGATGCCGTTCTTCCACGCCTGGGAATTCGCCGGCAAGTTTCCCGACATCCTCACGGACCCCGTCATCGGCGAAGCGGCGAGCAATCTCTATGCGGATGCGCGTCGCATGCTGCGCGACATCGTGCGCAACAAGTGGCTGACAGCCCGCGGCGTCGCGGGGCTTTTCCCGGCGCAGACGGTCGGTCACGACGACATCGAGGTCTACACGGACGAATCGCGGGCCGCCGTGCTGGCACGGCTCCATCATCTTCGCCAGCAGAAGGACAAGTCGCCGGGGCAGAGCCACGATTGTCTCGCCGACTATCTGGCGCCGAAGGGCAGCGGCATCAAGGACTACGTCGGTGCGTTCGCGGTCACCGCCGGCATCGGCATCGAGCCGCACGTCGAGCGCTTCGAGCGCGCGCACGACGACTACAGCGCGATTCTCCTGAAGGCGCTCGCGGACCGGCTCGCGGAGGCGTTCGCCGAGTGCCTGCATCAGCGGATGCGGCGCGAGTTCTGGGGTTTCGCGGCGGACGAGCAGCTCTCCAACGAGCAGCTGATCCGCGAGGAGTATCGCGGCATCCGGCCGGCGCCGGGCTACCCGGCCTGTCCCGACCACACGGAGAAGGCGACGCTCTTCCGCTTGCTCGACGTCGAGCACAACGCCGGCATCCGCCTCACCGACTCGTTCGCCATGTATCCGACGGCCGCGGTCTCCGGCTTCTACTTCTCGCATCCGTCCGCGCGCTATTTCGCCGTCGGCAAGATCGACCGCGACCAGGTGGTCGACTACGCCAGGCGCAAGGGCTGGTCGCTCGCCGAAGCCGAGCGCTGGCTCTCGCCCAATCTCGGCTACGAGCCCCGCGACTCCGAAGCCGCCTAGAACGGAAGAGGGGACACGGAAAAGGGGACAGATCTATTTTTTCGCAAATCTGGGCGTCTGCACCAGATTTGGACAAAAATAAATCTGTCCCCTTTTCCGCTTTTCCGTTTTACCGGCGTCGCTTCTTGATCAGCGCGAGCTCTTCGGGATGGGGATTGCGCAGCTCCGCGAGGTACGCGGGACCGCCGAGGCCCTCCATCTGGTCGGCTATCCAGTCGCGACGGCGCAGGACGTAGTTCGACGGCGCGTCGGCGCGCAAGCGCTTGGGATTCGGCAGCACGGCGGCGAGGAGCGCCGCCTGATAGCGATTGAGTCGCGCGGGCGACATCCGGAAATACGCGCGGCTCGCGGCGCCGACGCCATAAACGCCGTGGCCGAACTCGGCGACGTTGAGGTACACCTCGAGGATGCGCTCCTTCGGCCAGAGCCACTCGATCAGGACCGTGAGATAGGCTTCGACACCCTTGCGCAAGAAGGTGTGGCCCTGCCAGAGGAAGAGATTCTTCGCGACCTGCTGTGAAATCGTGCTGGCGCCGCGCTGGCGCTTGCCGTCCTCCGCTTCATCGAGCGCGGTCTGGATCTGGTCGAAGTCAAAGCCCCGGTGATAGGGAAACTTCTGGTCCTCGCTTGCGATCACGGCGACGCGCATCTGCGGCGAGATGGCCGCGGCGTCCGTCCACTCGTGGCGGAATACGAAGCGCGAATCGCCGCTGACCCTGGCCGCGACCCGGTCCTCGATCATCACGGCGCTCGTCACGGGATCGATCCAGCGCAGCGCGAGCACGATGAGAAAGCTGCCCGCGAACCACAGCAGCGCGGCCCACAGGAACCACTTGCCGAGTCGGCGGAGCCAGCGGCGGCCGGCCATGGGTCGGTGAGAGGCGCCCGGCGCGGGTCAGGCGGCCGGAATCCTGGCGGACTCGACGACGATGTCGTCTTTCGGCACGTCATCGTGCCCCTTGCGCCGGCCCGTCTCCGCGGCCGCGATCTTGTCGATCACGTCCATTCCCGCGCTGACCTTGCCGAACACGGCGTAGCCGAAGCTGCCCGGCTTGTGATCGAGGAAGGCATTGTCGACGAGGTTGACGAAGAACTGCGAGGTCGCGCTGTCGACGTCGTTGGTGCGCGCCATCGAGAGCATGCCGCGCTTGTTCTTCAGGCCGTTCTTCGCCTCGTTCTTGATCGGCGCGCGGGTCTTCTTCTGCTGCATGTCGCCGGTGAGCCCGCCGCCCTGGATGACGAAACCCGGGATCACGCGGTGAAAGACGGTGCCGTCGAAGTGGCCGTCCTCGGCGTACTTCAGGAAGTTCTCGGTCGAGACCGGGGCTTCGTCCGCAAAGAGTTCGATCGTGAACGAACCGAGCGTGGTGCTGAAGACGACGGTCGGAGCGGCGGGTTTCGTCATGGCGGCGTGGAATCCCCTCAAGTGATGGCGCGGATGTTTTGGCCGGCCGTGACGCGTTCGTGTCCGGCCAGATCATTGAGGGTGCGTATGTTACTGAATCCCGCCGAGGCGAACAGTTTTCTTGCGCTCGCGCCCTGCTCCGCACCGTGCTCGAGCAGCAAGTGGCCGTCGCTTCGCAAATGGCTCGGAGCCTCCCGGATGATGACCTCCAGCGCTTCGAGGCCGCGCGGACCGGGAACGAGCGCCGCCCGGGGTTCGTGAGACAACGCGGCGGCCGCCAGAGCGGCATCGCCGGCGGCGACATAGGGTGGATTGGAGGCGATGAGATCGAAGCGCCGTACGCCCAGCGGGCCGAACCAGTCACCGAGCATGAATTCGATGCGGTCGAGTCCAAGGCGCAGGGCGTTCTGCCGGGCGACGGTCAGTGCCGCTGCGGAGAGGTCGGTTGCCGTGACCTGCCAGCCGGGGCGTTCCCTGGCGAGAGCAAGGGCAATCGCGCCGCTGCCCGTGCCAAGGTCGAGCACGGCGAGTTGCCGGTCCGCTGGTCCGGCTGCAAGCGCGGCCTCGACCAAGGCCTCCGTTTCGGGCCTCGGTACCAGCACGCTGGCATCCACCTTGAGCGGCAGCGACCAGAATTCCTTTTCACCCGTGAGGTACGCGAGCGGTTCGCCCGCTTCGAGGCGCGCCAGCAGCTGACCGAAAGCCAGCGCCACCGGCTCCGGCACCGGCGAGTCGATCCGCGCGAGGAGTTCGCCCCGGCTCATGGCCAGGCAGTGGGCGAGCAACAGCTCGGCGTCGCGCCGCGATTCGCGGCTGCATGCCGACAAAGCGGCGGAAACGGTCAAAGTTCGGGGATTCATCTAGAATCGCGGGCCATTCGCCGGTCACCGACTGCCTCGGGCACTCCATGCAAGTTTTCGACAACGTCCTCGACATGATCGGGCATACGCCCATGCTGCGCCTACGCAAGTTCAGTGCGGGCCCCTGCGAACTCTACCTCAAGCTCGAATTCTTCAACCCGGCGGGCTCGATCAAGGACCGCATCGGCGTCAGCATGATCGAGGAGGCCGAGAAGCGCGGCCAGATCAAGCCGGGCGACACGCTCGTCGAAGCGACCGCCGGCAACACGGGGCTCGGCCTTGCACTGGTCGCGGCGCAGCGCGGTTACAAGCTCATCCTCGTCCTGCCCGACAAGATGAGCCAGGAGAAGATCTTCAACCTGCGCGCGATGGGCGCCGAGATCGTCCTCACGCGGTCGGATGTCGCCAAGGGCCATCCCGAGTACTACCAGGATCTCGGCGCGCGCATCGCCCGGGAGAAGGGCGCCTATTTCATCAACCAGTTCGCGAATCCCGACAATTCGCTCGCACACGAACGGACGACCGGCCCGGAAATCTGGGAGCAGCTGGGCGGCAAGCTCGATGCGGTCGTCGTCGGCGTCGGCTCGAGCGGCACGATCGCGGGGCTCGCGCATTATTTCCAGAAGGTCGCGCCGCACGTCGAACTCGTGCTCGCGGATCCCCAGGGCTCGGTGCTGACGCATTACATCGAGACGGGCCAGCTGACGACCAAGGGGTCGTGGCTGGTCGAGGGCATCGGCGAGGATTTCATCCCGGCGATCTGCGACTTCTCGCTGACCAGGAAGGCCTACAGCATCGCCGACAGCGAAAGCTTCGCGACCGCGCGGGCGCTCCTGAAGGAAGAGGGCATCCTCGCCGGCTCCTCCACCGGCACGCTGCTCTCGGCGGCGCTGCGCTATTGCCGCGAACAGAAGACGCCGAAGCGCGTCGTCACCTTCGCGTGCGACACGGGGAGCCGCTATCTCTCGAAGCTCTTCAACGACTTCTGGATGGAAGACCAGGGCTTCATCCGCCGCGAGCATTACGGCGACCTGCGCGACATGATCGGGCGGCCGCACGATGAACGCGCCACGATCACCGTGGGGCCGAACGACGTCGTCACCACGGCGCACAACCGCCTGCGCAACTCCGGCATCTCGCAGCTTCCGGTGCTCGACAACGGCAAGCTGACCGGGGTCCTCACCGAGGAGGACATCATGCGCTTCGCCTTCGGGCACCCGCACCGGCTCGATGCGCCGGTCAAGGAAGCGATGCAGACCGCTTTCATCAGCGTGCCGAAGGACATGGCGCTGAAGAGTCTCGTTTCCATCCTGCAGGTCGCGCCGTACGCGGTCGTGCTCGACGGCGATCAATTCCTCGGACTCATTACGCGCGCGGACGTGCTCAATCACCTGCGCCGCGAGGTGCCAACGTGAAAAAGAAAGGAACGCTCGGGTTCTCGACGCGCGCGATTCATGCGGGCCAGAGCCCGGATCCGAGCACGGGGGCGGTCATGCCGCCGATCTACGCGACGTCGACGTACGTGCAGGAGAGTCCCGGCAAGCACAAGGGCTACGAATATTCGCGCACGCAGAATCCCACCCGCATGGCCTACGAGCGCTGCATCGCCGATCTCGAAGGCGGCATGCAGGGCTACGCGTTTGCATCCGGCATGGCCGCGACCGCGACGGTCCTCGAACTCCTGCCGGCCGGCAGCCACGTGGTCGCCATGGAAGATCTCTACGGCGGGACGTTTCGCCTCTTCGAACGCGTGCGCCGCTCGACGGCCGCCATGGACATTGCTTTCGTCGATCTCGGCAGGGTGGGGGCGCTCGAGGCGGCCCTCAAGCCGAACACGCGAATGGCGTGGATCGAGACGCCGACCAATCCAACGCTGCGGCTGGTCGACATCGCGGCCGTGTCAGCGATCGCGCGGGCGCGCGGCATCCTGACTGTCGTCGACAACACGTTCGCGACGCCCTGGAGCCAGCGACCGCTCGAGCTCGGCGCCGACATCGTCGTGCACTCGGCGACCAAGTACCTGAACGGCCATTCCGACATGGTCGGCGGCATTGCCGTGGTGCGCGACCCGGCGCTCGCCGAGAAGATGGCGTTCCTGCACAACTCGATCGGCGCGATCGGCGGACCCTTCGACAGTTTCCTCGCCTTGCGCGGCCTGAAAACGCTGCCGCTGCGCATGCAGCGCTCGAGCGAAAGCGCCCTTGCCATCGCGACCTGGCTCGAGTCGCACGCGCGAGTCGAGCGGGTCCTTTATCCGGGGCTCGCGAGCCACCCGCAGCATGCGTTGGCGAAGCGCCAGCTCGCGAACGGCTTCAGCGGTATCGTGACCTTCTTCATCCGGGGCCGGATGGATGACGCCCGGCGCTTTCTCGAGCGCCTCGAGATCTTTGCCATTGCCGAAAGCCTGGGCGGCGTCGAGAGCCTCGTCGATCACCCGGCCAGCATGACGCATGCCTCGTTGCCGCCCGAGAAGCGCCGTGAGCTGGGGATCAGCGATGCCCTGATCCGCCTGTCCGTCGGCATCGAAGACGTCGCCGATCTCGTGGCGGACCTCGAACAGGCGTTCGGGCTATAGTAAAAGGAAAGGGAGACTAAGGACGGTGTACAGCTTGCCACGCCGGCCGGCGGGCATCGGGCAGGTGCTCGACGCTGCCGTGCTGTTGTTCAAGTACTCGTTCAAAGCGACGCTGCTGTTCGCCGTCGTTGCGGGGGTACTCGACCTTGTCCCGAATATCGTGATGCTCGCGACGCAGTCCGAGGAGGCCGTCGCCGCATCCATCCGCTCGCCGTACGCATCGCGGTCCCTGACGGACTGGGCCGTGTTCTTCGGCTGCTCGCTGCTCTCGATCATGTTCTATGGAGCAGCCATGGCGCGCGCGGAGTCGATCGCGCGGGGCGCCCGCATCGGCATCGGCGCGGCTTTCGCCTTCGGCCTGCGCCGCTCGCTCTCGATGGTGCTCGCGACCCTCTGCTACTTCCTTGCGTGCGGCATCGGTGTGCTGCTGCTCATCGTTCCCGGCGTGATCCTCATGGTGTCGCTGGTCGTCTACCTGCCGGCGATCGTGGTCGATGGCAGGAATTTCGGCGAAGCGCTCAGCTACAGCCACACGCTCGTCTGGGGCAACTGGTGGCGGACGAGCGCGATCCTGACGGTCGGGTTCGTGTTCGTCTACCTGCTGCTCGGAATCATCGAGGTGGGCCTCGCGCTGCTCGGCCAGTTCCTCGGGTTCGATCTGACGACTCAGCTCCTCGTGCAGTTCATTTCCGCGTCGATCTTCACGGTATTCACGGTGCCGTTCGTCAATGCGCTGTGGCTTGAGATCTACCGCGACCTGAAGCTGCGCACGGAAGGCGGCGACCTGGAGCAGCGTCTCGCGGCACTCCGGCCGCAGCCCGTTTGACCGATCGCATCCCAATGCGCGTGCCGGCCGCAATCCTCGCCGTGTGGCTCGCGGCGCCGGCGGTTGCCGCGGCGGACGACGATGTGCAGGCGCTCGACGCCGCATTCGGGGCGTGCCTCGCGAATCCAGCGTTGGCCCGGTACGACAACGACCGGGTCGTGCGCAGCAAGCCGCAGACCGAGCCCGCGAAACGGCAGACCGGCAGCCAGCGGCCGGCTCACAAGGCGCCGCCGCCGGGCCTCGCGCTGGTGTGCCCGGAGCTCGTGAGCGCCGTTGCGCGCAGCGATTTCGGCAGCCTCGTTCCGGCGGACTGGGACGATGTGATTTCCGCGCGCCGCGTGCGTGAACTGCGGACGGCGCTCGGGGCAAGCCGCGAATCACCGGCGACGCGTTCACCGACGCTCGAAACGCTGCGCCCCGTGCTCGGCCGCATCGAGTCGCGGCAGAAGACGACGCCCCCGACACCGTGGGAGCAGTTCAAGAGCTGGCTCAAGTCGATCTTCGAGCGGCGCGACAAGCTGGATCAGGGCGACGGCTGGTTCTCGCGCCTGCTGCGGAACCTGCACGTATCGCCAATCGCCAGCAAGATCATCAACTATTCGCTGCTTGCGCTGCTGCTCGCCGGCGCCGTTGCCGTCGTCGTCATCGAGCTGCGCGCGGCGGGAGTCCTTGCGCGGACCAAGCCCGGCGTGGCGGCGCGGCGGCGCGCCGTGGGCGGCGGGTTGGCGAGCTTCGTCACGCTCGGTGACGTGGCGGCTGCGCCGCTCGCCGAGCGACCCGCGCTCATGCTGCAGCTCCTGATCGGGCGATTCGTGTCGACCGGCCGGCTGCAGGAACGGCGCAGCTTCACGCATCGCGAGCTCGATCGCGCGACCCGCCTCGACGAGGCGTCCGATCGCGAAGCCTTCCGTGAAGTGTTGATCGCCGCGGAGGCCGTGCGCTACGCGGACCAGGCGCCCGAGGCGGAACGGCTCGACCGGGTCGTGCGCGACGGCGAGGCGCTCCTGCTGCGCATCCCGGACGCGGGCGGGAGCACGCGGTGAACGACCGGGTGTTCACTTTGCTCTGCGCGATCGGCGCGTTCGCCCTTTTCTACGGGTTCTTCATCGGCGATTTCAGCGGTGATGACGAGAAGAGCGCGGTGTCGCGGCCGCTCAGCACGGAAGCCCGCCCGAACGGCTATCTCGCGCTGCGCGACTGGCTGGCGGCCGAGAAGATTCCCAGCGAGTCGCTGCGCCATCGCTACGGCTGGCTGGCGAATGGCAAGGCCGGCCTCAAACGAACCGGCAACGTGCTCATCGTGACGCTGCCCGGGCTGCGCCCGCAGCGTTCGCACGAAGCCTCGGATCTCGTGGACTGGGTTCGCCGTGGCAATACCCTCGTCGCCGTCGCCGGGCTCTTCGACACACCCGAATGGGGCGCGACGCCGGGCGGCGTGATGTCGGAGCTGAAAGACATGACGCTGCTCGAGTTCAAGGTCTATCGCCCCGACAAGAAAAATGACCAGCCTGCAGGCGACGACGGGGAAACGGCCGGTGACGAAGAGGAAGGCGACACCTACGATGCTCCCTTTGACCGGCCGCGCGGGTTCACCGTCGACCGATTGACCGAGCCGAAGGCGGAGCGCATGCGGCCGCGCGGCGCGCATGCGCTCACCAGGGGAATCGAATCGATCAGTGCGGTTTCGGAATTCTGGTCGTACAAGTTCACGACGGCGAGTCCCGAGCAAGGTGCCGTGCTCGAGGTCCTGGACGACGTCGACACGGGAATTCCGGCCCTGTGGGCCGGCCCGCTCGGCGCCGGCACCGTGGTCGTCAGCGGTTATGGCAGCATTTTCACGAACAAGATGCTGGGCCACGCCGACAACGCGCGCCTCTTCGCGAATCTGATCGCCTGGCGGCTCGGGGCCGGTGGCGTCGTGGTCTTCGACGACATGCACCAGGGAGCGAGCTCCTTCTACGACCCGGACGCGTTCTTCAAGGATCCGCGCCTGCACGCGACCTTCTGGTGGATCATGGCACTCTGGCTCGCGTGGGCGGTCTTCGCGACCCGCCTGCGGGCGACGCAGCCGCTGCTTGCCGCGCCGCGCGAATCCGGGTTCATCCGCTCCGTCGGCCAGTTCTTCGCGCGGGCGGTGCCGCGCGTCGCGGTCGGCGAACGCCTGTGCGAGCATCTTTTCAACGACATCCGCCGCAGCCTCGCCTGGCCGCAGAACGGCGAACCGGTCTGGCAATGGCTGCGATCGCTCGCCGTCGTGCCGGCTGCCGAGGTGGTCGAACTCGAGCGCCTGCACGGTGAGCTCGCTGCCGGCCGCAAAGTCGATCTCACGAAGCTTCAGAACCTCATCCTCTCCATCCGCAAGCAGGTTTTATGACTCACTCCGTCCGGGAACTTGGGGATTCACTCGAGCGCCAGCTCGGCACCGTGGTCGTGGGCGTCGAACCGGTGATCCACGCGCTGGCGATCGCCGTGATCGCGCGCGGCCACGTGCTGCTGCAGGGCGCGCCGGGGCTCGGCAAGACTCTGCTGTCGAAGGCGCTCGCGCGCTGCCTCGGCGGGAGCTTCCAGCGCATCCAGGGCACGGCGGACCTGATGCCGAGCGACATCATCGGCGTGCATGTCTACGACGCGGGCAAGCAGCACTTCGTCTTCCGGCCGGGGCCGCTGTTCGCCGACGTCGTGCTGATGGACGAAATCAACCGCGCCGGTCCCAAGACGCAGTCGGCGGTGCTCGAGGCGATGGAGGAGCGTCAGGTGACGGTCGAGCGTGCGCGCCTGCCGCTCACCGACAAGTTCCTGGTCATCGCCACCCAGAATCCACGCGAATTCGAAGGCACCTATCCGCTGCCCGAGTCGCAACTCGATCGCTTCATGCTGCGCATCGATCTCAGCTACCCGGCGCGCGAAAGCGAGGCGGCGGTGATCGAACGCTACGGCGCGCGCATGGGGAATTTCGACGTTGCCGAGGCGCCGCTGACGCCGCTGCCCGCAGAGCTCATGGAAGCGGCTCGCCGGGAGGCGGAGGCGGTGCACGTCTCGGCGGGGCTCGCCGGTTACATGCTCGACGTCGCGCGCGCAACCCGCGAGCACACGCAGATCTCGCTCGGACTCTCGACGCGCGGAGTACTCGCGTTGACGCGCGCCGCCCGCATCGAAGCGGCCCTGCGTGGCGCGGAATTCGCGACGCCGGACGACGTGAAAGCGGTCGCGGGCCTCGTCACGGCGCACCGCCTGATCCTCACGCCGGAAGCGGCGCTCGAAGGCATCGGCCAGGCGACGCTCGTCAGCCGCATCCTCGAGCAGGTCCCGGTGCCGCGGTAACCTTCATGATGAGCCCTCCACGATGAGTCACTGGCGATGAGCCTCACCCGACGGGCCTTGTTCGCCATGGCGCTCATCGCGCTGCTTGCGATCGCGGGTCTGTGGAGCGAGGACGCGACGCTTGCGCGGTTGTGGGAAATTCCGGGCGTGCTGCTGCTCGCCGGGCTCACGATCGAGGGCATTCTGCGGCTGCGAGCGGCCGTGAAGCTCGACGTCGATCTGTCGACGCAGGCGCACCTTGGCCGCACGACTGCTCTCGAGTGGCGCTGCGCGAGCCTGCGCGGCCCGGTGACTCTCGAATTTGCGCGCTGCGCGCCGGCAGGCGTCGAATTCACCGACTCGGTGGAAGTCGTGCATGTCGCGAGGGACGCGACCGTGCGCCTGCCGTTCGAGGTCACGCCGCTCATACTCGGCAAGCTCCGCTGGCCGTCCGCGGCGGCACGGATCCGCGGGCTGTTCGGGCTCGGCTGGTGGCCGCGGCGACTCAACATCGACGGCGTGCTCACGGTCGTGCCGGACCTGCTGCGACGCTCGAACGCCAGTCCGGCGCTTGCGCAGCGGGGAGGCACGGCACGCACGGTACGCGGCGCGGGCGCCGAAGTGCACGAATTGCGGGAGTACCATCCGGGCGATCCGCTGCGGTCCATCGACTGGAAGGCCAGCGCCCGCGCGCAGCGCCTGATCGCCCGCGATTTCACGGAGGATCAGCATCTCGAAGTGATGGTGGCGATCGACGCCGGTCGTGCCAGCACGCTCTGGGCGGGCCGCATGGACCGGCTGGGGCACTACGTGAATTTCGCCTGCCGCTTTGCCGAACATGTGGTGAGCCGTGACGACCAGATCGGCGTGATCGCGTTCGCGGAGCAGCCGCTCGCCATCCTGCCGCCCGGGCGCGGCGCGCCGGCCGTCATCCGCCTGCGCAATGCGCTCAAGGATTTGCGGCCCGTGTCGCGGGAATCGAATCCGCTCATCGCGGCGGCACGCCTGAGGACGCTGTGCCGCCAGCGGGCGCTCATCATTCTCCTCACCGACCTCGACGATGCCGGCGCGGCAAGCCAGCTCGCCCGCGCCGTGCGGCTGCTGAAACCGAAGCACGTGCCGGTCGTCGCGAGTATTGCGAATCCCGAGCTCGCCGATCTCGAGCGCCAGCGCGCGGAGCGCTGGGTCGATCCCTATGTGTCGCTGGCCGCGACGGAACAGCTCGACCGGATCCGCGGCAACGCCTTCCTGCTGCGCAAGCTCGGCGTGCCGGTGGTGATCTCGCCGGCGGGACTGCTCGAGGACTCGGTGTTCTCGCTCTACGGCGATCTCAAGGCGCGACGGCAGGTGTGACGCCGCGCTTGCGCCAGATCCAGCCGGTCACGAGTCCCATGGCCACGATCCAGTAGCCGCCGCCGATCAGCGCGCGAGCCCAGAACGGGATGTGGGGATTCGTCGAGATGTTGCCTTCGATGAGCCCGCAGACGACGAGGAGCGGCACGCAGAGCGCCAGGTATTTCGCCGCCCGGATCACCGCCGCCTGGAACGAGGCGAGCCGCGTCACGAGACGCGGGCGGATGAGCGACTCACCCAGCATCACGCCCGCGGCGCTCGCCAGGCAAACGGTCGAGAGCTCCACGGGCCCGTGCGCGATGACCCATTCGACGAGCCGCAGCCCGAGCCCGTGCTGCGCCGTGAACGCCAAGGCGCCGCCGAGCTGCAGCCCGTTCAACACGACGATGTAGAAGGTGCCGAGGCCGAAGATCACACCGAGCACGGTGGCGGTGAAGGCGACCGTGATGTTGTTCGTGAAGAGGCTGATGGCGAGGTAGGAGCCCGGAACGATATTGAGCGCGCCGTCGGTCCAGAGTTTGCCGCTCTCGACGTCGTTGATCGCGCTCTCCGGCAGGAAGAGCGAAGCGAGCTCCGGCGAATAGTTGACGAGCCAGGCGCCAGCGGCGCCGCTCGCGATGAAGAGGGCGGTCACGACGAGCAGCGTCACGCGCAGGTCGCGCGTGATCGCCGGCACATCGTCCCGGATGATGCCGACGAGGTCCGTGAAGAACCGGTGCGCGGGCCTGGTGAGCAGGCTATGCGTGCGCCGGTAGCTCGATTCGAGATAGCGCGTGATGCGGCTCTCCGGCAGGAGGCGCCGCGCCATGGACAGGTCGTGCGCGAGCGCACGGTAGCCCGTGACCGCTTCGTTGGCTTCGTCGACCGAATGATTGCGGCCGTGACCGAGCCGCCCGACTTGCGCTTCGATTCTCTGCCAGAGCGTCAGCCGGTGCGTGAGCCAGGTGCGCAGGCCGGCGTCGCCATGCGAGTCCGCGGTCATGTCGGAGTCACGGCCGCGACCGGCCTGAGGAGGGCCGAAAGGCGCCTCAGCGCATCCCGCTCGCCGATGACGAGCGCACTCTCCTCGGTCGCGCCGGGCTCGAATTGCAGGATGGCCTGGCGCGCGATCTGCAGGCGCGCCGCCGGCTCGAGGGAATCCCAGCGCGCGAGCAGATCGTCCAGCAGCTCCGCCTGCGCGGCGCTCAGACCTGCCGCCGTACCTTGCACCGCGAGGAGATCGACCGACTCCCGGGTCGGGCCCTCGTCGTAGATCAGGAGGGTCCCCGCTGCCATGTCACCGACGCGCACCTGGCGGTCCGTCACGAAGCACGCGATGAGTCCGACCCAGTAGCCGATGGGCAGCGAATCGAGCAGCCGGAAGACATTGCGGATGAGGATGGCACCGGCGCCGGGCGGCGAACCGTCCCGCATGATGACCCGGACGCCCGCGATGCGCTTGCCCGGCGAACGGCCGCCCATGAGAAGCTCGATGATGGGGTGGTAGAGGAAAAAGATGGCCGAGGCGGGCAGGCCCACCCACAGCATCACCGTCCGGTCGGTGCGGCTGAAGGCGAGCGACACGACGAGCTGCGCCAGCAGGACCCACAACAGCGCGCCGAGCGCCCGGATGTGCAGGTCGATCAGGAAGGCGAAGCCGCGCCCGCCGATCCCGGCGATGGGCAGCGTGAAGTCGACGCCGGTGACGCTGCGTATCTTAAGGCCGTCGTCGATGTCCGCTGGATCCATGCCTCGACTCTCCCCGGTGGCTTCGCGGTTACTCCGCCGTTGCCTCGGCCAGCTGCTCGGCCTCGAATTCCTGCACGAGCGGCGCGATCACCTCGTCCAGCCGGCCATTCATGACCTCGGCGAGCTTGTAGAGCGTCAGGTTGATGCGATGGTCGGTGACGCGCGCCTGCGGGAAATTATACGTGCGGATGCGCTCCGAGCGGTCGCCGCTGCCGACCTGCAGGCGCCGCGAGGCCGCTTCGGCCGCCGCGCGCTTCTCCACTTCCGCCGCCTGCAGCTTTGCCTTGAGGAGCGACATCGCGCGCGCGCGGTTCTTGTGCTGCGAGCGCTCGTCCTGGCATTCGACCACGATGCCCGTCGGCAGGTGCGTAATGCGGATGGCGGAGTCCGTCTTGTTGACGTGCTGACCGCCCGCGCCGGATGAGCGATAGGTGTCCACGCGCAGCTCCGCGGGATTCAATTCGACCGATTCGATTTCATCGAGCTCGGGCAGTATGGCAACCGTCACCGCCGAGGTGTGGATGCGCCCCTGCGCCTCGGTCGCCGGAACGCGCTGCACGCGGTGCGTGCCGGATTCGAACTTGAGCTTCGAGAAGGCCCCGGTGCCCACCACGCGGCTGATGATTTCCTTGTAACCGCCGTGCTCGCCGCCGCTCTCGCTCAGTACTTCGACGCGCCAGCCCTGCGACTCCGCGTAACGGGCGTACATGCGGAACAGATCGCCGGCGAAGAGCGCCGCCTCGTCGCCGCCGGTGCCCGCGCGGATCTCGAGGAAGATATTGTGTTCGTCCCGCGGGTCCTTCGGCAGGAGCAGGCGCGCGAGCTCGCTTTCTCCCGCGTCAAGTCGCGCCGCCAGGCTCTTTTTTTCTTCTTCGCCGAGCGCGCGGGTCTCCGCGTCCGGGTCGCGGGCCAGCTCTTCGGCCGCATGCAGGTCGTTGCGCGCATCGTTATAGGCCCGGTAGCGCTGCACCACGGGCTCGAGGCGGGAGTACTCCATCGAGAGTTCCCGGTACCGGTCCGCATCCGATGCGCTGGCCGCGTCCGCCAGCAGGTGGCTGACTTCTTCGAAGCGATCGGCGAGGCGGTCTAGCTTCTGTCGAATCGAGTCTTTCATGGCCCTTTCATGGCCCTTTCATGGGCGATAGCCGCCAGAGCATGTCAGTATATTAGAGTCATGACGCTCCCCTCGACCTGCTTCCTCGCCGCGATGGTGCTCGCCGGCTGCGCACTGGAACCGCCGCGGGCCGAGGACGATCCGAACGCGCATATCATTATCGCCGAGCTCGCGCTGGCGCGCGGCCAGGGCGAAATCGCCGCCGAGGAATACCAGCGCGCAAGCGAAGGCAGCTCCGACGTCAAGCTCGCCGGGCGGGCCGCCCAGGTTGCGCTCGAAAGCGGCCGCGACGACCTTGCTGAACTCGCGACGAACCGCTGGCTCGCGCTCGATCCGGAGAATCCGCTCGCTCGCAGGAGCGCCGGCCTCGCGGCATTGCGCATGAACCGCTTGCCGCGCGCCTTCGAGCTCCTCGATGGCTCGCTGACCGCAACCGCGGAGGCGGGCGAGAAGGAGCTCGCGGAGCTTTTCGCGACGCTCGCCAACGAAGCGAACGGCTACGGCGTCTTCGTCATCGGCCGCGGTCTCGCCGCGAAGCGCGAGGATTCGGCGCAGGCCCAGTATGCAGCCGCCGCATTCGCGCTCGCCGCCTACAACTACGCTTTCGCCGCCGGGACGGCCCAGCGTGCGCTCGACCTCAAGCCCGACCAGGTGAACGCGAAGCGGCTCGAAGCGCGCGCGCTCGTCATGTCGGGCGAGACCGCGCGGGGCCTCGAACTCGCGCGCCAGGCGTCCGCGGACGGCGATATCGATGGGCGGCTCGAACTCGCCATGCTGAGCGAGTTCGCTGGCGACCAGGCCGAAGCCCGCAGGCAGTACCAGTCGCTGCTCGAATCCGAAGCGGGCCGCGGTGACGCGCTCTATGAACTCGCGCTCCTCGACTTCCGCGAACACAAGTACGACGAGGCGGCGCGGGGCTTCACGGAGCTGTTGACGGTCGGCCGGCAGGTCGGCGCGGCCTTCTACTACCTCGGCTCGATCGCCGAGCGGCGTGGCGATCGCGAGCGCGCGATCCGCTTCTACTCGCGGATCGTGTCCGGCAACTTCGCGGTCGATGCGCAGCTGCGCACGGCGCGCCTCCTCGGCGAGGGCGACCTCGCGGAGCAAGGGGAAGCCTCCCTGGAGACCTTCGCCAGCGAACACCCGGAATTCTCGGTCGAACTCGCCATCGGCCGCTCGCGGCTCGCGAGCGAACGGCTGCAGCATCGGGCAGCCCTCGGCATCGTCGATGCCGAGCTCGGGCGTTATCCGGGCAATCTCGACCTCATCATGCAGCGGGCGCTCGTGCTCGACCGCGCGGGCCGCGTGAGCGATGCCGTGCGCACGCTCCGCGACCTCCTGCGGGAACGGCCGGACGATCCGGTGATGCTGAACGCGCTCGGCTACACGCTGGTCGATCACGATCAGAGCCTCGGTGAAGGCGAAGCACTCATCCGCCGCGCGAACGCGATGATGCCGGACAGCCCGGCGATCCTGGACAGCCTCGGCTGGGCGCACTTCCGCCGCGCCCGCTACGCGGAAGCCGCCGCGACGCTGCGCAAGGCGTATGACCAGGCGCAGGATCCCGAGATTGCGGCGCACCTCGGCGAGGCGCTCTGGAAGCTCGGCGAGCGCGAGAAGGCGCGCGACGTATGGCAGGAAGCGCTCGCGATGTCGCCCACCGATCCGTATCTCAATTCGACCTTGCGCCGCTATGCGAAGTGACGGGGCGGCGATTGCGCGCTCGTGCATCGTGGCGGCATTGCTCGCGTGCGCGGCCTGCCACCCACCGACGAGGCCGGCGCCACGGCCTGCGGGTTCCTGGGAGGAGCGCAAGGCCCAGTTGCTCGCAGCCGATCGCTGGCGGTTCGATGGCCGGGTCGCGATCTCAGGCGTCGAATCCGGCGGCAGCGCCGGGATCCGTTGGCAGCAGAGCCGCGGGCGTTCGGACGTCGCCGTATTCGGTGCGCTCGGCGCGGGCGGACTCGACATCGCGGTGGACGGCGAACACCTGCGTGTAAAGACCAGCCGCGGCGAGGTCGTCGAGGACGAGGCCGCACGCCGGGTCATCGAGGAGCGTCTCGGCGTGCCCTTGCCGCTCGCGGAACTGCGCTATTGGCTGGTTGGAATCGCCGCCCCCGGCTCGGATGCGAATGAAGTGCTGGGCGACAATCAGCGGCTCACGACGCTTTCGCAGCAGGGCTGGGACGTGCAGTTCACGGAATACCAGGCCGTCGGCGGCGACCTGCTGCCGGCACGACTCGATGCGAGTCACGAAGGCGTCAGGGTGCGGCTGCGTATCTCGCGCTGGCAGTGGCCATGACCGCGGTGACTTCGGGGTCTCGCCCCGATGAGGCCTGGCCGGCTCCGGCCAAGCTCAATCTCTTCCTGCATGTCCTCGGGCGACGCGCCGACGGCTATCACGAGCTGCAGACGGCGTTTCAGTTCGTCGATCTCGTGGATTCGTTGACGTTCGAGGTCCTGACGGATGGCCGCATCCTGCGAACGGCGGGCCCCGCGGAGGTGCCTGCGACGACCGATCTCGTCGTCCGGGCGGCCAAAGCGCTGCGCCGCGTGACGGGATCGTCCCTCGGCGCCGCCATTGCGGTGGAGAAACATATCCCGATCGGCGGTGGCCTTGGCGGAGGCAGCTCGGACGCCGCGACGACGCTGGTGGCGCTGAACCATCTCTGGAATACGGGTTTGTCGCAGGCGGAGCTTGCGGCCATCGGGCTTGCGATTGGCGCGGATGTGCCTGTTTTCATACATGGAATGGCGGCCCTGGCCGAAGGCGTGGGCGAGCGGCTGACCCCGATCGAGCCCCCGGAGATCGATTTCGTGGTGGTCCATCCGGGCATCGGC
Source organism: Steroidobacteraceae bacterium (assembly GCA_035644395.1). GTDB lineage: Bacteria > Pseudomonadota > Gammaproteobacteria > Steroidobacterales > Steroidobacteraceae > JBGPLJ01. The sequence goes on from DASQOR010000067.1 coordinate 22,866, forward strand.
GTGAGCACCGCCGAAGTGTTTCAGGCCTCTGAATTGACACGAAATTCTGCCGCCATCACAATACGCGCCCTTTTTGAGGGGGGTGGCCGGAATGACTGCGAGGCGGTGGTCCGCTCGCGCTATCCGGCAGTGGCTCAGGCGCTCGACTGGCTCGGCCAATTCGGCCGGGCGCGAATGACGGGAACCGGTGCTTGCGTGTTCGTTGCGGTGGAGTCGCACGCACGCGCCGCGGAGATCTGCGCGAAAGTTCCTTCGGCCTGGCGAGGCTTCGCCTGCCGCGGACGCAATCGCTCGCCGCTTGTTGAGCGGTCCGCGAGGTGAGGGCGTAACGGCCCGGCGGTTCGTGCACGGTTGGGGTGTCGCCAAGTGGTAAGGCAGCGGGTTTTGATCCCGCCATCCGGAGGTTCGAATCCTTCCACCCCAGCCACTTCGAGTTCGAAGGGGCGAGTTTCGGAGTAGGGCATTGGATCAGTCGTCGCTCGCGCTATTCACCGGCAACGCGAATCTGCCGCTCGCACAGGAGATCGCGCGTCATTTGACGACGCCGCTGGGGCGCGCGCATGTCGGGCGCTTCAGCGACGGCGAGGTGAACATCGAGCTGATGGAAGGCGTGCGCGGCAAGGCCGTCTTCATCGTGCAGCCGACGAGCCCGCCGGCGAACGACACGCTGATGGAGCTGCTCGTGATGTGCGACGCGTGCCGGCGCGCATCGGCGGCAAGCATCACCGCGGTGGTGCCGTATTTCGGCTACAGCCGCCAGGACCGCCGGCCGCGTGCCACGCGCTCCGCGATCTCCGCGAAGCTCGTGGCGAACATGATTTCGATTTCGGGCGTGAATCGGCTGCTGACGGTCGACCTGCACGCGGACCAGATCCAGGGCTTCTTCGACATCCCGGTCGACAACGTCTATGCGTCGCCGGTGCTGCTGGGAGACGCCTGGAAGCAGAAGTACCAGGACATGGTGGTCGTGTCGCCGGACGTTGGCGGCGTGGTGCGGGCGCGGGCGCTCGCGAAGCGGCTCGATGACGCGGAACTCGCGATCATCGACAAGCGCCGTCCGCGGCCGAACGAGTCGAAGGTGATGAACATCATCGGCGAGGTCGCCGGCAAGACCTGCGTGATGGTCGACGACCTGGTCGACACCGCTGGCACGCTCTGCCAGGCGGCCGAGGCGCTGAAGGGCGAAGGCGCGAAAAAGGTGGTGGCTTACATCACGCACGCGGTGCTCTCGGGCAACGCGGTGGAGAAGATCGAGAAATCGGTGCTCGATGAAATCGTCGTCACGGACACGATTCCATTGAGGGAGGAAGCGAGGAAGTGCCGGAAGATCCGCCAGCTTTCGGTGGCGGGCCTCTTGGCGGAGACGATCCGCCGGATTCTCGACGAGGAGTCGGTGAGCAGTCTGTATATCGACTAGGGGTAGATGAACGGCGATGGGGTCCCGCACCGCGGTGCGGAGCGATTCAGTAACCAATTGGAGTTTGACGACATGAAGATTTCCTTTGAAGTACCCGCGGAATTCCGCGAAGACCTCGGCAAGGGCGCGAGCCGCAGGCTGCGCAAGAGCGGCAAGGTGCCGGCGATTCTCTACGGCGGCCACCGCGAGCCGAAGGCGATGCTCGTGGATCACACGCGGCTCCTGCTCCTTCTCGAAAACGAGAAGTTCTATTCGACGATCGTCAACCTGAAGGTCGGCGATCAGACGCAGGCGGCGATCCTGAAGGACATCCAGCGCCATCCCGCGAAGAACCAGGTGCTGCACATCGACCTGCAGCGCGTGCTCGACAACGAGAAGATTCGCCTGCGCATTCCGATCCACTTCAGGAACGAAGCGGCGTCGGTCGGCATCAAGACCCAGGGGGGCGTCATGATGCACCTCCTCTCGGACGTCGAAGTGCAGTGCCTGCCGAAGGACCTGCCGGAATTCCTCGAGCTCGACGTCATCGACCTCGAACTCAACAAGTCGATGCACCTCTCCGACATCAAGCTGCCGGAAGGCGTGACGCTGACCCCGCTCCTGCACGGCCGCAACGAATCGGTCGTCGCCATCCACGCGCCGCGCGCGGAGGAAGTCGAAGTCGTGGTCGCAGCCGCCGAAGCGGCGCCTGTGGAAGGCGCAGCGGCCGCAGCTCCGGCTGGCGCGCCAGGCGCTCCCGGCGCAGCGCCGGCTGCCGCTGGCGATGCGAAGAAGGGCGACGCCGCGGCGGCGGCGAAGCCTGCCGACGCGAAGGCCGCGGCCGCTCCGGCTGCGAAGAAGGAAGGCGGCAAGAAGTAGAACGACAGGTGCCGGTGTTGGATTACTGGGGATTTGCAGGTTGGCTGTACGGGCCGGCGGCAAATCCCCAGTAATCCAACACCGGCACCGGTTTCGTTTATGGGAACGCCGGTCAGTCTCATCGTCGGGCTCGGCAATCCGGGCGCCGAACACCAGAAGACCTGCCACAACGCGGGCTTCTGGTTCGTGGACGCGCTCGCCGATCGCACCCGCGCCGAGTTTCGCAGCGACAGCAAGTTTCACGGCGCGGTCGCGAACTGCGCGCTTGCGGGCCGCTCGGTGTGGCTGCTGAAGCCGACCACGTACATGAACCGCAGCGGGCTTGCGGTGAGCGCCTTCGTCAACTATTTCAAGATCGAGCCGTCCGCAGTGCTCGTCGCGTACGACGAGCTCGACCTGCCGCCCGGTACCGCGCGGCTCAAGTTCGGCGGCGGCCACGCGGGGCACAACGGCATGCGCGACGTCATCGCGCACCTGGGCGATGAGTTCTGGCGCCTGCGGCTCGGCATCGGCCACCCGGGCGACAAGAACCAGGTCATCGATCACGTGCTCGACCGGCCGAAGCCGGACGAGGAGCGCGCGATTCGCGCGGCGATCGCGGACGGCCTCGATGCCTTGCCGGTGCTGATCGAACAGGGTGGCGAACGAGCCATGAATCAACTGCATCGCCGCAGTCCCGCGGGCGATACGCCGGCCGCGCCGGCGGCCTCGAAGTAACGGAATCACCATGGGAATCAAGTGCGGCATCGTCGGACTGCCGAACGTCGGCAAGTCGACGCTCTTCAATGCGCTGACGCGCGCGCAGATCGCGGCGGAGAACTATCCGTTCTGCACGATCGACCCGAACGTCGGCGTCGTGCCGGTCCCGGATCCGCGCCTCGAGGTGCTGGCGGGAATCGCGCAGCCGGAGAAGATCCTGCCGACGACGGTCGAGTTCGTCGACATCGCCGGGCTCGTCGCGGGCGCTTCGCAGGGCGAAGGCCTCGGCAACAAGTTTCTTGCGCACATCCGCGAAGTGGACGCGATTGCGCACGTCGTGCGCTGCTTCGTCAACGACGACATCGTGCACGTCGCGAACAAGATCGATCCGCTGTCCGACATCGAAGTCATCAACACGGAACTCGCGCTCGCGGACCTCGACGCGGTGGAGCGCGCGCTCGCGAAGGCCGACAAGGCGGCGAAGGCGAACGACAAGGACGGCATCAAGGCGCGCGACGTCCTGCAACGCGTGCGGACCCAGCTTGATGCAGCGAAGCCCGTGCGTGCGCTGAAGCTCGACGAGACCGAGCGTCCGATCATCCGCGACCTGCACCTGCTGACGGCAAAGCCGGTGATGTACGTCGCGAACGTGAATGAAACCGGGTTCACCAACAATCCGTTCCTCACGTCGGTCGAAAAGCTCGCGCAATCGGAACACTCGCAGGTCGCCGCCGTTTGCGCCTCCATCGAGGCCGAGATCGCGCAGCTCGATGAGGCGGACCGCGCGGATTTCCTGAAGGAACTCGGGCTGGCGGAACCGGGATTGAACCGGGTCATCCGCGCTGCGTACCGCCTCCTCGGGTTGCAGACGTACTTCACCGCCGGACCGAAAGAGGTACGCGCCTGGACGGTGCGCTCCGGCGCCACGGCGCCGCAGGCGGCCGGGGTCATCCATACGGATTTCGAGCGCGGCTTCATCCGGGCGGAGGTCATCGCATATGATGACTACGTCACCGGCCGCGGCGAAGCCGGCGCACGCGATGCCGGGAAACTGCGGCTCGAAGGCAAGGAGTACGTCGTGCGCGAAGGCGACGTCATGCATTTCCGCTTCAACGTGTAAAGGCAGGGCAGGGAAAGGCTATGAACGATCCGCTGACGATCACCGACGAGCAGCGCTATCGCGCGGCCGTCGGCCCGAAGGGCGACTTCTATGTGCCCAAGTTCCTGCGCTTCGACGCGGGCGGGAGCAAGCAGTCCTGGAACTGGCCCGCGTTCTTTCTCGGCGTCGTGTGGATGCTGTACCGGCGCATGTGGTCGACCGCGGTTTACCTGTTCCTGATCAGCATCGGACTCGGACTCATCGAAGCCCTCATCGTCGAACCGGGCGTCGGCAAGCAGATGGCCGACGTCATCGGCTATGGGATCAACCTCGCCTGCATGCTCGTGGTGGGCGTCATCGCGAATGCGCTCTATCACCGGCGCATCAAGCTCAGGATCACGAGCGTCGCGCAGTCGGGCCTCGATGACTTCCAGGTGTTTCGTGCACTCGAGCGCGGCCCGCACACGAGCATGGTCGGCGTCATCATCGGCGCCCTGTTCCTGATCCTGGTCGTCGCCGGCATTCTCGCGGCTATCGCAATTCCCGCGTACCAGGACTACACCATCCGCGCCCAGGTGACGGAAGGTCTCCTGCTCGCGAGCCCAGCGAAGGCTGCGGTCGCCGAATCGTTCAATAGGGACGGCCATTGGCCGGCGGACCTGCAGGAGGCGAGGATGACCTCGGCGCCCGCGGGCAAATATGTCTCGGCCCTCGCCATCGATCACGGCACGATCCAGATTACCTACGGCAATGCCGCAAATGCGCTGATCGCCGGCAAGACACTGAGCATCCGGCCGACGGTGTCCGCGAAGTGGGATGTGGTCTGGAGCTGCGGCTATGCCGAGGGCGACGGGAGAGAGCCAGGAACGGGCGAAGCGGCAGCGAATGCCACGAGCATAGCCATGAAGTACCTGCCGATCAGTTGCCGGCAGTAGCAGGCAGGCCGTTTTTCTTGACTAGCGCGGACCTCGTCGGGAGAATCGCGCGTCCTCTGGGGTGAGGTAGCTCAGCTGGTTAGAGCGTGGCACTCATAATGCCGAGGTCGAGGGTTCGAGTCCCTCTCTCACCACCATTTCCACATCATGGACTCAAATGAAGACCTGCTGCGGCCGAGTCTGTCCGGGGAGCGCCCGGCCGCGCCGATTTTCTCGACACGCGCACAATTCCTGACGGCGTTCTTCGGCGGCGGCTTCGCCGCGCTCGCGATCGGCACCGCGAACTCCTTCAGGCTCGGCCGCCTGGGCCGCGACCTCCCGGTGGTGCTGGCGCTGGCCGCCGCGTACTTCGGCTATCTCTACTCGCTCGTGGCGACGCCGCTTGGCCGCAGCGCCGTTGCGTTCCTCGGCCTGCGGCCGACGTCGGTTCCCGTGAGGCTCGGCGGCCTCGCAGTATTCGCAATCCTGTACCTGCTGCACCGGACCGCGTTGCGATCCGCCGCGCTGACGGGTGAGCCTCCCGCCAATCCCTGGATCACCGCCATCGCCTGCATGGTCGCTGGGGGCGTCATCGATTGGTGGCTCACGCATGCGCTGGCGACACCAGGCTGAACCGTGACGGACCAGCCGGACGATCCATGGGTACTTGCCATGAAGATTGGCGGACTGATCGAACGCCGGCGCTTCGATCTCGCGCGCCAGCATCTTGCGACTGCGCTCAAGGGCTTTCCCGAGCACCCGCGGCTCCTCTATCAAGCGGCCTATATCGACTACATCACGGACCGTTGCGAGGACGCGCGCTCGACCCTCGCCGTGCTCCTCAAGCTCGACCCCGAAGACGCCGACGCGCGCGAACTCCTGGCACGCGTGCTCGCGGAGGAAAGGCAGTTCGCGGAGTCGGAGCGCATCTGGATTGCGCTGCTGCGCGATCATCCACAGGAGCCGGGCTACTTCGGCGGTTACGCCCACCTGATGCTGAAAACGATGCATCTCGACAAGGCACGCCGCCTCGCGAACGAGGGCTTGAGGCTGGCCCCGGAAGATCACGACTGCCTGTTCGTCGCCGCGCTCTGCGAAGTGGCGCAGTACGGAGGCGGGAAAGACGAGGTGCTGATCGAGCTGCTGCGCCAGCATCCCGACAGCGCAGCGAGCGCCGCCGTGCTCGTGGTCGCGCTGCAGGAACGCGGCGATTTCCGCGGTGCGCATCGGGTCGCGCAGGATCTGCTGCGCGCGCAGCCGGACAATGCTGTCTACCTCGGGCTGGTGCGCGAGCTGCGCGCAGCCACGCATTGGTCGATGTGGCCGCTCTATCCGCTGCAGCGCTGGGGCTGGGGAGCTTCGGCCGCCATCTGGGTCCTGGTGATCGGCATACTCAAGACGGCTGAGCGCACCGTGTCGCCCGCCGCCGTGAACGCGATCGCGCTGGTGTGGATTGCCTACGTTCTGTATAGCTGGGTCTGGCCGCGCGTGCTGCGCAAACTCATCTGAGGTTTCCGGTGCAACGATCGCGATCCGACCTGGAGCGGGCGCTCCTCGACAATCCCTTCGACCGGGCGCTGCGGCTCGACTACGCGGCGCTGCTCGCCGAGAGCGGCGAGCCGGAGCAGGCGCTCAAGCAATACGAATTGCTCGCGGGGCAACCCGATCCCCCGTCACAGGCCACGGTCGGCGCCGCGCGCTGCCTGCTCGCTCTCGGCCAGAAGGACGCGGCGCTTGCGCGCTACCAGGATGCGAAGCGGCTCCCGGGCTTCGAGCCGGAGGCGGCGCTCGAGGCGCTGCTCGCCGAGCGGCGCCGCGCGGAGCCGGTGAAGATCAGCGTCATCCCTGGCAAGGCGGACGTGATCCCGATCGATCGCGCGTACCGCGACAAGATCCGCTTCGCCGACATCGCGGGCATGGACGATCTCAAGAAGACCATCCGCCTGCAGATCATCGAACCGTTCCTCAGGCCGGGCCTGTTCGCGAAGTTCCGCAAGCGCGCCGGCGGCGGCATCCTGCTTTACGGCCCGCCGGGCTGCGGCAAGACGATGATGGCGCGCGCGGTCGCGACCGAGTGCCGTGCCAGCTTCCTCGCGATCGGCATCAGCGATGTCATGAGCATGTGGACGGGCGAGAGCGAGCGCAATCTCGGGGCGCTCTTCGAGAAGGCGCGCTCGGAGAAGCCCTGCGTGCTGTTCTTCGACGAACTCGATGCGCTCGCGTTCGCGCGCTCCAAGGCAAGCTCGGAGCACAGCCGCAAGATCGTCAACGAGTTCCTCGCGCAGCTCGACGGCTTCGACAGCGAGAATTCCGAGGTGCTGGTGCTCGCGGCGACCAACATGCCCTGGGACGTCGATGCCGCGATGAAGCGCCCGGGGCGCTTCGCGCGCCAGGTGTTCGTACCGCCGCCCGATGAGGCAGCCCGCGCCCACATCATCGAGCTCAATCTCAAGGACGTACCGCACGACGCCGTCGACGGCGGCGCAATCGCACTGGCGACGCAGCATTTTTCCGGCGCCGACATCGCCGAACTCATCGAGCGGGCCAAGGAACTCGTCATTGCGGATCACATCGCCGGCCAGACCGAGCGCGTGGTGACGCAGGCCGATCTCGAGAGCGCGGCCGCGAATCTCAAGCCCTCGACCCTCGACTGGCTGCGCACGGCGCGCAACCTCGTGAAGTACGCAGGCGCCGACGACACCTATGTCGACGTCGACCGCTACCTGAAGCGGTTCAAACTGCTGTAGGACAACGGGCCGAGGCGGGCCGCGGGCACCGTTTTGTCACCGCCGGGCCATCGACCGTGTAACCGCGCGCCCGGAGAATTCCGCCGCCAGTACGGCTTGCGGCGGAGTCCCGATGACCACGGCCAGGCTCAAGAGCTTCGAGCATCCACGCACCCTCGTTGTCATCGGCGGCGGATTCTCCGGCGCCGCTCTCGCAATCCAGTTGCTGCGCCAGCCAGTCTCGGCTGCGACACGCGTGGTCGTCATCGAGCGCGGCGAAGCCATCGGTCGCGGCGTCGCCTATGCCCGGCGCGACTATCCGTATCTTCTCAACGTGCCAGCCTCGCAGATGTCGGCGTTCGCCGATTGGCCGTTGGACTTCGTCGACTTTGCCGCGAGCCGGGGAATCGCGGGGGCCGCGCAGGCATTTCTGCCGCGCCAACTCTATGGCGAGTACCTGTCCGCTCGCCTCGAGTCGGCCGCGCGGGCGAGTTCCACCCAGTTCATCCGCATCCGCGGCGAAGCGATCCGGGCGTACGTGCTCGAGGGTCGCTCGGTCGAGCATCGACGCTGGAATGTCGCGCTCGCCGACGGTCGCGATGTGCTGGCGAATGCGGTGGTGCTGGCGACCGGTACGCCGCCACCGCGCTGTCTGCCGGAGCTTGCGGGAATTGCCGCGTGCGATTCCTATGTGAAGGATCCCTGGAGCCTTTGCGAGGACGCCCGCATTGCCTCGGGGCCGGGCGAGCGCGTGCTCATCGTCGGCGCCGGCCTCACGATGGCGGACGTCGCCGTGCGGCTCGCGAATTCCAGGCGGCCGCCGGCGCGCATCGACGTGTTGTCACGACGGATCCTGGCGCATGCGCCGCAAACGGATTTCAGCCGCGCGACGCCGCGTGAAGCGGATCGGCAGCTGCTCGCTGCGACGCGCTGTACCGTGCGCGGGTGGTGTCGAAGCCTTCGCCAGCTGGCCGCGAATGCCGCCGCTCGCGGCGAGGACTGGCGGACGGCGATCGCACTCGCGCGCAGCCACGTGCCGACGCTCTGGCAGCAGCTCGATCTCGATGACCGGCGACGCTTTCTGCGGCACCTGCAAGCCATCTGGGACGCGCATCGCCACCGGCTGCCGCCGACGATTGCGATACAACTGCAGCAACTCGTGAAGTCCGGCGGGCTGCAGCGGTTCGCCGGCCGGTTGCAGTTCGCGGAGCCGTTGAAACGCGGCGTGCAGGTTGTCTGGCGCGAGCGCGCGAGCGCGCGGGAACAGGTGAGGGTCTACGACCGCGTCATCAATTGCACCGGTCCGGACTATGCCCTGCACCGCTCGAGCGATCCCCTGATCCGTGCGCTAGTGAAGGAGGGCCATCTGGCGCCGGATCCGCTCGATCTCGGACTTGCGACCGGGTCCGGCTACCGGGTCATCGGTCGCGACCGGCTTGCGGTCGATGGACTGTACTACCTCGGTCCCGCGTTGCGAGCGCGGTATTGGGAGGCGACCGCGGTGCCCGAGCTGCGCCTGCATGCCGAGCAACTGGCGCGGGAGCTGGCCAGGAGCGCGGCCCGCCCGCAAATTCCTACGCCACGACTTCGTCGATCTGGATCGACGGCATCGCGTTGGTGAAGTTCTTGACGTCCGCGATGAGCTCGGGCGCGTGCTTTGCCTGGGCGGCGTCGAAGACTTCCTCGGATCCCACCCAGATGCTGATCACGGCCAGGTGCGGCGGAGCGGAACCGTCCGGCGTCGCGACGCCACGCCGCAGCTCGATCTTGCCGATGCCCTTGCCGTACAGGCGGCGAATCAGCGCGACGTGCTTCGTCTTGTAGTAGTCGAAATCGAACTTGATGCCAGGCGTGTTGGCGTAGAGGACCGTTATGCAGCGCACGGCGAATACTCCAGTGGTAAGTTTGCCGCGGCATTGTGGCGTTCAGCCCGCGTAAAGGTCCACCCGCTCCGATGAAACCGTCGCGAACACTCATTCTTATACCGGGTCTTGTCTGCGATGCCGCCGTCTGGGCGCCGCAGGCGCAGGCGCTCGCCGATCTGGCCCGCGTCGAGGTTTCCGATCCCGGCCTCATCGATTCGCTCGGCGGCATGGCCGAGGCGATTCTCGCGGGTGCGCCGCCGCGATTCGCACTGGCGGGCCACTCCATGGGCGGGCGCGTCGCCCTCGAAGTGGTACGGCGTGCGCCCGATCGGGTGGCAAGCCTCGCGCTTCTCGACACCGGAGCATCGCCCCTGGCGCCCGGCGAGGCGGGCGAGAAGGAGACCGCCGGCCGCTGGCGGCTCGCCGCGGTCGCCCGCGCACAGGGCATGCGTGCCATGGCCGCGGACTGGCTCAAGATCATGCTGCATCCGGCTCGCGCCGCCGATCGCGTGCTCGTCGGCAGCATCATCGACATGTTTGCGCGCAGGACGCCGGAAACCTACGAAGCGCAGATCCGGGCACTGCTTGCGCGGCCCGACGCGCGGTCGCTGCTCCCTTCGATTGCCTGTCCGACGCTCGTGCTCTGCGGGCGCGAGGATCTGTGGGCATCGCCGGCCCAGCATGAGGAAATGGCCGCGCGCATTCCGGCGTGCCAGCTGGTCGTCGTTCCGGACTGCGGACATATGTCCTCTCTGGAGCAGCCTGCGGCCGTCACAGCCGCGATGCGCGCCTGGCTCGGCGGCTGAGGTGGCGGCCCTGCACGCCGGTTGCTTGCGCCGCAGCGTCCGCGCAAACTCAAGTTCGCCGCCAGGGAGCGGCCGCGATTCGAAGGCTTCCCGGGAGAATTCAAGCCAAAGCGGCCATGCGCGTGCAAGCCCGTAGTCCCCTTGTCGCATCCAGCCATGAGCTGGATCTCACACAGCTCAAGCCGGTCGTCCGTGTGGGGCTGCTCGCCGCATTCCTCATCTTGCACTTCCTGCTCGTGACGGCGGGTTACGGGCTCAAGGAAAACCTCCGCTCGCTCACCATCATCTGGCCGGCAGCGGGGCTGCTGCTCGCGGTGCTGTTCGTTCTGCCCGTGCGTCAGTGGATCTGGGTCATTCCGCTGCAGCTGGCCGCGGAAATCCTGGTCGGCTCGCTGAATATCCGGACGCAGCCGCTCGCCTGGACTGCTTTTTTCCCGCTCGCCAATCTCATCGACGGCGCGACGGGAGCGCTGATCGCCAAGGTCGTGATGGGGGAAGCAGGGCTTCCCCGGGTCCGGCATGTCCTGGAATTCATCGGGGCGGCGGCCATCGGCGCGGCGGTCGGAGCGCTCGCCGGGGCGTACGGCGCCATCCATGTGCTGCCGGATGCGAGCTACCTCAACCAGTGGCAGCTCTGGTGGAGCGGCAACTGGCTGGGGTCGCTCGCGATCGCGCCCGTGGTGTTCACCTGGTCGATGCGCTGGCGCATGCCGGCGACCGCCGTTCTGCCGGTGAACCTGCCGGAGGCCGCGGCGCTCGCGCTCGTGATCTGGTCGGTGACGGCCTGGATCTTCATAGCGCCGCCGGGCAGCCCGACCTCGCTCCTCCAATTGCCGTTCGCGGTGCTGGTGCTGCTCGTCATCGCGAGCTTCCGGCTGCCGCCGCGCTGGGCGGTCCTGATCTGCGCGGTTGCCATCTTCATCGCCGCGGAGGCTGCGAGCGCGGGCCAGGGGCCGTTTGCCGCGGACCCCAATGCCTTCGGACGCGTCGTTGCGCTGCAGACCTTTCTTGCGATACTCGCGGTGCTCACCTTCATGCTGACGACGGTGCTCGCGGAGAAGCAGCGGGTCTTCGACGCACTGGTCCTCAGCGATGAGCGCTACCGCAATTTCGTGGCGCGCAGCACCGAGGCCGTCTGGCGGATCGAGCTCGATGAGCCGATGCCGACCGGACTGCCGGTCGCGGAGCAGATGCAGTGGCTCAAGCAGAACGCCTTCGTCGCCGAATGCAATCGGGAGTTTCGCGGCCTCTACGCGCGGCAGGGCGTGGCAGGCAGCGAACTCGGCCGCCTGCGCGGCGACGTGCCATGGTCCGCGATCTACCTCGAGCATCTCGAGGACGCCGCGCGTCGCGACTTCTCCGTTGACGCTTTGCGCTTTGCGCTGCGGTCGGGCAACGAACGCGAGCACTGGCTCGCGTCGTTCAGTGGCGTGGTCGAAAACGGCAAGCTCGTGCGCATCTGGGGCGTCGCCCGCAATGTCACGGAGCTCGTGCAGCTGAACGAGCGCTTGCGCAAGGAGCAGGAGCGGCTGCAGGCCTACGCACGCCAGCTCACCGGCGCCGAGGAGAGGGCACGGCGCGCGACCGCCGTGGACCTGCACGACGGCATCGGCCAGATGCTGACGGGGCTCGGCATGTCGCTCGAGGCGGCGACTTCGCAGTCCTCGCCCGGCGTGCGCACGCTCCTCGAGGAGATGCGCACCACGATCCGCAATGTCCAGGAAACGACGCGGCGCGTGATCGCGGACCTGAGCCCGCCCGGGCTTTACGAGCTCGGCCTCGGGCCGGCGCTGCAATGGCTCTCGCTCTACATGCGCGGCAAGGACGGCTTGCAGGTCGAGCTTGATCTGCAGGTCGACGAAGGCGCGCTCGATCTCGAGCTGCGCGTGCTCGTCTTCAAGATCGTGCGCGAACTCCTGCGCAATGTCGTGAAGCACGCGCGGGTGAACTCGGCGCGCGTCGCGGTCTCGACCGACGGCAACCGGCTGTTCGTCGAAGTGCGCGACAACGGCGTCGGCTTTGAATGGCAGCTCGACCTCTTCGGCGAATCGAGCTTCGGCTTCGGCCTCTGGAGCGTCGCGGACCGCGTCCGGGTGGCACGCGGCGAATTCAACGTCGATACGGCACCTGGCAAGGGCTGCAGCGCGCGCCTGGTGTTTCCGTTGTCGGTCGCGGATCGCGGCCGGGAAAACGCGCGCGCCGGTTGAGACACCGCGGCATCGCTGGCTGAACCCGCGGCCGGCCGGGCGGTCCGATGGCTTGCGCCACCGAATTGAAGCTTCTATGTTGCCATCCCCATGAACACCAAAGAAAAGCTGCTTTGGGCCGCCATTGCCGTCGTCCTCGCAGGCGTCGGCTACGCAGGCTACCTGTACCTCAAGGATGCGAAAGAGGAGACCGGGCCGACGGAGCAAACGCAGGCGCCGCCGCCGGAACCGCCGAAGGAGGCGGGCATCGAGAACCCGGTGCCGGGAGGCGAAGGGCAGGGCGCGGCCGGTAAACCGCTGCCCGCGCTTGGAGCGAGCGACGGCGAATTCGCCGACGCGCTGGCGCAACTCGCAGGACAGGATTCACTCGCGGCGCTCCTCGTGAGGGAGAGCATCATCCGCAACATCGTCGTTACGGTCGACAACCTGCCGCGCGCGAAGGTCGCGGTGGAGCGCCGCCCGGTGAAACCGACCCCCGGCGAAACGCGGATCGAGGGCGATGCCGACGCCGGCGAGGTGACGACGCTCAGCGTGCAGAATTACGCGCGCTATTCGCCCTTCGTCAAAGCCGTCGGAGCCACCGACACGAAAGAGGTCGTGGCTCTCTACTTTCACTGGTATCCCCTCTTCCAGAAGGCCTACGAAGACCTGGGCTACCCGGACCGGTATTTCAACGACCGCCTGGTCGCCGCAATGGACGACCTGTTGAAGGCACCGGAGGTTGAAGGTCCGGTGCGCCTGGTGCGCCCGCGCGTCTTTTTCGAGTTCGCGGATCCAACGCTCGAGCAGCGCTCTGCGGGCCAGAAACTTCTGATTCGCATGGGTCTCGAAAACGAGGTCAAGGTGAAGGCGAAGCTGCGGGAGCTGCGGGCCGCGATCGCTGCCCGCAAACCCTGAACTCTCAGGGCGAGGCGGGGAGGTCGAGCCAGCGCAGGGCCTCGTTGATATCCGTCGTGACCTTGACGGGCAAGCCGCGGTTGGCGGCTACCACTTCGCCGAATCGATGGCGGCTTGCAGGGCGGCCTTGGTTTCCGTGGCGTCGTATGCGCCTGCCACATCGACCCGGGTGTGATCTGCCGCCGCCCGGATTTCGTACCGGATTTTCATCTCGCGCGGATTCGCCCGATCGTCGTAAGCTTCGTGCGGCCAGTCTGAGCCTGCCGTGGAGCGTATTCAATGAGTCGAAAACACCTGCTTCACGAGCGATCCGCGGTCAACGCCGGGCGCCGCGAATTCCTCGGTCAAGCGGCAGCGGCGATGGCGGTCGGCGCGAGTGGCGGCCTGTTTTCCGCCGATGCCGCGGCCGCGGCATTGCAGCCATTGCCGCCGCATCAGACGCCGCTCGCGGACGTGAAAAACAAGGTCGCGTTCGTCACGGGCGGATCGAGCGGCATTGGCCTCGGCCTCGTGCGGGTATTCGTGGCTGCGGGCATGAAGGTTGCGTTCACGTATCTCAACGCCGATCACCGCAACGAGACGCTCGGCTACTTCAAGGACAACCCGGAGCGCGTGCACGCGATCAGGCTCGACGTCACCGATCGCGATGCCATGGCGCGCGCCGCGGATGAGGCGGAACAGGTCTTCGGCCACGTCCATCTCCTGTGCAACAACGCCGGCATCGGTTTGCGCTCGCCAGCGTCGTCGGCGAGCTACAAGGATTGGGACTGGGGCCTCGGCGTGAATCTGGGCGGTGTGGTCAACGGGGTCGCAACCTTCGTGCCGCGCATGCGCGCACACGGCGAAGGCGGACACGTGCTCACGACGGCGTCATCCGCGAGCCTCGTCTGCGGGGGCAAGGTGGGCGTCTACATCACCTCGAAGTTTGCGGTGCTGGGGATGATGGAATCGCTCAGGGACGAACTCGAGGGCGAGAACATCGGGGTCTCCGTCTTCTGCCCGGGCCTCGTGCGCTCGAACATCGTGCAGTCGGAGCGCAACCGGCCCGCCGAGCTTGCCAACGAGAACGCAAAGCCGGCGCCGCCGCCGTCGCCTGCCGATCTCGCGGGCTTCCAGCGCTTCATGGACCTCGCCATGGATCCGGTCGAGGCCGGAGAGCTCGTGCTGAAGGGCATCCGCGGCAACGACCTCTACATCTTCACGCACCAGGAGTTCGAAGGCGTCGTGCGCGAGCGCTTCGAGGCGATGCTCGCGTCGTTCCCTGTCGAACCCGCGCCGAAGGCGCGCGCTGAGATCATCAAGAGCTACACGCCGGACATTTACCGGCTCGAGCGCGACCGCAAGCTCGCGGAGCGGAAAAAAGCGAAGCGCTGAGGTCCCGGCCGCTAGTTCACGATCTCGCCGTTGAGAATCACGGGGCGCATGTTGGTGAAGTTCGGCACGTCGTCGATCAGCTCTTGCGCGTGCTTCGCGCCTGCGTCATCGAACAACTTGTCCGATCCGACCCAGATGTTGATCACCGCGATGTAGGCAACCGGCGAACCATCCTTGTTCGCCACCGTGCGCCGCAGTTCCATCTTGGCGACGCCCTTGCCATAGAGCCGCATGATCAGCGGGATGTGATGCGACTGGTAATAGGCGAAGTCGAATTTCGCATCGGGACCGCTCGGGTACAGCACCGTGATGCAGCGCTTCGACGCCGGGCTGGACGCGAAGGCAAGCGTTGCGGCCAGCGCGAGCGCCAGCAGCGCCATCACGGAACGGAAGTGGCTGGAACGATACATGCGGGAACTCCTGGTAAGGGCGGCGGATCCGCCGCCTAAATTAGCGCGTTCAGGGTTGCCGCAACAGCATGACTTGCGGCCGGATTTGCATTGGACGCTTATAGCGATGCGAGTAATCTCGGGCGAAGGCTTGACGGATCGCACGCCTGCGTGGCGATGACAGGGGTATGAACGGTTCGATAGTGCCTTGATAGTTATGGGGGGACACGGATATGTGCACCAGTAAATCGGCGCGCCGGGTGACGGCGCTGGTGACGCTTGCACTCTGCCTGGCGGGCATCGCGGGCGCGCAGCAGGCCACCACCGGAACGCTCGAGGAAATCATCGTCACCGCACGCAAGGTGCAGGAAAACCAACAAGACACCCCGATCGCGATCACGGCCCTGTCGGGCGACGCGCTGGTCCAGCGGCAGGTGTTCGATACCACCAAGCTTACGCAGGTCGTACCGAACCTGCAGTTCGCGAACAACGCACCGCTCGCGGGCAATAATTCCTCGTCCCAGATCTTCATCCGCGGCATCGGCCAGACCGATCCGACCTCCACCGTCGATCCGGGCGTCGGCCTCTATATCGACGACGTCTACATCGGCAATTCCGTCGGCGGGTCGATGGGCTTGCGGGACATCGCGAACGTGCAGGTGCTGCGGGGCCCGCAGGGCACACTCTTCGGCCGCAACACCATCGGCGGCGCGATCCTGCTCACGACCGTCGAGCCCGGCGATGAATTTGGCGGCACGGCGCGCGTCGGCTTCGGCTCCGACAGCCTGATCGACGCGTTCGTCGCGCTCGATGCGCCGATCAATGATCACTGGAAGGCGCGCTTCAGCGGCGGCCTGCGCAAACAGGACGGCTACGTCACGCGCAGCGACGGCACGGACCTTGGCGACACCAACACGTTCACGTTCCAGGCGAAGCTCGTCTGGAAGCCGACCGACAAGGTGACGGGACGCCTGCTCGGCGATTACACGAAGTCCGACGAGAACGGCAGTCCGCTCGTGTTCGCGACCATCAACGAGGCGGCCACTTTTCCACGCGTGGCGAGCCAGGACGCTGGGTGCCCGGGGGTCGTCTT
>DASQOR010000068.1:0-78748 GCA_035644395.1 Steroidobacteraceae bacterium
GAACGGACCTCTCGGTGCATTCTCAGCAACGTCTGAACTTCGTGGCCCATGAGCTCAATCAACGGCCGCGCCAGACCTTGAAGTTCCGCACTCCAGCAGAGAAGCTTACCGACACCGTTGCAACGACCGGTTGAGACGGCATGTCCCCATTTTCACCATTTTCATTTCAGTTTCTTGCGCAGGAGCGCGTTCAGCTGCGCCGGGTTGGCCTTGCCCTGGGTCGCCTTCATGGCCTGGCCGACGAAGAATCCGAACAGCTTGTCCTTGCCCGAGCGGTAGTCGGCGAGCTGTCCCGGATTGGCGGCCATGACCTCATCGATCGCCTTTTCGATGGCGCCCGTGTCCGTGATCTGCTTCAGGCCCTTCTCGGCGATGACCGTATCGGCGTCCTTGCCTTCATTCCACATCGCTTCGAACACTTCCTTCGCGATTTTCCCGGAGATCGTGTTGTCGACGATGCGCCTGAGGAGCCCGGTGAGCCGCGCGACATCCACTTTGCCTGCACCGATCTCGAGCCCGTCGCGGTTGAGCGCGCCGGAGAGTTCTCCCATCACCCAATTGGCGGCGAGCTTGGGCTCGCCACCGAACGCCGTCACAACGGCTTCGTAATAGGCGGCCAGTTCGCGGCTCGCCGTCAGCACTGCGGCGTCGTACTCCGAGAGGCCGTGTTCGCGCGTGAAGCGCGCGGCCTTCTCGTCGGGCAGCTCGGGCAGGCTCTTGCGCGCTGTCTCGATGAAAGCCTCATCGAGCACGACCGGCAGCAGGTCCGGGTCCGGGAAATAGCGATAGTCGTTCGCTTCCTCTTTCGAGCGCAGCGAGCGCGTCTCGTTGCGGTCGGCGTCGTAGAGGCGCGTTTCCTGCTTGATGCTGCCGCCCGACTCGAGAATGTCGATCTGGCGCGCCGCCTCGTGGTTGATCGCCTTCTCGATGAAGCGAAACGAATTGAGGTTCTTGAGCTCGGCCCGCGTGCCGAATTTCTCCGCGCCGACCTTGCGCACCGACACGTTCGCATCGCAGCGGAACGAGCCTTCCTGCATGTTGCCGTCGCAGATCTCGAGGTAGCGCACGAGCGTGTGCACTTTCTTCAGGTACGCAACGGCCTCCTTGGCGCTGCGCATGTCGGGCTCGGAGACGATCTCGAGCAGCGGCGTGCCGGCGCGATTCAGGTCGATGCCGGAAACGCCGGGCAGGCCCTCATGCAGCGACTTGCCCGCATCTTCCTCGAGGTGCGCGCGCGTGATGCGGATGCGCTTGCGGCTGCCATCCTCGAGCTCGATGTCGAGCGCGCCCTGCGCGACGATGGGCTTCTCGTACTGGCTGATCTGGTAGCCCTTCGGCAGGTCCGGGTAGAAATAATTCTTGCGCGCAAAAATCGAGCGCCGCCCGACCTGCGCGCCGACCGCGAGCCCGAACTTCACGGCCATGTGTGCGGCCTCCCGGTTGAACACCGGCAGCACGCCCGGGTAGCCGAGGTCGACCAGATTCGCCTGCGTGTTGGGCGCCGCGCCGAATGCCGTCGGCGAGCCGGAAAAGATCTTGCTGCGCGTTGCGAGCTGGGCGTGAATCTCGAGGCCGATCACGAGCTCCCAGTCCTTGTGGCCCTCTTTCATGGCCGCGGCGCTCATTCGTAGCCCCGCGGAATGCGCCGGTGCCAGTCGGTCTCGCGCTGATAGCGGTGGCCGACATTGAGGATCTTCGCCTCGGCGAAATGCGGGCCGATGATCTGCAGGCCGACCGGCAGCCCGCCCACGAGCCCGCAGGGCACGGACATCGCCGGCAGGCCCGCGAGATTCGCGCCGATCGTGTAGATGTCGTTCAGGTACATGGTGATCGGGTCGTCGACTTTCGCGCCGATCGCAAACGCCGGCGTTGGTGCCGTCGGACCCATGAGCACGTCGACCTCGCGGAATGCGCGCCGGAAGTCCTCGTTGATGAGCGCGCGCACTTTCTGCGCCTTGAGGTAATAGGCATCGTAGTAGCCGGCCGAAAGCACGTAAGTGCCGGTCATGATCCGGCGCTTGACCTCGGCGCCGAAGCCTTCACCGCGGGAGCGCTTGTAGAGATCCATCAGGTCCTTCGGATCCTGGCAGCGATGGCCGAAGCGCACGCCGTCGAAGCGGGAAAGGTTCGAGGAGCACTCCGCCGGCGCGACGACGTAGTACGTCGGCACGGAGAGCGGCAGGTTCGGCAGGCTCACCTCTTTCAGCTCGGCGCCGAGCTTGCGGCAGACCTCGAGGGCCGCGCGCACGCAGCTGCCGGTCGCTTCCTCGAGGCCCTTGTCGAAGAACTCCTTGAGGAGGCCGATCTTCACGCCCTTGAGCGGCTGCTCGAGCAAGGTCGTGTACGGCGGTACCGGCTCGTTGACGCTCGTCGAGTCGGCGGGATCGAAACCCGCGAACGCCTCGAGGAGGATCGCCGCGTCTTCCACCGAGCGCGTCAGCACGCCCGCCTGGTCGAGGCTCGAAGCGAACGCGATCATCCCGTAGCGCGAGACGCGCCCGTAGGTCGGCTTGAAGCCCGTGAGGCCGGTCAGCGCGGCCGGCTGGCGAATCGAGCCGCCGGTGTCGGTGCCGGTCGCGGCAGGAATCAACCGGGCGGAGACCGCGGCGGCCGAGCCGCCGGAGGAGCCGCCCGGCACTCTGCTGCGGTCCCACGGATTCGCAACGGGACCGTAGTAGCTCGTCTCGTTCGACGAGCCCATCGCGAACTCGTCCATGTTGAGCTTGCCGAGCATGACCGTACCCGCCGCCTTGAGACGGGCGACGACGGTGGCGTCGTAGGGCGCGACGAAGTTGTCGAGCATGCGTGAACCACAGCTCGTCCGGACACCGTCGGTGCAGAAAATGTCCTTGTGGGCGATCGGAATGCCGGTGAGCGGGCCAGCGCCGCCCGCGGCCAGCTGCCGGTCCGCGGACCCGGCCTCGGCGAGCGCCGATTCGGCCGTGACCGTCAGGAAAGCGTTGAGCGGCTTGTTGTGCTCCTCGATGCGCTTCAGGCAAGCGCGCGTCAGCTCCACGCTCGAGACCTCGCGCGCGCGGAGCTTGCGGGAAAGTTCGGCGATCGTGAGCGTATGCAGGCTCATTCGATCACCTTTGGCACGAGATACAGGCCCGCTTCGACCTGCGGAGCGTTCTTCTGGTACTTCTCATGCGCATCCGCCTCGGTGACCGCGTCCGGCCGCAGGCGTTGGGTCTGGCCTTCCAGGGGATGGGCCATGGGCTCGACGCCCTCGGTCTTCGCGGCGTTCAGCTGCTCGACGAAAGCGAGGATGCTCGAGAGGCTTTTCACGACCACCGGCATCTCGGCTTCGGTGATAGCGAGGCGCGCGAGGTGAGCGATGGCCTCGACCTCTTTGCGGGTCAGGTTAGACATGGTCCGGAGCGTCTCTTTCTGGGGGTATTCGCGCCAGCGAAGCGCGAAAAAAGTCGCGCACAATCATACATGTGGCGTTGCCTATTGCGCCACCCGTTGCTAGAGTACCGGCACTTTTTCCGGACCCCCTCGTCGTCACACCCGGAATAGTTTTTTTCAGGATCGGGCGCCCTCTATGCTCAAGAGCTTCAGGGGTTATTTCTCCAATGACCTCTCCATCGATCTCGGCACCGCCAATACGCTGATCTACGTCCGCGGCAAGGGCATCGTCTTGAACGAGCCTTCCGTCGTTGCCGTGCAGGAAGAGCCGGGCCGCGGCACGAAATTCATCGCTGCGGTCGGCGCGGAAGCGAAAGGCATGCTGGGTCGCACGCCCGGCCACATCACCGCCGTGCGCCCGATGAAGGACGGCGTCATTGCCGACTTCACGTACACGGAGAAGATGCTCCAGTACTTCATCCGCAAGGTGCACGGCAATCGTTTCTTCAGCCCGAGCCCGCGCGTGCTCGTGTGCGTACCGTTCGGTTCGACGCAGGTCGAACGACGCGCGATCAAGGAATCGGCGGAAGGCGCCGGCGCGAGAAGCGTCGACGTCGTGTTCGAACCGATGGCTGCCGCCGTGGGTGCTGGGCTCCCGGTGAGCGAAGCGCGCGGCTCCATGGTGCTCGACGTCGGCGGCGGCACCTCGGAAGTTGCCGTGATTTCGCTGAACGGCATCGTGTACGCGTCGTCCGTGCGCATCGGCGGCGACCGCTTCGATGAGGCGATCATCAACTACGTGCGCCGCAACTACGGCATCCTGATCGGCGAAGCAACCGCGGAGCGCGTGAAGATCGAAATCGGCTCGGCGTATCCCGGCCAGCAGGTGCGCGAGATCTCGGTCAAGGGCCGGAACCTCTCGGAAGGCGTGCCGCGCAGCTTCACGCTGAACAGCAACGAGATTCTCGAAGCGCTGCAGGAACCGCTGCAGGGCATCGTCGGCGCCGTGAAACAGGCGCTCGAGCAAACCCCGCCCGAACTCGGCGCGGACGTCGCGGAAAGCGGCATCGTGCTCACCGGCGGCGGCGCGCTGCTGCGTGACATCGACAAACTCCTGATGGAGGAAACGGGTCTGCCGGTCGTGGTCGCGGAAGATCCGCTCACCTGCGTCGCGCGCGGCGGCGGCCGCATCCTCGAACTCACCGAAGAGCACGGCCCCGGCCTGTTCGCACTGGAATGACCGGGGACTGTCCCCGCCTCGGGACTGTCCCCGCATGGGGACTGTCCCGTCTTAGCTAAGGCCCGCACTTGGCAGCATTCCAAACCCCGATCAACCGCCCCATCCTGAGCCGCGGGCCGCTGTCGCTCGGCGGGTTCCTGTTCTGCGCCGGCCTCTCGATCGTCGTGATGTGGCTCGACCAGCGCTACGACTACCTGGCGGGCGTGCGCCGCGGCCTTTCGATTGCGGGCTACGGCGTCGAGGTCACGGTGAATACGCCGTTCCTCGCCTGGCGCGGGCTCTCCGATTATTTCGCGACGCGCGGACGGCTCCTGAAGGAAAACGACGAGCTGCGCTCGCACCAGCGCGAGACGGACCTGAAGCTGCAGCGCTTCGATGCGCTCGAGCAGGAGAACCTGCGCCTGCGCGGCCTGCGCATGAGCACCGAGCAGATCGCGCAGAAATTCCTGGTCGGCGAGATCATGCAGGTCGACCTCGATCCCTACCGCCACCGCGTGCGCATCAACAAGGGTTCGCACGACGGCGTGCAGCAGGGTCAGCCGATCCTCGATGCCGCCGGCGTCGTCGGCCAGATCACGCGCGTCGGCGTTTTCTCCTCCGAAGCCATCCTGATCACGGACGCCGAGCATGCGATCCCCGTGCAGGTGAACCGCAACGGCCTGCGCACGATTGCGGTTGGCACCGGCAATCTGAGCCAGCTGGCGCTCCCGTATCTCGCGTCGAACGCCGACATTCGCGAAGGCGATCTGCTCGTCACCTCGGGTCTCGGCGGAGTCTTTCCGGCCGGCTACCCGGTCGGCACGGTCAAGAAGATCGATCGTGAAGTCGTGCAGACGCTCGCCTCGATCATCGCAACGCCGGCGGCTGCGCTCGACCGCGATCGTGAAGTGCTGCTCGTCTTCACGCCGGAGCAGGCGGTGGAACCGGTGCCGCCGGCAGCCCCGGCCGCGGCGCCCAAACCGAAATCATGAGCCGCGGCGATCATTTCGCGCGCTGGCCGCTGTTCGCGAGCGGGTTCGCAGGCCTCGTGCTCGGCCTCATACCGCTACCCGCCTGGCTGGACATGCTGCGGCCCGACTTCCTGGCGCTGGTCGTTCTCTACTGGGCGATCCACGTCCCGCAAGCCGGGCGACTCTGGTTCGCGTGGTGCGCGGGGCTCCTCCTCGATGGCTTCCGCGGCGTCGTGCTCGGCCAGTTCGCGCTCGCCATGACCGTGATCGCCGCGGTCGCCATCTACCTGCACCTGCGCATTCGCGCCTATCCGATCTGGCACCAGGCGGGCGTCGTGTTCGCCGCGCTCTTTCTGTATCACCTGACGCTCTGGATCGTCGACGGCTGGTCGGGCCATCCGGTCACGACGTCGGCGCGCTGGATCCCGGCGGTCACCGGCGCGCTGGTCTGGCCCTTCGTCAGCGGAATCCTCGACAAGCTCCATCACCGCTTCTGACGGACCGGCCGCGCCATGCGTCAACAGGTCCGCATCAAGAATCCCTTCATCGAGCAGGAAATCTTCCTGCGCCGCGGTTTCGTCGCGGGCATCATCATGCTGGGCCTCGCGCTCGCGCTCACGATCAAGCTCTTCCAGCTGCAGATCCTGCGTCACGACTACTACCTCGAGCTTTCGCAAGGCAACCGCGTACGGCTCGAACCGATTCCGCCGGCGCGCGGCCTCATCCGCGACCGCAACGGCGTCGTGCTCGCGGACAATCTGCCGGCCTTCCAGCTCGAACTCACGCTCGAGGAGCTGCCGCTCGACGCGCGCAAGCAACCGGACCTCGACGGCACGCTCGCGCGCCTGGTCGCCATCCGGGCGATCGAACCGGACGGCGTCGTGCCGCTCAAGCGCCTGATCCGTTCGCGCCGCAGCTTCGAAGGCGTGCCCATCCGCCAGCGGCTCTCGGACGAGGACGTCGCCCGCTTCGCGGTCCACCGCCACGAATTCCCGGGCGTCGAGATCCAGACCCGCCTCACGCGCAATTACCGCTACGGCTTGATCGCCTCGCACGCGCTCGGTTATGTCGGCGCGATCAACGAGCAGGAAATCACGCGCATCGATCCGAGCGACTACGCGGGCCTCTCGACGATCGGCAAGCTCGGCGTCGAGCTTGCTTACGAATCGCAACTGCGCGGCAAGGCGGGCTTCCGGCAGGTGCTGGTGAATGCCCAGGGTCGCGCGGTGGAACGCCAGGGCGCCTTCACGCCCAAGCTCGAGACGCGCGCGCCGCTGGCGGGCGATGACCTGACGCTGGCGATGGACATCAACGCGCAGCTCGCGGCGGAAGCGGCGCTCGCCGGCCAGCGCGGGGCCGTGGTCGCGCTCGATCCGGGGTCGGGCGACGTCATCGCCTTCGCCAGCACGCCAAACTACGACCCGAACCAGTTTGCGAAGGGCATTTCCTCCAGGGACTACAACGAGCTCGCGACCAGCATCGACCGGCCGCTCTTCAATCGCGCGATCCGCGGCGCCTACCCGCCCGGCTCGACCGTGAAACCGCTGGTCGCCATTGCGGGACTCGAGATGCCGGGTTTTGATCCGAACGACCGGCGCTACTGCAAGGGCTTCTATACTTTGCCCGGCAGCAGTCACCGCTATCGCGACTGGAAGAAGGAAGGCCATGGCCCGGTCGATATGCACGACGCCATCACACAGTCCTGCGACGTGTATTTCTACCAGGTGGCCAATACCGTCGGCATCGAGCGGCTGTCGCAGCTCTTGACGCGCTTCGGCCTCGGCCAGGTCACGGGCATCGACGTTGGCGGCGAGAAGCCGGGCCTCGTGCCTTCGCCCGAGTGGAAGCGGCGAACGTTTCCGAAGGGCGAGGCACAAACGTGGTTTCCCGGCGAGACCGTCATCGTGGGCATCGGCCAGGGCTTTCTCCTTGCAACGCCGCTGCAGCTGGCAACCGTCGCTGCAAAGATCGCTGCGCGCGGCCGCACGTTCGCGCCCCGCATGGTCACGGCGATTCGGGACACGCGCACCGGCAAGACAGGTGTGCTTGCGCCGAAGCCGCTCGCGGTCGTAACCGCGGATCCGGCGCATTGGGATATCGTCATCGGCGGCATGGTCGGCGTCACGAGCTTCCCGAAAGGCACCGCGCGCATGGCATGGAAGGACGCACCCTACTCGGTGGCGGGCAAGAGCGGCACGGCGCAGGTCTTCAGCCTGGGCCAGAACGAGAAATACGATGAAAAGACGCTCGAGGAGCGCCTGCGCGATCACGGCGTCTTCATCGCCTTCGCACCGGCGGACAAAGCGCGCATCGCGGTCGCGGTGCTCGTGGAGAACGGCCGCAGCGGTAGCGGCACTGCAGCACCGGTGGCGCGCAAGGTGATGGACGCGTATCTCCTCGGCAAGATGCCGGACGCCGCACCCGCTGCGCCGCCTGCGGCGCCGCCACCCGAAACGGGCGCCACGGAATAGCCATGCCATACGAGGATTTCGGCACATCACGCAGCCGCCGCACCTTCACGGTGTCGACCGCGTTCCTGCGCCGGCTCCACATCGACGAGCCGCTGCTGCTCGGCCTGCTCGCGATCATCTGTTTCGGCCTGGTGGTTCTCTACAGCGCATCTGGCCAGAACATCGTGGTCGTGCGCGCGCAGGCACTGCGTTTCGGGCTTGCGATCGCCGCGATGGTCGTGATCGCCAATGTGCATCCGCGGCATCTGCGCATGATCTCGGTGCCCGGCTGGGTGTTGGGGGTGCTGCTCCTGATCGTGGTCGCCGTCGTCGGCCATGTCGGCAAGGGGGCGCAACGCTGGCTCGATCTCGGCTTCATGCGCTTTCAGCCCTCGGAGCTCATGAAGCTCGCAGTGCCGCTCGCCTGCGCCTGGTACCTGCACGAACGGCCGCTGCCGCCGAGATTCCAGAACCTGCTGATTCCGCTCGCCTTTACGCTGGTACCGACGGCGCTCATCATGGAGCAGCCCGACCTCGGCACGGCACTCCTTATTCTTGCGTCCGGCGCGCTCGTCATCCTGATGGCGGGGCTGCGCATCTGGGTCATCGTCGTGGCGCTCGTGCTCGTGCTGGTCGGCGGCTATATCGGCTGGGAGTTCATGCACGACTACCAGCGCCAGAGAATCCTCACGTTCCTCAATCCCCAGAGCGATCCGCTCGGCTCGGGCTATCACATCATCCAGTCGCAGATCGCGATCGGCTCGGGCGGTGTCTTCGGCAAGGGCTGGATGAACGGCAGCCAGGCGCAGCTCGAGTTCCTGCCGGAGCGCAGCACGGACTTCATCTTCGCCGTGATCGGCGAGGAGTTCGGACTCCTCGGGCTCCTGCTCCTCATCGGCCTCTACCTCTTCGTGATCGGGCGCACGCTCTTCATGGCCTTCGAAGCGCAGGATACTTTTGCGCGGCTCGTTGCCGGGAGCCTCAGCATCACGTTCTTCGTATACGTGTTCGTGAACACCGGCATGGTGAGCGGCCTGCTCCCCGTCGTCGGCGTGCCGCTCCCGCTCGTGAGCTACGGCGGCAGCTCGATGGTGACGCTCATGGCCGGCTTCGGCATCCTGATGTCTTTGCATTCGCACCGGAAGCTGGTCGGCTCATGACCGAGCGCGAACGCCAATCTTGGGAAGCTCGTCCGGGGAAGTCCTTTCGGGATCGTAAAAAACAGGACGTTTTGCAAAAACGGGGACAGACGCCTTTTTGCGTTGCGCGTGATAGCGAAAAGGGGTCTGTCCCCGTTTTCGCCACGGCGGTCCCGAAAGGACTTCCCCGGATGGGCTTCCCGCTGCTGGTTGCACTTGCAGCCGTGACTTTGGCGCCGGCTGCCAATGCAGGTGTGAACGATCCGGTGCCGCTCGATGTGCATCGGCCGGACGTCGTGCAGTTCATCCAGGAGATGCACGACCGGAATGGATTTGATGTCGAGGCGCTCACGGCCGAATTCGCGGACGTCAGGATTCAGCCGGCGACTCTCGATGCGATGAGCCGGCCGGCGGAGAAGGCGCTCGCCTGGTATGACTACCGGGCGCGCTTCATCAATGACCAGCGCGTGCAGGAGGGCATCGCCTTCTGGGCCGCCCACCGCGAACTCCTCGACAGCGTCGCCGAAGCGCGCGGCGTGCCCGGCGAAATCGTGCTCGGCATCCTCGGCGTCGAGACGAGCTTCGGCCGGATCATCGGCAAGTACCGCGTGATCGATGCGCTCGCGACGCTCGCCTTCGACTATCCGCCGCGCTCGCCCTTCTTCCGTGCCGAGCTCGAGCAGCTGCTGCTGCTCTCCCGCGAGGAAGCCATCGATCCGCGAACCGTGCTCGGCTCCTATGCCGGCGCGATGGGCTCGGCGCAATTCATGCCGTCGAGCTACCGCCGCTATGCCATCGACGCCACGGCGGATGGCAAGCGCGATCTGTGGAACGACTGGGCGGACATCTTCGGCAGCATCGCGAACTACCTGCAGGTACACGGCTGGGCGAGCGGCGAACCCGTGCTGGCCGATGCCGAGGTCGATGCGTCGCGCGCGGCGAGCCTTGGTCCGACCAAGGTGGCACTCGAAGACACGGTCGCGACGCTCCGGGAGAAGGGCGTGCATTTCGACACGACGCTGCGACCGGATGCGCCCGCCATGCTGATCGTCGCCGAGCAACCGGATCACGTCGGCTACCGCGTCGGCTTCCGCAACTTCTATACATTGACGCGCTACAACCGAAGCCCGCTCTATTCGATGGCGGTGAGCGACCTCGGGGCCGAACTCGTCAAGCGCGGTACGGCGGTACCGCCGCAAGGCGCGCAGCCGTGAAGAAGGCGGCCGCCTTCGCCTTGAGCGCGACGCTCCTCCTCGTCGCAGGCTGTGGACCCGAGGTCGTGCAACCGCCGCCGCCGCCGCCGCGACCTGCGCCGGATCACAATGCCATTCCGGACGCCGTGCCACGCGCGGAGCCGCGCAGCCCTTACGGCAATCCGGCGTTTTACGATGCGCTCGGCCGGCGCTACTACATCCTCCCGAACGCGGAGGGGTATCGCGAACGCGGCGTCGCTTCCTGGTACGGACCCGGGTTTCACAACGGCCGCACGTCCTCTGGCGAGGCATACAACATGTACGCCATGACCGCGGCCCACAAGACCTTGCCGCTGCCGTGCTTCGCGGAGGTCACGAATCTCGGCAACGGCCGGTCCGTGGTGGTGCGCATCAACGACCGCGGCCCATTCGTCGCCAACCGCCTGATCGATCTGTCGTACGTGGCGGCCGCGAAGCTCGACATGCTGCGCGAGGGCACGACGCTGGTCGAAGTGCGCACTTTGAGCTCGCCCGCGACGCCCTTGCCGGCGCCGGCGCCCGTGAAGGGTGACCTCTATATCGCGGCCGGCGCGTTCGCCGACGAGCACAATGCAGATCAGCTGCTGTCGACCCTGCGCGCCTCCGGCATCGGGCCCGCGTTCATCCGCGACGTCACGGTAAACGGCCGCCACCTCTATCGCGTGCGCGTCGGGCCGGTGCCGAATGTCGCCGAGTTCGACCGTCTAGTCGAAGAGCTGCGCGGCGTGCACGTTGACGATGCTCGCCTCGCGCTCGACTGAGTGTCGACATGGCACATCTTGGCAGGCTCATGGGGGGAAGTGTTTTTGGGATCGTAAAAAACAGGGACGTTTTTTCCGAAGCCCCCAGGGATGGGTTTACGGCGGTCCCAAAAACACTTCCCCCCATGAGCCTGCCACGAACTCGCGCTCTCTGGAGCGTTCTGACGCTGCTTGCGACGTCGCTCGCAGGCGCCGCCGATGCACCTCCGTTGGGGAGGATCGAGGCGCCGGCCTTCATCGTCATCGACCACGGGAGCGGCCGCGTGCTGGCGGACCGCAATGCGACGGATGCCCGCGAACCCGCGAGTCTCACGAAGCTCATGACGGCCTACGTGGTGTTCGAGCAGCTGCGCAGCGGCGCGCTCAAGCTCACCGACGAAGTACGCATCAGCCACCAGGCCTGGCGGGCGCCGGGCTCGCAGACTTTCCTGCGCGAACGCTCGCTGGTCCCGGTGTCGGTGCTCATCCAGGGCATGATCGTCCAGTCCGGCAACGATGCGGCCATCGCGCTCGCGGAGCGCATCGCGGGCAGTGAGCGGGCGTTCGCCGAGGTCATGAACGCGACGGCCAGGCGGCTCGGCATGACGGCAACGCATTTCGTCACCGCCACCGGGTTGCCGCGTGCCGGCCATGTTTCGAGCGCGCACGATCTCGCCGTGCTCGCGAGCGCAATCCTCCGCGAATATCCCGAGTACTACAGCTACTACTCGCAGCGCTCGTTCGAGTGGAACGACATCAAGCAGTGGAACCGCAATCACCTGCTCGGCCACTATGACGGTGTCGACGGCATGAAGACCGGCTTCACCGCCCGGGCCGGCTATTGCATCGTGGCATCGGCGCGGCGCGGCGATATGCGCGTGATGGCCGTGGTGCTCGGATCGACGACGGCTGGCGAACGCACCCGCGCGACGCGGGGTCTGCTCGAATACGCATTCGGCAACTTCGAAACCCATCGCCTCTATGAAGCCGGAGCAACCGTCATCGACGCCAGCATCGACAAGGGAACGCGCTCGACCGTACCGCTCGGATTGAACGAGGATCTCTACCTGACGGTGCGCCGCGGTGAATCGGAACGCATCCGGTCGACGGCGCAGATCAACGAAGGCCTCTCTGCGCCGGTCCTGATCGCCGATTCGGTCGGGCAGCTGCGCATCACGCTCGACGGCGAAACGCTGGCAACCCGCCCGCTGCATCCGCTGCTGGCCGTCGAGCGCGGCCGCTGGTGGAACCGGTTGATGAACGATGAGCCTGCACCCCAGAATGCCGTGCAGAATCCGACCCCGAGCCCCAACGAAGCGCTGCAAGCGAGTCCGCAGTAACCGTGGCCGATCCGTTTCCGACCTGCTACCTGAACGGCGAATACCTGCCGCTGATGGATGCTCGCGTATCGCCGCTCGACCGCGCATTTCTCTATGCCGACAGCGTCTACGAGGTGCTACCGGTGTATCGCGGCCGCCCGTTCCGGCTCGCCGCTCACTGCGCGCGCCTCAACCGCAGCCTCGGCGAAATCCGCATGGCGCCCCCGCTGAGCGATCGGCAATGGGCCGAGATCATCGCCGGACTCGCGGAGCGCAACGGTGGCGGCGATCTGTACGTCTACGTGCAGGTCTCGCGCGGCGCGGAGTACGGCCGCAATCATTCGATTCCCAAGGGCGTCGCGCCGACGATCTTCGGTTTCGCGGCGCCCCTGCCCGTGAACAGCGAGGAACTGCTGACGCAGGGCATGTCGGCCATCACGGTCGAAGACCTGCGCTGGGGCCGCTGTGACATCAAGTCGACCGCGCTCCTGCCCAACGTGCTCGCCAAGCAGGATGCAGCCGACGCCGGGGCGCACGAAGCCATCCTGCTGCGGGACGGCAAGCTGATGGAAGGCTCGTCGACGACGATTCACGTGGTGCGCAATGGCATCCTCTGCGTGCCGCCCGACAGCCGCCGCATCCTTCCAGGCACGACGCGCAACGTCGTGCTCGAGCTCGCCCAACGCGCCGGCATTGCCGAACGCGTCGCCGAGATCTCCCGTGAAGAGCTGTTTGCCGCCGACGAGGTGTGGCTCGCCGCCGCGACCCGCGAGGTGATCGCGATCACGCGCATCGACGGCCTGCCGGTCGGCAACGGTCGTCCCGGGCCCCTGTGGCGGCGGGTCTATGACCTCTTCCAGCAGTACAAGCGGGAACTTGAAAATCGTCCGGTCCTCCCTTAAATCAGGGCGGCCATGAATACCCCTGCGCTCGAATTTCCCTGCGCCTACCCGCTCAAAGTGATGGGCCGCGACAATCCGGAATTCCGGAGCGCGGCGCGCACGATCGTCGAACGCCATGCGGGCCCGGTGCCCGAGTCCGGCGTCAAGTCGCGGGCGAGCGCCGAGGGCCACTTCCTCGCGCTGACCTTCTCGATCACGGCCGAGAGCCGTGAGCAGCTCGACGCCCTTTACCGGGAGCTCACGAGCTGTCCGGAAGTCCTGGTCGCGCTATAGATCGACTTGCTGCGGCGTTTCGCACCCGAGCGCTTCGAGGAGCTCGGGCGCGAGGCGTCGTGCCACTTCGCGCACGGACGACCGGGCGCCGAGCGACCTGAGGTCGGTCACTTCGAGATTGGCGAAACCGCAGGGATTGATGCGCCGGAAGGGCTCGAGATCCATCGCGACGTTGAACGCGAGCCCGTGATAGCTCGAGCCGCGACGGATGCGAAGCCCGAGACTCGCGAGCTTGCGGCCCTCCACGTAGACCCCCGGCGCGTCGGGGCGCGCGGCCGCCGTGACGCCCCAGGTCGCGACGGTGCGAATGACGGCGTTCTCGAGCGCGCTCACCAGCTCGCGCACGCCGAGCCCGAGCCGGCGCAAATCGAGGAGCGGGTACACCACCAGCTGCCCCGGACCGTGATAGGTCACCTGGCCGCCGCGGTCGATCTGGACGACCGGGATGTCGCCCGGCGCGAGCAAGTGTTCGCGCTTGCCATTGAGACCCAGCGTGAATACGGGCGGATGTTCGAGGAACCAGATTTCGTCCGGTGTTTGCGCGTCGCGCGCGTCGGTGAATTGCTGCATGGCGCGCCAGGTCGGCTCGTAGGGGCGCGGTCCCAGGAACTTGAGCACGGGCGCCTGCGCTTCGCGTGGCGCTGCCTTCAACTCCATCACGACTTCGTTCCCGATGCCGCGCGGTTGTCGAGCCCGACATTGTTGCGCTTGAGGGCTTGCTCGGCCCGGTAGCTCGAACGGACCAGCGGTCCCGAGACACATTCGAGAAAGCCGCGCGCGAGCGCCTCGCTCCGATAGCGATCGAAGTCCTCGGGCGTCACGAAGCGCTCGACGGCGAGGTGATTGCGCGTCGGGCGCAGATACTGGCCGAGCGTCAGGATATCGACCGAGGCCGCCCTGAGATCGGTCATCGTTGCCCATATCTCCGCATCCGTTTCTCCGAGCCCGAGCATGAGACTCGTCTTCGTCAGCACCTGCGTCCGATGACGCTTCGCGTGCGCGAGCACGGCAAGCGTCTGCTCGTAGCCGGCGCGCGGGTCACGCACGGGATGCGTCAGGCGGCGAACCGTTTCGACGTTTTGCGCGAACACCTCGACGCCCGCATCGACGACCTTCTCGACGTCCGCCAGGACCCCCTGGAAATCGGGGGTGAGCGCCTCGACAGCGACATCCGGCGTGCGTCGCTTGATGGCGCGGATGCAGTCGGCATAGTGCGCGGCTCCGCCGTCCGGCAGGTCGTCGCGGTTCACGGAGGTGAGCACGATGTACTTGAGCTTCATCAGCTCGACGGAGCGCGCAACGTTCGCCGGCTCGTCGAGATCCAGCCAGCCGCGCGGATTGCCGGTATCGACGGCGCAGAAGCGGCAGGCGCGCGTGCAGACTGCGCCCATCAGCATGATCGTCGCCGTGCCCGCGTTCCAACATTCGCCGATGTTCGGGCACTTCGCCTCTTCGCAGACCGTCGCGAGGCGATGGTCCTTCACGATGTGGCGCACGGAGTCGAAGCCGGGGCCCGCCGCGAGCGGGGCACGGAGCCAGCGGGGCTTGCCGCCTGTCGCAAGCGCGGCCGGACCCGACGACGACTTGATACCATCCTTGATCGCGGTAAATCCCTGCGCCGTGCGGTACTTGTCGCCGCTGCGCACGGGCGCACCGTGCTCAATGACCGTTATGCCTTTGAATTCGCTCACGGGATCGGAGGGGTGCCGTTGGGGGCGCTCATTTTACTGGGGTGCGCCCGCCGCCGCCCGCAATTCCGAGTCGAGCGTCCCGAGCCGCTCCGCGGTGCCGATGTCGTACCAGCGCCCGCCATAGACCTCGCCGCCCAGGCGCCCCGATTCGATGGCCCGCCGCAACAGCGGCAGCAGCGGAAATTTTCCGCCCGTGCAGCCGGTGAAGAATTCGCGCCGGTAGATGCCGATGCCCGAATACGTGTAGCGATCGCGGCTCCCTTCGGTGACTCGGCCGTCCTCGAGCGCGAAGTCTCCGCGCGCATGCTGCGGCGGGTTCGGCACGAGCACCAGATGCGCATGGCTGTCCGCGCCGAGCGGCGCCGGGAGCAGCGGATGATCGGTCCAGATGTCGCCGTTCACGACCAGGAACGGTTCGCGCCCGAGCAAGGCGAGCGCCTTGAAGATACCGCCGGCGGTCTCGAGCGCAGTCGGCCCCTCATCGCTGTAGCGCACCTCGACTCCGTAGCGCTGGCCATTGCCGATGGCCTGACGGATCTGCGAGCCGAGCCAGGAAAGATTGATGACGATCCGCGTGTGACCCGCGGCCGCGAGGCGGCGCAGGTGGCGTTCGATGAGTTTCTCTCCGCCGACTTCGAGCAGCGGCTTCGGCGTTCGATCGGTGAGCGGCCGCATGCGTTCGCCGCGGCCCGCCGCGAGGATCATCGCTCTCACGTGGGCACCGCCACGCCCTTCGCGCGTGCGGTCGCCGCCGCAAGTCGCGGCCTGGCGAGGCGGTCGAGAAAGTCCCGCAGCGTCGCAAGCTCGCGGTAACGGCTGCTCGCCTCGAGCACGTAGGCCAGCGTGGCCGGCAGGTCGTCGAGGTAGGCCGGCTTGCCGTCGCGGTGCCACAGGCGCGCGAAGATGCCGAGCACCTTGAGATGCCGTTGCAGGCCGGCGAGATCGAACCAGCGGAGGAACTCGGCATCGCTCCGGCCGGTGTCGATGCCGGCCGCTCCGGCCCGGGCCCGATACGCGAGCACCCACGCTTCGACGCGTGCCGGCGGCCAGACCACGTAGAGATCGCGCAGGAGCGAGACCAGGTCGTAGGCCACGGCGCCGCAAACGGCGTCCTGAAAATCGAGGATGCCGGGATTCGCGCCTTCGCAGACCATGAGGTTGCGCGAGTGATAGTCGCGATGCACGAAAACCGTGGGCTGCGCCAGCACCTCGTCCAGCAGGAAGTCGAAGGCCGCGCGCAACATCGAACGAATTCCGGCGTCGAGGTCGAAGCCGAGGTGGCGCGTGATGAACCAATCCGGCAGCAGCTGCATTTCCTGGTCGAGCCGGCCGCGATCGTACGGCGGGAGCTTGCGGGCGTGCTCGCCGCCGCGCGACTGGATGTGAATGAGCGCGCGGAAGGCGTCGTCGTAGAGCGGGTCGACCCGCCGTCCGGTCTTGAGCTCGTACAGGTAGAGACGCGTGCCGAGATCGGTGAGCAGCAGGAAGCCCCGCGCGCGATCGTGCTCGAGCACCCGCGGAACGTTCACGCCGATGTCGAGCAGCATGGCCGAAGCCTGCATGTAGGCCTGGAGATTCTCGCGCCCGGGCGGCGCATCCATGACGATGAGAGAACCTGCGGCGCGCTCGAGGCGAAAGTAGCGACGGAAACTGGCATCGGCGGATGCCGGTTCGACGCTCGAGAACTCAAGCCGCAGGTCGGTTGTGAGCCACGCTTTCAGATCCGCAAGCCGCGCGTCGCCGGGTGGGGAAATTCGAGTCACGATTCTTGAGCTTCTCCGGGGCGTTCTCGGGGGCCTGGGCGTTTGCCGGCAATTATAAACTGTGCCATCGTAAGCGCCCTCCACTTAAAGAATTTTTTGCGCCGCTTGCCCGCCCTTTTCCTCCGTACGCGCGCCTTCGGCGCAACGCTTGGCACCGTTCTTCTGGGGCTCGCAGGGACCGCGGCGGCCGAGGACTGCGGCCCCACCGTCGATTTGTCATCGCCATCGAATCCGGCCAAGCCGACGACCGACCTCAAGGCCGCCAACGACGAGGAGATCGTCGTCGAAAGCAACAAGGCGCAGGTCACGCGCGCGGGCGACGCCGAGCTCGAGGGCCGCGTGATCCTGCGACAGGGCGGCCGGGAATTGAGCGCGGATCACCTTGAATATCACAAGGACAGCGATGACTTCGCGGTCCACGGCAACGTCGACTATCGCGACGGCACGATGCACGTGCATGGGTCGACCGGCGACTACGATCCGTTGAAAGGCGCGACGATCGGCGAAGCGTCGTTCGAGCTGCCGTCACGGCCCGCCCGGGGCGTCGCGGACAGGATTCTCGTGAAGCCCGACGCACACACCGAGCTCGACAACGTGAAGTTCACGACCTGCCCGCTCGGCAACAGCGACTGGATCCTGAACGCCTCGAGCATCGATCTGGACACCAATAGCCACACCGGCAGCGGCAAGAACGTGCGCCTCGACTTCAAGGGCGTGCCGATCCTCTACACGCCGGTCATCTCCTTTCCGATCGGCAACGAACGCAAGTCCGGCTTTCTCTTTCCGGGCGCGGGCCATTCGACGCGCAGCGGCTTCGAGCTCAGCGTGCCCTACTACTTCAACCTGGCGCCGAATTACGACCTCACGGAGACGCCGAAGCTCCTGACCGACCGCGGCGTGCAGCTCGGCACGGAATTCCGTTACCTCACCGGGCGCCAGCACGGACAGCTCGAGGTCGACTATCTGCCAAACGACCGCGTGGCCGAAACCGACCGGCTGTACCTCGAGTGGAAGCACACGGCCGATTTCACCGACGCCTGGCGGGCGCGCGTCGACGTCGCGAACGCGAGCGACAGCAAGTACTTCGAGGATTTCGCCCTGGATCCGGCGGGCACCAGCATCACCTACCTCGAACGCAAGGTGTCGTTCGAGTACCTCGATCGCACCTGGTCGCTGTTCGCGGAACTGCAGAATTTCCAGACCATCGACCAGTCGATCGAGGAGGATGCACGCCCCTATTCGAGCGTGCCGCGCCTCACCGCACACGGCGCCTGGCCGCGGGGCTGGCTCGGCCTGGCCTATTCGATCGACGCCGAGGCCGTGAACTTCATGCGTGACGTCGGCGTGCACGGCACGCGATTCGACGTCGCGCCCGAAGTGAGCCTGCCGCTCAGCCGGCCGGGCATGTTCTTCAAGCCTGCCGTGAGCTGGCGTTACACCGCCTACCTGCTCGAGGACCGCAACCCCGGCGAGCCGGACAACCCCGACCGCACGGCGCCGACCGCGAGCCTCGACACGGGACTCATCTTCGAGCGCAGCTCCGGCTCGCGCGGGCAGCGCATCCAGACGCTCGAGCCACGCATCCTTTATGTCTATGTGCCGTTCCGCGACCAGACGGATCTGCCCGTGTTCGACACCGCGCTGCCGGATCTGAACCTGGTTGAGCTCTTTCGCACGAACCGCTACGTCGGCGCGGATCGGCTGAGCGATGCCAACCAGGTGAGCCTTGGCGTCACGAGCCGCCTCCTCGAAGCGCAGACGGGCAAGCAGTTCCTGAGCGCCACCCTCGGCCAGACGTACTACTTCGATACGCCGAAGGTGACGCTGCCGGATGAAACGCCGCCGGGCGGCTCGAGCTCGGACCTCATCGCCCAGCTTGCGGTAACCGCCTACAAGGACTGGAACATCAACCTCGGCTACCAGTGGAATCCCGAGGCGCCGCACTCCGACAAGAGCGAGGTCGCGGTCCAGTACCGTCCGGCCCCGGACAGCGTCGTGAACGTCGGCTATCGATACCGCAAGGGGCAGCTGGAGCAGGGCGACCTGTCGGCCATCTGGCCGGTCGGCAAGGGCTGGCATGTCTTCGGGCGCTTCGTCTATTCGATGAAGGACGACAGCGCCATCGACCGCTTCGCCGGCTTCGAATACCGCGCCTGCTGCTGGAAGTTCCGCCTGCTCGCCCGGGACTATGTCAGCAGCCGCACCGGCGAGCGCGACCGGTCCATCGGCTTCGAGCTGGAACTTAACGGACTGTCCAATGTCGGTACGTCCGCCGGCGCTTTCCTGGAACGCTCCATTCGCGGATACTCCGCGGTCCCATAACCGACAACGACAGGCCCCGGGGCCCCAACAAGTCATGACACTGCGATTGCCCAAGATCCTGGCCGGCGCCTTGGCGGCCGCACTGCTCGTTCTCGCGGCCGCCACGGCAGGCGCGCAGACCCGCGAGCTCGCCTCGCGCGGCATCCTCCTCGACCGCATCGCCGCGATCGTCAACGACGGCGTGGTCCTGAAGAGCGAGCTCGACGAGCAGACGAGCGTCGTCGTCCAGCGCATCGAGCAGCAGAACAAGGAAGTCCCGCCGCTGTCGGTGCTGCGCCAGCAGATCCTCGACCGGCTCGTGCTGCAGGAAATCCAGTGGCAGCGCGCGAACCGCATCGGCATCAAGGTCTCCGATGAAATGGTGAACGACGCGCTGCAGGACATGGCGACGCGCAACAAGCTGACCCTGAGCCAGCTGCCCGACGTGCTCGAGCAGCAAGGCATCAACTACGCGTCCTATCGCGAATCGCTGCGCCGGGAGATCGCGCTCTCGATCCTGCGCCAGCGGGACGTCGTAAGCCATATCGTCGTCACGCCGCACGAGATCGAGCAGTACCTCGCGAAGAAGGACAAGAGCGGCGAGAACCTCGAATTCAACGTAGCGCACATCCTGCTGTCCCTGCCGCTCGGCGCGACCCCGGAGCAGATCGACCGGGTCACGGCGCGCGCGAAGGAAGTGCACGACCGGGCCGCCGAGGGCGAGGATTTTTCGCAGCTCGCCATCGCCTACTCGAACAGCCAGACGGCGCTCGACGGCGGCCAGCTCGGCTGGAAGAAATCGACGCAGCTGCCGTCGTTCCTCGCGGACATCGTGACGGCCATGAAGCCGGGCGACGTGAGCGCACCGCTCCGGACGCCGTCGGGCTACCACATCGTGAAATTGATCGACAGGCGCGGCGCCGCCGAGCAGGTCATGGTCAACCAGGTGCACGTTCGCCACATCCTCATGAAGCCGAACGAGCTGCAGGACGATCAGACCGTGCGGCAGAAGCTCGCGGATCTGCGCGCGAAGATCATGGCGGGCGATGACTTCGCGGCGATCGCGTCGGCGACCTCGGAAGATCCCGGCTCCGCCACCGACGGCGGCGACCTCGGATGGTCCGGCCCGGGCACGTTCGTGCCGGAGTTCGAGCGCGAGGTCCAGGCGTTGCAGGAGAACGAGATCAGCGAGCCGTTCCACTCGCAGTACGGCTGGCACATCGTGCAGCTCCTCGGCCGCCGGGTGCACGACAACACCAAGGAACAGCAGCAGCAGATGGCCTTCGAGGCGCTCCGCGACTCGAAGCTCGACGAGGAAACCGAAATCTGGCTGCGTCACCTGAAGGACGAGGCCTACGTCGACCTCAAGATGTGAAGGACGGCTCGCGCTGACGGCGGGCGAGCCCGCGGGAATCGGCCCCGACGTCTGCCTCGGCGCACTCGCCCGCGACTGGCCCTGCGAACTCGTGCTCGTCGGTTCGCGCGAAGCGCTCGAAGCGCGCGCCGCGAGCCTCGGGCTGAAGTTCACTTTCAGGGCCTATGACGCTGCCGCGCCGCGCATGGCGCAGCGCGCCGGCCAGGCGCTCGTCATCGATTTGCCGACGGCCCAGCCGGTCGTTCCCGGAAGGCTCGATACCCGCAATGCGAGGCACGTGCTCGCCCTGCTCGACCGCGCGCTCGAGGGCTGCCGCAGCGGCGAGTTTCAGGCAATGGTCACGGCGCCGCTGCAGAAGAGCGTGATCAACGAAGCGGGCATCCCGTTCACCGGCCACACGGAATATCTCGCGGCGCGCCTCGGCGTCGCGCATCCCACGATGATGCTCATTGCCGGAAAACTGCGCGTCGCGCTCGTGACGACGCATCTCTCGCTTGCGCGCGTCCCGGCGGCGATCACCGGGTCCGCCGTCACGGCAACGGTGCGCACCGTCGCGAGCGAACTCAGCGCACGCTGGAAGATCGCGCGGCCGCGCATCGCCGTCTGCGGACTGAATCCGCACGCCGGCGAAGCGGGACACCTGGGCGATGAGGAAATCCGCATCATCGGCCCGGCGCTCGATGCCCTGCGGCGCGAAGGTTTCGATCTCCTCGGTCCGACGCCGGCGGACACCGCTTTCACGCCGAACGCGCTGCGCGGCGTCGACGCCGTCGTCGCGATGTATCACGACCAGGGGCTGCCGGTGCTGAAGGCCGAAGGATTCGGCCACGCGGTGAACGTCACCCTCGGCCTGCCGATCGTGCGCACGTCGGTCGATCACGGCACGGCGCTCGACATCGCGGGAACCGGCCGCGCGGACGCATCGAGCCTCGCGGCAGCCATCGACACCGCGCTCGAACTCGTGCGCTGAACCTGCTGATGCGGGCCCGCAAGCGTTTCGGCCAGCACTTCCTGCGCGAACCGGGTGTCGTCGCGCGCATCGTGGCGGCGATCGATCCACGGCCGGACGATGCGCTCGTCGAAATCGGCCCCGGTCGCGGCGTACTCACCTACCCGCTCCTCGAACGGACGAAACGCCTGCGCGCGATTGAAATCGATCGCGACCTTGCGGCGGAACTCGACGCCGACCCGAGCACGCAGGGCCGGCTCGAGATCCTGCCGGTCGATGTCCTGTCGGTGGACTTCCGCGCGCTGCGCGGATCCGGACCGAAGCTCCGGCTCGTCGGCAACCTCCCGTACAATATTTCGACTCCGCTCATCTTTCACCTGCTGACCCAGCACGACGCGATCGCCGACGCCCACTTCATGCTGCAGAAGGAGGTCGTCGCCCGCATGGCGGCCGCACCCGGCAACAAGACCTACGGCCGGCTCACCGTGATGCTCGCGCCCTATTGCCGCGTCGAGCCGCTGTTCGACGTGGCTCCGGGCGCGTTTCGCCCGGCGCCCCAGGTCACATCGACCGTCGCGCGCATCCTTCCGCATGCGACACCGCCGTTCGTGATCGACGATCCGTCGGTGTTCGCGCGGGTCGTCGCCGCGGCGTTTTCGCAGCGGCGCAAGAAACTGAGCAACGCCCTGGGCGCGGTCGCGTCGGTCGAACTCATGACCGCCGCCGGCATCGATCCCAACGACCGGGCCGAGCGCATCGCGCCGGCGCAATTCGCGGCCCTGGCCAATCGGCTGACTTGATGCTCGCCGGAATGGGCGGACGGGCGGCGGAGCCGCTAGAATGGCCGCCGTGGAACCCACCCTCGCCAGCATCGAAGCGGACCGCCACCGGATCAGGGTGGTCGTCGAGACCAACTACGTCGAAGACCAGTCCGATCCGCGCGAGCGCCGCTACGTATTCGCCTACACGATCACGATCCGCAACGAGGGCCGGGTGCCCGCGCGGCTCCTCACGCGTCACTGGATCATCACGGACTCCAACGGCAAGGTGCAGGAAGTCCGCGGCGACGGCGTTGTCGGCGAGCAGCCCTATTTGAAGCCCGGCCAGGGCTTTCGCTATTCAAGCGGCACCGTCCTCGAAACCCCGGTCGGCGCGATGCAGGGCACGTACCAGATGGTAGGTGACGACGGCCAGCACTTTGACGCGCCGATCCAGCCCTTCCGCCTCGCGATCCCCGGTGTCCTGCACTGACATGGGATCGGGGCCGAGCGCCCATGGCGACCTACGCGATCAGTGACGTGCAGGGCTGCCTCGAGGAACTCGAGGCGCTCATCGAGAAGATCCGGTTCGATCGCCGGCGCGACCGGCTCTGGTTCGTCGGCGATCTCGTCAACCGCGGCCCGGACTCCGTGGGCGTGCTGCGGTTCGTGCGCGATCTCGGCACGAGCGCCGTCGTAGTGCTCGGCAATCACGATCTGCACCTGCTCGCCGTCGCGGCCGGCGGCGGACGCGACCTCAAGCGCAAGGACACGATCCGCGACGTGCTCGATGCGCCGGACCGCGACGAACTCCTCGACTGGCTGCGCAGCCGGCCGCTCGTGCACCGGGACGGCGAACTCGGGTTCGCCATGGTCCACGCGGGTCTGCCGCCGCAATGGTCGATCGCGCAGTCGGCGGAGCTCGCGCGCGAGGTGGAATCGGCCCTGGCCCGCCGGCCGGCCGAACTCTTCCGCGACATGTACGGCGACGGACCCGACTCCTGGCACGAATCGCTGCGCGGCGGCGAGCGCCTGCGATTCATCGTCAATTGCTGCACGCGGATGCGATTCGTCGATGGGGAGGGACGCGTGAACTTCCGGCTGAAGGTCGCCCCGTCAGAGGCGCCGGCACCGTGGATGCCGTGGTTCAAGGCGCCGCGCAGGCGCAGCGCCGGCGACCGCATCGTGTGCGGCCATTGGTCGGCTCTCGGCTACTCGTCCGCCGCGAATGTCTGGTCCATCGACACGGGCTGTGTCTGGGGCGATCGGCTGACGGCGCTCAAGCTCGGGCCGGATCCGCAAACGGTCAGCGTCCGCTGCCGGGGCAACGCAAAAGTCGGCGAGGACTAGTTCCGGTCGGACTTCATCGTGTCGTCGTGCTTCGCCGGCACCTTCTTGACCTGGAGACTCTCGGCTTCTGCCGTCGGCAGCGCGGTCAGCGCCTCGAAGGCGAGACTCGAATTCCTGCCTGCCGGTGCAAACCGGATGGAACACGGCAGATCGCTCGTGAGGTTGCGCAGGTCGAAGTACTTGAGCACCTGCACGCGGAACTGCTCCACCAGCATGCAGTCGCCCGGTTCGAAGCCGTTCGTCCAGCCCAGCCGCAGTTTCACCGGCTTCCACTCGGAGGACACGGGCATCGGTGCATCCGCAGGCAGCGCCGAGCCCGCGGGTGGAGTCAGCGTCGGGCTCTGAAAGTGCAGATCCGCGCGCAGGAATGAAGTGATCCGTTCCTGCGATCCGGCACAGCCGTACACCCGCACGCGCAGGTCCTTGCGCGCGCCGGCAAGCCGCAGCAGCTGCTCGAGTTTCGACTGCGCAGCGTCGCAGTTGTAGTAGATGTTCTGGAAGCCGCCGTGTCCGAAGAAATTGAAATCGACGTCGTGTTCGGCCCAGGCGGCGGCCACTGCCGCCGGCGGTTCCGGTTGTGCGGCGGCGCCCGGTCCCGTTTCGGCGGTCGCGGCGGCGGCGGCCAGCATGGCCGCGATCCAGACGGTTGGACGGTTCATTTTTCATGCCTCCTGCAGGGTCGTCGCACCAGATGTACACCCGTCGACCGCTGCCGACAACTTTGAGTTCCGGGGCGCCCGGCCGGGGCCCGGAACCCCGTTATACTGGCCGCCCTGCCAGCACCCTTCGGACCCGGATGCGCCGGTTGCAGAACTATATCGGGGGTCGCCATCTGCCGGCCGCCAGTGGGCGGACCTTCGACGACCAGGAACCCGCGACGGGCGGCGTCCTGGCGCGCGCGCCCGAGTCGGATGCCGCCGATGTGGCCGCCGCGGCAACCGCCGCGACCGCAGCCTGGCCCGCCTGGCGCTCCCTCGGGACCGACGACCGCAAGCGCTGGCTCAATCGCATCGCGGACGCCGTCGAGCACCGGGCGGCGGAGTTCGCCCGCGCGGAAAGCGACGACACCGGCAAGCCCCTGAAGCTCGCGGCCGCGCTCGACATCCCGCGGGCCGTATCGAACTTCCGCTTCTTCGCGGATGCCGCCGGACAATTCGCCACCGAAGCGCACGCCGTGCCGGGCGCGGCGATCAACTACACGTTGCGCCAGCCGCTCGGCGTGGTCGCCTGCATTTCGCCCTGGAATCTGCCGCTCTACCTGCTGTCGTGGAAAGTGGCGCCGGCACTCGCCACCGGCAACTGCGTGATCGCCAAGCCCTCGGAATTCACGCCGCTCACGGCGGCGCTCCTCGGCGAACTGTGTTCGGAGCTCGGCTTGCCGGCCGGAGTGCTCAACATCGTGCAGGGATCCGGCGCGGGCGCCGGCCAGGCATTGATCGATCATCCGGCGATACGCGCCATCTCGTTCACGGGCGGGACCGCGACCGGCCGCGCCATCGCCACGGCCGCAGCCAGGGACTTCAAGCGCGTGACGCTCGAGCTCGGCGGCAAGAATGCGACGCTCGTGTTCGCGGACGCCGACCTCGAGGCCGCGGTCAACGGCTGCGTGCGTGCGGCTTTCACCAACCAGGGCGAGATCTGCCTGTGCGGATCGCGCGTCCTGATCGAAGCGTCGATCTACGATCGCTTCCGCGACGCGCTGGTGACCCGAGTGAAGGGGCTGCGCATCGGCGACCCACTCGATCCGGCGACCGACCAGGGCGCCATTGTTTCCGAAGCACAAATGAAGAAGGTGCTCGCTGCCATCGCTGACGCGCGCGGACTCGGCGGCCGCATTCTCTGCGGCGGTGCGCGTGTCGCCATGGCGGAACAGCGCTGCGCCGGCGGCTGGTTCGTCGCGCCGACGCTCATCGACGGCCTCGCGGCCGATTGTTCCGTCAACCAGGAAGAGATCTTCGGGCCCGTCGCCACGCTCGTGCCTTTCAACGGCGAGAGCGAGGCGCTCAGGATCGCGAACTCGACGCGCTATGGCCTCGCGGCGTCGGTCTGGAGCCGCGACGTCGCCCGCTGCCACCGCCTGGCCGAGCAGCTCGAGGCGGGCGTCGTCTGGATCAACACCTGGCTGATGCGCGACCTGCGCACGCCGATCGGCGGCGTCAAGCATTCGGGCGTCGGCCGCGAAGGCGGGCTCGAGGCGCTCCGGTTTTTCACCGAACCGAAGAATGTGTGCGTGCAGTATGCTTGAGAAAAAGGAGCTCACCACATGACCACTTCCGTCATCACCAGCTCGAGGGCGCCGGAGCCGCTTGGTCCCTATCCGCATGCGCGGCGCGTCGGCAATCTCCTCTTTCTCTCCGGCATCGGCCCGCGCCGGCGCGGCGAGAAAACCATCCCGGGCCTCATCCACGACGTGCATGGCCACATCACCGATCACGACATCGAAGCGCAGTGCCATGCCGTCTTCGACAACGTGCGCTACATCCTCGAGGAAGCAGGCTCGAGCTGGCTGCAGCTCGTCGACGTCACCGTGTTCCTCACCCATCTCGAGCGGGATTTCGCCGTGTACAACCGCGTCTATGCCGAATATTTCGGCGACATACCGCCCTGCCGCACGACGGTCGGCGTCGCGCGGCTGCCCGGACCGATCTCGATCGAACTCAAGTGCATCGCGACGATCGAAGACTAGCATGTCCCCGCCGATCAACTTCCTGCGCTGGATCGAGGAGAACCGCCAGCTGCTCAAGCCGCCCGTCGGCAACAAGGTGATTTACGACGGCGCCGACTTCATCGTGATGGCGGTCGGCGGACCGAACTCGCGCAAGGACTACCATTTCGACCCGGCCGAGGAATTTTTCTACCAGCTCGACGGCGACATGCTGCTCAAGACCATCCAGCAAGGCCGCGTCGTCGACATCCGTATCCGTGAAGGCGAGCTCTTCCTGCTGCCGGCGGAGATGCCACATTCGCCGCAGCGTTACGCCGGCACGGTCGGTCTCGTCATCGAACGCAAGCGCCGCCCGGGCGAACGCGACGGCCTGCAGTGGTATTGCGAGAAGTGCGAAACCCTGCTCTACGAGGAATATTTCGAGCTCAAGAACATCGAGACCGACTTTCCGCCGGTGTTCGCCCGCTTCTTCGGCGACGTCGCGCCGCGTACCTGTCGTCACTGCGGCACCGTGATGCAACCCCCGGGTTGATCGGCGCGGCGCATGCTCAAGATCGACATCCACACCCACGTCATTCCGGAAAACTGGCCGAACCTCGCCGAGCGCTATGGCTACGGCGGCTGGGTGCAGATCGAGCACACGGGCCCGGGCTGCGCACGCATGGTGCAGGAGGGCAAGCTCTTCCGCCGCGTCGATGCGAACTGCTGGGACGCCGACGTCCGGCTCAAGGATTGCGAAGAACACGGCGTCGGCGTGCAGGTGCTCTCGACGGTGCCGGTGATGTTCAGCTACTGGGCGCGCGCGGAGGATGCCCTCGACCTGTCGCGCTTCCTGAACGATCACATCGCCGGCGTCGTCAACCATTTTCCGAAGCGCTTCGTCGGTCTCGGCACGGTTCCCATGCAGGATCCGGACCTCGCGATCCGCGAGCTCGAACGCTGTGTGAAGGTGCTCGGCCTGGCCGGAATCGAAATCGGCTCGCACATCAACGGCCGCAACCTCGACGATCCGCGCGTGGTTGCCGTCTTCGAGGCGGCGCAGGAGCTTGGCGCGGCGGTGTTCGTGCATCCCTGGGACATGCTCGGGCGCGAGCGCATGGATCGCTACTGGCTGCCGTGGCTCGTCGGCATGCCGGCGGAGACCTCGCTCTCGATCTGCTGCATGATCTTCGGCGGCGTGCTCGAGAAACTGCCGAGGCTGCGCGTCTGTTTCGCGCACGGCGGCGGCGCGTTTCCGTCGAGTCTCGGGCGCATCGAGCACGGCTTCCACGCGCGGCCCGACCTGGTCGCGGTCAACAACAAGACGAATCCGAGCGCCTACATCGGCCGCTTCTTCGTCGATTCGCTGGTGCACGATCCGGACTTCCTGCGCTACATGCTGAAGCTCATGGGTGCGCGCACCATCGCGCTCGGCAGCGA
Organism: Steroidobacteraceae bacterium; assembly: GCA_035644395.1. Taxonomy (GTDB): domain Bacteria; phylum Pseudomonadota; class Gammaproteobacteria; order Steroidobacterales; family Steroidobacteraceae; genus JBGPLJ01. The sequence goes on from DASQOR010000068.1 coordinate 27,868, forward strand.
CTATCCGTTTCCACTCGGGGAAGACCGGCCCGGCACGATGATCGAGTCGATGGGCCTCGATGAGGCGACCGCCGCACGGCTCCTGCACGGTACCGCCCTCGACTGGCTGGGGCTCACACGGGACCGGTTCCAGTGAGAACGATCGCGATGACCGTGAACGGCGAGGAGCTCAAGGCCGATCTCGCCCGGCCGAGCGACCTCTCGATCGCGCTCGAATTCGGCGGCGCCCAGCCCTCCTACTTCGGCGCGCCAGCCGCCAGGGCCGCCGCCGTCAAGGTGGAGGGATTCGTCGGCGACACGCGCGAAGGCGGCAGCTGCAACTGCAGCGAGTATCACCTGATCCCCCACTGCAACGGCACGCACACCGAGTGCGTGGGTCATGTCACGGACGATCGCGTGAGCGTGCGGGACGCGTTGCGGCCGGGATTGCACATCGCCCTGCTCATGAGCGTGAAACCGGAATCGGTGGAGATGAGCACGGAGCGCACGACGCCTGAGCCAAAGCCGGGCGACCACCTGGTGACGGCCAGGTCCCTGGAGACGGTGCTTGGGCGCTGGCCGGAGCGCAAGGCGGAAGTCTGGGTCATCCGCACGCAACCGAACTATTCGGACAAGGCGCGCCGGCGCTACCGTGCCGACAATCCGCCGCCCTATTTTTCACGCGAAGCGGTCGAGCTCGCGGTGGCCCGCGGCATCGAGCATCTCGTGACCGACCTGCCATCGCTCGATCGCAGCTACGACGAAGGCCGGTTGACGGGCCATCGCACTTTCTGGGGCTTGCCGGCGGGTTCACGGGAAGCGAAAGCGGCCACGCGCCCCCATGCCACCATCACCGAACTCGCGTTCGTGCCGACGGCCGTGAAGGACGGCTGGTACCTGATCGATCTGCAGATTGCCCCCTTTGCGAGCGACGCCGCACCGAGCCGTCCCGTGCTCTATCCGATCGTCACCGGAGCGCGGCCGTCGTGAGCGACGCCGACCGATCGCCGGCCGACGAGCGGGACTACGCCGATGTGCTGCGCGGCTTTCGCGGTGAGTTCCATCTCCCGGTCGGCGAAGGCGACCGGCCGCTCATCTATTTCGCGGGTCATTCGCTCGGCCTGCAACCGAAGGCCGCGACGCGTTACATCCAGGAGGAGCTCAACGACTGGGGCCGGCACGGGGTGCTCGGCCATCACACGGCCCTGCGACCCTGGGTGCGCTATCACGAAGAGCTGACCGCGCATACGGCGGAGCTCGCGGGCGCCGGAGCCCACGAAGTCGTGAGCATGAACTCGCTCACCGTGAACCTGCACCTGCTGATGGTGAGCTTCTATCGCCCGACCGCCGGCCGCTTCCGCGTCCTGATCGAACGCGGCGCGTTTCCTTCGGACCGCCATGCCGTCGAATCGCAGATCCGCTTTCACGGCTTCGATCCGGCGACGGCGCTCGTCGAGCTCGCGCCGCGCGACGGCGAAGAGTTGCTGCGCCCGGACGATGTCGTGCACGCGATCGAGCGCGCGGGTTCGAGTCTTGCGCTCGTGCTGTTTCCGGGCGTGCAGTACCTCACCGGGCAGGTGTTCGATCTCGAGCCGATCGCATCCGCCGCGCATCGCGTGGGAGCCACCGCGGGATTCGACCTCGCGCACGCCATCGGCAACGTCGAGCTCGGCCTGCATGCGGCTGGCGCGGATTTCGCGGTGTGGTGCAGCTACAAGTACCTGAACTCGGGTCCCGGTGCGCTCGCGGGCGCCTTCGTCCACGAACGCCACGCGGAGGCGTTCGAGCGGCCGCGCTTCGCGGGCTGGTGGGGGCACGACAAGGCGACGCGCTTCCTGATGGGGCCGGAATTCCGGCCGATCCCGGGCGCGGAAGGCTGGCAGGTGAGCAATCCGCCGATTCTCTCGACGGCGCCGCTGATCGCATCGCTCGACATCTTCCGGCGCGCCGGCATGGATCGTCTGCGCAGGAAATCGGTGGAACTCACCGGCTACTTCGCCGAACTCGTGGACAGCCGCCTCGCGGGACGGGTCTCGATCGTCACGCCGCGCGCCGCGGCGGAACGCGGCAACCAGCTCTCGCTGCGCATCCTGGGCGGCGCCTCGAATGGCCGGCGCGTCTTCGAGCTGCTCGAGGCGCAAGGCGCGATCACCGACTGGCGTGAACCGGACCTCATCCGTGCCGCCCCGACGCCGCTCTACAATTCCTTCGGCGAAGTGTTTAGCTTCGTCGAACTCCTCGAACAGGCGGTGACGCAGGGAGCGCAGGGCGGATGAGCCGCGAGGGCGTGACCATTGTCGGCGCCGGGCCGGCCGGCGCCCTGCTCGCGATCATTCTCTCGCGGCAGGGTGTGCCGACGACCGTCTATGAACGGCGTGCGGATCCGCGGCGCGGCGCAGTTGCCGCAGGCCGGTCCATCAATCTCGCGCTGGCGGAACGTGGCCTGCATGCGCTGCGGCGCGCGGGGCTCGAGGAACGCGTGCGCCCGCTCCTCATCCCCATGCGCGGGCGGATCATTCACGACCTCGACGGCGCGACGACGACCCTCCCGTATGGCCAGCGGCCATCGGAGGTCATCTATTCGGTGTCGCGCGCGGCACTCAACCGGCTCCTGATCGAAGCGGCCATCGATGACTTCGGCGTCGACGTGCACTTCGACGAGGCCTGTACCGGCGCCGATCTCGCAACCGCGACACTCTCGATGCGCAATGCGGCCACGGGCTCCACGCAATCCGTCGCTTGCAACCGGATCATCGGTGCGGACGGTTCTGGTTCCGCGCTGCGCGCGGCGATGGTCGCCGCCGGTGCGACGCAAGCGCGCGAGGAGTTCCTCGGCCACCAGTACAGGGAACTCAGCATTCCGCCGACGGCTGCCGGTGGTCACTGCATCGAACGCGAAGGACTGCACATCTGGCCCCGCGGCGGTTTCATGCTGATCGCGCTGCCGAACGTCGACGGCAGCTTCACGGTGACGCTGTTCCTCGCGCGCCAGGGGGGCGCCGACAGTTTCGAAAGCCTCTCGACCGGCGAGGCGCTGCAGGCGTTCTTCCGTCGCCACTTTGCGGATGCCCTGGCCTTGATGCCGGAGCTGGTACAGGATTTTTTCGGGAACCCGGCCGGCAACATGGGCACGGTTTACGCCGAACCCTGGTCGGCTGGGCGCACGGCGCTCCTCATCGGCGATGCGGCGCACGGTATCGTTCCCTTTCACGGCCAGGGCATGAATTGCGCGCTCGAGGATTGCGTGGTCTTCGACGACCTGCTGGCCGCAGGTCATGAATGGTCGAGCGTATTCGCGGAATTCGAGCGGCAGCGACGTCCGAACACGGATGCGATCGCCGAGATGGCGCTCGAGAACTACGTCGAGATGCGCGACACCGTGCGCGATCCGAAATTCCAGCTGCAGAAGGCGCTCTCGCTCGAGCTCGAGCGGCGTTCTCCCGGCCGCTTCGTTCCGCGCTACTCGATGGTCATGTTCCACCACGAAATCGGCTACGCCGAGGCGCTCGAGCGCGGGCGGATCCAGCAGGCGCTGCTCGACGAATTGACGGCGGGCGCCGCGCGTCTTGCAGACGTCGATCTGAACCGCGCCGGCGAGCTCGTCGGGCAGCGACTTGCACCGCTCCCGGCTGTCGCGGCGTCATAGGTTCGCGGCGAGAAACTTCTCGATCTCCTGCATGATCTCGAGCCGCGTCTTTGCGCCCGACATCCAGTGATCTTCGCCGCTCAGCTTGACGAACGTGCATTGCTTGTGCGCCTGCTCGAGCGCATGCGCCATGGCCTGCGACTGCGCGATGGGCACGACCGTGTCGTCCTGACCGTGAATCAGCAGGATCGGGATGCGGATCTTCTCGGCCGCATGCACCGGCGAGCGCTGGGCGAGCACCGGATCCAGCGGTGAACCGATTCTCTTCACTTGATCGAGATAGTCGGGATCGTCCCTGCCCCACTTCTCCTTTTCCGACCCGAGCAGCGCCGGCAGGTCCGACACTCCGCTCACGCTGACGGCACACTTGTAGAGGTCAGGCGTAAATGCGGCACCGGCAAGCGCCGCGTAGCCACCGTAGCTTGCGCCGACAATGCAGACACGTTTCGCGTCGGCCGTGCCGTCCTCGACCAGCGCTTTCACGCCGTCGCTGACGTCATCCTGCATCAACCCGCCCCACTGCCGGTAGCCGGCGCTTTCGAACGCATCGCCATAACCGGTGGAGCCCCGAAACTGGGGCTGCAAGACCGCATAGCCGCGCGTCGCCATGAATTGCGCCCACCAGTCGAAGGCAAAATCGTCGCGCGCATAGGGTCCGCCGTGCACCAGCACGACCAGCGGCAGATTCTTGCCGTTCGAGCCGGGAGGCACGGTGAGGTACGCGGGAATCGAAGTTCCGTCACGCGCCTTGTAGCTCGTTGCCCGCATTTCGCCGAGCTGCGCGTCGGCGAGCGCCGGGTATTCCTCGCCGGCGATGTCCGCCGCGTGACGATTGAAATCGACCAGATAGTAGACGCTCGGCTTTGACGGGCTGTCGACGCGCGCCAGCACCCGCTTGCCGTCCTGCGAGCGGCCGTAGATCTGCACCGTGCGTCCCTTGAATGCGCGGGACACGCTGTCGGCGCGCGCCTTTGCCTTCGGATCGAACCAGTGAATCTCCTGTGTCGGGCCACCGAGCCAGACACCGACGGGGGCCCGCGTGAAGCGGTCGCGATCGACGGCGGACACGTCGTACTGCGGATCCTCGAACAGCACCCTGGCGCCCGATCCATCGAGCGCCACGGAGTAAAGCACCTGGCGGCCGGCGTCGTTCGGCCCGATGGCGATGATCGCCGCACCGTCTTCCGTCACGCCATGGAGCGTCAGCTGGGCGCCGTCCTTGCGCGCGTAGATCTCCTTCCAGCCGGCCGTCCGGTTTGCCAGAACGCGATAGTTGTTCGCCTTCGGATTCCACTCGCTGCGACCGACGCAGTGACCCGCCGAATCGATCACCCACTGGCGCGTGAACTGGCTGCCCGTTTCGATCGGCTTGCCTTTGCCGGTCAGCGTATCGACCTCGAACAGCTTCGACACCCAGGGGGAGTCTTCCTCCTTGCCCGCAAGCCGCGTGCCCATCTCGGAGCGCGCTTCGCCGATGGCGTAGTCGAGCGTGCTCATGATGACCGTCTTCGGCTTGTCCGTGTAGAAGGCTTCGAGCGTCGCGCCCGTGACGAGTTGCTGTGCTCCCTGGGTCATCAGCAGCACGTGTCCCTTGCCGCTGTCGACGTCGATCGCGAGGATGCGGAAGAACTCGTAGCGATAGCGGTCATCGTTCGTCGAGCGGTGCTTTTCGGTCTGGCTGAGCTCGACCAGCGCGATCTGGTCGTCGGCCCAGTTGATGTAGCGCAGCTTCATCTCGTGGCCGATCGCCAGCTGATGCCGGATCTTGCCCGCCGCCAGATCGAAGATGACGACCCGTTCCTCCGCGCCGCTCCGATCCGCCCAGGCGAGGAGATTGCCGCTCGGGCTGAGCGTGACATCGCTGACCGCGGGGAGCGATGCGAACGCCTCCGCCGGCGGCGGAGCGCCCGCGGCGGTTGCCGTGCCGAGGACAATAAGAAGGAGTGAACTCAGCCCGTGAACGATCGAGCGGATACGGGCAGGCGCCATTCTTGTTCTCCCATTGGGCCCGGCTTGGTCCCTGCGGGAGTCTAGCAACCTCAGAGGTTTTCGCGCAGGAAGGTCTCGATTTCCGCCAGCACCTTGAGCCGCGTCTCGCCGCGCGACAGCCAGTGGTCCTCGCCCGGCAATTGAATGAATCTAAAAGTCTTGCCGAGTTCGCCGAGCGCGCGTGCCATGGACGCGGACTGCTCCATCGGCACGACGGTATCGTCGACGCCGTGCATGAGGAGGATCGGGATGTGGATCCGGTCCGCCGCGCGCGCCGGAGACCGCGCAATGACCTTCTTGTTGAACGGCGATCCGATGTTGTCCAGCCAGTAGGCGACCGAATCGGATTCCGCCCCGTGCTGGACCTTGACGTTCCCGAGCATTGCCGGCAAGTCGGAAACGCCGTTGATGCTGATCGCGCAGCGATACACATCCGGCGTGAACGCGGCGCCGGCGAGCGCGGCATAGCCACCGTAGCTGCCCCCGACGATCGCGACGCGGTGCTCGTCGGCAATGCCCTGCTGGACCATCGCGAGCACGCCGTCGGTCAGGTCGTCCTGCATGCGGCCACCCCACTGGCGATAGCCGGCGCGGCGGAAATCGTCGCCGAATCCGGTCGACCCGCGAAACTGCGGCCGCAGCACCGCGTAACCGCGCGTCGCCAGGAACTGCGACCACCAGTCGAATTCATTGTTGTCGCGTGCTTCCGGACCGCCGTGCGCCAGGACGACGAGCGGCAAATGGCTGGCTTCAATGCCCGGCGGCAGCGTGAGATACGCCGGGATCGTCGTCCCGTCGCGCGCCTTGTAGGTGAACGCTCGCACCTCACCCAGCGTCACGTTGGCGAGCACCGGGTACTCATCGCCCACGGTATCGGCCTTGTTGGTCGCGAAGTCGATGAAATAGTAGGTCGCCGGATGCGACTGGCCGTCGACCCGCGCGATGGCGCGCGTGCCGTCCCTGGAGCGGCCGACGATCGCGACATTGCGATCCTTGAACGCGGGCGCGACCGAGTCGTAGCGCTGTTGCGCGTCGGCATCGAGCCAGCGGACGCCCTGCTCGAGACCGCCGAGCTTCACGCCGATCGGTGCGCCCGTGTAGAGGTCGCGCACGAGCGATTCGACATCGTTCGCCGGATCCTCGTAGAACGCGGCGATGGTCGCGCCGTTCCGTGGAATCGACCAGGCGACCGCGCGCCCCGCCTTGTTCGGCCCGATCGCGATGATGGCCTGCTGGTCGGCTGTCAGGCCCTGCAGCGAGAACTGTGCGCCGTCGGTACGCTGGAGAACTTGCTGCCAGCCGCCGTATGAGCGCTTCGCGAGGATGCGATAGCGCCGGCGCTGCGCCTTCCAGTCGCTCCGTGCCACGCTGCTGCCGTCACGGTCGACCAGCCACTCGCCGGTGAACTGATCGCCCGTGTCGATGGGCGTGCCGCGGCCGCTCGCGGTGTCGACCTCGAACAGGACCGAGACCCACCCGGAATCGCCGCGGTGATTGGGAATGAGAGTATCCAGCTGCCGGCGCTCGGCGACGGCCGAGAAGTCCCTGGACCACATCACGACGGTCTTCGGCTTGCTGGTGCGTGTGGCGACCATCACCGAATCCGTGACGGAATCGCGCTGCCCGCCGCTCATGAGAAGCATCCGCTGATTGCCGCCATGCACGTCGACCGCGAGTGTCCGGTAGATCTCGAAGCGCGGCGCGTTCGGTATGCTCTTGGTCGTCGCGCCCGTGGAGCTGTAATTGACGAGCGCCGTGTCGTCGTCGGCCCAGCGCACGCCTCGCAGTTTCGTCGCGGCGTCGACGTCGACCTGGCGCTTCGAGTCCTTCGCCGTCAGGTCGTAGATCAGCACGACTTCGCGCTCGGTGCTGCGGTCGAGCCACGCGAGCAGATTGCCGTTCGGGCTGATGTCGACGCTGCTGACGACGGGCATGGACGCGAAAGCCGAAGCCGGCGGCGCTTCCGCGCGCGCGAGCGCCGCCAGCCCGCAGAGCGTGAAGGCGACGAGACCCGGTCGATGCTGGAGGCGGTCGAATCGCATGTCGTTACACGATGCGCTCGAGCGTTAGGAAGCTGAAAGCATACGCGTGCCGCGCGTCCGCGGCATGCTCTTCGCGGGCCGTTTCGCGCCAGTCCGAAGCTTGCGGCGCGACGAATCGAGTGTCGCCCTCCACTTGCGCATGCACGCGCGTCAGGTGGATCACGGAGCAACGCGGCAGGCAGAGTTCGAAGATATCGGCGCCGCCGATCACCATGAGATCCGTGGCCGGCCGCGCACGCTCGAGCGCATCCTCGAGCGAGTGCACGACGATCACCTGCGGCGCTTCCCAGCAGCGATTACGGGTCAGCACGATGTTCGGACGATTGACGAGCGGCTTGCCGATCGAGGCGTAGGTCTTGCGCCCCATGAGCACGGGCTTGCCGAGCGTGAGCGCCTTGAAGCGCTTGAGATCGTCCGGCAGGTGCCAGGGCAATTGTCCGTCGCGCCCGATGACGCCGTTCTCGGCCACTGCGACCACGATTGCCAGCCTCGAATCACCGGATTGGGGAGCCGGGACGGCAGGCCGGGGATCTGTGATGGGGTTGGCGTTGCCTGACATAAGTGGTTGAAATTGTGACTGGTTCGCTGCCCCGGCGCGAGGCCGGCTTATATCCTGCCGCGGCTCGTTCGACCAGGTGGAAGCCAATGACGGCGGAGACCTGGCCGGGCAGCGATTCACTGACCTCGAAAGGCTCTTTCAGTCCCTGCAATGAAGCGGATTCTGGCAGTCCTCGCCGTCGTGCTGCTTGGTTTGAGCAGCGCGACGGCGTTTTCACAGGCCGCGCCCATCGCGCGGTTTGCACGCTTTGTCGGCCATATCAATACCGTGGCGACGGGCGGCGCGCTGCGTGACCAGCCGAACACCGGCAACGCCTGTTCGCTCGCGAACAACCCGAGCAGCAACGCGCTCTCGGGCATTCCGGCAGGTTCGACGATCGCCGCGGCCTACCTCTACTGGGGCGGTTCCGGAGCGACTGTCGACAGTCAGGTCAGCCTGAATGGCGTGACGGTCAATGCGTCGCGGACTTTTACCGTCGCGGTGGCGGGCGTCACTTCGTTCGGCGGGTTCGCCAATGTGACGGCGCAGGTCGCCGGCAACGGCACCTACACATTCGGCAATCTCACGGTCGACTCGAGCGCGACCTATTGCGGCAACCAGACGGTATTCGGCAGCTGGGCGCTCGTCGTCATTTACGATCGCGCAGCCGAGCCGCTGCGCGCGATCAATGTCTTCGACGGCCTCGAGGCGTTTCAGGGCAGCCAGATCAACCTGACACCGGACGGCTACCGCATCCGGCCGAGCGGCAATGACGGCAAGATCATCGTCGTCACGTGGGAAGGCGACCCTGGCAATTCAACGCCCCTGAACGGATTCAGCGAGGCATTGCGCTTCAACGGCACGACGCTCGACGACGGCATCAATCCGGCGGGCAGCGATCCGGTGATCCAGCAATTTGACAGCACCATCAACGGACTGAATCTGCAGAATTCCTACGGCGCCGACATCGACACCTACGACATCTCCTCGCTCCTCGTGCCGGGCGCGACTTCGGCGACGAGCACCTACTCCGCGGGCCAGGACCGCGTGTTCCTCACCGCGCAGATCGTGAGCGTGACCAGCGACCCCGAGGTGAATCTCGGCATCACGAAGACGCACGCAGGAAGTTTTGTCGTCGGCACGACCGGGACCTACACGCTCACCGTGAGCAACGCCGCGGGCGTTGAACCGGAAGACAACACGGTCACGGTGACGGATACGCTCCCGGCCGGCTTGAGCTACGTGTCGGGCACCGGTACTGGCTGGGGCTGTTCAGCGGCGGCGCAGGTCGTGACCTGTACGCACGCGGCGTCGCTCGCGGCCGGCGCGTCGTTTCCGCCGATCACCCTGAGCGTCGGTGTCGGGCTGGCGGCGCTCGGCACGGTGACGAATTCCGCGGTCGTCAGCAGCAACAGCTTCGACAACAACGCGGCGAACAATACGGCGACGGACTCGACGCTCGTCGTCGGCCCGATTCTCTCGACCTCGACCAAGACCGTGTCGGACCTGAATGGCGGCGATGCCAATCCCGGTGACACGCTGCGCTATACGATCACGCTGAACGAGTCGGCGAGCCTCGGCGCCACCGGCGTCTCGGTAACCGACGACGTGCCCGCGAATGTCGCGAGCTACAGCATCGTCTCGATCCCGGCGGGAGCGATCAATGCCTCGACCGGTCCCGGTACGGGTGCCAACGGCACCGGCCGGGTCGCCATCTCGAACATCACGGTGCCCGCGGTCGGCAGCGTCACCGTCGTCTTCGACGTGGTCATCGCGGCGGTCACGCCCGGATCGACGCTCAACAATACCGCGACGATTTCGAATCCGAACGGTCCTGGCGCGACGCCTTCGGCGCCGCCGGTCGTCGTCTCGCAGTCGCAGATCCCGGGCGCGGGCACGAAGCAGCTCTATCTCTGGAGCAATCCGTCGAATCGCCTGTCGCGCATCCAGCCGACGGGGACGCACAACGCGGTGCAGATCAACGGCAGCGCATCCGCCACCTGGACGCTGACGCCGACGCTGCAGAAGGCGACGACGCTCAACGCCGGCAATTTCAACGTGCGGCTCTACATCAACCGCATCGGCGGCACCGGCACGAAGAGCGTGACCCTGACCTTCGCGAACAGCGTGCTGGGCACGCTCGCGACCGGAACGAGCACGATCACCGCCGTACCGACGGGGGCCGCGACACTGCAGACGATCACGCTGAATCTCGCGGCCGCGAGCACGGCTCCCATTGGCTCAAGCTACTCGCTGACCGTCACCAACAACACGGGCGGTAATTCGATCAGCGTCTGGCCGATCGTCGGCGCCAACATTTCGCGCATCGACCTGAACAGCGCAACGGTCATCAACGTCGACAGCGTGCTCGACTACACCGCGACCTATCCCGCGGCGACCACCGCGACCAACTTCCTGCGCGGCAGCACGAATTTCATCCGCGCCGTCGTGAGCGACCCGTTCGGCAGCTTCGACGTGACGAACGCCACGATCACCATCATCGACGCGAACGGCACCACGCAGGTCTCGAACGCGGCGATGACGATGGTGAACGACTCCGGGGCCGCGACCAAGACCTATCAGTACCCGTACGCGATTCCCGCGGCGGCGGCGCTCGGCGGCTGGACGGTTCGCGTGACGGCGACGGAGGGCACGGAGACGACGCCGGTCACCGACCTCGGGGTCGGTTCCTTCGTCGTGTACCTGCCGCTGCCGACGCTCGTGATCAGCAAGACCTCGCAGGTCATCTCCGATCCCTACCGCGGCGTCACGAATCCGCTGCGCGTCCCGGGAAGCATCCAGCTCTACACGGTCCTCGTGCGCAACACGGGCCCCGGCACGGTGGACGGCAACACGCTCGTCATCACCGATCCGATCGGCACGGATTCGGCCATCTACGTGAGCACGGTGAGCGGCAATCCGGTGGTGTTCGTCGATGGAAGCGCGCCCAACCAGAGTGGGCTTGTCTACGTGTACGCCACCAGCGTCAGCTATTCGAGCCAGCCGGGCGGCGGTGCGCCCTTCAACTACATACCAGTGCCCGATGTCGACGGATTCGATCCGAACGTGCGTGGTATCCGCATCGCCCCGACCGGCGTGATGAACGCCGCGGCGGGTGCGACCACGCCGCAGTTCAGCATTCAGTTCCGCGTACGGGTGCAGTAGCCCGAAGCAGCGCAAATGTCAGTTGCCGCACGACCCGCCCCCGCCACACACGGGCGAGGACTTTTGCTTGTCGCGCCGCATTTCTTCGCCGCGAAATTCGACTTCCCTCAGCTCGTCTTCCGTCAGGCAGATCTCGGTCGGGAAGCGCGAGCCGAGCATCGTGTCCTGCTTGCAGTACACCGTATTGGCGCCGAGCTTCTTGGCCCGGTAGCCCGACGGCGGCTTGAAGGGCTTCGCGGCGCTCCCGGCGGTCGTCGACGCAGCGGGAGGTGCTGGATCAGCAGCGGGTGCTGGCACCGTTGCGGCGGAACGTGCCGGAGTTTCAGCAGGCGCCGGAGCTCGCGGCTGCGAAGCGCAGCCGCCAAGCAGCACAGCCGCCGCGACCAGGATCAGCCGTCGACCGATATCAGCCGCTGCCGTTGCCACAGGCCGTCGACGCGCCGCCACAGAGTCCCTGGTTCTTCAATTTGTTCTGCCGCATGTCGTCACCACGGCGCTCCATTTCCTTCAGCTCGTCTTCGGTGAAGCAGAACTCCGTCGGAAAGCGCGTCCCGAGCGTCGTGTCCTTCTTGCAGTAGACCGTGTTGGCGCCGAGCTTCTTGGCCCGGTAACCCGACGGCGGCCGGTACGGTTTGGCGTCTGCTGCGGCGACCGTACCGGAGGCCTGGGGTGCCGGTGTCGCGGCGGTTGCCGCGGCGGGCGACGGGGCTGGCGCGGCAGCGGGTGCCGGCGCTGCAACCGGAGTCACAGGGGTCGGGGACTGGGGCTGCGAAGCGCAGCCGGCGAACAAGGCGACAGCCAAAACGAGGGTCAAACGCATGAATCCGCTCCGTCCGAATCGGGGGGACGAATGCTGCCATGGCCGGGACGGACTTGCACGCAAATGGGACCAGCGGGTGCGTCGCCAACGGCTTCCCGGGGCGAGCCGGTTTGACTCAATCGCGTGAGCGGGTCATAGATACCGGCCTTTCAGGGGGACCCTGACATGACAACAACAAGACGTGGGGCACTTGCAGCCTTGGCGGGTCTCATTGTCGTCCTTGGCGCCGCTTGCGGCGGCTCCGGAACCGCCGGCGGCAAGGTCGATGCCGGCGCCGATTCGCAATCCCCGGACGGCCTGACCGGAAGCTATCCCCTGTTCGCCGCCGACTTCCCGGCGGATGCCGGTGCGCGACCGACCATCAAGCTGAAATCCGGCGGCAAGGCGCAGCTCAGCGGCCTGGGCGCTGATGCCGAAGGCAGCTACATCGTCAAAGGCGTCGTGCTGACGCTGACCTTGCCCGGGGAGAAGCATGAGCTGGTCATCAACGGGCGCGGCTGTCTGCTCGGCGGCTTGCAGATGGGATCGTTCTGCAAAGGCGGCGCCAAGCCGCCCGCCGAAGCCACCGCGCAGGGCGACTTGAGCAGCGGCTCGGTGACGATGGGTGCACCGACACCGGCTGTCGTGAACACCATTTCCGGAAGCTTCTATACCAAGGACGGCGACACACAGCTCACGTTCAGCGCGGACGGCCGCATCAGCATCATCCATTGGGCCGGGAACCAGATGGCGACGACCCTCGGTCTCTATGAGGTCGAGGGCACGCGCATCACGATCAAGTCCGACGGCCCGCCGATGGTTCTCGAGCGCAAGGACAACCAGTTCGAGTTGGCCGAGAACGGTGCTGTTACTACGTTCGCTGCGGGTTGAGGCAAGAGGGGTCGGACTGAAGTCCGACCCCTGGCTTCAACCGTCCCGGGGACCGGCGACAGACTTCAGTCTGTCCCCCCTGTCAGGGCCTTCTTGCGCGTCGCCTCGAACTCATCGCCTGCGTTCCACTTCGGCAACGCATCCGCCTGCGAGATGAGCCAGCCGGTGTAGAAGTAGAACTGCGAGTCTTCGATCATGCCGTCGAAGTTCCAATTCGAGTCGATCTGGTCGCTCGGCTGGTGATAGTCCTTCTCGAGCCACTCATCCTGGCGCGCACGACCCCAGCCCGCGGGCTTGCCGAGATAGTCCGTGCCGCTGTCGAAATAAAGCGCCGGCACGCCGATTTTCGCGAAGTTGAACTGGTCCGAGCGATAGAAGTGCCCCTTGTCAGGTGACTGATCGCCCGTCATGACGCGGCCCTGCCAGGCGATGACGGACCCGGCGACGGCATCGAGCGAGGACTTGCCACCGCCGACCTGCGAGATGTCGTGCGTGCGGCCGAAGGCGTTGCCGCCGTCGACGTTGATGTTGGCGGCGATCTTGCCGGGCGCGAACGTCGGGTGCATCGCGTAGTAGAGCGAACCGAGCAGCCCCTGCTCTTCCATGCCGACGAACAGGATGAGCGTCGAGCGGCGTGGCCGTTCCGGCAGCGCTTTGAACGCGCGCGCGATCGCGAGGATTTGCGCACATCCGGACGCGTTGTCCTCGGCACCGTTGTAGATGCGATCCACCTTCGGGTCTTCGCCCGGCTGCGCGTCGCGAATGCCGAGATGATCGTGATGGGCCGAGTACACGACCACTTCGCTCGCGAGCTTCGGGTCGCTGCCGCGCAGGAGTCCCGCGACGTTTCCGGTCCGGGTCTTCGCCAGCGTTGTGTCGAAGGCGATCGAAGTGTGGATGCCGAGCGGGACGGGTCTGAAATTGCGCTTGTGCGCAGCTGCCACGAGCTTGTCCAGATCCTTGCCCGCGGCGCTGAAAAGGCGGCGCGTCGCATCCTCCGTGGCCCAGCCCTTCAGCTTCACCCGCGGTTCGCCTTCATCCGGCAGTTCGTACTGCGCGCCGCCCCACGAGGTCTGCACGACCTGCCAGGGGTAGCCGGCCGAGGGGGTGGTGTGAACGATGATGACGCCCGCGGCGCCGTGACGTCCGCCATTCTCGTACTTGTAGACCCAGCGGCCGTAGAACAGGCGCCTCTTACCCTCGAAGAGCTTCGGGTCCCAGTCCGGATCGTTGTTGAGGACGACGAGCATCTTGCCTTTCACGTCCACGCCCTTGAAGTCGTCCCACTGGTATTCGGGCGCCTCGATGCCGTAGCCGACGAACACCAGCTCCGCATCCTTGACGTCGGAGTGATCGGCCTGCACGCCGCTTGCCGCGATGTAGTCCGCGCTCCATGCGAGGTCCACGTTCTTGCCGCCGGCGTTGAAGCTCCAGGTCTTCGGCATGCGCGCATGGAGCGAAACGATATCGAACGGCTGCTGGTACGAGCCGTTCGGGCCGCCCGGCTCGTAGCCGAGCTCGCGAAGCTGCGACGCGAGATAGAGCCGCGCCAGCTGGTCGCCCCGGGTCGACGGGCCGCGGCCCTCGAGCAAGTCGTCGGCGAGATAACGAATGGGCGCTTCGATGATGTTCTGCGTGATGCTGTCGTGCGCGGCCGTCTGTACGGCTGGCGGCAGGAGCGCGCTGTCGGCGCTGGCGACGGTGGCTGCCACGCCTGCAGCAAGGACGAGGATACCGGCGCGGCCGCGCTTGAACTGGGCCATGGAGCGACTCCAATGCGGTGAGGCCCGCAATTCTATACGAGGAGCCTCGCGGATGGCTCGCGGATTGCGCTCAGCTGCCGTTGAGAATGCGCGTCCACATGCGCGTGCGCTCGCGCGCATAGGTCTGCGATTCCGCTGGCACCAGATGCAGCCGCAAGCGCTCGTCCGCCGTCGGATAGACGGCCGGATCATTGCGCAGGGCGGCGGCGACCAGACTGGTCGCTTCGCGATTCGCGTTCGCGTAGCGGGAGGCGTTCGAGACCTCCGCGATGACCGCCGGCTCCAGCAGGTAGTTGAGGAACCGATAGGCGGCGTCGACGTGGGGCGCGTCGGCGGGAATCGCGAGCAGGTCGACCCACATCAGCGCGCCCTCTTTCGGCACGACATAGCGGATCTCGGCGCCGGTCCTGAGTTCGATCGCCGAGTCGCGCGCCTGGACCATCTCGCCGTTCGGCCCGATCGTGATGCAGATGTCGCCGCTCGCGAGGTCCGAGCGATTGCGGCTGCCGCTCTCGATGTAGCGCACATAGGGCCGCACGCGCAGGAAGGCGCTTTCCACGGCACGCAGGTCGTTGACGTCGTCGGTCGCCGGATCACGGCCGATCGCGAGCAGGCCGAGGTCGGCCATGATCGAACCCGCGCTGTCCTGCCACGTGATGCCGCAGCCTTGCAGCCGTTTCGCATTGGCCGGATCGAACAACAGGGCCCAGCTCGATTCCGGCTCATGGCCGAGCGCCCTGGTCACGAGCTTCACGTTGTACGCGAAGGCGTGCGTGCCCCAGACGTAGGGCACGCCGTACTCATTGCCCGGATCGATCGGCGCAAGCGCCGCGAGAATCCCGGCATCAAGGTGCTGCCAGTTGGGAAGCCGCGACTTGTCGAGCTTCTGCAGCGCGCCGGCTGCGATCAGCGGCTGGATGAAGTTCGAGCTCGGCACGGCGACGTCGGTGCCGGAGTGCCCGGTGAGGAGCTTGGTCTGCAGCGACACGTTGTCGGGAATTTCTTCGACGCTGACGCGGATGCCCGTGCGATGCTCGAACCCGGGCAGGGTGTTCGCGCCGATCTCCCCTTCCCAGTTGTAGAAGTAGAGCGTTGTCGCGGATTCGGCCGTGCGGGGAGCGTCGCGCTCGCAACCCGCGATCGCGGCGAGCGCGATGACCGCGCAGACGCATGCCGCGACCGCTTCAGATCTCATTGCGCTTCGCGAACCGCGCGATGTGCTCGCCTGCCCGGAACGCGAGCGCCTGGATGGTCATCGTCGGCTGGCCGCGGCCCGAAGTCACGAGGCTGCTGCCGTCGCAGATGAACAGATTCCGGATATCGTGGCTGCGGTGATACTTGTCGACGACGGAGCGCGCGGGATCGTTACCCATGCGGCAGGTACCGAGGAGATGCAGCCCGAACGTGCTTTCCGTCACCGCCGCCTTCGTCACTCTCTGCGCACCCGCCGCCGTCATGATTTCGGCGCCGCGGTCCTGCAGAAATCGCGCGTTCGCGAGGTCGTCCCGATGGTCCTTGTAGGTGACGCGGATCGCCGGCATGCCCCACGCGTCCTTGACGGTCGGGTCGAGCGTCACGTTGTTCGTTTCGACGGCGAGCGACGTGCCGTGGCAGGCGACCTGCATCGATCGCGGAAATTCCGCGAGGCGTTTCTTGTACTCGCTCCCCCAGGCGGGACCTTCCGTCGCCGTACGGGCGGCCCAGACGGTCGGCTGCGGGCCGATGCGCGCGTCGAGGCCGCCGCCGCCGTAGAAGCCGCGCTTCGGATCGGAGTCGTAGAAATCGTGCAGGATGCGCGTGACCTGCACGCTCTTGAACTCGTTCAATTCATGCTCGAACACGGCGAGCGCGCGCGCGGTGTAGTTGAACATGAGGTATTTGCCGACGAGGCCGCTCGAGTTGGCGAGGCCGTGCGGGAAGCTCGCGTTCGCCGACATGAGAAGCAGGCGCGGCGTCTCGCCGCCGTTCGCGCTGAGGACCACCGCCCGGGCCTTCTGGAAATGTTCGCGGCCCTCGCGATCGAAGTAGGCAACGCCGGTGGCGCGGCCACGCTTCTCGATTTCGACGCGCGTGACGAAACTTTCCGGCCGCACCTCGCAATGGCCGGTGGCTTCGGCTTGCGGAATCATGGTGGTCAGCGTCGATGCCTTCGCCATCACTTCGCAGGCGAAGCCGTGGCAGAAGCCGCAGTGCACGCAGGCCGGACGACCGTTGTACGGCACCGAGTTGATGACCATCGGCGACGGAATCGGATGGAGCCCGAGCTTGCGCGCGCCGCGCTCGAAGAGCACGCCCGAGGACTTCACCGGGAGCGGCGGCATCGGATATGGCTTCGTGCGGGGCGGATCGAAGGGGCTTGCGCCCGCGAGGCCCGACACGCCGATGTCCCACTCCACTTTCGTGTAGTAGGGCTCGAGGTCCGCGTAGCTGATCGGCCAGTCGGCCAGGTCCGCGCCGGCAATCGGGCCGAGGACGCTGCGTTCGTTGAAGTCGATCTCGTGAAAACGCCAGTAGTTCGCCGTGTAGTGCAGGCTGGCGCCGCCGACCGTGCGGCCGTACCAGAGCGTCGGCCGGATCTCCGCTCGCGCCGCGGTCTGCGTCGCGTCCTTGCGGAAGGTCTGCGGATGTTTCACGACGTCGTTGGTGATGCCGCCCTGGAACCAGTACTTGAGTTCGTCGTGCTCGAAGTCCGCGGGCGAGAGTCTTGGGCCCTGTTCAAGTACGACGACCGAATGTCCGGCTTGCGCAAGCTCGCGCGCGATCACTCCACCGGCCGAGCCCGACCCGACGATGACGAAGTCCACGGCCTCCGAATCACGAAACCTCGTCGCGCTCATGACGGCTTGACCGGATCCAGGCTGAAGCCCGGATAGTCACGATCGTAATGGCCGAAGGGCGGCTGAAAGACATGCTGGTCCTCGAAACCGATGAGCTTCCAGCCGAGGCGGTCGCGATTGCCGCCGTATTCCGGATTCGTGAACAGGCCGAGCAGAGTGAGGAGCCGGACGCGATCGAAGAATGGCGTCTGCTCGACCGATTTCAGGAAGTCGATCTGATCGGCCGACGGCAATGCCGCGAACGCGTGTGCATCGCCGAAGCGGGCGCGGCAGGCGGCCTGGAACTCGGCGAGGCGAGTCCGGAACTCCGGTGCCATGCGCGCGAAAAACGAGCCGAGCGCGCGATCGATGAAGTAGACGGCCCCGGCTTCGCGCGCGCCTGGTGCGTCGCCGCCGGGAACGATCTGCGCCGCGATCGCTTCGACATCCGCGCCGTCCGTGGCGCTGAAGAAGTTGAAGCCGGCAACGGCGGGCAATTGCGCGGCCGCGTGCGCTTCGTGTCCGGCGTTCGCGATCTCCGCCCAGCTGAGCGGCACCGCCGCCGCGCCGAGCATCGAAGCAATGGCCCGCAGCAGCGAGCGTCGAGAGAGTTCGTCGCAGTCCATGGCCTTTCCAATAGTGCTTTCCGGGGCGCGCTATTGTGCGCCAATGCGGGCGGCGCAGGCAGGTGCCGCGTGCTAGTCTTTGCGTTCGCAGCCGAAATGCGGCAGGGCATTGACGCTCGCGTGAACGAAATCGAAACCCTGGGGACTCACATGAACGTCTACCTCATCTGTTCCGCGATCCTGGTACTCATGTACTTCGCGCTCGCGCTGAACGTTTCACTCACGCGCGGACGCGTCAAGATCGGCATCGGCTCCGGGCCCGATCCTTCCGGGCCGCTCAACAAGGCGGTACGCACGCACGGCAACGCGGGCGAATTCATCCCGATCTTCGTGACCTTGTTTCTCTTCTTCCTCATCACCGGCGCGGGCGGCTGGATCGACTGGGTGGTCGTCATCGCAACGGCATCGCGCATCCTGCACGCCATTGGCATGCTCGCCACGACGAATTTCAACCAGGGGCCGCACATCCTGCGGGCGATCGGCGCGCTCGGGACCTACCTGAGCGGCGTCGCGCTCGGCATCGCCCTGCTGATGCGGGTGTTCGCGTGAAGGCGCGCAATTTCTCGCTGGTGGCGATGCTGCTGGCGGCGACATCGACCTTCGCCGCGGACCAGGGCCCTTCAGTGTCCGAGCTCAAGGACCTGTGTGCGCGCAGCAACTGGGGAGCCTGCGTGAACCTCGGGATCTACTACGACACCGGACAGCACGTGCCGCAGGATTCGGTCAAGGCATCCACCTTCTATCTCAAGGCTTGCAACAACAGGTACGCGGCGGGCTGCCACAACCTGGCCGTGCTCTATGACAGCGGTCGCGGCATCCCCGAGGACAAGGCGAAAGCGGCCGAGTTCTATGGCAAGGCCTGCGACGCCGGCCATCTGCCCGCTTGCGCCAACCTCGCCGTGTTGCAATCCAACGGCCAGGGCGTGCCACAGGACAAGGCGAAAGCGGCAGCGCTCTTCGAAAAGGCCTGTGACGGCAAGGTCGTTAGCAGCTGCTTCAATGCCGGGAGCCTCTATCTGACGGGCGACGGCATCGCCAAGGATCTCGCGAAGGCGGGCAGCTTCTACGGCAAGGCCTGCGACGCGGGTTCCATGACCGGCTGCGCGAATCTCGGCGTTCTGTACGACAACGGCCAG
The DNA here is from genome assembly GCA_035644395.1 of Steroidobacteraceae bacterium. GTDB lineage: Bacteria > Pseudomonadota > Gammaproteobacteria > Steroidobacterales > Steroidobacteraceae > JBGPLJ01. The sequence continues at coordinate 47,258 of DASQOR010000068.1, forward strand.
GGAGTGACGCAGGACAAGGCCAAGGCGGCGGCGCTCTACGGCCAGGCTTGTGATGGTGGCAGCAAGGAAGGCTGCTTCAACCTGTCGGTCTCCTGTGACAACGGCAAGGGTGTGGCGGTCGACAAGACGAAGGCGGCTGAGCTGCGCAAGAAGTCCTGCGACCTCGGCTATCAGCCTGCCTGCAAGTGAATGGGCCGGCGCGCGGCTGAAATGATCGGGCGCGCCTCGCTGTGCGTCGTCGCCGCAGCCTGCATGACGGCTGCTGCCGCTGACAATCCGCCCGCCGCCAAGGCCGAACTCGCGGGCAACATCGGCATTGCCCACTGCCTCGACGTGCTGACGCGCGGCATTGCACGCAAGCCCGCCGTCTGCCCCGGCTTTCTCATGGCACCGCTGAAATACGCGCTCGCGGCCTGTCACGACGCGGGCGGCAAGCTGGTCCCGCTCGCACCGGCGAACATCTGGACGCTGGACCTGAATGGCGACCATAAGAAGGAGTACGGCTTGGAGTACGAAGGCAACGTCTCATGCGACGGCGCACCGAGCGTCTTCTCGTGCGGAAGCCTCGGCTGCCCCGTGACGCTCTACGAAAACTTCCAGGGCGGATGGCGCGCGATCGGACAGGTCTCCTCCGGCGGCATTCACGCCATCGAATTGCTGACGAGCCGTGCGCCCGGCGGCTATCGGGACCTGCGTGTCGGCTGCGGTACCGGCGACACTTGCGCGGAATTCGCGTACCTTCATTGGACCGGCGCGACTTACGAGGCGCAGTGGCTCGAGGTCCGCGGCTTCAAGGTGACGTTTTCAGATGCCGCGTCCGGCCTTTACGCGCTTGCCGGAGAAACGGCCGTGCTCGCAACGCCGTCGCCCGACGCAACCGTGCTCGCCCACTATGGCCCGGACACGGAAGTTGCGCTGATCGGTGCTGCGGGTGCCTACTATTACGTATCTCCCTGCAACGCCTGCGAAAGCGGCTTCGTCCCGAAAGCGACCGTGCAAGCCATCAAGCACTGAGGAGGACAACGTGAAATTCAGGACCCCGATCATCTTCATTTCCGCGGTCGCCATCGGCCTTTGCATCGCAATCACCGCGGCATCCGCGAAGGACAACAAGGGGCCCTCGCTCGCCGACGCCCTCAAGGTGATCCAGAGCAAGGAATACGTCGACCTCACGCACAGCTTCAGCCCGACGACGCCCGTGTGGGGCGGCTTCGGCCAGGCGACGATGAGCGCGGCCTCCGACCCGAAGACGCACCGGCCGTACACGATCGAGAAGGACGGTTTCCGGTCGATCTATTATTCGATGGTCGGCCAGTACGGCACGCACGTCGACCCGCCGGCGCACTTCAGTCCCGACGGGCTGACGATGGATCAGATCCCGCTGAAGAGCATGATCCTGCCGCTCGTGGTCTTCGACATGACGCCGGTCATCGCGACGGACCCGAATCACGCCCTGAGCGTCGCCGACGTCAAGGCCTGGGAGAAGGTTCACGGCCCGGTGCCTGGCGGCGCATTCGCCGCGCTACGCACCGACATGTACAAGGACTGGGATGCGAACCCGGAGCACTTCAAGCGCGCGCCGTTCCCGGCCTGGTCGCTGGCCGCGATCCAGTACCTCTTCAACGAGCGCAAGGTGACGGCGATCGGCCATGAATCGCTCGACACCGACACGACCGACGCGATGGAATCGGAAACCTGGATCCTGAAGCAGAATCACTTCCAGATCGAAGTGATGGCTAACCTCGACAAGCTGCCGGCGACCGGCGCCGTCATCGTCGTCACCTGGCCGAAGGTGGAAAACGGCTTCGGCTTCCCGGCGCGGGCGTTCGCGATTCTGCCTTAAGCGTCGAAGCTACTGCTGCCCCTTCGGATGGATCGCGTAGCCCGCGTGCGCGAGGAAGTCCTTCTTGCCGATGTCGACGCCCTGGTTGCGCAGGATGTCGTACGCCGTCACCAGGTGAAAGTAGAAATTCGGCAGCGCCCAGTCCCTCAGGTACTGCAGGCCGTTCACGTCGAGCACGAGGTCGTTGATGAGCGGAAACTCGATGTGGCGTTTCTCCGCCCCCTCGTAATCGTTCGCCGACACGCCCTCGACATAGTCGAGCGTGCGCTTGATGCGGGATTTCAGCTGATCGAGCGTCTGCTCGGTGTCCTCGAATTTCGGCGGCTCGCGGCCGGTGAGGCGCGCAGCGGCCCCCTTGGCGTGATCGCAGGCGATCTGCACCTGCCTTGAAAAGGGAAACATGTCGGGCGCGAGCTTTGCGCCGGCAAGCGCCTCGGGGTCTTTGCCTTGGGCGCGAAACTGTTCGGCGCCCTTGTCGATGAGGGTTGACAGCGTGCGCAGCAGCGGCATGAAGGTCTCCATGCCAATCGTGTACGTCGAAATCGTCATTGCGGGGTCTCCTTCGAATCGTCCTCGGGCAGCTGCCTCGAATACCAGATGGCAAGTTTGTGCCGCATGGTCTTCTCCGACACCTGGTCTTCCGGCACCGGTTGAATCATCTTGTCGTGCACGAGCAAGCGATAGACGTAGAGCAGTTTCTCGCTCGCCGAATCGGTGGCTTCGAACACGACGGCGCCTCGCCCTTCGGCGTACTTCATCGCCGAGGCGAGCGCCGCCTTGAAGAGCTGGGCTTCGTTCTTGAGCTTCTTCATGCCGATGCCCGAACGGTAGCACATGTGTATCGCGGTGATGACGGCTGGCCTATTCCGTCGCATCGCCAACCGGGCGCGTGGCATGATGCGGCCCACATGACCGCACCATCGATGCAAGCCGTCGCCCGGCCGACGGAGCTGCGCCGCGTGATGAACGCGTTTCTCGGCGCCGCGATCGTCGTTGGCGGGACGATCGGCGCGGGCATCCTGCGGGTGCCTGGAACCGTAGCCGGGAAACTTGGACAACCGGCCGTCATCCTCCTTGCCTGGCTCGCCGGCGGCCTGCTCGCCGCGATGGGCGCGGCCTGCTATGCGGAACTGGCCACGGCGATTCCGAAAGCCGGCGGGCCGTACGTCTATGCGCGCCGCGCCTATGGCGAATTCGCGGGCTTCGCCGTCGGCTGGGCCGACTGGGCCACCAGCGTGTGCGGGCTCGCCGCGATCTCCGTGCCGGTGGGCGAATTCGCCGAAAAACTGCTGCCGGGCATCGGCGACCATGCGCATGCCGTCGCCGCCGGCACCCTGGCCGCCCTGGCCCTGCTCAACTGGTTCGGCCTGAAGCTCGGCGCCCGCGTGCAGCAGTGGCTGAGCCTCGCGAAGATTTTCGGCCTGCTCTTCATCGTCGTCGGCTGCTTCGCGCTGCCGCGCGCCGCCGTCGCTTCGCCGGTTGCACCCTCGGCGCAGGCCGCGACGTTCACGTTGTCGTTCGTCGCGGTCATGCTGGCGATGCAGTACATCTCGGAAACCTATGCGGGCTGGAACTCGTCGATCTATTTCAGCGAAGAGGATCGTGACTCGAACCGCAATGTGCCGCGCGCGCTTTTCTGGGGAATCCTGGCGGTGACGGCAACCTACCTCCTCGTCAACGCGGCGCTGCTGTATGCCCTGCCGGCGGACGTACTGACAAGTTCCGAACTGCCGGTGGCCGCGGCCGCACAAGGCATTTTCGGCGATGCCGCCGATCGCATCGTGACCACGCTCGCGATCGTTTCGCTGGTCGGCATCCTGAACGTCACCGTGATGTTCACCGCGCGCATCCTGTTTGCCATGAGCCGCGATCGACTGCTGCCGAAGCGCATCAGCCAGCTCAATCACTCGGCGACGCCCGGCATGGCACTCCTCGTCTGCGTCATTCCGGCGATCCTGCTGGCGGCCGGCACCTCGTTCGAGACCCTGTTCCTGATCACCGGCTTTCTGGGTGTTGCCGTGAATTGCGCGCTGTACATCGCCTATTTCGTCCTGCGCCGGCGCGAACCGGATCTGCCGAGGCCGTATCGCGCTTTCGGTCACCCCTGGGTGCCGGCGTTCGCCGCGCTGCTGGCGCTGGTCCTGCTGGTCGGCTTCGTCGTCGCCAACCTGCGCACGAGTCTTTACGCGATCGCAATGCTGGCCGCGAGCTATCCGTTCTATCGCTGGAGCCGCTTCCATGTCCGCGGGCGATGAAGCGCCCGTCGGGGGAAACCGTCCGACGGTTTTCCTGAGCTACGCCCGCGCCGACCAGACTCAGGCGGCGGCCCTCATGCGGGCGCTCGAGGAAGCCGGGCTCGACGTGTGGTGGGATGCACTGATCGAAGGCGGCGCGGCGTTCGCGAAGTCGATCGAAGCGGCCTTGACCCGCTGTGATGTCGTGATGGTCGCTTGGTCCGCCACGTCCGTTACCTCCGATTGGGTGCGCGACGAGGCGGCCAGGGGGCGCGACCTGCGCAAGCTCGTGCCGGTGTCGCTCGACGGCACGCCGCCACCGCTCGGCTTCGGCCAGTATCATTCGATCGATCTGTCCCGTTGGCGCGGGACTGCCGGCAGCGCTGAAATTGCCGACGTCATCCGCTCCATCGCTTCGACGACCCGCAAGAGCATTCCGAAGCCTCAGCGCACGGCGAAGGCCCGACCTGCTTCAGCGTTCTTGAGCCGCCGCGCGTTGCTGGCCTCGACGGCGGGCCTTGCGGTCGCGGGCATCGCAGGTTTCATCGCCTGGCGGCGCGGCCTGATCGGCGGCGGCGTTCCGGCGTCCGGCAACAGCGTCGCCGTCTTGCCCTTCGAGAACCTGAGCGGCGATCCGAACCAGGCCTATTTTTCCGACGGCCTGTCCGAGGAAGTGCGCGCCACGCTTGCGCGCAATGTGCTGCTCCTCGTCATGGCCGAAACCTCCTCTGGCAAATTCCGCGATCACAAGGACGACGCCAGGACCATTGCGGAGAAGCTGGGCGTTGCGTTCCTGCTCGACGGGAGCGTCCGGCGGGCGGGCGACGTCGTGCGGGTGGCCGCCGATCTCATCGACGGCGAGACCGGCTTTAGCCGCTGGTCCCGGACATTCGACCGCAGCATGCACGACATCTTCGCCGTGCAGAGCGAAATTGCCGACGCCGTGGCGGGCGCGCTTGCCGCCCAGGTGACGGCGACCGGCGTACCGGCCGCCGCGACGGCCCAGGAGCTTGCGAGTTCCGGCGGCACGACCAACGTGGCGGCCTATGACGACTATCTGCGCGGCCGCGCGCTCTACGACCTGAGTTCCGACGAAACCGCGGAGCGGGCCGCGCTCGCCCGGTTCGATGCGGCGATCGCGGCGGATCCCAGCTACGCCGCGGCCCACGCGGCGCGGTCACGCTCGCTCACTGCCATCGCAAATCAGTACGGCGAGGCCGGGCAACTCGCCGGGCTTTACGATGCCGCGGTCAAGTCGGCCGAGCGCGCGATCGCCCTGGCGCCCAGGTTCGCCGACGCCTACTCGACGCTCGGCTTGGTCCTCTTTCAGGGGCGCCTCGACGCGCATGCGGCACGCGAGCCCTTCGAGCGTTCACGCGAGTTCGGCCCGGGCGATGCCAACGTGCTCGCCCGCTACTCGCTCTACAGCGCGCGGATCGGCCGCAAGAGCGAGGCGGCGGATGCCATGCGCCGCGCATTGGTGCTCGATCCGCTGAATCCGCTCATCCACCGTGCCGCCGGCGCCATCCAGTACGCCGCCCGCAATTATGCCGATTCGATTCCCCCGGCTGAGCATGCGCTGTCGATGAATCCCAGGATGTCCCGTGCGCACGCCGCTATCGGTGACGCCCTGCTGATGCTCGGGCGGACCGACGATGCGCGAGCGGCGTATGCCGCGGAACCCTCGGAGGATGTCAGTCTCGCGGGCAAGGCAATCGTGGAATGGAAACTCGGCAACGCGACGGCCGCGCGCGCGGCGATGGCGAAGCTGGTCGCCGATCTCGGCGACCGGGTCCTGTACCAGCAGGGCCAGATCCTCGCGCAATGGGGCGAGAAGGACGCCGCGCTCGCCAGGCTCGGGCAGGCGCGCATCGTGGGCGATTCCGGTTTGATCTATGCGCGCAACGACCCTATGCTCGACACTCTTCGCAACGATCCGAGATTCGCCCGGTTGCTCGCCAGCATCGGGTTCGATTGATGTGACGACTCAACAGGGGAATGGGCCATGAAAACAATGACAACAACCATCGCGTTACTGCTTGCAGCGACGCTCATGACCGCGTGCAGCCAGCAGGAAAGCAGCCCGGCACCGGCGGAAGCGGCGCCGGCGGCAGCGGCACCAGCCGAAGCGACGCCGGCACCCGCCGCGACATCGGAAGCTCCGGCGAACAATGAGGACGCCTCCCAGACGAGCGGCGACAAGGTCGCGCCGCAGACGCCCGACAACCCGCCGCCGTCGGGCTGAAGCCTCAGGGCAGCGAATTCTTCGTCGGGTCGAGCTTCATTGCCTGGTTGATCCAGTCGATATAGGTTGCGACGCGCGTGTAGACACCGGGCTGGCCGTCGCCGGTGCAGCGCTTCTTGCCCCAGCTGATGATGCCGACCAGCGTCGGCACGCCGTTCGTGAAGATGACCGGGCCACCGCTGTCGCCCTGGCAGGTGGAGCGCTGCGGATTCGCGGCGCAGAAGACCTTGCCCTGAATCTTCGCCGGCCCGTAGCCCGGCAGGTTCGTGCATTGCGCCTGGCCCATCACCTTCAGATCGACCTTGAGCAGCACCGCGTTCGGCGCATTGCCTTCGACCGGTAGCGTCTTGCCCCAGCCGCTGCCCGTCACTTGCGTGCCGTCGGGCGGCGGCGGTCCCTTGTGAAGCGCGATCTCGCGGATCTGCGTCGGGTCGCGGTGGCGCGGCGGCCCGTCCTCGACGATGTGGACGAGCGCGATGTCGTTCGCATACATGTTCGGATTCGCGGGCAGCGGCTTCGTGTCGAAGTTCGCGTGCCGGACGATGTGATCGATCTTGAAGGTCAGGCCGCTGTCCTTTGAAATGTCTTCCGCGCCGAGACGCACGCGATAGCCGGCGTTCACCATGTCCTGGTCGATGCAGTGGGCCGCGGTCAGCACCCAATCGTGGGCGATGAGCGACCCGCCGCAGTAGTGTTGCAGCTGCCAGAGCGCCCTGCCGGCGCGTGACTTCTCGGGAAATCGTTCCGCCTCGAACGGGCCGTAGATTTCCGCTTGCCAGGGCGCACCCTTGTCGGGAATCGGCCGCCCGCCTGCCGAGCGCAGGAAATCTTCCTGCTCGCCCTTGGACTTCGGCGCCTTGCGCTGGTGCGGGCGCACGGTCGGCACGTCCTCGGGCTCCCGGATGCCTGGATGCGAAGCTTCTTCAACGTCTTCCTGATCGTCACCGTCATCCTCGAATTCGACGACGTCCCAGCTCATGCGCGTCGGATCCAGTTGCGTGTCCGTCGGGATGGCGTCGTCGGCGTAATCGTCCGGCTGCTCGACGTCGGTGGAGTCGTCGTCGCTCTCATCCTCGTTCGCGTCCGCTTCATCAGACGTCGTGTCGGCGTTCGCAGGCTCATCGCCCGGTTGCGAGGTCGCCTCCGGCTCGGGCTCGGGTTCCTGCGCCGCCGCAGCGCCGCCAACGCCCAGCGCGATGCCCATCCATACGAGCCAGGCGAAATGCGGCACGGACTTGTCGGGTGATTTCAGCATCGCGCCCTCCTCGGGCCTGTCATTGTCGGCGCGCCCCGGAGGCCCGCCTGTTTCACTTATAATGCGACAGCGAGAGCTCAACTGGCCAGCAGTGTCGCCGCTCCCATGAAACTCATCGACGTCAGCCACACGATCGAAGCCGGCATGGTGACCTACAAGGGTCTGCCGGCGCCGATCATCTGCGATTACCTTTCGCGCGCAGCGTCCCGCAAGCTCTACTCGGCCGGCACGGAGTTTCAGATCGGCCGGATCGACATGGTCGCGAACACCGGGACCTACGTCGACAGTCCCTTTCACCGCTACGCCGATGGCAAGGACTTGTCGCAACTGCCGCTCGAATCGCTCGCGAACCTGGCCTGCGTCGTCGCGCAGGTCGAGACGAGCACGACGCGCGCAATCGATCAATTGCCGTTCAAGCCCGCCGATGTGCGCGGCAAAGCGGTACTGGTCCGCACAGGCTGGGACCGCCACTGGCGCACCGACAAGTACTTCGAGGGCTTTCCGCACCTCACCTTGCGCCTTGCCCAATGGCTGCGAGACGCGGGCGTTGCCATGGTCGGCATCGACTCGCACAACATCGACAACACCGATACGGGAGAGCGGCCCGTGCACTCGACGCTGCTCGGCGCCGACATTCCGATCTGCGAGCATCTCTGCGGCCTCGTCGATGTTCCGGAGCACGGCGCGCACTTCTTCGCGGTGCCGGTCAAGGTGAAGGGCTTCGGGACATTTCCCGTGCGCGCATTCGCCACGGTCGACGGCTAGCATGCGAATCGCGATGACGCTCGACTAGTTGCCCGGTACATGTCTCGAGCACACCGCGCTTTGCTGCTTGCGCTGACGTTGGCTTCGATGCAGGCTTCCGCGGACGTTGCCGTCGGCAAAGCGTCCAGCTCAGCCGTCCGTGAACGGGTGCTCGAACTCGTCAACCAGGCTCGCGCCAGCTCGCGGCGCTGCGGCGACGAGCGCTTCTCGGCAACCACGCCACTCACTCCCTCGTCGGTACTGAATCGCGCGGCCCGCGATCACGCCCGCGATATGGCGAACCATGACTACTTTGAACACATCGGCAGGGACGGCAGCACCCCGAAGGAACGCCTTGCGCGGCTCGATTATCATTCGAACCTCACGGGCGAGAACATCGCCTACGGGCCGGTGTCCGCGGAAGAAGTAGTGAAGGGCTGGCTCTCGAGCCCGGGCCACTGCGCCAACATCATGGAACCGGGATATCGCGAGATGGGAATCGCCGTCGCTTCCGGCAAGAAGCGCGGCGCGATCTACTGGGTGCAGGAGTTCGCCGTGCCGCGGCGTTGACCGTCAGCGAACCCGCGCCTCGCCCGGCCATGCTCACGATCGACGGCAGATAGTCCTGATAGCGCTGAAAGTGCCCGGTGCCCTCGATGGCCTCGAGCTCTGCGCGGTGGTTGAGCCGCGCCTTGAATCGCCCCGACGCGTTGCTCAGCCTGCCGCGGCATGGCCGCGATGAGGTCGGACTCGGAAACGACGGCGAGCGCACGAGCGCGCCGTCGAGTACCGCCGGCACTTGAGCCTCGCCGACCTCGCTCATGCGGAGCACCATCGCGACATCGTGCAGCGCTTTGGACGTTTCCCTCATCGCAACGCCATCCTCGGCCGCAAGAGCACGGCGGAAGAGGAGGCGTATCTCGACAACGGCGGCTGTGCCGGCTAATCCATGGCGATGATCACTTTTCCGCGCGCGTGTCCCGCTTCGAGGTAGCGGATCGCCTCCGCCGTTTCGCCCAGCTGGTAGCTGCGGTCGATGATCGACGTGAGCTTGCCGGCCTGCATCATGTCATGCAGCAGGTCGAGGTCCTTCTGATTGACGTCGGCGAGGAAGAAGCCGAACTGCTGGCTGACGAACGGCGACAGCATCCAGGCCTTCACCGGGCTCCACATCGCGCCGATGAATTTCCCGTCGCTCGGCCCGCCGACGATGACGAAGATGCCCTTGTCCGCCATCACGCGCTTGTTCTCGAGCAAGGATCGATTGCCCACCGTGTCGATGATGACGTCGTAATGCTGCGCGCCTTGCGTGTAGTCCTCGCTCTTGTAGTCGATGACATGATCGGCGCCGAGCGCCTGAACCATCGGCACGTTCCTGGTGCTGCAGACCGCGGTGACCTCGGCGCCGAGCGACTTCGCGATCTGTACGGCATAGGTGCCGACGCCGCCCGAGGCGCCGTTGATCAACACTTTCTGTCCCGCCTGGACCTTGCCGTGGTCGCGAAGCGCCTGCAGCGCCGTGACCGCAGCGACGGGCACGGCCGCCGCTTGCTCGAATGTCACGTTGGCGGGCTTCAGGGCAATCGCCCGTTCGTCGGGAACACTGACGTACTCGGCGAACGCACCGCGCTTCGAGCCGAAGATCTCATCGCCGGCCTTGAATCGCGTGACGTCCTTGCCCACCGCTTCGACGGTGCCCGCATAGTCGACACCGAGGCGCGAGTTCCCTGGCACGCCGATGCCCGCCTCCGCACGCATGATGTACGGCTGGCCGCGCAGGAGATGCCAGTCGAGCGGATTCACCGACGCCGCGCGCACCTTGACGAGGATTTCGTGGTCCTTCGGCGTGGGCTTCTCGATGTCCTCCACCTTGACGACATCGGGCGAGCCGTAACACCGGTTGACCGCAGCCTTCATCCGTTGCGCATCGGCCGCAAGCGCAGGTGCCGTTGCGCACGGAGCGTCGCGGCTGATGGTGATGGCGAGCGCGGTCACCGCGAGCGCGATGAAGAGCAGCACACCGCCGGTGATCTTGTAGCGCAGTTTCATGGTCTTGCACCCCTCGGTAGCACCCTGCAATGACTGCCACTATCGCCGAGCGACGCCATCGGGGCCAGTTCATGTGACCGGCGACGGCGGGCCACGGACCAGATACGAAGCAGGCGGATGAACGGCGGCTCCGAGGGCCCTCGAACACGGCGGGTCGCCGGCAGCTGACGAAATCACCGGCTATAGTGACGCCATGCACTCCGCTACTGCGTCCGCAAAACCGCGCGGCCTTGCGCTCGCCTTCAACCGGCGGCGCGTGCTGCTGGTGCTCGGAGTCTCGATGCTCTTCGGGCTGCTGAACCAGGTCGGCAACACGACCGCCACGCCGATCGTGGTCGGGCGCACGGTGATGGTGGGCCTTTTCGCGCTTGCGGCCTTCGCGCTTTTCGAGCAGTGGCCGAGGCGCTTGCCCCATTGGCTCGCGCGCTGGGCTTTGCAGCTGATCGGTGTGGTGCTCTCGGCGCCGTTCTGCGCGTGGCTCGCCTACTTCGTGACAACCGGCGGCAATCCCGACTTCTCGCACAACCCGTTGCGGCTCACCGGCTATGCGCAATTGACCTTCGAAGGCGTGCTGTTCGGACCGTGGATTGCCCTCGGCGCCATCGTGCGACAGCGCGAGACGTTCGCGCGCGAACAAGCCCTCGCGTTCGAGCTCGAGCGCAGTGAGCTCGAGCGCAACGCGCTCAACGCGCGCTTGCGGCTGCTGCAGGCGCAGGTCGAGCCGCATTTCCTCTTCAATACGCTCGCGAACGTGCAGGAGCTGGTCGACGCCCGCTCGCCCCAGGCATCCAGCGTGCTGAGGAGCCTCGTCGCCTACCTGCGCGCGGCGATCCCGCGGCTGCAGGAACCCACCACGACGCTCGGCCAGGAGCTGCAGCTCGTCCGCGCGTATCTCGACCTCATGCACATGCGCATCCCGGATCGCCTGCAGTTCGCGCTCGAGATCGACGACGGGGCGACGCCCCTGAGTTGCCCGCCCCTGACCGTGCTGACGCTCGTCGAGAACGCCGTGCGTCACGGCATCGATCCGAGCGAAGAAGGCGGACGCATCGACGTCCACGTGACGGTGCGCGAGGGCCGCTGCATCGTGCGTGTCGCCGACACGGGCGTCGGGCTGCGATCTGGCGCCAACGGTTCGGGCACCGGCCTTGCGACCCTGCGCGAACGACTGCAGCTTGCCTTCGGTGGCGACGCGCAACTGCGCCTGAGCGAAGTCGAGCCGCATGGCGTGAGCGCCAAGCTCAATTTTCCGGCGCGGCCGGCGGCCCCATGACCGAGAAGCGCCCGACCGCGTTGATCGCCGACGACGAGCCCCTGCTCCGGGATGCGCTCGAACGGCTGCTCGCCGCCGCCTGGCCGGAACTTCACGTGGTGGCGCAGGCGCGCAATGGTCGCGAGGCCATCGATCTTTTTAACTCGCATCGTCCCGACGTCTGTTTTCTCGATGTGCAGATGCCCGGCATGTCCGGCGTCGAGGCCGCACGCCACATCGGCCATCGCGCGCACCTCGTCTTCGTGACCGCGTTCGATCAGTACGCCGTGCAGGCGTTCGCGCAGGGCGTGCTCGACTACCTGATGAAGCCCGTGGAGCCGGCCCGCCTGGCGGAGACCGTGCAACGACTGAAGGAGCGGCTGCGCGCGTCGCAGCCCGCGCTCAACACGGAAGCCCTGCTGCAGCAGCTCGCTGCGCAACTGCAGAAGGGATCCCCATCGGAGACGCTGCGCTGGATCCGCGCGTCCGTCGGTCAAACCGTGCGCCTCATTGCCGTGGACGACATCGACTTCCTGCGGTCCGAGGAGAAGTACACGCTGATCGCCTGGCGCGACGACGCAGGCGAGCCGCGCGAAGCGGTCATCCGTACACCGCTCAAGGAACTCACGGCACAGCTCGATGCCACTCGCTTCGCGCAGGTGCATCGCTCGGTGGTCGTGAACCTGCGATCCGTGGCTCATGTCACGCGTGGACCGAACGAGACCGCCGACATCCACCTGAAAGGGCGCACCGAGGTACTGCCCGTCAGCCGGAGCTACCTGCACCTGTTTCGTCAGATGTAAGCGGCCGATCCTGTCACTGGCCGGGAATCGGCAGGCATTCCATGATTTCGACCGCTTCGCCCGGAAATATCGAAAAGTGCGGGTGCTTCTCGAACATCCTGGCAGCCGCTTCGTGGGACTCGGCCTTCACGACCACGTAACCCGCCAGGTTGTTCCGGGTGTCCGAAATGCCCTGCGCGGCGGCGCGCTTCGTCTTTCCCAGCGGGCCTCCCTGCTCGACGATGGCGGCCTTGTGGGCGATCATCCAGGCTCCCCACGCCTGCATGCCCTCCGCTTCCAGCTTCTTGCGCTTGCCTTCGTCCATCTTTTCCCACTCCGCCCGGGACAATTGCGTACCGGTGTAAACGGCCAGAAATTTCTTCATGACTTGCTCCAGTTCGGGCGTTGTAAAGGCAAGAATCAGTCGAATCGCCCGCGCAAGCAACCGAGAGTGGAAGGTGCTTAAATGCGCGCACCAAGAATAATAAGGGGGAACGCCATGAAGCGCCTCAGCCGTCGCACCTTCATCGCCGCGGGTCTCACCGCGAGCGCCGCAACCTTCGCCCGCTGGGACACCCGCCCCGACGCGATCCTGCATAACGGCAAGATACTCACGATGGGCACGCGGGAGCGAGAAGTTCAGGCGCTCGCACTCGCCGGCAGCCGTGTCCTTGCCATCGGCACGAGCAAGGAGATGCTCGCGCTCGCAGGGCCGACCGCGCGTCGCGTCGATCTCGGCGGCAAGCGCGTCACGCCGGGTTTCAATGATGCGCATTCACATCCGTGCGAAAGCGGTTTGGAGCTCGTGACGCAGGTGCCGCTCGAGATGGATTCGCTTGAAGCCATCCTGGCGGCGATTCGCGCGAAGGCGGCCGCGACGCCACCCGGTGAATGGGTGATCGGCTTCCTGTACGACGACACCAAGACGCCGCGTCCGCTCAATCGCGCCGATCTCGATGCCGTGGCTCCCGCTCATCCGGTGGTCGTGCAGCACCGGGGCGGCCACACCGCGTTTGTGAATTCGCGCGCGCTCGCCGCCATCAAGGTCGACGAGAACACTCCGGATCCGCCGCACAGCCAGTTCTTCCGCGACGCCGCCGGACGTCACAATGGACGCGTGGCGGAAGATGCCGTGGGGACGATCCTCGCGCTCGCCATCAAGCCGCCGACCCGTGACGACTACCGCAAGGGCGCTGCGCTGGTCTCGAAAATGTTCGTGAGCCGCGGGATCACCTCGGCCTGCGAGGCCGACGGACATCCGGAAACCCTGCAGGCGTACCAGGACGCGCGCGGTGCGGGCGAGCTCCTCGGCCGTTTCTACACGCACATCAACTACGACGATCTCGACAAGATGATCGCTGCCGGTGTGCACACGGGCCTGGGCGACGAATGGGTGCGCGTCGGCGCGATCAAGCTCTACAGCGACGGCTCCATCTCCGAACGCACCGCCCTGCTCTCCCAGCCCTACGAAGGCCTTGGCGACTTCAAGGGTGTCAGCCGCGCGACGCGCGAAGTACTGTACGAGAAGGCGCGCAAGGCCTACCTCGCCGGCTGGCAGGTGGGCATTCACGCGAATGGCGACGTCGCGATCGATACCGTCCTCAACGTCTACGAACAGCTGCAGCGGGAATTTCCGCGGCGCGATGCGCGCCTGCGCATCGAGCACTGCACGGTCGTCAACGCGGATCTCGTCCGGCGAATCAAGGCAGCCGGCGTGATTCCCCTGCCGTTTGCGTGCTACGTGCTCTTCCACGGCGAGAAGATGCACTTCTACGGTGAGGAACGCCTGAAGCACATGTTCGCCATGCGCGACTTCATCGACGCCGGCATCAAGGTGGCGCCGGGTTCGGATTACACGGCAAGCCCGGCCGACCCGATGCTGTGGCTGCGCTCGGAGGTCACGCGCACCGATGCCACGGGGCATGTCTGGGGCGCGAACCAGCGCATCTCGGTCGAAGAAGCCATTCGCTGCTCCACGGTGAACGGCGCCTACGCCACGTTCGAGGAAAACATCAAGGGCACGCTCGAACCAGGCCAGCTCGCGGATCTCGTCGTCTGGGACCAGGACCTGATGACGATCGATCCCGTGACTTTCACCAGCGTGAAGCCGGAGCGCACGATGATCGGCGGCCGCTGGGTCTACGAGGGCTGACCCAATGCGCGCCCACTATCTTCGAATGCTCGCTTCCACCGCCGCAATCCTTCTCACGCTGCCGATTGTCGCGAGCGCGAAGCCGCCGGCGCCCGCGGTGAACGCCGATCGCTTGAATGCGCATCTCGCGGCACTCTCCCGATTCGGCACGAACCCCGAAGGCGGCGTCAGCCGTGTGGCGTACAGCGACTTTGATGTCGCTGGCCGCGCCTACGTCACCCAGCTGATGAAAGACGCCGGGCTCACGGTGCGTGTCGATGCGGCCGGGAACCTCATCGGCCGGCTCGAGGGGCGGAACCCGAAGTTGCCGGCGATCGTGCTCGGTTCGCACACCGACTCGGTTCCGAGCGGCGGAAACTACGACGGTGACGTCGGTGTGCTGGGTGCCATCGAAGTTGCCCAGCGCTTGCATGAGGCCGGCGTTGCCCTGCGCCATCCCCTCGAGATCGTGAACTTCACCGACGAGGAAGGCAGCATGATCGGCAGCCTCGCAATCGTGGGCCACATCAAGCCGGGCACGCTCGATCAGGTGAGTCACAGCGGCAAGACAGTCCGCGACGGCGTTCGCGCAGTCGGTGGCGATCCCGAGCAGCTGCCGACGGCCCAGCGCCGCGCTGGCGAACTGGCGGCCTATGTCGAGCTCCACATCGAACAGGGCGCGATTCTCGAAGAGAGCAAGATCGACATCGGCGTCGTCGAAGGCATCGTCGGCATTCGCCGCTGGGATGTCACCGTCCACGGCTTCGCGAACCACGCGGGAACCACGCCGATGAACCGGCGCCACGATGCACTCGTGAGCGCCTCCGACTTCGTGCTCGCCGTCAGCCGCGTCGCGACGACGCTGCCCGGCCGGCAGGTCGCGACGGTCGGCGTGATCAAGGCGGAACCCGGTGCGCCGAACGTCATTCCCGGCAAGGTAACGATGACGCTCGAGATTCGCGATCTCGACGAGGCCAAGATGCAGCAGGTCTTCGACGCGATTCGATCGAAGGCCGGGGAAATCGCAACCGCTCGTGAGACGCCCATCGACCTTGTCGAAATCCCACTGGGGATCGAACCGGCGCCGACCCATGAAGCCGTCCGGCAAATCGTTGCCACTGCGGCGAAGTCTCTCGGCCTCTCGAGCAAGTTCATGCCGAGCGGCGCCGCGCATGACGCGCAGCACATGACCTACCTCGCGCCGACTGGCATGATCTTCGTGCCGAGCATCGGCGGCATCAGCCATTCGCCCAAGGAATATACGGCGCCGGAAGCCGTTGCGAACGGCGCGAACGTGCTGCTTCGAACGGTGCTCGCGATCGACGGCGGCGCGCTCGGCCCCGCGGACGTGCACTGATCGGCGACCGCTGCGCGGACAAGACCCGATCTACTTCCGGTCCGCGTAGACCTTGACCAGCCGATAGAGAAACTCGCGCCCTTCGAGGAGCGACTGCACGCCGACATACTCGTTGAGACCGTGAATGTGGCCGAGGTCGGGACCGACGAACACCGGCTCGACGCCGTAGGTCGGAATGCCGACCGCGTTCGTGAACTCGCCGTCGGTACCGCCGGCCTGCAGGATCGGCAGCACCGGCACGCCCGGCCAGAACTCTTCCGTGAGCTTTTCGATCGGCGCGAGAATCGCGGGCGTCAGCGGTGGCGATTTAGACGTCGGGCCCCGGGCTTCGAGCGTCGTGACTTTCACTTGCGGGTCCGCGACCAGCTCCTCGAGCTTCGCGCGCACCGTGGCGGTCGAAGTACCCGGGAATATCCGGCAGTTCACATTCGCACGCGCCCGTTGCGGCAGAGCATTGGTAGCGTGGCCGGCGTCGAGCATCGTCGCGACGCAGGTCGTGCGCAGCGTTGCATTCCAGCTCGGGTCCTTGTTCGCGACGAGCGCGAGCGCTTGCACATCGGCGGCGTCCTTCAGGAACGCGGTCATCGCGTTCGCAACGTCCGTCTCGCCCTTCCCCGCCTTGATCCTGGCCATGCCGGTGAAGTACGCGCGATTGGCGTCGTTGAACTCGAACGGAAATTCGTACGCGCCGATCTTGAGCAGCGCCGCCGACAGGCGATAGATCGCATTGTCCCTCACGGGCCGCGAGCTGTGGCCGCCCGGGTTCGTCACCTCCAGCCGGTAGTTCTGCGGAAACTTCTCGCCCGCCTCCACGTTGTGCGAGACCCGGTTGCCATGCGCGTCGAGCTCGCCCCACGCGCCTTCATTGAGTGCGAACCCGGCGTCGATGAGCTCGCGCTGGTTCTCGGTCAGCCATTTCGCGAGGTTGAACGGAGCGCCCTCCTCGCCGCAGGTCAACGCCACTTTCAGCGTGCGGCGCGGCCGGTAGTTCTCCGTGTGATACCGGATCAGGAGATCCGTCCAGATGGCCGCTTCCGCCTTGTCATCCATCGCGCCACGCGCGTAGAACGAACCGTTCTCCTCGACCAGCGTAAAGGGGTCTCGCGTCCAGTCTTCCCGCTTCGCCTCGACGACGTCGATATGCGCGAGGAGCAGGATCGCCTTCTGCTTCGGGTCCCGGCCCGGGTAGATCGCGACGAGTCCGCCTTCCTTTTCATGGCCCGGCGGAACGATCAGATGCAGGTCGGACTTCGGCAGGCCCGCCGCTTTCAACCGCGCCGCCATGCGCTCGGCGGCCTGCGTGCAGTTCCCGTTCGACAACTGCGTGTTCGTCTCGACGAGTTCCTTGTACAACTCGCGAAAGCGCTGCACGCCCGCCGGCGTGTCCTGCGGCGCGGCGGCCGTCACGGAAAACGTGATCAATGCGGCCGCAAGGCCAAGGAAATATTTCATGGAGAGCTCCGCAGCTTGAGTGCGGAGAATTAGACGACCCCCGGCGCCTTTGCGCAAGGCGCCGCAGCGGGTTGCCTCAGTCGATCGGCCACCCCATCGATTTCGGCAACGTCGTCTCGACCTGCAGTTCGCGCTTCTGCGGAATTGCATCGACGACGCGCCACCACGGCTCAACGCGCTTGCCACGGCCCGGCTCGACCGGTTCGCCAAGCCGCGGCATGACGAGCTGTACGCCCGCGCCGTGCTTCACCAGGTACTCCACGGGTTGATCCCAGGCATGCAGCGCGAGATTGAACGTGCCCCAGTGGATCGGCAGGAACGGAGCGTTGCCGAGCAGCTGCAGTGCCTTCAGGGCATTCTCCGGACCGAGATGGATGTCGCCCCAGGAGGGATGAAAGGCGCCGACTTCCAGCATCACCAGGTCGAAAGGCCCGAGCCGTTCGCGGATGGATTGATACTCCGTCGTAAGCCCCGTGTCGCCGCTGAAGAAGACGACGTGACGCGGCGAGCGGATCACGAACGACGACCAGAGCGTCGCATTGCGATCCTTCAATCCCCGCCCGGAGAAATGCTGCGACGGGGCGGCCGTCAGCGTGAGATTGCCGACGCTGTGCGACGCCCACCAGTCGAGTTCGGTGATGCGCTCGGGCCGCACGCCCCAGGCCTCGAGGTGCGCGCCGACACCCAGCGACGTCACGAACGGCACGTCGCGCTTGCGCAGCTCGCGAATGGTCGGATAGTCGAGGTGATCGTAGTGATCGTGCGAGACGATCTGCCGTCGATTTCCACCATCACGGTCGAGTGACCGAGCCAAGTCGCACGCAATCCACTGCCCGGCACTTTCGTCCATGCATCAAGCGGATTCATCGACGGCAACGGCGCGAGCGGCACTCGCCGTTCGCCGCCGCAAAGAAAGTCGCTGAGCTTCGGCATCGGGATTGACGGATCGCGCAATCCCGTCTGAATCGGATGCGCATTGCGGAACCCGCTGCCCGCCCACAGGGGCGAAGCTTTCATGCGTTCGAGACGTGCGCCGCCGGGTCTACTGCCAAGCACCTTCATCGTCGCACTTTGCGGCGTACACGCGCGGCGGGCAATCCCTCGAAGGAGGCAGTGCTCGCGACGTTTCCGCAGAAACGTGCCGCCGCCTGCCGAGCAGCCATTTGATGGCCGTCGAATAGTCCATGCGCTCGCCCGTCCAGCGCGTGGCGGCCGTGTGCGAGTCGATCATCAGCCCCAATTCCTCGTTCTGCGCCACAAGCCTCGTCCAATCCGATGGCGACGGAGCAGGCGCTTCGAGGCATTCGCCATTCGGTTGAGTGAAGCGCACCGCGCCGTCATCGAGCAGCACGACCTGCACGCTGCCCTCATGCACCCGCCGGTGATGGAAGCGGCACAACGTCACCAGGTTTGAAAGCTTCGTCTCGCCGCCATCAGCCCAGTGCCGGATGTGATGGCCATCGACATAGCGCTTGTTGGGACAGCCCGGGAAGCGGCAACCGGCATCCCGCGCCTTGAGCGCTCGCTTGATGGCGGGCGGTATCGCGCGGGTCTTGCGTCCGACGCTAAGTGGCTGTTGATGCTCGTCTTCAATCAGGACAATGACGCTGCCATCGCAGGCCAGGCGCCGAGCCGTTTCCGCGGCAAGTGCTGGACCCTCCTCGAGGCTGCAGCGACCCGAACTTCGCTCGCGAAGGGTGCGCTCATCGACGTGCACGACGATCTCTGCACCGGCCCCGCCTTCTCCGCTCAGAAAGCTTTGCGCCACGATCGCAACCGCATCGGCCCGGCGGGCGGCGAAGGTCGATCGGTGATCCGGCGTTTCCGCGGAAACGTGCTCGCGGTCGAGCTGCTCCTGTGCGGTCTCGATCGCCTTCACGAGCATCGCGCCCACGCTGGCCGGCAAGCGGCCCTTCACAACGAGCGAGCCGTCGTAGTCGTACCAGTACGTCAACGCCCGATTGGCGTGCTGCTGCTGTTCGCGAGAAAGCTCTTCGCGCTCGGTCTCTCGGCGGTAGTACTTGACGAGCTTCTCCGTGTGCTGCGCGGTGCCGTGACGCGCGATCATCAGGAAGTACTCCTCCGTGGCGGTGCAGGCCGCGCGCGTGATGGCGCGCACCTTCGAATAGCTGATTTCGCCCCGCGCCATCGCGGCGGAGATCAGCGGCAGCTGCTCGAGTGCATGCGCGGTGCGTACCTGCTCACGCGCGGCGCCGAGATTGATGCCGCACTTCCAGTTGAGCCAGTGCGCGCAGGACTGCGACCCGCTCCAGCCGCCGCCGCGGTCGTACTCGGCGATCAGCGAAAGGAAGCGATAGGTGGCTGCATTCAGGTGGCCGGCCAGTTCCGTGATCTGCGCTTCGAGCGCGCGATTCACTTCATACGAGGAAAGTGGGGCGATATTTCCGTCCATGAGTCGCTCCGGAAAGTCGAGGGGGAGTGAGTGTGATTTTACTCCTCCGCGTCGCGCATTCACTGCGATAATCAATGCGCGTGCGAGGATTTATGACACGAAGTCAATCCCATCCCAAGACGCGCGAGTCACTGGCTCGCGACTTCGCTGAGCTCGGCGTCGCGAGCGGCATGACAGTGATGGTGCATGCCTCACTCGGAAAAGTCGGATGGACCGAAGGTGGCCCGATCGCCGTGATTCGCGCGCTGCTCGAATCGCTCGGACCCCAAGGCACGCTCGTCATGCCGGCGGAGTCACCCGCCCAATCCGATCCGCAGCAGCCCATCTTCGATCCGCGGACGACGCCGACGACGATGGGCGCAATCGCGGAAGCGTTCCGCAGCTTCCCGGGAACGCTGAGGAGCCATCATCCACTGGTTTCCGTGTGTGCCAATGGCCGGAACGCCGGCGAAATCACTCGCGATCATGCGTTGGCATTTTGCGAAGGCAAGGGCACGCCGTTCGAGAGACTCTACGAGCTGCACGCGTTTACGCTGCTGCTAGGCGTCGGCTTCGATCGGTGCACGTCCCTGCACTATGCGGAATCGCTCACGCCCTCGAGGCGCACGACGGTCAGCCACTTCGCAGCGATGCGAGATGGCGAGCGCATCTGGATGGAAGTGCCGGACATGGCACCGGACAACGGCGTGCACTTTCCCGTCGTCGGCGCCAAATTCGCGGCCGGCCATTCAATTCGAACCGGCCGCGTCGGCAATGCGGATGCGATGCTCTTCTCGACCCGCGAGCTGGTCGACTTCGCCGCAGCCTATTTCAATCGGACGCTCGAGCGTCCCTACGGCGCGCGCTGACCGCCCAGCAACCGGAACGCCCAGATCGCGAGGCCCGCGGTAATGACCACTGCGACTATCGAGACTGCCATCGGCGCGTTCCAGCCGGCGATGACCACTGTCCAGCCTTGAGCGAGCCGCAGCGCCTGTACGATGGCAATGACGCTGAACAGGATGCCGGACAAAAGGAGATAACTGCGCATGATCGCCTCCGGGGACGTGACTGGTGCGGCGAAGATGTTCACCCGGAGTGCCGGCTAGTGCAAATCGACGCGCATCGTGAGCGTCGCGAAGTCCTGTCCGTGGTTCGGCAGCTTGATCCCTCCATTCGACCAGTGCCGCATGGAGAGCTCGACCGCGGTGCGCCCACGCGGACTCTTCAATCGCAGGCCGAGCTGCGAAGCGAAATTCCAATGCGTCGCGCTCAATGTGTCCAGCTGCGTCTTGTAGGAGATGCCAAATCCGCCAAACAGGTGGATCGGGCCGCGATCAAGGAGCTGCCAGCGTCTCGACAGCGACGCGCCCCAATAGGGATCCACCGACGTCCGGCCGGTGGTCGACATGGGTTCCTCGAGCTTCTGCGCGCTCGCGAAGCGAAAGACGCCGAATTCGTACCGGCCGCGGTCCCAGGACACGGTCACGGGTAGCACGACGCCATCCGTATTTCCCCAGAAGTGATACGTGCCACCGACGCCCAGCTGAACCTCGCAGCTTGCGCAAGGCGATCTCGCTTCGGCGAGCACATGGGCCAGCAAGGATTGCCGTGGTGGGTAATCTGCGGCCGGCGAGTCGGCCCACCCTGTCGCTGCGGCCAGCAGCATCGCGGCTGCCGTCACCAGATGCTTCGCGTTCACGCCCGGGTTCCTTGCGTTGTCGCCGCTGCGGGAGCGCGCGGCTGCGCAAGGAATTCTTCGCGTGATGATGCGTCGTCGAAACCGTCAATGGAGGCGGACTGGCACCCCTCTTTAGAGGAGGCGCACGAGTACCCAATTGGAGATATCCCGCCTTGCTACTTCGGCAGGAGGTGCATGTAGGGTTCCGCTTCTTTCAACGCGCGCGCATAGGAAGGTCGCGCCATGAGCCGATCGAGATACGCGGCCGCATTCCCGTGGGTCGGGCGGAACGGCCCGAAGAACCGGTTTCCATAGAAAAGCGCCGGCGCGGCGGCACAGTCCGCCATCGTGAATTCATCGCCCATCACCCACGTGCTGCCCGCCATCGCGGTCTCGACCAGGTCGAGCGCCTTCGCGTACATCGCCTTCGCCTCGTCGACCCCGTAGGCATCGCGCTTGTCTTCGGGCCGCAACCGGTCGAAGGCGAACTTCTGCACGCAGGTGTGCAGGTAGTTGTCGAAGAACCGGTCGCGCATGCGCACCTTGCGCGCGGCATCCGGGTCGTCCGGCACGAGCCGGGTCTTGCCCGGATAGTGGAGCGCCAGGTATTCGATGATGATCGTGGATTCGGGAACCGTCGCGTCGCGGCTGTCATCGCGCAACAGCGGGAAACGTCCGATCGGCCAGAGCTTGCGGAACTCGGCCGCGACGTTCGCGTCATCGACCCGCTTCGCCTCGAATGGAATGTCGTTCTCGTAGAAGGCGATCAGCGCCTTGTGGCAATACGACGAGAGCGGATGCAGGTAGAGCTTGAGGGTCACGTCGCACCCTTGACGCGCTGATACGTCACTTCGATCGCCTTGTAGTCGGCCGCCGGGTACTTCGATCCCTTCGGAATGATGTTGTACGACGTGATGGTCAGGTGATCCTCATCTACCAGCGTGTATTCCGTTCGCCAGCCCCATTTCGGTTCCTTCTCGCCAACGGAGTAGTCGCCTCGCACCGAGAATCCGCGCGCGGTGCCCGCGCCTTCGGAGAAAAGGATCATGGTCCGCGTATGAAAGCTGTCGATCCAGGATGCCTGGAACGTCTTCGTCGCCGCATTGAACACGAGCAGCTCTTCACCCCGTCGCGGCTTGCCATGCATCGAACCGGTGTAGACGTGGCGGACGTATCCCCCGTCCAGCACGCTGGCGAATTCGCCCGTGACCTTCGATTCATCCTCGATCTTGTCCGGCACGAACCAGGTCCGGCAGTTGCCTTCCCATTTGCCGATCAGCGATTTGAGCACCTGTTCACCGGTCATCGGCTTGCCGTCCTGCGCGCCTGCGGAAGTGAACAGGGCGAAGCTGATGGCCGCGAGGGCGATTGAGCTACAGCTTTTCATCCTGCCCGCTCCTGAACGGGAACACCTGCCACGTATGCAGCTTACAGGCCGGCCGCCAATTCCCGCGTGATTTCCGCAGCCGAAGCTTCGCGGCACCCGCTCGCGTTTTGGCCGCTCCAGAGGGGCGAGAAATCACCCGATCCCTTGCTTTCGGCGCGAGCGCGCAACGGCGCGATAGCCGTCGCCGCCAATGGAAACTCGGGTGCCATGGCGCTCATCGGCCCGAGCTCCCGCATGACGCGGTTGACGATCCCACGCGCAGGCCGGCCGCTGAATACATTCGTCAGCGCGGTGTGCGCGACGTAGTCACTCTGGAGTGCGGCGCGATGCACGGCGCTGGTACCCGCCTCCGGACAAAGCAGGTACGCCGTGCCGATCTGCACGCCGCTGGCACCGAGCGCCATCGCGGCAGCGACTCCCTTTGCGTCCGCGATGCCGCCGCAGGCAATGACCGGCACATTCACTGCCTTCACGATCTGTGGCAGCAGGGCGAAGGTACCGAGCTGAACCGTCAGATCGTGCGACAGGAAATGGCCGCGATGGCCGCCGGCTTCGAGTCCCTGCGCGATGATCGCATCGACTCCGCGGGCGGCGAGCCAGCGCGCCTCGTCCAACGTCGTTGCGGACGACAGGATCTTCGACCCCCAGGAGCGGACCCGCGTGAGGAGGTCCGCGGACGGCAGGCCGAAGTGAAAACTGACGACGGCCGGGCGGAATTCCTCGATGGCATCCGCATACTCCGCATTGAAGGACCCGCGCGCCGGTCCCGGCGCAATGCCGTTCACGTCGATGTCGAATTCCCGGTAGTACGGTGCCAGCGCTCTTCGCCAGGCCGCCTCCCGCTCCGCATCGGGCCGTGGCGGCGGGTTGCAGAGGAAATTCACCAGGAACGGCTTATGCGTGCCCGCCTTGATAGCCGCCGCCTCCTTGCGCACGGCGTCGATCGAGAACAACGCGCAGGGCAGGGAGCCGAGGCCGCCGGCATTCGACACGGCGATGGCGAGAGCACTGCCCTGCCAGCCGGCCATCGGCGCCTGGATGAGCGGGAACTCCGTTCCCGGCAGCGACAGCAGATTCATCGTGACTGCGCCCGATAACGCTGGTGCTCACCCAGTTCGCGGGAGATCTCGAAAATGCAGCGATACACGCGCTCGATCTGTTCCGGCGTGTAGGGCCCTTGCACCGCTGCGCGCAGCCCGGCGAGCATTCGCTCCTCACGCCCCGGGTCCGAGATGGCGAACCCGGACTCCTTCTTGAGCTTCATGATCAGCTCGACCGCACGGCCGCGCGCTTCGAGAAGCGCGAGCAGTTCGCGATTCAGCCGGTCGATCACCGCCCGCTGTTCGGCGAGCACCTGGGACGCGGGATCAGTCTGCGACAATGGTCCGGCTCTTTTTCATGAAACGGGCGACGCACCAGAATACCGCGACCACGATCATCGCCGCGATGAGTCCCTGCACGGCGCCCTGCCGGTCGTCGAGCACGTCGTCCCACCAGAAATCCCACAGGACGCTTGCGCAGATCCCGATCACCCATCCGGTCGGCGTACCGTACTCCTTTACGAGCACGCGCCGCCAGTGAAACTCGGACTCGGCGAGCGTCGTGCCGAGGCCCCGAAAGCGCAGCAGCCAGCGCGGCACATCGCGGACGTAGGCGTCGAACGCCTGCCCGAACTTGCCGCGCAGGTACGCTTCCTCGGCGGCGACGATCGCGCAATAGATGAAAAGGAACAGCGGCACGGCGATGCCGACGCAGATCCAGGAATTCGAGGCGATGGCGACGCCGCCGAGAATCAGCAGATTACCGACGTACATCGGGTTGCGGCTATGCGAGTAGATGCCCTCGGTGACGAGATCTTCGGCGTAGACGCGCCGGTTCTTGCCGCCCCGGATGATGTAGCGCAGGCCGATGGTCGAGGCCCGTACGAACTGGCCCGCGAGCGCAACGACAAACCCGACCAGCGCCGCATAGAGCGGATCGCTGAAGAGCACCGGGCCCGGCAGCAGCACGAGCAGGAACGCCACCGGGAACAGCGCGTTGCGGAAATGAAAGAGGAAATTGCCGATCGCTACCATTGCATGCCGAGCCTGGTCACTTGACCGCGATCAGGCCGCAGAAGTTGTACCACTTGAAGAACACGTCGACGTAGCGGAAGCCCGTGCGCAGGAAGAGCTCCCGGTTCTCCATCAGCTTGTAGGGAATGAGCACGTTCTCGAGCGCCTCGCGCTTCTGGGTGATCTCGAGCTCGCTGTAGCCGTTGCGCCGCTTCATGTCATAGTAGTACTTGATGAACAGGCGATTGAAGATCGAATCCTCCGCGAGCACCTTCTCGACGGCGATGAAGCAGCCATTGGCATTGAGTCCCCGGTAGATGTCGGTAATGAGCTTCTCGCGGTGCAGGGGCCGGATGAACTGCAGCGTGAGGATCATCATGGCAACCGAGGCGTTGTCGATCGCCACACCCTGGTTGAGGTCCGCGAAGCGCAGGTCGTAGGGCCGCTTCAGGCCGAACTCGTCGAATTTCAGCTTGCACTTCTCGAGCATCTCGTTCGAGTTGTCGATGCCGACGAATCGTACCGCCGGATCGACGGCGTCGTGCATCGCGAGGAAGGTCGTGCCGGTCGAGCAGCCGAGATCGTAGATGTCCGAGCCCGGGGTCGCGAAGTCGGCCGCGAGCTCGCGAACCATCCGCTGGATCTCGACGTAGAACGGCACCGAGCGGGTGACCATGTCGTCGAAGACGGAGGCCACCTTGCGGTCGAACTTGAAGTCGGCAATATCGCTCTGCTGGTCGCGAAAGACCTGGTCCCGCGGCGCCTGCGTCATGATCCCACCCTGGCCATCTTGAACTTATCCCGCGGGGAGTTTACCTCGTCATGCGCTCGAGGACGGTAGGTCTTTAGTGCTATGTCGGCCCGGAGCGATACCCAATACGGCATTGCAAGAATCCTTCCGGCGGATTCCAGCGCCGTGCGCGGCCAGTGCCTCGAGCCAGGCGCTCTTCGAGTCGCAGCTCCCGCGGCCCAGGACCGGCACGAACTGCAATGGCAGTAGCCCGTTGCGAGCGGCTCGCCGGTGACTTCGACCGCGACGGCGCAGCTCAGGGCTTCGCGGCTTTCGACTCCGCGAGAGCGGCATCGAGCAGCGCGACGAGCGCGTCGCGGCTGTACGCGTAGGGCTGGTTCTCGTTGAGCTGCACCAGTTGCTCGAGCTGCTTCCGGATCGTGATCTCGGCTTCGCGCTGGTTCGGCACCACCATGTAGCGGCGCTGCGGATTCGCTTCGAAGAGCGCGCGCTTCACCGCGTCCGCCACTTCATCGGGTTCCTTGTATTCGGCGCGACTGCCCGTGCCGAGGCGCTTCACGACTTCCGGGTTCGGCGAATTGCGCGGATCGGCGCTTTCCGTGAGGTGCTTCAGCAGGTTCGCGTTGATTTCCGAACGGTAGTTGCCCGGCTCGACGACACTCACGCTGACGCCGTCGGCCGCGACCTCTCCGGCCAGCGCATCGGTATACGCCTCGATGGCGTGTTTGCTCATGCTGTACACGCCCCTTCTCTTTCTGGATGAGTGGCATGAAGGCGCGCGTCACACGAAAGACACCGAAGGTGTTGATGTCCATCAGGAAGTGAACATCGCTCTCCTCGGTCTGCATGAGCGGGCCGGCCACCGCGACACCGGCGTTGTTGACCAGGCCGTAGAGGCCCCGGCCACCCTTGGTCACGGTGTCGACCGCGGCTGCGATGTCGCCCGGCTTCGTCACGTCGAGTCGAACGCCCTGCACGTTCTTGATGGCGTTGAGATCGGCGAGGTCCTTGTCCTTGCGCGCGCCGGCATAGACGAAATAACCGTCGGCCGCGAGCCGCTCGGTGATCTTGCGGCCGATGCCGGTGCTGGCGCCGGTCACGAGCACCGCCTTCTGCGGCGCAGGCGCGGTTTCGTCGGCGTGAGCAATCGGCGCGCCGATCGCGATTGCAGCAAGGGTCATGGCAAGGAGCTTCATTTGATACGTCAGGTGCGGCTCGGGATGGTGATGGCCCGCGTCATCGCCGGCCGCGCAACGAAAACGTCGAGAACCCGCTTGACGTTCGGGTAATCGGAGAATCCGACGAGTTCGCCCGCTTCGTAGTAGCCGATGAGATTCCGTACCCACGGAAACGTGGCGATGTCGGCGATCGTGTAGGCCTCGCCCATGATCCAGGCGCGTCCGTCGAGCCGGGCATCGAGCACGCCGAGCAGGCGCTTCGCCTCCGCTACGTAGCGATCGCGCGGGCGTTTGTCGTCGTACGCCTTGCCGGCGAAGCGGTGAAAGAAGCCGACCTGGCCGAACATCGGTCCAATGCCGGCCATCTGGAACATCAGCCACTGGATCGTCTCGTAGCGCGCGGCCGCATCGCGCGGCAGGAACTGTCCGGACTTCTCGGCGAGGTAGATGAGGATCGCGCCGGATTCAAACAACGCCAGCGGTTTACCGCCCGGGCCTTCGGGATCGATAATGGCGGGGATCTTTCCGTAGGGATTGAGCGAACGGAGCTCGGGCGACTGCTGATCGTTGCCGTCGAAATCGACGAGATGGGGCTCGTAGGCGAGCCCGGTCTCTTCCAGCATGAGCGATGCCTTCACGCCATTCGGCGTCGGCAGGGAATAGAGCTGGATCCGGTCCGGGTGCCGCGCGGGCCATTTCCGCGTGACGGGAAAGGCGGAAAGATCGGTCATGGTCGCCAACCTGAATGGCAGCTGTACGGATTCGGCTACTCTTATATACATGTCCAGCGGATCGCGATACCGGTTCGGACCCTTCACCTTCGACGCCCACGGCCGGATGTTACTGCGCGGCGAAAAGGATCTGGGCCTGCCGCCCAAAGCCGCCGATACGCTCCTTGCCTTGCTGGAGAAAGCCGGCTCCGTCGTCGACAAGACGACGCTCCTTGATTGCGTCTGGGCGGGCCGCGTCGTCGGCGAAGGCAGCCTCACCCGCACGATCTCGATCCTGCGCAAGGCGCTCGGCGGCGACGACGCCAGTCGTGCATACATCGCGACGGTGTCGAAGCGCGGCTATCGGTTCGTCGCGCCGATCGACGAAGGTGCGGGCGGCAAGCCCGCCGACCCGCGCGTCATGCTCGCGGTCCTGCCATTCGAGAACCTGGGCGCGGGGCGGGCGCACGACTACTTCAGCGACGGACTCACCGAAGAAATGATCGCGCAGCTGAGTGCGCTCAATCCGCAGCGGCTTGGCGTGATCGCGCGCACCTCCAGCATGATGTTCAAGGATTCGAAGAAGCGCACCGGCGACATCGGCCGCGACCTGCGGGTGCATTACCTTCTCGAGGGCAGCGTGCGGCGCAGCCGCGGACGCGTACGCATCGCGGCGCAATTGATCCAGGTTTCCGATGAAACCCAGGTCTGGGCGGAAAACTACGAGCGCAAGGCCGGCGACGTGTTGCGCCTGCAATGCGAGGTGGCGGAAGCGATCGCCCGGGAGATCCAGGTCAAGTTCTCGCCGCGCGTCAGCCGCCGCCCCGACATCGCCCTGGAAGTACCCGTGAAGGCGTACGAGGCCTTCCTCAAGGGCCGCCACCTGTTGAACCAGCGCACGGAGACCGGCATGCAGGGCAGCATCGCGCAATTCGAGGCGGCGCTGCGCTTTTGTCCGACCTATGCGCCGGCATACGCCGGCATCGCGGATGCCAACGTCATGCTCGCCTGCCGCGGCATGCTGCCGGCGAAGGAAACTTTTCGGCGCGCCCGTGCCGCCGCCCGCAAGGCGCTCGAACTCGACGTCGAACTCGGCGACGCACATGGCTCGCTTGCGCACGTGCGCCTGCACGACTGGGATTGGGAAGGGCTCGATCAGGACTTCAGGCGGGCGACCGATCTCAATCCGTCGCTCGCCATCGTCCATTACTGGTACGCCGAATACCTGATGTGCCAGGGCAAGCCCGAGGCGGCCATCGCGAGCGCCGAATCCGCCTATCGGCTGGATCCGCTGTCACCGGTCATCCGCTCCTCCCTCGCCATGATCCTTTATCTCGCCCGCCGGTACGATCGCGCGGCGACGCTGGTCGTCGAGGCGCTGGAAGCGACGCCCGATCATTTCCTGCCGCACCTGAGGCTCGGGCTCATCCGCACGCAGCAGCGCCAGTACGGCGATGCACTCGTTCATTTGCGCAAGGCCCTGAAGCTTTCCGGCCAGAGCACGGAGACCCTGGCGGCGCTTGCCTTGGGGCATGCCGCGAGCGGGGATCGAAGGGCGGCGCAGGCGATCGTGAATCGCCTCGAGCGCATGAAGGGCAAACGTTACGTCCTGCCCTACAACATCGCGCGCATCTACGCGGCGGCCAGGGACCGCGAGCGCGCATTGGCGTGGCTCGAGACCGCTTATGAGGGCGGCAACCCCGACCTCATCGAACTCAATTCCGAACCGGTGTTCGACTCGCTGCGCGGCGACCGGCGTTTCGCACATCTGATGCGCCGGATCGGCTGGGCCGTCTGAGCCGCCCGCTCACCACTTCCAGATGCGGTCGTACTGGCCGAAGAGGCCGGCGAGCGATTTGCGGCTGAGCATTTCGATGCCGGCGATCACCTGGCTCGCCGTGATGCCCCGCTCGGTGAGATCTTCCGCGAGCGCGACGACCCGCGCGCCGCTTTCCATGAGCTTGCGGATTTCGTGCTCGATCGCGGGCGGATGGCGCTGCGACCAGGCACCGACCTGAAACCCCTCCACGCTCTGGCCGCGCAACGCATAGCTCACCGCCGTGCCACAGAGGAGCACGTCGGCAGCCGCGCCTGCGCCGCGAATCGCACGCGTGAACCACAGGACCGTGTCGTCCTGTTCTTCCAGCGTTGCCCGGTATGCCGACTCGATCATTTGCAGGACTCGCATGGGTTCGCTCCTAACGCGTGGCGATCACGAGGGTGTTCTCCGATTCCGAGGCCATCTTCCAGAAGTCCGCGGGCGATCCGCGGCGCACGCCCGCGACCACGTCGGTCGCGCCGCGTTCGTCGACGCAAAGGCCGCAATTGACCCAGTCGATGACGACCCCCTGCTCCTTCGCGAGATCGAGAAGTGCGCTCACCCACAGGTGGGGGGTCGGATGCGCTTCCTCCTCCACGGTGCGGCCGTGAATCGCGTTCGCATGGGGTTTCTGCGCGGTCATGGCGAGGCTCACCGCGCCTTCGTAGGCGAAGACGCGCACGCCATGGCCGCGCCGCAGGGCCGCGTCGATCAGGCGGAAGGCGGTCGCGGTACGCGACTGCTCGTAGGGCGCATCCATCAGCAGGAAGCTCAGGGTTGCCGGGGTCGTCATGATGGGCTCCTAGTTCCAGATCGCCTTGGCACCTGCGACCAGTTCCTCGACGAGCGTGCCGATCGGAACCGCCTTCACCGTGGCGGCGATTTGCTCCGATCCGATGCCGCGCTCGCGCAGCGAGAATTCATCCGCGAGCACGCGGACGCCGGCCTTGGCAAACTTGTCGAGCTCGCGCACGCGCGCGGCCGACCTGCTCGCGAGCACCGCGTTCTCGAGCAGAAAGATCGTGACCGCGGCCCCGTCCGCGGCGAGCGCGGTGGCGAGTTCCGAGCGTTGCGCAAATCCCCTCGACTCGAAGGGATCGCGCGACTCGATGAGCAGGTAGCTTGCCATGGGACCTCCGTGCGACTGCAGGCGCCATTGCGCCACGTGCGCGGGCCAGAGTCCTTCGCAAAGCGGGATTTTTTTCTTACCGTTTTCGGACGGCGGTGTAAGATGCGCCGGCATGGGCCGCAGGATTCTCAGCGTCGTCGCGGGTCTCGCCGCATGGTTCGTCGTCGCCACGATCCTCGATTTCGTTCTGCGGCTCGCCCTGCCCGGCTATCACGAGGCCGAGCCGACGATGGCGTTCACGCTGACGATGCAGATCGCACGGCTCGCGGAGGGCGCGATCGCGACGCTTGCCGCCGGCCTGACAACGGCGCTCGTTGCACAGGGCAACCGCACGATCGTCATGGTGCTCGGCGCGCTGCTCGTGCTGCTCTTCATTCCCGTGCACTACCAGCTGCGGGACGCCTTTCCGCTCTGGTATCACCTGACGTTCCTGCTTTCGCTCTTTCCGCTCGCGCTCATCGGAGCACTCCTCGTCAGAAAATCTCCGGTCCCCGCGCCTTGAAAGCGCCGGTTGCAGTCGTGCGGCGAGCGATCCTCAGCCTGTGCCTGTCGTTGTCGCTGATGGCAGCGGTTGCGGCGCAGGCGCAGAACAAAGGGGCGCCGCTCGGACACCCGCCGACGATCGTCCTCGTGCATGGCGCGTGGGGCGGTTCCTGGGCGTTTCGCCGCGTCGACGAATTGCTCACCACCCATGGTTTCAAGATCTACCGGCCACAGCTCACGGGCGAAGGCGAGCGTGTGCACCTCGCACGGCCGGACATCGGCCTCGAGACGCACATCCAGGATGTCGTCAACACGATCCTCTACGAGGACCTGCACGACATCGTGCTGGTCGGCCACAGCTACGGCGGCATGGTGGCGACCGGGGTTGCTGATCGCGCCCGTGATCGCGTCGCGCAATTGATCTATGTCGACGCCTTCGTGCCGGAAGATGGACAATCGCTGTTCGACATCAACGAACCGGGGCGGCAGCCGATGCTGGATGGCGCGAAGAAGGGTGACGGCTGGCGCATTCCGCCGATGACGTCGCCGCCGGACACGGCGGC
>DASQOR010000069.1:0-2116 GCA_035644395.1 Steroidobacteraceae bacterium
CGTCGAGCGCGCGATCGAGACCGCGCGCGCCATGCCCATTCCGACCGACCAGCAGGTGCTGCACATCCTCACCCAGGAATTCATCATCGACGGGCAGGACGGGGTGCGCGAGCCGCTCGGCATGAGCGGCGTGCGGCTCGAGGTCAAAGTGCACATCGTCACCGGAGCCGTCTCGGCTGCGCAGAACATCGTCAAGTGCGTGCGCCGCTGTGGACTGGAAGTGAACGATCTGATTTTGCAGCCGCTGGCGTCTTCGCTTGCCGTGCTGACCGAGGACGAAAAGGAACTCGGCGTGTGCCTCGTCGACATCGGCGGCGGCACGAGCGACATCGCCGTGTTCCGCGAAGGTGCGATCCGCCACACGGCCGTGGTCCCGATCGCCGGAGACCAGATCACCAACGACATCGCGATGGCGCTGCGCACGCCCACCGCGGAGGCCGAGGAACTCAAGGTTCGCCACGGTTGCGCGCTCAGGCAGCTTGCCGAGGCCGGCCAGATGGTCGAGGTCGCCGGCGTGGGCGACCGCCCGCCGCGAATGCTTTCGCGCCAGACGCTCGCAGAGGTCATCGAGCCCCGCGTCGAGGAACTTTACTCCCTCATTCAGCAGGTGCTGCGCGACTCCGGCTACGAGGAACTCCTTTCCTCCGGGGTCGTGCTCACGGGGGGCTCCGCAGTGATGCAAGGGATGGTGGAGTTGGGGGAGGAGATATTTCACATGCCGGTGCGGCTGGGCATTCCCCGCTACACCGGCTCGCTGTCGGATGTGGTCCGTAGCCCGCGCTACGCCACGGGCGTCGGCCTGTTGCTCGAGGGCGTGGTGCAGACGCAGCGCGGGCTCATCGCGCGACAAGGGGGATCTCTTAAGCAGATCGCAAAGAGGATGCGCCAATGGTTTCAACGGAATTTTTAGAAGTGCACGGCTGGCAAGCGTTTTTTTTCTTCACCCCGGAAGGAGGTCAACATGTTTGAAGTCGTCGAAAACACAGCGAGCGGCACCGTGATCAAGGTGATCGGTGTCGGCGGCGCGGGCGGCAATGCCGTCGATCACATGATCCGAAACGGCGTGGCCGGCGTCGAGTTCATCACCGCCAATACCGACGGACAGGCGCTGTCGCGCACCCAGGCGAAGAGCCAGATCCAACTCGGGTCGACAGGCCTCGGCGCCGGGGCCAAGCCCGAAGCCGGGCGCGCCGCGGCGCTTGAGGCTCGCGAGCAAATAGCCGATGCCCTGCGCGGCTCGCACATGGCCTTCATCACCGCTGGAATGGGCGGCGGCACCGGCACGGGCGCCGCACCCGTGGTTGCGGAGGTCGCCAAGGAGATGGGCATCCTCAGCGTCGCGGTGGTCACCAAGCCCTTCTCGTTCGAGGGCGTGCGCCGGATGCAGGCCGCCGAGATCGGCATCGAGGAGCTGTCCCAGCACGTCGATTCCGTCATCGTGATTCTCAACGAGAAACTCGAGGAAGTGCTCGGCGACGACGTGTCGATGGAGGAAGCGTTTTCCGCGGCCGACAGCGTGCTCAAGAACGCGGTCGCCGGAATCTCCGAGATCATCAACGTGCCGGGCCTCATCAACGTCGACTTCCAAGACGTTCGCACCGTGATGGCCGAGCAAGGAATGGCGATGATGGGTTCTGCGGCCGCTTCCGGCGTCGATCGCGCGCGCATCGCCGCTGAACAGGCGGTGGCCTGCCCTTTGCTCGAAGGCGTCAATCTGTCCGGCGCGCGGGGTGTAGTGGTCAACATCACGGCCAACAAATCGAGCCTGAGGCTGCGCGAGACCAAGGAGGTGATGAACACCATCCGTGGCTTCGCCGCGGACGACGCGACCATCATCTTCGGCGCCGTCTACGACGATCCCATGGGCGAGGAGCTGCGCGTCACCGTGATTGCGACGGGTCTCGGCCAACCGCAAGTCGCGCGTCAGTCCAAGCCGAAGCTGGTGCAAAAGACCGGCACTGACAACCGGCCGGTAGCGGGAGTGGATTACCGGGTGCTCGACGAGATGCCCGCGGTGATCCGCAAGAACCGCGCCTCGACGATAGAAGCGCTGCAGAACAGCGGGGTCGACAAGTACGACATCCCTGCATTCCTGCGCAAGCAAGCCGACTAGGGA
>DASQOR010000070.1:0-23725 GCA_035644395.1 Steroidobacteraceae bacterium
CGCGCGCGTCGGGCATCTTCCGCCCGATCCGTTCGGCTGCTCGCTCGCCGGTTCAGCTCCATACGCTCCGTGTTCGTCAGGGTGATAGCGTCTGTCATGGACGCTATTCTAGTCTATAAATGGTTGTTACAGTCCACTAGAATACCGCCCGGTTTTCTCGCCGGAACGATCGAGGGGCGCTGCAGCGGGTTTGCCCGCGAGGCTCGATCGGCATCGGCATTCTTTCAACGGCGCCTCAATAGTAGTCAATGGAGACGTTCACTATGAGCGCAGTACTGCAATCGAATGCGAAAGACGACTTCAAGGTCGCGGACCTGAAACTCGCGGACTGGGGCCGCAAGGAAATACGGATCGCGGAAACGGAGATGCCGGGCCTCATGGCCATCCGCGAGGAATTCGCGGCCACGCAGCCCCTGCGTGGAGCGCGCATCACCGGATCGCTCCACATGACCATCCAGACGGCGGTCCTCATCGAGACGCTGAAGGCGCTCGGCGCGGACGTGCGCTGGGCCTCGTGCAATATCTTCTCGACGCAGGATCATGCGGCGGCGGCGATCGCTGCCGGCGGCACCGCCGTGTACGCCTACAAGGGCGAGACGCTGGTCGAGTACTGGGACTACACCCACCGGATCTTCACCTGGCCGGACGGCAACCTGTCGAACATGATCCTCGACGACGGCGGCGATGCGACGCTGCTCCTGCACCTCGGCACGAAGGCGGAGAAGGACGCGTCCGTCATCGCGAAGCCGACGAGCGAAGAAGAGGAAGCGCTGTTCGCCTCGATCAAGGAAACGCTGAAGAAGGACCCGGCCTGGTACTCGAAGCGCCTGAAAGCCGTGAAGGGTGTTACCGAAGAGACGACCACGGGCGTCAAGCGCCTCTACCAGATGGCGAAGGACAAGGAACTCGCCTTCCCCGCCATCAACGTCAACGATTCGGTCACGAAATCGAAATTCGACAATCTCTATGGCTGCCGCGAATCGCTGGTGGACGCCATCAAGCGGGCGACCGACGTGATGGTCGCGGGCAAGGTTGCGCTGGTCGCGGGCTACGGCGACGTGGGCAAGGGCTCCGCCCAGGCGCTGCGCGCGCTGTCGGCGCAGGTGTGGGTGACGGAAGTCGACCCGATCTGCGCGCTGCAGGCGGCGATGGAAGGCTACCGCGTGGTGACGATGGATTACGCCGCCGACAAGGCGGACATCTTCGTTTCCGCCACCGGCAACTTCCATGTGATCACGCACGAGCACATGAAGCGCATGAAGGACCAGGCGATCGTCTGCAACATCGGCCACTTCGACAACGAAATCGAAGTCGCGGCGCTGAAGCAGTACAGCTGGGAGAACATCAAGCCGCAGGTCGATCACATCATCTTCCCGGACGGCAAGCGGATCATCCTCCTCGCCGAAGGGCGCCTCGTGAATCTCGGTTGCGGCACGGGCCATCCGAGCTACGTCATGAGTTCCTCGTTCGCGAACCAGACGATCGCGCAAATCGAGCTCTTCACGAACACGGCGAAATATCCGATCGGCGTGTACGTGCTGCCGAAGCATCTCGACGAGAAAGTGGCGCGGCTGCAGCTGAAGAAGCTGAATGCGCAGCTGACGGAGCTCACGGACCAGCAGGCGCGCTATATCGGCGTGAAGCGCGAAGGCCCGTACAAGCCCGACGCCTACCGCTACTAGAAGTGTAAGGACCCCGATTGGCCAACCAGACCCAGCCGGGGGCGGCAACGCCCCCGAGCTTTGCCCTTGTCACGCAGTGCCCCGACACGACCGGCGTCGTCGCCGCCGTGTCGGGGTTCCTCGCGTCCCGCAATTGCCTCATCACGGAAGCGCAGCACTTCGACGATCCGGACTCGGTCACGAGCTTCATGCGCACGATCTTCCACGACAACGGCAAGGGCATCGCCGCGCTCAAGGAGCTCGATGCCGAGTTCGCGCAATCCGTCGGCAAGCCGTTCGCGATGACCTGGCGATTCCACGAAATGAAGCGCAAGTGCCGGACCATCCTCGCCGTCTCGAAGCACGGTCATTGCCTCAATTCGACGCTGCATCGCTGGAGCACGGGCACGCTGCCCGTCGAAATCGTCGCGGTGGTCTCGAATCACCAGGACATGAGGAGCCTTGCCGAATGGCATGGCGTGCCGTTTCACTACTTCCCGATGATCGACGGGCGCAAGCGCGAGCAGGAAGATCGCATCATCCAAGCATTCGAGCGCATGGATGCCGAACTCATGGTGCTCGCGCGCTACATGCAGATCCTGTCGGCCGAGGCCTGCGCGTACTTCGCCGGTCGCGCGATCAATATCCACCATTCGTTCCTGCCGGGTTTCAAGGGCGCGAAGGCCTATCACCAGGCGCACGAGCGCGGCGTGAAGCTGATCGGCGCGACAGCCCACTACGTGACGACGGATCTCGATGAAGGGCCGATCATCGAGCAGGAAGTCGAGCGCGTCGATCACACGCTGGCACCGCAGGAGCTGACGGTCATCGGCAGCGAACTCGAGAGCGTGGTGCTCAATCGCGCGATCAAGTGGCACGCCGAACGGCGTGTCTTTCGCAACGGCAGGAAGACCGTCGTCCTGCGCTAGGAACGCGGCCTGATCTCGAGCTTGCGGATATTGTCCGCCGCGATGCGGGTTTCGCCGCGCGGCTTGTGGACCGGCGCATTCGCGCAGTCACCGCAGCCGCCGGCTTGCGCGACCGGCATCGGCTTGCCACGCAGGCGCGCCCACTGGCGGCGCATCCAGAGCCGCAGCGGCGCGGGTCCCAGGCGAAAAACCGCGAACATCGCGCTTGCGATGACGAGCGAGGCGACGACAGCCTGATCGAGCCACGAGCTCATGAGCGTCATCCGCCGAGCGCGAGCGCCGCGCGGTAGGTGATGAAGGACGCCAGGTACGCCATGCCGAAGAGGTACGCGGCCATGATGACCGGATAGCGCCAGGAGTTCGTCTCCCGCTTCACCGTCGCCAGCGTCGACAGGCACTGCGGCGCGAACACGTACCAGGCGAGCAGCGACAGCGCGGTCGGCAGGCTCCACGAAGCCGCGACGATCGGGCCGAGCGCCGTGCCGACATCCGTGCTCGCAGCCGACAGCGCATACACGGTTCCCAGGGCGCCGATGGCGACTTCGCGCGCGGCCAGTCCCGGAACCAGCGCGATCGAAATCTGCCAGTTGAAGCCGATGGGCCCGAAGATCACGGCGAGCGCCGAACCGATCCGGCCGGCGATGCTGTAGGTGATCGCGGGTTCGGTCGCGCCGGGCGGCGGCGCAGGAAAGCTCGAGAGGAACCACAGCACGATCATCAGCGAAAGGATGATGGTGCCGACGCGCGTCAGGAAGATCTGCACGCGCTGCCAAAGACCGATCGCGAGGCCGCGCAGGCTCGGCGCGTGATACGCCGGGAGCTCGAGCGTCAGGGCGTGGCCCCGGTTGCGCTTCGGCAGCCTCAGCAGAAATGCAACCAGCATCGCGGCGGCGACGCCGAACAGGTACAGCCCGAACAACACGAGTCCCTGCAGTTCGAGTCCGCCCCAGATCTGCCGGTGCGGGATGAAGGCGCCGATGATCAGCGCGTAGATCGGCAGGCGCGCCGAGCAGGTCATGAGGGGCGCGATCATGATCGTCACGAGCCGGTCGCGCGGATCGCGGATGGTGCGCGTCGCCATGATGCCGGGAATGGCGCAGGCGAAGCTCGAGAGCAGCGGGATGAAGGACCGGCCCGAGAGGCCGACGCCGCCCATCAGCCGATCGAGCATGAAGGCCGCGCGCGGCAGATAGCCCGTGTCCTCGAGCAGCAGGATGAAGAAAAAAAGGATGACGATCTGCGGCAGGAAGACGATGACGCTGCCGAGGCCCGCCAGCACGCCATTGACGAGGAGGCTGCGCACCAGGCTGTCCGGCATGGCCTGGCTCAGCCAGCTGCCGAGTGCCGTCACGCCCTCGGTGATCAGTGTCATGGGCGCCTGCGCCCAGGCGAACACCGCCTGGAACATCAGGAACAGCGTCGCGGCGAGCAGCAGCGGGCCCACAACCGGATGCAACACGATGCGGTCGATCTTCGCCGTCGCTTCCGGAATGCCGACGCGATCCGCGCCGACGGCATGCAGGATGCGGCGCACCTGTGCGTGATCGCTCTCGACGTCGACCTGCGCCGCATGGGCAGGCGCCTGCCAGCCGTCGACCGCGGCCACGGCAACGCCATCGAACCGGCGCAGGAGATCGCGCGCACCGCCGCTCTTCGTCGCGACGGTTTCGACGACCGGAATGCCGAGTTCGGCGGCAAGGCGCGGCACGTCGATCTCGAGCCCGCGCTTGCGCGCGAGGTCCATCATGTTGAGCGCCAGCACCATGGGGCAGCCGAGCCGCTTCAGGACAAGCGCAAGGCGCAGTCCCTGGCGCAGGTTGTTCGCGTCGCAGACGGCGACGATGAAATCCGGCCGGTCCTCGGCGTGCGCCGCGCCGAACAGCGTGTCGCAGGTGATCTGTTCATCGGGCGTGCGCGCTTCGAGACTGTATGCGCCCGGCAGGTCGAGCACGCGGACTCGGCGTCCCGACGGCGTATAGCAGCTGCCTTCCTTGCGCTCGACCGTCACACCCGCGTAGTTCGCGACTTTCTGGCGGCTGCCGGTCAGCGCGTTGAAGAGGGCGGTCTTGCCGCAGTTCGGATTGCCGACGAGCGCGACGAGCGGCGCGGCGAGCGTCTTGGCCTCGGCGTTCACGCCGGCTCCAGGCTCACGCGAATGCACTCGGCTTCGACGCGTCGGAGCCCGAACATGTTGTTGCCGATCGAGACGGCGATGGGATTGCGCCCGAGCGGCGAGTGCGCGACGACGGCGACGAACTCGCCGGGAAGAAATCCAATGGCCGCGAGGCGCCGCTGTTCCGCGGCATCCATCTCGCGATTGGCGGTCTCGATACCGACGACGCGCGCAGGCCGCCCGACCGGCAGATCGATCAGCGAGAGACTGGTTGCGCGCTCACTCATGACCCGTAAGGCTAAATGAGATTGATTCGCGTTTCCATGGGTCTGGTCACGCCGCCGGGCTCGATCCAGCGCGTCTAGCTTTATTCAGTATATTCATGGCCTTACGAACGGCCTGCCCGGCTAGCGCAAGGGCAGGGCGAAGGATTTTTGAATGGTTCGCAGGGCAAAGCTGGAATGCACGCGGATGACGCCCGGCAAGCGCGTCAGATGCTGGCTGTGAACGCGTTCGAAATCGGCCGTGTCGGCGACCACGACACGCACCAGATAGTCGTAGTCGCCTGTCATGAGATAGCACTCCATCACTTCGGGAATGCGCCGCACCGCCTGCTCGAAGTTCTGCAGGTCCTTCTGGTCCTGCCGGTCGAGCGTGATGTTGACGAACACATTCACGGGAAATCCGGCCTTTTCCTGGTTGATGTGCGCGCTGTAGCCGGCGATCAGCCCGGACTCCTCGAGTGCACGGACGCGCCGCAAGCACGCCGATTCCGACAAGTGCACTTTTTCGGCGAGCGCCGCGTTCGTGATGCGGGCATCCCGCTGCAGGATCTCGAGAATCTGCCGGTCCGTGCGGTCACGCTGCATGACAGAATCCACCGTGAAGTCAGAGAATATCAACAGATTCTGCCACGAAGAAGCCCCAGGAACGCAAGAGTCGCAAGAACCCGTGGCCGGTGCAACGGCAGAATGCGCCGCTGATCCCACCCCAACTGCCGAGGTTTCGTCATGCGCGTCGGTGTGCCGAAGGAAATCAAAGTCCACGAATATCGTGTCGGTCTCGTTCCCGCGGGGGTGCGCGAACTCGTTTCCGCGGGCCACGAGGTGATGGTCGAATCGAGTGCGGGCGCAGGCATCGGCGTGACGGATCTTCAGTACCAGGCGGCCGGCGCGAAGATCGGCGCGAAGGCGAGCGATGTGTTCGCCTGGGCGGAGATGATCATCAAGGTCAAGGAGCCGCAGCTCGCGGAGTGCAAGTCGCTGCGCAAGGGCCAGGTCCTTTTCACGTATCTGCATCTCGCGGCCGACCCGGAGCAGGCGCGCGCCCTGATGGCGAGCGGCGCAACGGCGATCGCCTACGAGACGGTGACGGGCGCGGACGGATCGCTCCCGCTGCTCACGCCGATGAGCGAAGTCGCGGGCCGCATGTCGATCCAGGTCGGCGCGACCTGCCTGCAAAAAGCAAACGGCGGATTTGGCGTGCTCCTCGGCGGAGTGCCGGGCGTCGCTCCGGCCAAAGTCGTCGTGCTTGGCGGCGGCGTCGCTGGCACGAACGCCGTTGAAATGGCTGTCGGCCTGCGCGCGGACGTCACGGTCGTCGACCGGTCCGTGAAGCGCCTGCGCGAACTGTCATCGATCTTCGGCAATCAGCTGAAGACCGCCTATTCGACGGCCGAGACGGTCGAGAATCTCGTCACCGATGCCGACGTCGTCATCGGCGCGGTGCTGGTGGTGGGCGCTGCCGCGCCGAAGCTCGTGACGCGTGCAATGGTCAGGAAAATGAAGGCGGGCGCGGTGATGGTCGACATTTCGATCGATCAGGGGGGCTGCTTCGAAACGAGCCGGCCGACAACGCATGCCGAGCCCACGTATCTCGTCGACGGCGTCATCCACTATTGTGTGACGAACATGCCGGGCGCGGTGCCGCGCACGTCGACGTTCGCACTCACCAACGCAACGCTGCCGCATGTGCGCTCGCTCGCGGATCTCGGCTGGCAGAAGGCGCTGGCGCGCGACGTGGGCCTCGCCCGCGGACTCAACGTGCACGACGGGTTCATCACCCACGAGGCGGTGGCGCGGGATCTGGGGCTTGCCTTCCAGGCGTATCGCGCCGCCTGAACGCCGGCGGCTTAGCCGACGATGACGAGGCTCGCCAGCGCGAGCAACAAGCCGAGCGTGCCGCCTGCGGCGACGTCACTCGGGTAGTGCAATCCGAGCACGACGCGCGAGAGTGCGACCAGCGCGGCGAAGGGGACGAGCAGCAACGCGAGCTCCGGGAAGAAGTGCGTCGCAACCACCGCGAACGAGACGGCGTGCAGCGTGTGGCCGGACGGGAAACTGTAGCGATCGAGCGGGCGCGCCACGCAGTGCACGCCCGCATGCGAGATATACGGCCGCTCGCGCACCAGATTACGCTTGAGCCACTGATAGCTCAGTGCACCGACGGCCCCGGTGATCGCCATCGTCAGCGCAGGCACGATGGCGGCGCGCCCGTAGATCACGGGCAACAGCAGGATGAGCGCGTACCAGAAGATCCCGTCGCCCAGACGGCTCACGACCGTGAACAAGCGCCTGACGCCGGCGTGACGCGCCCAGCGATTGATTCGCAGGCACCAATCGAGTTCGGCGGCGTCGCACGCCTTGAGGATCGCGGTTGCTAACGGGTACATCGGGTCACCTCGGGCCCGCACTGTGGACGCCGAATGCGACAGGCGCGTTACACCCCCCGCTGAATATTGTTCAAATCCCGTGTGTTGCAGCAATTTTGTGCGCCAGGTCACTAGCTTGCGGGTTGGCCGCCAATTCGCGATACAGGGCCGCCAGCCTTTCGGCCATGGCGCGTGACGACCAGGACAACGCGTGCTCCCGCGCCGCATGCGACATATCGCTGCGCAGGCGCTGATTGACCATCAGGTCGGCGACCGCGCCCGCGAACGTCGCCTCTTCGAGCGGCACGATGCGGGCGCCCCGGCCGGCCACCAGCACGTCCAGGGTTCCCATCTCGGCGTTCGACACGACGGGCGTGCCCTGCGCCATGGCTTCGAGGAGCACGAGGCCCTGGGTTTCCGTGCGCGATGAGAAGACGAAGACATCGCCCGCCGCATAGCAGCCGGGCAGCTCGCGCGTGCGCTCGAGATAGCCCACGAAGCGCACGCATTCGCCGAGACCGAGCGAGCGGGCCAGATTCTTCAGATGGGGCAGGGCGGGACCCTCGCCGGCAACGACAAGGAGCACATCCGGAATGCGCCGCCGCAGCGCCGCCAGCATCCGCAGGAGAAAGTCGATGTTCTTTTCATGCGCGGTGCGGCCGACGTGCAATGCCACGGGCCGGGTTGCTTCGATGCCGTGCGCTGCGCGGAATCGCTGGCCGTCGCCCGGGTTGTAGCAGCTCGCGCCGAGTCCGGTCGGCAGGATGTCGATGCGCCCCTTGACGCCATAGGCGCGCAGGGCCGAACGCATCGCGCTCGATGGCGAGATGACGACGTCGGCCGCCGCACACTGCGATACCGTCACGCGGCGGGCGAGCGCCGCAAGCCAGCTGCGCGGAACGAACGGGACGTAGTGTTCGAAATAGTGCTCGAAATACGTGTGGTAGGTCGTGACCACCGGCAGGTCGAGCCGCCGCGCGAGCTCGATGCCCGCGTATTGCGCGATGAACGGCGTGTGGATGTGAAGAACGTCGGCTTTCCATGCGGCGAGCCGCGCGGTGCAATCGCGGATCGCCCGCCGCCGCATGAGGCGATCTTCCGGATCGCGTGGCACCGGCCGCCCCGCCATCCGCCAGACATCGGGATCGGCCGCGCCCCTGCCGTAGTCCGGAGCGAACAGCGTCACCTCATGGCCGAGCGCGAGGAGATCCTGGCGAAACGTCTCGATCGAAGTCGACACGCCGTTGATGCGTGGAAAGTAGACGTCCGAAATCATCGCTACCCGCATGCGCGCTCTCCATCGCCGCACGAGTCTCCGGCGGCGCGCGCAGCCTAAGGAGCGCTTGTGACAGAATCGTGACGGTCTCGGCTATACTTCCGCCATCCCCTTGCGGCTTCATCGTGTGACCTCATTGACTCCGCGATCTGCGAGAGTGTCAGGATGACTGAGAAGGCAGCGCTGCGTTTCGACGACATCGACTCCCTGAACGCCGCGGCGAACGGCGAACCGGGCGCGTGGAGCGTCGAGGCCGACATCAGCCAGCAGATGATCAACCGCTTTGCCGAGCTCACGGGCGATCATCAGTGGCTGCACGTCGATGTGGAGCGCTGCCGGACCGAGAGCCCTTATCGTACGACCGTCGCACACGGCTTCCTGCTGCTCGCGCTCATTCCGGGCCTCAAGATCCCGCACCCGGTCGAGATCACCGGCCACAAGGCCGTGATCAACCTCGGCGGCGACAAGCTGCGCTTCATGCGCCCGGTGCGTTCGGGCGTCCGTATCCATGCGCGCATGCAGCTGAAAGGCGCGGAGCGCACCGACAATGGCACCCGCATCTCCTATGAAATCGCCATGAACGTCGTCGGCCAGCGGTTGCCGGCCGTCGTCTTCGACATGCTGGTGCTCCTGGCCTGACGCCGGTCAGGCGGCGCTCTGCCGTGAAGATGTCTTGAGGGCCGAGAAGAATCGCCCCAGCGACGCGCCGAAGCGCTCCTCGTCGATGAGAAAGGAATCGTGTCCTTCAAAGCTCGGCAGCAGGTCGAATTCCGTCGTGATCCCCGCCGCTTTGAGTGCCGCAGCGGCCTCGGCCTGCTGGTGCGGCGGAAACAGCCAGTCGGAATCGACGCCGATCACGAGCGCCCGCTCGACGCCCGAGTCGCGGAACGCATTCTTGAGCGGACTATAGGTCGCCGCGAGGTCGAGCCGGTCCATGGCTTCCGAAATGGCGAGGAAGCAGTTCGCGTCGAAGCGGCGCACGAACATCTCGGCCTGGCGTTCCAGATAGTCGGCGATGGTCTCGGTCCCGCCCGGCCCGAAGCGCAGGTCGAGCTCCGCCGCCGAGCGATAGGTGAGCGTACCGATGCGCCTCGCGAGCTTCAGTCCTTCGATCGGCGGGTCGTCCGCGGGATAGTCGCCGCCGCGCCACTTGGGATCGAGGCGCACGGCCTGGCGCTGCGCGGTGCGCAGGCCGATCGAAAGCGCCGTCGAGCGCGCGGCGCCGGAAATCGAAACCAGTGTCCGCGTGCGGTTTGGAAACTGTGCGGCGAAGGCGAGCACGATCATGCCGCCGAGCGAGGGGCCGAGAACACTGGCCGCGCGTTCGACCCCGAGTGCATCGAGGAGGCGCGCACCCGCGGTCGCGATGTCTTCACCCGCAAGCGCCGGAAACGACGCGCCGTAGCGCTTGCCGGTGGCGGGATCGATCGACGCGGGTCCCGTGCTGCCGAAACAGCTGCCGAGCGTATTCATGCAAACGACGAAGAAGCGATTGGTATCGAGCGGCCGGCCGGGACCGATCATGGCTTCCCACCAGCCGGGCGCCGGATCCGCGGGCGAGGAGCGCGCGTGCGCCGAAGCCGAGAGACCCGTGAATATGAGGACCGCGTTGTCGTGCGCGGCATTCAGCTCGCCCCAGGACTCGTATGCGATGGTCGGGCGGGCGAGCACGCCGCCGCGCTTGAGCGGCAGGTTCGATTCCATGGCGATCTCGCGTCGCGCGGACATACCCCAAGCCTTTGATCCCTAGCCAATCTCGGCCGGCATTCTGCGCCAGCGCGCCGGCCGCTGCCACAACCGACGGACATTACATTAGACTGGCGCGGTATTGTTCACCGCCTTCGAGCCCGGCTACTGTCCGGCGCTACCAACAACATTCGAGGCCCGTCATGATCTACGACAGCATTCTCGGCACCATCGGCCGCACGCCGGTCGTACGCCTGAACCGCATTGCTCCGAAGAACGTCACGCTCTACGTCAAGTGCGAATTCTTCAACCCGGCGTCCTCGGTGAAGGACCGCCTCGCCATCGCGATCATCGAGGATGCGGAGCGGCGCGGTACGCTGAAGCCGGGACAAACGGTCGTAGAAGCGACCTCGGGCAACACGGGCATCGCCCTCGCGATGGTCTGCGCGGCAAAGGGCTACCCGTTCGTTGCGACCATGGCGGAAAGCTTCTCCATCGAACGCCGCAAGCTCATGCGCGCACTCGGCGCGAAAGTGATCCTGACGCCGGCGGCCGAACGCGGCTCGGGCATGGTGCGCAAGGCCGAGGAACTTGCGAAGAAGCACGGCTGGTTTCTTGCCCGCCAGTTCGAGAATCCCGCCAATCCCGAATATCACCGCTGGACCACGGGCCCCGAGATCGTCAGCGACTTCGCGGGCAAGCGGCTCGACGTCTGGGTCACTGGCTGGGGCACGGGCGGTACGCTCACCGGCGCGGGCGACGTGCTGCGCAAGGCGCGGCCAGGCGTGCGTATCGTTGTGACGGAACCGGAAGGCGCATCGCTTCTCGGCGGCAAGGAATTCAAGCCGCACAAGATCCAGGGCTGGACGCCGGATTTCATTCCGGCCGTGCTCAATCGCGAGGGCTATGACGAACTGCTGCCGGTGAGCGACGTCGATGCCATCGCGACCGCGCGCCGGCTATCGCGTGAAGAGGGCATCCTCTGCGGGATTTCTTCGGGCGGTACG
Organism: Steroidobacteraceae bacterium; assembly: GCA_035644395.1. GTDB lineage: Bacteria > Pseudomonadota > Gammaproteobacteria > Steroidobacterales > Steroidobacteraceae > JBGPLJ01. The sequence continues at coordinate 11,323 of DASQOR010000070.1, forward strand.
GTCGCCGCGGCGCTCAAGGTAGCCGAAAAATCGCCGGCCGGGACCGTGATCCTTGCGATGCTGCCGGATACCGGCGAGCGCTACCTCTCGACAGCTCTCTTCGAAGGCATCATCGACGGCACGGACAACGAAGCCGAACTCGGCTGACCGACTGCGCTGCCGCAGGCGGGCGCGCGTAGGGCGATTACTGCTTCACCATGACATGGCGGACGACGCTGTAGTCCTCGAGCGCGTACATCGAGAGGTCCTTGCCGTAGCCCGAGCGCTTGAAGCCGCCGTGCGGCATCTCGCTCACGAGCATGAAGTGCGTGTTGATCCACGTGCAGCCGTACTGCAGTTCCGCCGCGACCTTCATCGCCTTGCCGACGTCCTTCGTCCAGACCGATGAGGCGAGTCCGTACTGCGAATCGTTCGCCCAGGAAATCGCCTGTTCCGCGTCCTTGAAGCGCGTGACCGACACGACGGGTCCGAAGACCTCCTTCTGCACGATCTCGTCCGTCTGTTTCGCGCCGGCGATGACCGTCGGCTCGTAGAAGAACCCGCTGCCCGAGCGCGCCTTGCCGCCGGTCGTCACTTCGATGTGACGCTTCTCCCTGGCGCGCGCGACGAAGCCCGCGACGCGTGAGCGCTGCGATGCCGTGATCAACGGCCCCATCTCGACGCCTTCCTCGGTCTGTGCGCCGACCTTGAGCGTCGATGCCGCCTCGGTGAGGTCGCGCACGAGCCGGTCGTAGATCTTCGGGCCCGCATACAGGCGGCACGCCGCCGTGCAGTCCTGTCCCGCGTTGTAGAAGCCGAAGGTGCGAACGCCTGATACGACCGACTCGAGATCCGCATCATCGAAGACGATCACCGGCGCCTTGCCGCCGAGTTCGAGATGCGTGCGCTTCACGCCTTTCGCCGCCGCGTCGAGGATCTTCTGGCCGGTCGAGACATCGCCCGTGAGCGAGATCATCCGCACATGCGGCTGCGCGATGAGCGGCGCACCGACCGTCTTGCCGCGGCCCGCGATCACGTTCACGACACCCGGCGGAAAAATCTCGGCGATCAGCTGCGCGAGCTTGAGCGTCGTGAGCGGAGTCTGCTCCGAAGGCTTGATCACGACGGTATTGCCGGCCGCGAGCGCCGGCGAGAGCTTCCACGCCGCCATCATGAGCGGATAGTTCCACGGCGCGATCGACGCGACCACGCCGACCGGATCGCGGCGGACCATGCTGGTGTAACCCGGGATGAATTCACCCGCCGCCGATCCATGCTGCAGGCGGGCCGCTCCGGCGAAGAACCGGAATACGTCGGCAATGGCGGGGATCTCGTCGTTGAGCGCCGCTGCGAGGGGCTTGCCGCAGTTGCGCGACTCGAGTTCGGCGAAGCCCTGCGCCTCGGCTTCGACGCGATCCGCGAGCTTGAGCAGCATCGTCGCGCGGTCTTTCGGCGCGACGCGCGCCCAGGTGGCGAACGCGTCATTGGCGGCCTCGACGGCGGCGTTGACCTGGTCCTCCGACGCCTCGGCGACTTCGGCAATGGCCTTGCCCGTCGCCGGGTCCAGGATCTGTTCCCTGTGATCGCCCTTGCCGGCGACGAATCGGCCCTTGATGAGTAGCTTGGTGTTCATGGGTACCTCGGGCGAAAGTCCGTTAGCTGCGCTCTTCGGTCGAGCGCGTCAGCCGATAGGCCGCGATGATCGGCAGCATCGTAATGAGTATCACCATGACTGCAACGACGTTCGTCAGTGGCCGCTCGCGCGGGCGGAAGAGCTGGTCGTAGATCCAGATCGGCAGCGTCTTCTGATGGCCGGCGGTGAAGAGGGTCACGATGATTTCATCGAACGAGAGCGCGAACGCCAGCATGCCGCCGGCAAGGAGCGCGCTCGCGAGCTGCGGCAGCACGACGTAGCGCAGCGTCTGCAGTCCATCGGCGCCGAGATCCATCGACGCTTCCGAAAGGCTGCGGGGGATGCGCCGCAAGCGCGCGATGACGTTGTTGTAGACGATCACGAGGCAGAACGTCGCGTGCCCCAGGACAATGGTCCAGAAGCCGAGCTCGACTTTCGCGAGCTTGAGCGCGGCGAGCAGCGAGATGCCGGTGATGATGCCGGGCAGCGCGATCGGCAGGATCAGCGCGAGCGTGATCGCTTCCTTGCCCCAGAAGCGGCTGCGCGCAAGGCCGAGCGCCGCGAGCGAACCGAGCATCAGGGCGGCGAGCGTCGCGCAGGTCGCAACAGCGAGCGACAGCCCGAGCGCCGACCAGACGTCGTTGCGCGCGAAGGCCACCTCGAACCAGTGCGTCGTGAGGCCGGGCGGCGGAAACTGATAGGTCCGGTCCTCGGTCGTGAATGCGTAGAGGACGATGATGAACACCGGGAAGTGCATGAATACGAGGCCGCCTGCGGCGGCCACGCGGTGCAGGATCGTCGGGCGGTCGAAGCTAGAGCGCATCGAAGGCTCCGAAGCGCTTGACGATCGTGAGGTAGATCGCGATGACGACGATCGGCACGACCGAGAATGCGGCCGCGAGCGGAATGTTTCCGGCCGTGCCCTGTTGCTGGTACACCATCATGCCGATGAAATAGCCGGGCGCGCCGACGACGCCGGGAATGATGTAATCGCCGAGCGTGAGCGAGAAGGTGAAAACGGAACCTGCCGCGACGCCTGGAAACGCGAGCGGCAGGATGACATTGCGGAAGGTCTGGCCGGGTTTCGCGCCAAGGTCCGCCGACGCCTGGATGAGCGAGCGCGGCACGCGTTCGAGCGCCGCGTGGATCGGCAGGATCATGTACGGCAGCCACATGTAGACGAACACGATGAACATGCCGATGTACGAGGAGGCGAGTGTCGGGCCGCCGATGACGGGCGTCGACAGCGCGGCATCGAGGGCGGGCCCGAGTCCGAGCGTGTCGAGGAGCCACGTGAGCATGCCCGACTTCGCGAGGATGAGGCGCCACGCATAGACCTTGACGAGGTAGCTCGTCCACATCGGCAGCAGCACCGCGATGTAGAAAAAGGTCTTGAGCCGCGGCGAGGCGTAGCGGGCCATGTAGTACGCCACGGGAAACGCGATGCAGGCACAGGCGATCGTGACCGCGATCGCCATCGTGGTCGTGCGCAGCACGATGTCGACGTGCGCTGGTTGCGTGATGAGCTGCTTGTACGTCGCGAGCGTCGGTTCCCGCACGACTTCGGCGGTGAAGTCGTTGATCGAATAAAAGCTCTGCAGCAGGAGCGAAAGGAGCGAGCCGAGATAGACCGTGCCGAACCAGAGGAGCGGCGGAATCAGGAGCAGCAACAGATACGCGTTCGGCCGGCGGTAGAAGAAACTCGAGAGGCTCCGTGACCAGCCTCCCGCCGCGGCGACGGCGCCACGAGCCGCGATCATTTTGGGCTGCTCATGCGTGTTCGGCCTCGAGTTCGACGACGCTCGCCCGCGGCCACGCGACCCGCACCGTCGAGCCGGTCCTCGTGGCACCCTCGCCGTTGCCGCTCTCGGGCCGTGCGACGGTGAGGAGCTCGCCATCGCCGGTGCGGACCTGCACGCGCAGCGTCGCGCCGTGATACTGGCTGTCCGCCACCGTGCCGGAGCAGATGACCCAGCCGGGCTCGGCCGTCGCTCCATCGCTCATGATCCGCATCTGCTCCGGGCGCACCGCCACCGGCTTGGCAATGCCGAGGAGCGACGCTGCGAGCTTCGGCGAGAGCACGTTGGCGCCGCCGACGAATTCCGCGACGAAGGAATTGCGCGGCCGGCTGTAGAGGCCGCGCGGCGTGTCCACCTGCACGATGCGGCCACGATCGAACACGGCGACGCGATCCGACATGCTGAGCGCCTCGCCCTGGTCGTGCGTGACGAAGACAAAAGTGATGCCGAGCTCTCGCTGCAGGCCCTTGAGCTCGATCTGCATCGCTTCGCGCAGCTTCAGGTCGAGCGCGCCGAGCGGCTCATCGAGGAGCAGCACCTTCGGCCGGTTGATGAGTGCGCGGGCGAGCGCCACTCGCTGGCGCTGGCCGCCCGAGAGCTGATTCGGCCGCCGCTCGCCGAAATCCGCGAGTTTCACGAGCGCGAGCATTTCATGCGCGCGCCTGCGCCGCTCATCGCCCGCGACGCCGCGCACGCGCAGCCCGTAGGCGACGTTGTCGACGACGCTCATGTGCGGGAACAGCGCGTAGTCCTGGAAGACGGTATTGACGTCGCGGTCGTATGGCGGCACGTCGGAGACGTCGACGCCGTCGAGGAGGATCTGGCCCGAGGCCGGCAGTTCAAAGCCGGCGACGAGCCTCAGGCACGTGGTCTTGCCGGAGCCGGAAGGTCCCAGCATCGAGAAGAATTCACCGGCCGCGACTTCGAGCGAGACGTCGTCGACGGCGCGAACGCTGCCGAAACTGCGCGTGACCTTGCGGAACTCGATCGCAGCAGTCATCGCGCGAGGGCGGCCGGTGGAGTTGCTTTCCTGACCCGTTCCCCGAGGCCGTCAACGACCGCCCATGACGGCGACGTAATCGGTCGACCACTTCGAATACGGGACGCAGGTCTTGCCCTCGCCGCATTCGGCGACCGGAGTGCGCCAGAACGAGATCTTGTCGAAGTCATCGAAGCCATTCGTCTTGCAACCCTCATCGCCGAGCAGCGCGTTGCCTTTGCAGGCTGCGGGCACTGCCGGGTTCGAGCCGAACCAGGACGCGACGTCACCCTGCACCTTCGGGCTCACCGACCATTCCATCCACTTGTAGGCGCAGTTCGGATGCTTGGCCTGGGCGTGCATCATCGTGGTGTCCGCCCATCCCGTGATGCCGCCCGGCGGAATCGTGGATGCAATCGGCTGCTTGTTGGCGACCAGCGTATTCACCTGGTACGGCCAGGAATCCGACGCCACGACGCCTTCGTTCTGGAAATCCTGCGTCTGCACGGTCGCATCGTGCCAGTACTTGTGAACGAGCGGATGCTGCTTGCGCAGCACATCGAGCGAGGCGTTGTATTGGTCGTCCGTCAACGCGTAGGGGTCGGTGATGCCGAGCGCCGGATTCTTCGACTTGAGGTAGAGCGCGGCGTCGGCGATGTGGATCGGGCCGTCGTAGGCCTGGACGCGGCCCTTGTTGGGCTTGCCGTCCGGCAGCTTCATCGGTTCGAACACCACGTCCCAGGACGGCGGCGTCTTGAAGACCTTGTTGTTGTACATGAGAACGTTCGGGCCCCACTGATACGGCACGCCGTAGTGCTTGCCTTTCACCGTGTGCCACGGCGCATCCTGCAGGCGCGGATCAACCTGGCTGTAACTCGGCACGCGCGCGACGTCGATCGGCTGCACCGTATTGCCGAAGATGAGTCGGAGCGAGGAGTCGCCCGACGCCGTCACCAGGTCGAAGCCCCCCTGATTCATGAGCGCGACCATCTCGTCCGAAGTGCCAGCGGTCTTGACCGTGACCTTGCAGCCGGTTTCCTTCTCGAAGCCGGTGACCCAGTCGTAGTTCTTGTCGCTCTCGCCGCGCTCGATGTAGCCGGGCCAGGCGACGATGTCGACCGCGCCTTCGAGTGCTGTGGAGGGCGCCGCCGCGGCTTCAGCCGGGGCTTCCTCCTTCTTGCCGCAGGCGGCCAGGGTGACTACGGCGGCAACGGCGGCCACGAGGACCCGGGCCGTTGAAACGCCGAACACGGAGCTCACGCGCATGATGGTTCTCCTTGGACGAGGATCGAGTCTTGCGACCGGATGGGCGACGGGCCCCAGGCGTCGACGTTGTTGGAGTGCTGGCGGGCCCGTCTTCGACGCCGGCAATTCTAATCGCCCTTGCCATGATCCGCCACGATGAATCGGCGGCGCGTCAGGATTGACCCACGGGCCTTGCGCCATTGGCATTTGAAATGACTCCCCAGCAACGGCCGGCATTGCGCCGCCCGAAGGAGGGTGTCATGAAGAAGATTATCGTTGGATTGACGGTGTTGTCGCTGGCCGCGGGTAGCGCAGCGATGGCCAAGCCGGCGCCCAAGGCGTCGAAGAAGGAAAACATCGGGGTCGTGACCGGACTCGTGGTCGGCGCCGCGGCGGGCGGGCCCTTCGGTGCGGTCATCGGCGCGGCGGCCGGCGCCTGGATGGGCGACCGCTGGCACAAGACCGATGTCGATCGCGACCGGCTCGCGGCCGAGCTCACGCAGTCGAGCGAACAGATGGCCGCCGTTTCGAGACAGCTCGAGGCAACGCGCCAGGAGCTCGCCGACGCCGACAAGCGCAGCTATGACCTCGCGGTCGCACGCGTCATCGGCAGCGGCGTGAGCGGCGAAGTGCTGTTCCGTACGTCCGATGCGGGACTCGCCGACGCATCGTCGGAGCGCCTCAAGGAAGTCGGCCACATGCTGTCGTCCATGCCGGGTGCCGAAGTGCGCCTCGAAGGATTCGCGGATCCGCGCGGCAAATCGGCGGACAACCTCAGCTTGTCGGAGAAGCGTGCGCTCGCGGTGAAGGACGCGCTGGTTGCGGGCGGCTTCAAGCCGGAGCAGATCGTCGTCGAAGCGCGCGGTGAGACGCAGTCGACGACGGCCCCCGATGATGTCGATGGCCTCGCGCTCGAACGCAAGGTCGTGATCAGCATCGGCGGGTCTCAGGCGAAGGATGCCGGGACGGCCGAGGTCGCGAAGTCTGCCGAGTGACTTTGCGCCCGCTTCAAACCGGCAGCGGGAGCCTCCGGCGATGGGCGCCGGAGGCTCTTCGCTTGTCCGCTGCCGGGCGACTCCGTACGCTGCGCGTTCTGCAGCGCGTGCTGGAGGCGCCCGTGAAGAAAACACAACCGAAGATCGTTTCCTTCGCCGCGACGGTCGACGCGGAGCATTCGTCGCCCGATCCGGCGAAGCTCGTCGCCGGCCGGCCGGTGCTCACGACGCTCAATCACTATGCCGATCCGGCGCAACAGTTCTTCAGCGGCGTCTGGTCGAGCACGGAAGGCAAGTGGCGAATTCAGTACGCCGAGCATGAATTCTGTGCGCTCCTGGAAGGGCAGGTGCGGCTCGAGGGCGAGGATGGCAGCGTCGCCGAATTCCGGGCGGGCGACAGCTTCGTGATACCGGCGGGCTTCAACGGAACCTGGGAAACGGTCGTGGCCTGCCGCAAGCTCTACGTCATCTACGTCCCGGCGCCACCGCAACCGAAGGTGCGCGCGGCGACCGGCAAGAAGAACGTCCGCCGCAAGAGGGCGAAGACGCGCGCGCGCCGCCGCTGATCCACCCCGCCTGACGCTCGAAGTCGGTGCAGGCCGCGCGTCCGCGCGACCTGACATGGTGCCGATCGCTCTGCCCTCAGGTGCGCTCCCGCGAGCGCAATCACGCGAGAATTTCATGACGAACAAGGTGTTGTGCCGTGACCCGTGCGTCTGGCACACAACATGCTTGCGGGTCGCGCGGGTATTCCGATGTAAAAAAGGGGACGCGACTCATGAGCAACATGAAATGGTTGATGGCGGCCGCGCTGGTAGCCGCGAGCGGCGCTGCGCAAGCGGGCTTGTCCAGCACCTGGACTTTCACGACCGACTACGATTTCCGCGGCATCACGCAGACGGCGCACCATCCGGCCCTGCAGGGAAGCATCGACTATGCCTGGGACAGCGGCTTCAGCGTTGGCGCGTGGGTGAGCAATCTCAACTTCGGCGACTGCTGCAGCGAGAAGGTCGAGCTCGATCTCTACGCCGGGTACGCCAAGTCGTTCGAGAACGGCTTCGGCTTCAGCGTCGGCGGCGTCTACTACACCTATCCGGGGGCGGACTACGGCGAGGGTCTGCCGGACCTCAACTTCTGGGAGGTGAACGCCGGCGTGAGCTTCAAGAGCCTGTCGATCAAGTACTGGTACTCGGACAATTTCGGCAACGCCGAAGACGGCTTTCACCTGCTCGACCCGACTCTCGATGCCGACGCCTGGTATCTCGAAGCGAATTATTCGATCGCGCTGCCGAAGGACATCACGCTCGCACTGCATGCGGGCATGAGCCAGGGCAGCTACTGGGATTTTCCGAGCAAGGTCTCCGGGGGTGATGCGCCAAGCGCCGAATACGAGGACTTCTCGATCGGCTTCTCCAAGACCTTCGGCGATTTCGCGGTGACGGCGAAGTATGTGTACCCGGAGGTCAAGACCGCCTACCGGATTCGCGACGGCGCCTTTGCCAACGATCCGCGAGCGATCCTGAGCGTGGCGACGACCTTCTAAGTGGCCGGGTCGGCGGGGTCCGGCAGCGGCCGGATCCCGCCCGCTAGTTGTAAATATACGACACGCCCGTCGCGGCCGACGGCCGTCCGGCCGCAAGCAGGTTTGATGTGCTGAATTGCAAGGGAATTGTGTTCAGGGTACAAAGGCGCGCGGTTTCGGTGCTGTCAGCCCGTTGCAACCGGGCGACTCAATATTCAAGGGGGAGATCATGCGAAGAATTCTCGCGATTGGAACGTTCCTGATGCTCGCGGCGGCTGGCGTCACGCAGGCCGGGATCACCGGCACGGTCACCGGCGTCACCGACTACGACTTCCGTGGCTACACACAAACCGGTGGCGACCCGGCGATCCAGGGCAGCGTCGACTTCTCGCTCGACAACGGCTTCTACGCCGGTGCGTGGACGAGCTCGAGCCTCGACTTCGGTCCCGGCACGGATGCGGACTGGGAGGTCGACATCTACACCGGCTTCAACTTCGGCGGCGGCGACGACAAGGTCGGCTATTCGCTGAATGCCGTGTACTACACCTACCCGGGCGCGAGCGACTTCGACTTCCCGGAAGTTTCCGCGGGCATCAGCTACAAGATCATGACCGCGAAGCTCTGGTACACCTGGGACTTCGCAGCCACCAGCCGGGACGCCTGGTACCTGGAAGGCAACATGACCTTCCCGCTGCCGGAAGACTTCGGTTTCGTGGTGCACGCGGGCTACAGCGGCGGCGACTACTGGAAGGACTTCGACGGCGAATACCTCGACTTTGCCGTCGGCGTCACGAAGTCCTTCGGGCACTTCGATACGTCGCTCAAGTACATCGACACGAGCGGCGCCGTGTACGATCACGGCTCGGACGTATTCTCGGGCAAGGGCAAGGTCCTGTTCACGATCGCGACGACGTTCCCCTGGTCGAAGGAATAGTCGGACGCAGAGCCATCGAGCCTCGCGCGAGGCTCAACGAACGGGCCGGCACTGCCGGCCCGTTTTTTTATCGTCGGGCTAGGGAAGGGATTTCAGGATCGTGGCGAGCTTGCCGAAGATCTCGTCGATGTGGCTCTTCTCGATGATGAGCGGCGGCGACAGGGCGATGATGTCGCCCGTCGTGCGCACCAGCAGGTTCTGCTCGAAAGCCTTGAGGAATGCGCTGAAGGCGCGCGCCGTGGGCTTGCCCGCGAGCGGCTCGAGTTCGATGCCCGCGATCAGGCCGAAGTTGCGGATGTCGATGACGTGCGCCAACCCCTTGAGGCTGTGTGCCGCATCCTCCCAGTAGCGTCCGAGCTCCGCCGCACGAGTCAGCAGACCGTCGCGCTCGTAGATGCCGAGCGTCGCGATGCCCGCGGCGCAGGCGAGCGGATGCGCCGAATACGTGTAGCCGTGGAACAGCTCGATCGCCTGTTCCGGGCCCTGCATGAAGCTGTCGTAGATTTCCTTGCGCACGATGACGGCGCCCATCGGCGCGCAACCATTCGTCAGTCCCTTGGCGCAGGTGATGATGTCCGGTGTCACGCCGAATGCCTGCGCGCCGAAGGGCGCGCCGAGGCGCCCGAATCCCGTGATCACCTCGTCGAAGATGAGGAGGAGCTTGTGCTTGTCGCAGATGCTGCGCAGGCGTTCGAGATAGCCCTTCGAAGGCAGCAGCACGCCAGCGGATCCTGCGACCGGTTCGACGATCACGGCCGCAATGGTCGAAGCGTCATGCAGCGCCACGATCCGCTCGAGCTCGTCGGCGAAGTGATCGCCCCATGACGGCAGGCCACGCGTGAAGGCATTGTGTTCGAGCGAGAACGTCGCCGGCAGGTGATCGACGCCGGTGAGCATGCTGCCGAAGAACTTGCGGTTGTTGACCATGCCGCCGACGGAAATGCCGCCGAAGCCGACGCCGTGATAGCCGCGCTCGCGGCCGATGAAGCGCTGGCGTGCACCGTCGCCGCGAATCCGGTGATAGGCGAGCGCGATCTTGAGCGCGGTGTCGACGGATTCGGAACCCGAGTTCGTGAAGAACACATGGTCGAGTCCCTGCGGAGCAACCTTCACCACGGCATTCGCCAGCTGAAACGCGCCCGGGTGACCCATCTGGAAGGGCGGCGCGTAGTCGAGTGTTGCGGCCTGCTTGGCGATCGCCTCGCTGATTTCCTTGCGATCGTGTCCGGCGTTGACGCACCACAGGCCCGCGACCCCGTCGAGGATCTTCCGGCCGTCGTCCGAGTGGTAATGCATGCCGGACGCGCGCGTCAGCATCCGCGGACTGGCTTTGAACTGCCGGTTCGCCGTGAAGGGCATCCAGAAGGCTTCGAGTTCGGCTCGCGAGAGCGTGTTGGCGGGCATGGCGGACCTCGGCTGCGGGGGCGCGAATGATAAGAAAAATTGACATTTCGGACAATCTGGGCCGAAATTTCGCCCCTTCTGTTTAAGATACTGAACGCTTGTCCTCGAATTGCGGGAGGCCGCCTTGAGCATCGACGTCGGATCCCATCTACGCGCCCTGCGCAGCATGTACGGCCTTTCCCAGCGCGAGCTCGCGAAGCGCGCGGGCGTCACCAACGGCATGATTTCGCTCATCGAGCAGAATCGCGTGAGCCCCTCGGTGAGTTCGCTCAAGAAGGTGCTCGACGGCATTCCGATGTCGCTCGCGGAATTCTTCACGCTCGATCTCGCGGCGAGTCCGCAGGTGTTCTTCGGCCGCGATGAACTCACGGATCTCGGCCGTGGCCCCGTGTCGCTGCGCCTCGTCGCCGCTACGCGCCCGAACCGCCAGATGGCGATCATGCAGGAGAGCTACGCGGCCGGCGCCGATACCGGCGAGGAAATGCTGAGCCACAAGGGGGAGGAGGGCGGCGTCATCGTGCGTGGCCGCATTGAACTCACGGTGGCCGGTAACAGCCGCGTTCTCGGCGCGGGCGAAGCCTATTATTTTTCGAGCAGCGTGCCGCACCGCTTCCGCAATCCGGGGCGCGAGGAGTGTGAGATCATCAGCGCCTGCACGCCCCCGACATTCTGATCGGCCCGGCAAGGACCAAGGTCATCGCTCATGTCCGCTCAGCTGAAAGCCGTCAACTGGCACGCGCGTGCCGCTTCCCTCGCGATCCGCGGGCAGGCAGTCATTGACGGCAAGTATGTCGACGCCGCGTCGGGCGCGACTTTCGATTCGATCAATCCCGCGAACGGCAGGGTGATCGCGAAGATCGCCTCCTGCGACCAGGCGGACGTGCATCGCGCCGTTGCCAGTGCACGCGCGGCTTTCAACAAGGGCAGCTGGTCGCGGCTCGCGCCCCGCAAGCGCAAGGCCGTGCTGCTGCGCTTCGCGGACCTCATTCGCGCGAATGCGGAGGAGCTTGCGCTCCTCGAGTCGCTCGACATGGGCAAGCCCGTGAGCGATGCGCTGAATGTCGACCTGTCGGCGTCGGCGAACTGCATCCAGTGGTTCGCCGAGGCCATCGACAAGCTGTACGGCGAAGTCGCGCCGACGGGGCACGACTCACTGGCGCTCATCACGCGCGAACCGGCGGGCGTCGTCGCCGCCATCGTGCCGTGGAATTTCCCGCTGCTGATGGCTTGCTGGAAGCTCGGGCCCGCGCTCGCCGCGGGCAATTCCATCGTGCTGAAGCCTTCCGAGAAATCGCCGCTCACGGCAATCCGCATCGCCTCGATCGCGCTCGAAGCGGGCCTGCCGGCCGGTGTCCTCAATGTCCTGCCCGGCATGGGCGGCACCGCGGGCAAGGCGCTCGCGCTCCACATGGACGTCGATTGCGTCGCCTTCACCGGCTCGACACGCACCGGCAAGCTCATGCTCGAATATTCCGGCCAGTCGAACATGAAGCGCGTGTGGCTCGAATGCGGCGGCAAATCCCCGAACATCCTCCTGGCGGACACGCCGGACGTCGACCGCGCGGCGACGGCTGCGGCGTACGCGATATTTTTCAATCAGGGCGAGATGTGTTCGGCCGGCTCGCGGCTCGTGGTGCACGAATCCCTCAAGGAGCGCGTGCTCGAGAAGATTGCCGAGGTCGGCCGCAAGCTCGCGCCGGGCGATCCGCTCGACCCGGCGACGAAACTCGGCGCGATCGTCGACCGCAGTCAGCTCGATACCGTGCTGCGCTTCATCGACCAGGGCAAGAGCGAAGGCGCGCGCGTCGCCTTCGGCGGGCAGCAGGTTCGCAAGGACACCGGCGGCTATTTCGTCGAGCCGACCGTGTTCGATGGCGTCAAGCAGTCGATGACCATCGCGCGCGAGGAGATCT
>DASQOR010000071.1:0-99847 GCA_035644395.1 Steroidobacteraceae bacterium
GGAATCCTGGTTGGGCTCGACGCACCCGGCGCCGATGTGATCGCAGCCGTCACTTTCATGGCGGTGTTGTTCACGATCGGCGTGCAGGCAACGACCACCCGCTGGCTTGCGGGCCAATTGCACCTGCTCGAGCAGGACTCCGGTCCTAGCAGCCGCTAGCGAGCGCGATGATGCTGGGTCCGCCGTCCGGATCGGCTGGCGGCTGGTATTTCACGCTGCACGCTGCGGGCTTCGCCGCATCGCTCTGCACGAACAGCCCGAGCTCGGGATAGAAGATAAATCCGCGGTGGTCCCAGAGGGCGTCGTCGATGCTGCCTGCCGATGGGTAGCCATTGACGATCTCAACCGACCGGCCGTCGGTTACGAAGCGCGCCGGGTGATTCAACGTGCGCCAGCTGATATTCACGAAGAGGGCGGCACTGCGGATACTCGTCGCGAGCGCTTGCGTCGAGACTATTCTGAGATCGCGCTCGGCGCGCTCGATCCGCGGGAAGGCCACGGCGGCCATGATCGCGGCGAGCGCGAGGAACGAGCCCCACGCAACTCTCTGCCGTATCGGCAGCATCAGGTACATCGGCCGATGTTCCCTGGCATCCAAGATCCGCGGTTCGGCCTGGCTCACTCAAGTCACCTTGCGTCTGCCAAGCCCGGGTTATCGGACCGAAACGGGGCTAGCTTGAGGGCATTCCCCAGCAAAGCGGGTCGCGGTCGTCGAGAATCTGCGTGACTTCCGCATTGACGTGGGCCCGGCCACGAATCGTCGGGATGACCTCGCCGCCGCTGAGTTCGACGGACCCGCTGAAGAGGCTGCCCGTCACACTCTCCTGCCGCCAGATGGCGCCTGGCTTGAGACGCCCGTCCGCGACCAGGCAGGCGAGCTTCGCGCTGGTGCCGGTGCCACAGGGCGAGCGGTCGTAGGCGAGCCCGGGGCAGAGTACGAAATTGCGGCTGTCGGCTCCCGTCGGGGAATCCGCGGAGACCTCCACGTGATCAATTTCGCCGCCGTCATCGCCCCGGATTCCCTGTTTCGTCAGTGCCTCGCGCACGGCAACGGTGAATCGGGTGAGTTCGCCGACGTGTGCAAGGTCGATGCGCTGCGCCGGGCGCTCGATGAGAAAGAACCAGTTGCCGCCCCAGGCGACATCGCCCGTGACTTCGCCGTGCCCCGGCACCGTGACCTTGACGCCGTGCGCCGTCCTCCGGCTTGCGACATTGCGCACCGAGACTTCGCCACTCTCATGCAACTGCGCGCTCACGTGGCCGACGGGCGTTTCGATGCGATGCTCGCCGGGTGCGATGCGCCCGAGATGGGCAAGCGTCGTCACGAGCCCGATCGTGCCGTGGCCGCACATGCCGAGGTAGCCGACGTTGTTGAAGTAGATCACGCCGGCCACACTCGCCGGGTCGGCGGGCTTCACCAGCAGGGCCCCGACGATGACCTCCGAACCGCGCGGCTCATTCGCGATGGCCGAGCGGAAGCGGTCGTGATTGCGGCGAAAGTCCTCGCGCATCTCGGCAACCGTCCGGCCGCCGAGCGCTGGTCCGCCTTCGACGACGACCCGCGTCGGCTCACCGCCGGTGTGCGAATCGATCACGCGGATCGAGCGTTTCACGCGCGGGCGCGTCCCGGGCGCGTCGCGATTCCCTTGCGAATGACCTTGAGCACGGCGCGCCGCTCGGCGCCGGTGACAGGGAGACGCGGCGGACGCACCCATTCGCGGCCGTAGCCGGTTTCCTGGACGGCGAGCTTGATGTACTGGACGAATTTCAGATGGGTATCGAGATGCATCAGCGGCATGAACCAGCGATAGAGCTTGCGCGCGGCCGCCCACTCGCCGCGCTGCATGAGATCCCAGAGCTTCTGGCCTTCGCGCGGGAACGCGAGATTGAGTCCCGCGATCCAGCCGACTGCGCCGAGCAGCGCGCTTTCCAGCACGAGATCGTCGATGCCGGCAAACAGCCGGAATCGGTCGCCGACCAGATTCTGGATGTCGGTGAAGCGGCGCAGGTCGCCGGATGATTCCTTGATGCCGAGCAGGTTCTTCTCCCGCGCGAGCTCGGCGAACATGACCGGAGTGATGTCGACGTGATACGCGACCGGATTGTTGTAGCAGATGATCGGCAGACCCGTTGCGCGTGCGACGGCGCGGTAGTGAGCAAGCGTCTCGCGCGGATCGGCCTTGTAGATCATGGCGGGCAACAACAGCAGGCCATTCGCACCCAGGCGTTCCAGCTCGCGGGCGTAGGCGATCGCGGACGCCGTACCTGTTTCAGCGACCCCGCTCAGGACCGGCACGCGGCCCGCAGCCGCCTCGATCGCCGCGCGCATGACCCGGCGCTTCTCCGACCGGTCGAGCGTCACGTTCTCGCCTAATGACCCCAGCATCACGATGCCGGTGCTGCCGCTCTCGATCATGACTTCGATGTGGCGCTGGGTCGCCTCGAGGTCGAGCGACAGGTCCCTGTGAAACTGGGTGGTCAGGGCGGGAAACACTCCGCGCCAGTCGATTTTCATGCATTGGCTCCCATGCGTTCGGTCGGGTGAAACATCCGAGGGCGGGCATGTTACCGGCGCGCCGAAGCCAGTTAAACTCCATGCGCGAAATCCGGTCACAGCGGTGCGGCCGGTGGCCGGGTGGAGGTTGGATGCGCAGCTCGATCTTTGCAGTGGCGGTCTTGTTCGCGGCGCTCGCGCGCACAGGACTTGCGGACCCCGGCGAGGACTACGTATTGCTCACCGCCCACGTCGATTCGTCGATGGTCCGCAAGCGCACCGAGGCGGGCCGTGTCCTCGAATTCATCGACGTGCTCGGCCGCAAGAATCGCTGCGCGTATGACGACGGCGGGCGCATCCACGACATCCGCTATTCGACCGAGGCTGGCGACTTCAGAATGCGATTCGTCCACAACAAGCGCGGCGACCTCACCAGCATGGTGCTTGCCGATCAGACGATCGTGCTGTTTCGCAACGGCCGCATGCTGGCGTCGACCGGCAAGCCGTCGCTCGCCGAAAACTACGCAGCCGCGCTGGAACACTGGCTGTCGAAAAACAACGCAGGCCTCTAGCCCTCATGCGAATAGCCGCTCACGCCGCGGGTGTCGCGGCAGGTATCGCCGCGTGGTTGCTGACAGCCTGCGATGCGCCGCAATCGCCAGCGACCTCGGGAACGCCTTCGCAGCTCCAGCTGGCGGCGGCCGCGACGCCGATTGCTTCCTACGGTCTGGCGGTGCCGGCCAGCCAGCCGGTCGCGCTTGCGCCAGGGGTGATATCGACCGGCGACTTCGAATCGGGATCCACCTTCACGCCGGACGGAGGCACGCTCTATTTCGTCAAGAGTGACGCGCGCCTCGGGCGCTGGGCAATCTGCGAATCACATCATTCAAACGGACACTGGGGCACGCCCGTGATCGCGCCGTTCAGCGGGAAGTTTCGTGACGCCGACCCCTTCGTCACGGCCGACGGATCGCAGCTCTATTTCATTTCCGATCGTCCCGTGAACGGCAGGATCAAGCCCGACATGGACATCTGGGTGATGGATCGCACGGCGCAGGGCTGGAGTGAGCCGCGCAATCTCGGCGAGCCCGTGAATTCCGCGCAGAGCGAATGGCATCCGACGATGACCACTCGTGGCGTGCTGTATTTCGGATCGTCGCGCCCCGGCGGCTACGGTCTCACCGATCTGTATCGGGCGACATCCGGGGGCGGCGAATGGCATGTCGATAACCTGGGCGCGCCCGTCAACACGGCAAGCGATGAATATGAGCCGTTGATCTCGCCGGACGGGAGCTATCTCATCTTCATGGCATACCGGGCGGATTCGCTCGGCGGCAGCGACCTGTACCTGAGCCGCAGTCTCGGCGATTCCTGGACCGTGCCAGTCAATCTTGGCGTACCCGTCAATTCGGCGGCGCTCGAGATGGCGCCGACCCTCTCTCCCGATGGCAAGTACCTCTTCTTCACCAGCACCCGCACCTTCCAATCCGACGCGAGCACGATGACGCCGCCCGGAAACGGCAATGGAGACCTGTATCAGATCGATCGCCCGCAGCTACCGCCCGGCGGCCCTGGAAAATAGGCTGGATTCAGCCGCCGCGGCGTGAACGTTTCGTGAGCAAGGGCATCGCAATTCGCGGACCGTGATGCGGGTCGCACAAGTCGCATATCGACCCCGGTGGGCTGAGCGGCGCAACACGTTTCCGATGCGCCCTACCGCAGTGAAATGAGGGCCCTGAACTTGCAAGACTGGCAGCGCAGGCCCCTATGCGCGATCCACCGACGATATCCGCGACCTGCCCGCCCTCCAACCGGCTGAAGGCCTCCATTGCGGGCTACACACTCCTTGAGCTGATGTTCGCCATCGCCGTCCTTGGGCTGCTCACGGCGGTTGCGCTGCCGCTCTACAAGGGCCAGGTGGACCGGGCGAGCACGTCGCGCGCCGTTTCGGACATCGGGCAGATCTACATCGAGATCCAGCGCTACGTGCTTGCACATGATGTGCCGCCGGACTCGCTCAACCAGCTGTCGATCGGTGCCTCGGCCGATCCCTGGGGCCGTCCGTACGAATATCTCAGCTTCCGTACGCTCGACAACAACGGCAAGGGCAAGATGCGCAAGGACCGCAACCTCGTGCCCATCAACAGTGAATATGATCTCTACAGCCGCGGACCCGATGGCGACAGCCAACCGCCGCTGACCGCACAGCCGAGCCGCGACGACATCGTGCTCGCCAACGACGGCGGATACATCGGCAAAGCCGATGACTACTGACGACGCGCAACGGCCGCGCTTCGACTTCTCGTTCCTGCGTAGCCGTGTGGCCCGCCGTGTCTTCGTGCAATTCGTGGTGGCAGCCCTTGCGCCGATCATCGTAACGGCCGTACTGATATTCACCTACGTTCGGGCCGAACTGCTCGACGATGCGACGCGCCGGCTGGCGGAACAAAGCAAGAGCTACGGCCTCGAGCGATTTTCACGCGTGCAGCAGGCCGCCACCGCGCTCGATCGCTTGACGCGCTCGGCAACCCGCACGCAGCCGATGCCCGAGCCTGATCTGGCGCGCGTCATCTTCAGCCGGCTGACCGTCATGACGCCAGACGCTCCGCCCCGCGCGTTGATCGGTGACGCCTTGCCGAAGCTGGCCGTCACCGACAATGAAATGCGCTGGCTGCAGCAGGGCGAGCCGCTCCTGCGCACCGAGCGAGCGCGCAACGGGCAGATGTCCGTACTCCTCCTGCGTCTCACGCATGCCAGGCAGACTGAACGCATCTGGATCGCCGAGATCGACGCAGCATTTCTCTGGGACGCAGTCGAGCAGCCATCGGAACCCGTGTACGCAGTGATCGATGCGCACGGCAACGTTCTATACGCGACCCATGAGTCGTTGCGTTCGATGCCGGCGAGTGCAGTGGATCAGGTGCTCGCGCTCAAGCGCGGCACGAGCGACTCGTTGCCCGGGCACCGCGGCAGCATCTTCAGCTCCTGGCGCATCTTCATGCGGCCGTCGTTCGGCACCGACGCCTGGACGGCAGTCGTCGTGGCCGAACGCAGCAGCGTGCTGCAGCCGATGAGTGCCTTTCGCAGCATCTTTCCGCCCGTGCTCGCAGCGACGGTGATGATCGTGATGCTGCTGAGTCTCGTGCAGATCCGGCGCAGCCACGAGCCTCTCGAAAAGATCGTCGCGGGTACACGCCGGCTCGCGATCCGCGAGTTCGGCTCGCGCATCGACGTGCGCGATGACACCGAGTACAGCGAACTCGCTGCCGCCTTCAACGACATGTCGTCGCGCGTCGAAAAGCAGTTCGTCGCGCTGCGCACGTTCGCGGAAGTCGACCGGCTGATGCTGACCTCGCTCGACCTCGAGCCCGTGCTGGAATCGATCCTGAGCTACATGCGCCGCACGCTCCGCTGCCGCGAAGTCGCAATCGCCCTGACGGATGCCGAGGCCGAGGACATCGGGCGCGCCTACCGCATGGAGGCTGGCGGGGCCGGCCTTGCCATCGAACGCACGAAACTCGGCCCGGACCTGCTCCAGCCGCTGCTCGAGCATCGCGACGGCAGGGACTTCAGCCACTGCAGCGACCCCGACCGGCGCAGTGCATTTCTCGACTTCGTCGCCGCGACACCGGGTACGGTCACGGTGGTTGTACCGGTAATTCCGGCGCTGTCAGTTGCGGGCGCCGTGATCGCGCTCTTCGATCAGCCAGGCGCTCCGGACGCCGACGCCCGCGCCTTCATGTGCGACACGGCGGACCGGCTGGCCGTCGCGCTCACCAACGATCACCGGCAAAGGGCGCTGATCCGGCAGGCGCATTTCGACGGCCTGACGGGGCTGCCCAATCGGGAGCTCTTTCGTGATCGCCTGAACCAGGAGCTGCTGCGCGCGGCCCGCGAAAAGAACATGGTCGCGGTGCTCTTCATCGATCTCGACCGTTTCAAGCTGGTGAACGATTCGACGGGCCATACGGCGGGCGACCGCCTGCTGTGCGTCGCCGCGGAAAGAATTGTGGCCTCGGTCGGCGAATTCGACACCGTCGCCCGCCTTGGCGGCGACGAGTACACGGTGCTGCTTGCGGGCATCCACGACACCGATGCGGCAGCGCGGGTTGCCAACACGATCCTGGAACGGCTCGCTGAGCCCTTTGTGCTAGACGACGTACAGCACTTCCTGTCCGCATCGATCGGCATTGCCTGCGCGCCCCTCGACGGACAAACGACTGAAAAGCTCCTCATGAGCGCCGACATGGCGATGTACCGCGCCAAGGCCAACGAGCGCGGGTCGTATGCATTTTTCGAAGAACAGATGAACACCGCCGCGACCCAGCGTGTGCAGCTCGAGTCGCAACTGCGCCGCGCGATCGAGGCCGGCGAGCTGCAGCTCTACTACCAGCCGCAGGTGCAGCTCCTGACCGGACGGATCGTGGCGGCGGAAGCGCTCGTGCGCTGGCGGCATCCGACGCTCGGGCTCGTGCCACCGGGCCACTTCATACCGCTCGCCGAAGACAGCGGACTCATCCTGCAAATCGGTGACTGGGTCGTCCGCGAGGCACTGCGGCAGTTCAACGAATGGCGTGCGGCGGATATCCGCCTGTCCCACATGGCGGTGAACGTGTCCACGCGGCAGCTGCGCAGCGTCGACTTCGCGGATCGCATCTTGAGGGAACTCGATGTTGCGCGGACGCCCGGCCAGTACCTCGAGCTCGAGATAACGGAAAGCGGCCTCATGGAAAACGTCGACAACGTCGTGCACCGGCTGCTCAAACTGCGGGCTCGATGCGTGCGCGTGGCGATCGATGACTTCGGCACCGGCTATTCATCGCTCTATTACCTGCGCGACCTGCCGTTCGACGCGATCAAGATCGACCGCTCGTTCCTCAAGAATCTCAATGCCCCCGACGGCGCCGCCATCACGGATGCCGTCATCGCCATGGCGCACGCGCTCGGCAAGCAAGTCGTCGCGGAAGGGCTGGAGCTGCCGTCGCAACTCGCCTATCTGCGCTCGCATGGCTGCGATCTCGCCCAGGGTTTTCATTTCGGCCCGCCGGTCCCGGCCGCGGAGTTCGAGACATTGTTCCGCAATTGGCATCCGGCCACGCGGCCCGCCGCAGCACGCTCAGCCTGACAACGAGATTTTCTGCCAAACGCGCGAGCGCCAGCGCAGATACAGCGTCGAGCCGAGTAGTAGCACGTATACGAGCAGCGCGAGCCAACCGCCGATCGATCCCCAGCCGAGCTGGGGCAGGCCGCCGATCCATGCCTGCGCATGATCGAAGATCAGCGTGTGCGCGAGCGGCACGAAGATGAACCAGGACAGCACGATGACGAGCCCGGCCGGTACCGCGGTTTCGCCCGCGCCGCGCAGCGCGAATCCACTACCGAGATTCAAGCCGTCGAACAGCTGGAAGCCGGCGGCGATCCAGAGAATCGTGCCGCCGAGCGCTATTACCTGCGGGGCGAGCGGATCGCCCGCCAGCACGAACAGCGGCAGGATCCAGGGCCCGAACGCGGCGAGCACGAGGCCGATCGCTCCCATGTAGCCCGCGGCGAGCAGGATCGCGCCGTTGCCGACTCGAAACGCCCAGTGCCGGTCGCCGGCGCCGATAGCCTGGCCAACGAGAGTCGTGCCCGCGATGGCAACGCCGACGCCCGGCATGTAGGCAGCCGAGGTCAGCATCATCACGATCTGCGTCGCCGCGCCGTCCGCGGGTCCGAGCTGTACGACCATGATCTGAAAGAACGATGCACCGATGAGATCGGCCGCGTACAGCAGTCCCATCGGAAAGCCGAGCACGAACTGCTGCCACAGCAGCGTCCACACCGGCTTTCGCACCTTGCGCACCTGGTATTCGCGATAGCGCGCGCCATGAAAAACAAGTAGAGCGACGATGAGACCCACCAACAGCGCGACGTTCGTCGCCCACGCGGATCCCGCCATGCCGAGTCCGAGCTTGAACATGAAGAGCGGGTTCAGTGCGATGTTGGCGAGCGCCACGCAGCTCGAGACCGCGACCGTCACCTTGGGGCGCCCGATGCCGTTGAAGAATCCGAACAGCGCCCAGAGCGCAAGGCCAAGGGGCGCGCAGAGGAGCCGCGGAAACCAGAACTGCACGGCGAGTTGTTCAAGGTGCGGATCGAGCCCGAAGGGTCGAAGCATGATCGACCCGCCAAATGCGATCGCCGCAAACAGCGGGATGACGAGCGCGGATGACCATAGACCCAGCCAGGTCGCTTGCGCGGCGCGCGGCAGATCACCGGCACCGAAGGATTGCGCGACTACGGTTTGCACCGCCAGGCCGACGCCGCTCAACAACATGATGACCGCGATGATCGGCCAGTAGATCGTTCCCATGGCGGCGACCGCATCGGTCGAGAGCCGGCCGAGGAACCAGGTGTCGGTCAGATTGAGGAGCGTCTGCACGGCGCTATTCAGAATGAGCGGCGCCGACAACACGATGATCGCGCGATAGTCGACGCGCGCCCGCCCCTTGCGGTCGAAGCGCTGCGCGGGAAGCGGAGCTCGGACAACTGCAGTTTTGGCAGAGCCTTCCATGACGTCGAGGGGACCCGCGCGGAAAAGTCGCGAACCCTAGCTGCAGCAGGGCGGCGCTGGCAAGCGCGGGCTGCCGCCGTCCGCCGGACTGTCCGGACCGGCGTCCAGTGTCCGGCCACGGACACTTCCAAGCCGCCTCAATTCGGGCTGTGAACAGGCAATAACTAACTATTTATCAAGCTGTTACAACATTGGCGGGACATTGGCACAGCGCGTGCAAACACGAGGGCCATGAAGCTTGCTTCCCTCACCCGCCTGCCTGGCGTCGACAACCCGGCGATGCGCGGCACCTCGGCGCAGGATCAATCGATCGATCCGGCAGCGGCGCAGGCCAGGCGCAGGCGTTTGATCATCATCGGCAGCGTCGCCGGCGCCCTCCTCGTCCTGCTATCGGCATGGCTGGTGTACCGCTGGATGGATTCCGCCGCGCTCGTGCCACGCGAGCGAGTGCGGGTCGCCGAAGTCACCGTCGGCCGATTCATTCGCGACGTCTCGGCGCAAGGCACGATCGTTGCGGCGGTTAGCCCGACGCTATACGCGCCTTCGGCCGGCACCGTCACGGTGATCGCCAAACCGGGCTCGCAGGTCGCCATGGGCGAACTGCTCGCGACCATCGACAGTCCGCAGCTGCGTAACGACTTCCAGCGCGAGCGGGCGACCCTCGACAGCCTGAACACCGACCTCGAGCGCGAGCGCATCGAAGTCAAGCGCAAGGTTCTCGCGAACAAGCAGGCGGCGGACCTCGCCGACGTGCAGATCAAGGCCGCGCAACGCGAGTTCCAGCGCGCGCAGTCGTCGTGGGACCTGAAGGTCATCAGCGAGCGCGACTATCAGCGCGCCAAGGACGATCTGTCCGCGGCCGAGCTCAACTATCACCACGCGGTCGACAATGCGAGTCTCGACGAAGAAGGGCTCGGCTTCGAGATCAAGACGCGGCTTCTTGAGCGGGACCGCCAGAAGTTCGTTGTCGATAACCTGACCCGTCGTGTTTCGGAGCTCGACGTGAAGGCACCCGTCGCCGGTATTGTCGGCAATGTCGCCGTGCGCCAGAAAGCCGCGGTCGCCGAAAACACGCCGATCATCACCGTGGTCGACCTCACGGCCTTCGAAGTGGAATTTCAGATGCCCGAGTCCTATGCGGGCATGGTGGGCGCCGGCATGCCCGCCGAGATCAATCTGGGTTCGGTCACGGTCCCTGGCGCGGTCATCGCGGTGTCGCCCGAGGTCAACCAGGGACTCGTGACCGGCCGCGTGCGCTTCACGCAAGGCAATCCGCCGGGCCTGCGTCAGAGCCAGCGCGTGGCCGTCCGCGTCGTGATGGATCAGCGTGACCAGGTCACGAAGCTCGAGCGCGGCTCGTTCGCCGACTCCGTGGCCGCCGACGGCTCCGCGTTCGCCTACGTATTGACGGGCGATCGCGCCACGCGCCGCCAGGTGATGGTGGGTGCCGTCAGCATCGGCGAGGTCGAAGTGCTGAGCGGATTGAAGGCCGGCGAACAGGTCGTGGTTTCGGGGCTGGATGACGTCAATCGCGCCCCAGTCGTCCGATTGACCGATTAACAAGAGGAACACCCATGCTCGATATGCAAGGCATCGCGAAGATCTTCCGCACCGATCTCATCGAGACGCACGCGCTGCGCAATTTCAACGTCAAGGTGGAAGCGGGCGAGTTCGTGGCGGTCACGGGGCCTTCGGGCTCGGGCAAGACCACGTTCCTCAACATCGCGGGATTGCTGGAGACCTTCGAGCGCGGCACCTACAAGCTCGACGGCGCGGACGTGAGCCGGATCAGCGACGACCAGCGCTCGCGCCTGAGGAACGAGAAGATCGGCTTCATCTTCCAGAGCTTCAACCTGATCCCGGACCTGAACGTCTACGACAACGTCGACGTGCCGCTGCGTTACCGTCGCCTGTCCGCCGCCGACCGGCACTCGCGCATCACGAGTGCTCTCGACATCGTCGGCCTCGCCTCGCGCATGAAGCACATTCCGGCCCAGCTCTCGGGCGGCCAGCAGCAACGGGTCGCGATAGCACGCGCCCTTGCCGGTGACCCGAAGTTCCTGCTCGCTGACGAGCCGACGGGCAACCTCGACTCGCTCATGGCGCGGCAGGTGATGGATCTCCTCGAGGAGATCAACCGCATGGGTACGACCATCATCATGGTGACCCACGATCCGGATCTCGCGCGCCGCGCGCACCGGAACGTCCAGATCATCGACGGGCAGGTCACCGACTACAAACCCTACGAAGGCCCGCACGAGGCGCATGCGGTGCTCGGTAGCACCGAATCACGCGTGAGCGCCTGAAGGCCGGCCGGGCAAGGGAGAGATCCATGCTGAGCTACAACCTGCGGCTTGCGCTGGCGAGCTATCGACGCAATCCGACGCTGACCGCACTGGTCGCCGGGGCGATCGCGCTCGGCATCGCCGTGTGCACGATCACGCTGACGCTCTATCACGGCATGTCGAACAACCCGATCTGGTGGAAGGCCGACAAGCTCTACGAAGTGACCATCGACAGCTGGGACCCGAAGCGCCCGGACGATGAAAAGCATCCGGACCGGCCGCCGCCCCAGCTCACGTACAAGGACGCGACGGCGCTGCTGAAGTCGGATATCCCGAAATACAGGGTTGCGATGTTCAAGGCCGACCGGGTGCTCGATGCGGGCCTTCCCGACGTCAAGCCGAAGCGCATGCGTACGCGCGTGACCACCGGCGATTTCTTCCGCGCGTTCGAAGTCCCGTTCCTCTACGGCGGCGCCTGGAGCAGTGCCGCGGATCAGGGCCCGGAGCCGCTCGTCGTATTGAGCCGTGAAACGAACGAGAAGATCTTCGGCAGCAGGAACAGCGTCGGCCGCACGGTGCGGCTCAACGACCGTGAATTCCGCGTCGCCGGCGTGCTCGACAGCTGGGAGCCGACGCCGTCGTACTACGACCTCAACAACGGCTCGTTCGACAAGCCCGAGGACATCTACATTCCGTTCCTCTGGGGCGAGCGGCTTGAGCTCCCGGGCAATGGCAACACGAATTGCTGGAAGACCGAGTCACTCAACTCCTACAAGGACTTCGTGAACTCGGAATGCGTATGGATCCAGTTCTGGGCGGAATTCTCCTCGAACGCCGATCGCAACCGCTTCCAGTCCTGGCTCGACGGCTACGCGAAGGATCAGAAGAAGCTCGGACGATTCGCGCGGCCGCTCAACAATCCGCTCTACACGGTCGACCAATGGCTCGACTACAACGCGGTCGTGAGCAAGGACAATCGCGTGCTCGTCGGACTCGCATTCATGTTCCTCGCCGTGTGCATCATCAACACCGTCGGGCTCCTGCTTGCCAAATTCCTGAGCGGCGCATCGCTTTCGGGCCTGCGGCGCGCGCTTGGCGCGAGCCGGCGTGACATCTTCCAGCAGCACCTCGTGGAGGTGGTCGTGCTCGGACTTGCCGGGGGCCTGCTGGGCCTTGCACTTTCGGCTGCGGGCCTGTGGGGCTTGCGGCTCATGTTCGCGAGCGAATTCGACACCTACGACTCGCTCGCCCACATGGATCCGACGATGGTGGGCGCGGCGATTGCGCTGTCGCTCATCGCAGGCATGCTCGCGGGCCTCTACCCCGCCTGGCGCATCGGTCGCATCCAGCCGGCGACCTACCTGAAGACCCAGTGATCACAATTCATAAGGTGATGCCATGATCATTCGCCCCATCCTGAGCGCACTCCTGCGCAACAAGACCGGCGCCATCCTGGTGGCGATCCAGATCGCGCTCACGCTCGCGGTCGTCGTGAACTCGGTCTACATCATCGTGCAGCGGATCGAGAAGATCGGCCGGCCGACTGGCATCGACGAGCACAACATCTTTCTCGTCAATACGCTGAACTACGTGACCGATTTTCCGTTTGCGGCAAGCATCCGCGAGGATCTCGCGTACCTGAACGGGCAGCCGGGCGTGATTGCCGCGACGTCGATCAACGCGGTCCCGCTGAGCGGCGGCGGAAGCTCCACGACCTACTACAACCAGCCGGGAGGCAAGGGCGAGGAGGTTCCGGGCAACTACTTCGAGGTCAACGAACGCGGCGCCGACGCGCTCGGCGTGCACATCGAGAGCGGCCGCGGCTTCAGCGCCGCAATCATCCGCCCGCCGGTGCTGATCACTTCGGAATTCGTGCCGGAAGTGGTGATGACGCGTGTCATGGCGAAGCAGCTCTTTGCGGACAAGGAACCGCTCGGTCAGACCGTCTATGACAACCTCGGCCAGCCGGCCCGGCTGGTCGGCATCATCGAGAACATGCACGGTTCCTGGGTCGGCTGGGACAAGGTCGGCAACGTCGTCCTGCACCCGGTCACGGCCTGCTGCAACGGCATCTCCTACCTCGTGCGCACGCAGCCCGGTCAAAGGGACCGCCTCATGAAGATCGCCGAAGAGAAGATGTCGGGGTCGACGCCCGGGCGCGTCGTCAACAGCGTCCGCACGCTCGACTTCTACAAATCCCGCAGCTACAACGCCGATCGCAACATGTCGATCTACCTCTCCATCGTGATCGTGCTGCTCGTGGCGATCGCCTCTCTCGGTATTTTCGGCCTTGCAACTTTCAACGTGCAGAGCCGCACCAAACAGATCGGTACCCGGCGCGCCATCGGTGCCCGGCGTGCCGACATCGTGCAATACTTCCTCGTCGAGAACTGGCTGATCACGACCTGCGGCGTGACCGCAGGCTGCGTGATGGCGCTCGGCGTGGGCTACTGGCTGCATTTGAAGCTCGATCTGCCACTGCTCAATCTCCTCTACCTGGTGAGCGGAGTAATCGGACTGTGGTGCATCGGCCTCCTCGCAACCCTGGTTCCCGCGCGACGCGCCTCGCGAGTATCGCCCGCGGTTGCGACTCGGACCGTGTAACGACCCACGCGACGCAATCCGGTCGTCTGCCGCAGGGCTGCAATTGAGTTCAAACCAAATCGGGCGGTGCCGCATCACTACGGGTGGGGTATGCCATCCGTGCACGCGACTCGCAGCCAGACAGGGCGGGACTCTGACATGCGCAGCGTCCTGGTAATCGACGACAACCACGCCGTCTGCACGGCGCTCGACGTGCTGCTGTCGCTCCAAGGCCTGCGCGTGCTGACCGCGAGCGGCCCCGGACCCGGGCTTGCGGCGCTCGATCGTGAACCGATCGATCTCGTCATCCAGGACATGAATTTCCGGCGCGACCTGACCTCGGGCGAAGAGGGCGTCGAGCTGTATCACCACATCAGGCGCCGATTCCCCGACATCCCCATCGTGCTGCTCACCGCCTGGACGCATCTGGAAACGGCCGTGCAGCTGGTGAAGGCAGGCGCCGCGGACTACATCGGCAAGCCCTGGGAGGACGCACGGTTGCTCACGACCGTGCGCAATCTGTTGCAGCTGCGCAGCGCGCTCGTGGAGTCGGCTGCGCTCAAGAGCAGCCGGCTCGCGGCGCGCGAAACCCTGACACGGCGCTTCGAGCTCTGCGGAATCGTCTATGAAAGCGACGTCATGCATGCGCTCGTCAGCATGGCGACGCAGGTCGCCGCCTCGCAGGTGCCGGTCCTCATCACGGGGCCGAATGGCGCTGGCAAGGAAGTGCTGGCGGACATCATCCAGGCCAACTCGAGCTGCAAGGCAGGTCCCTTCGTCAAAGTGAACGCCGGCGCGCTGCCGCCGGAACTCATCGAAAGCGAACTATTCGGTGCGGATAGCGGTGCGTTCACCGGCGCGCGCTCGCGGCCCGGCCGGTTCGAAGCGGCCAATGGCGGAACGCTGTTCCTCGACGAGATTGCAAACCTGCCGCCCGCCGGGCAGGCGAAACTCCTGCGCGTCCTGCAGACGGGCGAGTTCGAACGGCTCGGCAGCAATGAGACGCGTCGCGTACGAGTGCGCGTCCTCAGCGCGACCAATACGGATTTGTCCCATGCGATCCGCGACGGCCGCTTTCGCGAGGATCTTTTCTACCGGCTGAACGTCATCGAGCTGAAAGTGCCGCCGCTCGTGGAACGTCGCGATGACATCGTGCCGCTCGCCCGCCATTTTCTCGGCCAGGACTTCGAACTCGAGCCGGAGGCGGAGCGCACGCTTGGCGCGTATGTCTGGCCGGGCAATGTCCGCGAGCTCAGCAACGCCATGCAGCGAGCCATGCTGCTCGCCGACAACAAGGTGATTGGAGTGCATTCGCTCGGCCTGAAGATCAGCGCACCAGCGCCTGACCCGCGGACGGTGGAACCGGACCGGTTCGAAATCGAGCACGCCTTGTCGCGGGCCGGTGGTATCGTCGCGCGTGCTGCGCGCGAGCTCGGATTGAGCCGTCAGGCTCTTTACCGCCGTATGGACAAACTGGGGCTGCGCGACCCTGCGCAAGAGGCCCGCCAGGAATGAATGCCCCTGGCTTCGATGGACGCGGGTCCGTCGAAGCGAAGGCGATCCAAGCGCCGGCGAAACGCTGGTCGATCGCCGGCAAACTGCTTGCCCTGTTGCTCGCCAATGCCGCGGCGACCGCAGCTACTGCGGTTGCAATCGTGCGACTCGGCGGCGACTGGTGGGCGGTCGCCATCGGCTGCATCCTCGTCGGCGGCTCGCTTGCCATCTTTGCGGCGCAGTGGGGCGCGCGCGGCATGTCGCGCACGCTGCACGCCCTCACCGACGGCATCCAGAGCCTGACGCACGACGACTTCAGCGTCAGCATCGCGAATCGCCGGCGGGACGAGCTCGGTCAGCTTGTCACCGCTTACAACGCGATGAGCCAGGCGCTGCGCGATG
Source organism: Steroidobacteraceae bacterium (assembly GCA_035644395.1). Lineage (GTDB taxonomy): Bacteria > Pseudomonadota > Gammaproteobacteria > Steroidobacterales > Steroidobacteraceae > JBGPLJ01. Next base: position 15,812 of record DASQOR010000071.1, read on the forward strand.
AGCGCCAGGACCTGTTCCAGCGCGAGCTGTTGCTCGACACGGTCATCCAGGCGACGCCGCTCGCGCTCGTGCTCACGAACCCCCAGGAGACCGTGCTCTACAGCAATCTCGCCGCACGCCAGCTCTTCAATGAAGGCAGGCGACTCGAGGGCCTGAACTTCACTGCGCTGCTCGTACGCATGCCGGTTGCGATGCGGGAAGCCGTGGCGCGCGCGGTGGATTCCCTTTTCACGCTCGAGCGCGGCGGCGAGCCGCAGGTGTATCACCTGTCGCAGCGGCAGTTCCTGCTCAATACCTTGCCGCATCGGCTGCTGCTGCTGAAGCTCCTGACGCGCGAGATCAATGCGCAGGAGATCAGCACCTGGAAACGCGTGATCCGCGTCATCGCCCATGAACTCAACAACTCGCTGGCGCCGGTGTCATCGCTCGCGCACTCCGCCCGGCAGCTTGCGGCGAATCCCGATCCCACGATGCTCGACAAGGTCTTCAACACCATCGAGGACCGGCTGCGGCACCTCAATTCGTTCATCGAAGGCTATTCGCGTTTCGCGAAACTGCCGCGTCCGAGGCTGGCAGCCGTGCAGTGGAGCCTGTTCATCGACGACTTGCGGCGCGCCTACGCTTTCGAATTGCAAGCGCCGTTACCGGGGCAGACGGCCCATTTCGACACGACGCAACTCGAGCAGGTCCTCATCAATCTCCTCAAGAATGCGCACGAGTCGGGTTCCGCGCCCGCGGCGATCACGCTCGCAATCGATGCCCTGCCAGGCGGCTGGCAGCTGCGCGTGCTCGATCGGGGTGCCGGCATGCCCGACGACGTGCTGGCGAACGCCTTGCTGCCTTTTTACTCGACGAAGCCCGAGGGCACGGGACTTGGCCTTACGCTTTGTCGCGAAATTATCGAGGCGCACGGCGGCTGGCTCAGTCTCGCAAACCGGGCGGACGGTGGCGTCGCCGTGACGATTTTTCTCCCGGATTCGATGCGAAGCGGCGGGGCTTAGCTACTTGCGACGCGGCACGCGTGCCGCCGAAATCGGTAACGCAGTCACCCGGCGCATTTCGGCATCATCGAAGAGGCCGGGATCGCGCAGATAGTCGAACAGCATTTCGGTGGAGTCTTCGCCCCAGAAGATCTGCCCGTCGGCGACCGCTGTCGGCACGCCGAACACGCTTCGCTCGATCGCCTGTTCGGTATTGCGGCGCAGGGCTTCCTTGACGTCCGGATCCTCGATTCGTGCAGCAGCCTTCGCGAGCGCCGGCTCGGCAACGAGACGAGTCCAGGCTTGCTCGTCATCCGGGAGATGTCCGTCCTGCCATGCGAACCGGAAGAGGCGGCCGATGATTTCGGGTTCACAGTCGGCGGCAAGAGCGAGCCGCAAGAGCTTCAGGGAGTTGAACGGGTGGCCGGCCGGCATCCGCAGCGCCAGCCCGGCACGGCGCACGCGCCACACGAAGTGGCGGTAGGTGAAGGTGCGCTTCGGCGGAATTTCGGCGGGGCCCAGCTGACCCCAGTGATTGAGCACGGCGGCCAGCAGCACGGGATGAAACTGAATCTGCGTGTCTGCAGGTCGCGCCGGAAGGCGCAGGAACTGCAGATAGGCAAAGGGTGATACGAAATCGAAATACCAGTCGACGATCACGGTGCGACTCCGGCCCGGGCAATGCCCGTAGTATCCGCCGGCGAAAAAAAGAACCCCGCCTTTTTGGGGCGGGGTAGTGACCAGAGGAGTGACGCTGCTGTTGTAAGTGTTGTGTGTCGTCGCCCTGTGTGCGCATCACCCGGTAGGTATCTCTGGCATCAAGGTCGTTTCAGATTTCTGGTATCAGGAGTCGGTCGATAGGTGCCCTCACTTGTCCTGGGTACTGTGGATAGAGCAAGTGCTGTGCCATGCTCATAACCAGTTGTTTCATAAAGCTAAAACGCGAACCGCTGTTGCCGCAGCGCGGTCGGCGTGTAAAGGGGGCCGACGGAGGGCGCGGTGGCCGGTGTGATAGGTTTGCCCGGCTTGTCCCGGGTGGCGTGACCCGCTGCGCGCTTAGATTGATATTCGCCGCGAATTCACCGCCTTATGTCGAAAGGCCCCGACCCCGGCCATTTGTAAGGATTACCGACATCGATGCAGTCAGGCTGGGTAATCAACCGTCGCTTCAAGGTCCTGCCGCTCGACGGGCCTGGCCGGCGCTGGGTGCTCGACAGTGCCGACGACAGTGTGCACGGCTGCCATCTTCAGATCGTCTTCGAGAGGGCTGGCGACGCGGTCCTGGCAGGTGAAATCGACGTTGCCGAGATTCTGCGACAGCCCCACGGGGCTCCGGCAGGACGCTATGTCATCAACGGTTCGCACGGTGCCGTCGCCGCCCAGGCGGTCTACGTACATGAAACGCCCGGGGCCGGTTACGCCGCGGCGCTCCCACCGCAACCCGTGCCAACCGCCCAACGCCTGATGTGGCGGCTTCTGCTCTGGCTCATGCGCATACCCGGCGCCTTTGCACTGATGTCACGGCTGCGCTCCGGCCGGCGGTGACGCCAGCGCACGCGATCAATCGGGCAGGTGATGCCGGTCACGCCAGCTGCGCATCAGATCCGCGATGAAGTCCGCAAAAACCCGGACTTTGGCCGCGATCCGGCCGCTGTGTGCAAAGACGATCGATATCGGCGGACCCTCGGCGATCCATTCCTCGAGAACGAGTTGCAGGCGCCCGTCCGCCAGGTACGACGCCACCAGCGCGTCGTTCGTCTGCATGATGCCGACGCCGCTCAGGGCCGCTGCAACCGGCGCTTCCGGCGAATTGAACGCCAGCACGCTCGGCACGCGCAGACGCCGCCGCTTGCCGTCCCGGGCAAACGACCAGTCGACCGTGCGGCCGGTGTCGGAATGCACGTAGCCGATGCAGCGATGTTGCAGGAGGTCTTCCGGACGCCGCGGTGCACTTGCTTGTGCGAGGTATTTCGGCGACGCGCAGGTCACGAGCCGCGTCCGGCCGATGCGGCGCACCGCGAGGCTTGACTGGCGGATCGGTCCAAAGCGCAGCGCGAGATCCACGCCTTCACGAACGAGGTCGACGACGCGGTCGTTCATGCGCACCTCAACCTGCACGTCGGGGTAGCGGCGCATGAACTCCGGCAGCGCCGGCATGAGCAAGTGCCGTCCAAAGGCCGTCGGCACGTCCACGCGCAGCCGCCCTTGCGGACGAAAGCGCGCGCGCGACACGAGCTCGTCGGCCGCCGCCAGCTCCGTGAAGATACGCTGACTTCGCTCGAGGTATTCCTCGCCTTCGGCGGTCAGGCTGACCTTGCGGGTGGTGCGATTCAGGAGCTGGCCGCCAAGCTTTGACTCGAGCTGCCGTACCAGCTGCGACACGACCGAGCGCGCGAGGCTCATGTCGTCGGCCGCGCGGGTGAAACTGCCAAGCTGCGCGACCCTTGCGAAAGTACGCATCGCCAGCAGCTGATCGAAGCGCGGCCGGCGGTCGTCCTGGGCCATCGAATTGTTCTCCAGCAAAGAACAATCTGTTCTGGATTGGATGGTATATCCGAACAATGAACGCGGCTAGCCTGTCGGTCATCGTCGAGTTCGAGGTGCGGAGGCTGCCATGTTTATCGTGTCAAATCGCGTCTGGGGACCCATCGCCGGAGTCGCGACGGCATTGCTCTTTGTATTCGTTCTCGGCAGGGACGGCGAGTCCACACGCCCGGCCGCGCCTGCCGCCGCAACCCGGGTAGCGACGACCACCCTCGACAAGGCCCGCTGACAGCATTTCACGCGCGACCCGCGAATACTCAGGCGCGCAAATCCACGCGGCCTGCGCGGGACGCGCGATAATCCTGTCTCGCAGCGGGAGCCGCGGGCATGGCGAGTCGTCACCTCGATAAGATCCACCGCTCGGTTGTCAGCGAAGCGATCATCAGCCGACGTGCATTCCTGAAAGCGGCCGCGGCCGGCGCCATTGCCGTGGGCCTGCGATCCGGAGCCGCGACGGCCACCGGAGAGCGCATGATCGACAAACGCATTCCAGGCAGCGGGGAAGCCTTGCCGGCGATCGGCATGGGCAGTTGGGCAACCTTCGACGTCGGTGCAAGCGAGGGCGAGCGGGCGCCATTACGCGAGGTGCTCCGGCTCTTCCAGGGGGCGGGCGCGCGCGTCATCGACACATCCCCCATGTATGGCCGATCGGAGGCGGTGCTCGGCGAACTGCTGGCAGGCAGCGATGTGCCGCGTGTCTTCATGGCAACGAAGGTCTGGACCGACGGCCGGCGCGCGGGTTCGGAGCAGATCGCCCGCTCGATGACGTTGCTCAAGGTTGCCGCGCTCGACCTCATCCAGATCCACAACCTGCGGGACTGGCAGGTGCACCGGGAAACGCTGCTTGAGCTGAAGGATCGGGGCAAGGTGCGTTACCTGGGCATCACCCACTATGCCGTGTCGGCGCACGCAGATCTCGAGCGCGTGATCCGTGCGGCCGATTGGGATTTCGTGCAGCTGAATCACTCGATCGCGACGCGCGCGGCCGAAAAGCGGCTGCTGCCCCTTTGCTCGGACCGCCGGATCGCCGTGCTCGCCAATCGGCCGTTCGAGGAAGGCGAAATATTTGCGCGTGTGCGCGGCAAGGCGCTGCCGGCGTGGGCAGCGGATTTCGATTGTTCGAGCTGGGCCCAGTTCTTCCTGAAGTACGTCATTTCGCACCCGGCGATGACCTGCGCCATCCCGGCGAGCTCCAATCCTGCGCACATCGCCGACAATCTCGCCGCGGGTCTCGGGCGCCTGCCGGACGAGCCGACGCGATCGAAGATGGCGCGTTACTTCGATTCACTCTAGCCTGCCGTCTCCACCCCCCGCCGAGAGCAAGCCATCCCATGTCCGACGACTCCGCCGCAAATCGATCCGCGGTCACGCGCCTGCTGCAGAAGCTCTCCAACGTGCACGCAGACGAGATCTCGGCGGCGATTCTTGCCTTCTTCTGCCTGTTCTCGCTTTTCACCGGCTACGCGATCCTCAGGCCATTGCGCGACAGCATGGTGCTCATCGGCGGCATCGATACGCACAGTACGAATCTGAGCGGCCTTTTCGGCTGGACCTTCGCCGGCATGCTCATGGCCATGCCCATCTATGGCTGGCTCGCCTCCCGATTTGCGCGGCGGATCTTCCTGCCGATCGTCTACGTCTTCTTCATCCTCAACCTGCTCGGCTTCTACCTGGCGCTGAAGGAGAGCCCGGATTCCGCCGCAGTTGCGCGGGTCTTCTATGTCTGGGTCAGCGTCGTGAATCTGTTCGTCGTATCGGTGTTCTGGAGCCTCATGGCGGACACCTTCTCGAGCGAACAGTCGACCCGCATTTTCAGCTTCGTCGCGGCGGGCAGCAGCGCGGGAAGCGTCCTCGGTCCGACGCTCACCAACTTGCTGGTGCGGTCGCTTGGCAACGCAAACCTGCTGCTGGTATCGGTCGTCTTCTGGGCGCTCGCGATCACCCTCATGATCGCGATGCTGCGCCGCTATGGAACCGGCGTCGGCATCGAGCGGGCGCAGCGTCCGCCGGAGCGGCCGATCGGCGGCAATCCCTTCGCCGGCTTCTCGCTGGTCTTCACGTCGCGGTATCTGCTCGGCATCAGCCTCTTCATATTCCTGCTGTCGACCGCCTCAACCCTCCTCTACCTTCAGCAGCAGTCGCTCATCGAAGCGGTGATCGCCGACAAGACGGCGCGGACGCAGCTTCTGAGCCGCATCGACATCGTGGTGAATGTGCTTGCGATCCTGATGCAGCTGTTCGCGGTCGGGCGACTGACCTCGCGGCTCGGCGTCGCCGTGATGCTGCTCAGCGTGCCCCTGATGATGGTCGTCGGATTCTCGGTGCTCGCGCTGGTGCCCATGCTTGCCGTGCTCATCGGCGTGCTCATTGCGCGCCGTGCCGGCGAATATGCCGTGATGCGGCCCTGCCGGGAAATGCTCTTCACGTCGGTGCCGCGTGCGACCAAATACAAGGCGAAGAACTTCATCGATACGGTGATCTACCGTTTCGCAGACTGGATGAATGCTCTGGCGCATGATTTTCTGGTCGGGCGGGGCGCAACCACCGGCATGATTGCGTGGGTGGGCGTAGGCGCGTCAGCGATCTGGGCGCTGGTGGCGTACACCCTCGGGCGCCGGCATCAGCGTCAGGAGTTGCCCGATGCTGCAGCCCGCGCCTGATCGGGCGCGCCGTCGGCCAAAGTCGACTGCACGGCTTCGACGGCGAGCAGTGCCGCCGTTGCAGAGGCGTACCGCTCGCGCGGGTTCTTCGCCATGAGCCGGTCGATGACGCGCTGAAAGCGCTCCGCATCCCCCGGCAGCCGGGGGATCTCCGCGTGGATATGGCTTTGCAGGATCTGGTATACGTTCTGGCCGTTGTACGGCTTCGTGCCGGCGAGCATCTCGTAGAACATCACGCCGAGGCTGTAGAGATCGCTCCGGTCATCGAGCGAGCGGCCCTCCGCCTGCTCGGGGCTCATGTAGTACGGTGAGCCACGGACTTCGCCCGCGGCTGTCATGACTGTGCTCGATTCGACCCGGCGCGCGAGACCGAAATCGATCAGCACCAGGCTGTCGTCGGACCGGCGCATGACGTTGGCCGGCTTGAGGTCCCGATGCAGGACGCCCGCCGCATGCAACGCCCGCAGCGCGTTCGCAATCTGTTTGAAGTAGGCCACCGAGTCGTCGATGGTGAGGCCCTTCTTCAGGCGGTCCTTGAGGCTGCCGTGCGCGAAGTATTCCGTTGCGATGTAACTGGAATCGCTGGTCAGGCCGAAGTCGTGGATCGTTACGATCGCCGGATGCGACAACGTCACGATGATGTCGTACTCGCGCTTGAGGCGATCCGCCTCCTCGCGTGCGCGCTCTTCGCCACCACCGAAAGAAAGCACCTTGAGCGCAACTTCCCGGCGCAGCCGTTCGCTGTAGGCGCGGTACACGGCCGAGCGCTCCGAGCGCACGATCGTCTTGATCACCCGATAGCCCGGAATGCCCAGCGGATCGGGTTCGCTGTGGCGCGGCTTGCGCGCCTTCGCGCGCTCTGCGCGCTCTCGCTTGAGCGCCTGCCGCAGGCTCGCAGCCAGGGTGGCCGCGCTCAGGTTCTCCTCGGCGACGCAATCGAATGCGCCGGCCTTGATCACGCTCGCTGCCCGGCGACTATCGCCGCCCGCGGCGATCGCCACCACCGGCGGACATTTTGGCTGTTCGAGCAGCGCCTTCAGCTCCGCAAGCCCCTCGTCGGTGGCGCCGTCCGAGTCCGAATCGCGCCGACAAGACAGCACGACGGCCGAAAATTCATTGAGCGCCGGACCATCCTCGGCGACTCTCGCACGCGTGTGGAAAACCACCGCTGCGTCAGGCAGTGCGAGACAGACCTTCTGCGCGAGCTCCATGCCGGAGTCGCGCTGACGATCGATGATGAGTATTCGTGCCGACATTCCTGGGTTCCATCCCCTTCGGGTCAACGCTCCAGCTTGAACAGCACGCGCACACCCACGCGTTGCTCCACGGCTACGCCTGCGCGTATCACCGGCTCGAATCGCCATTTCGCCAGTGCGTCGACGGCGGCCTTCTCGAACATTCCCGTTGGCACCGCCCGCTTGACGTCGACGTCGACGACGTCGCCCGAGGTATCCACCGTAAATTCCACGTCCACCCAGCCCTCGAGGCCAGCCTTGATGGCTTTCGGCGGATAGGCGGGCGGCACGTACTTCGTCGACTTCAGCCGACTCGACGATACAACATTGGCGAGGAATGCGGCTCGCGCCTGAGCGGCGCGCACTTCGGCGCGAGCCGACGCGATGGTGCTCGCGATGACGCCGGCGTCTTCCGCCTCCTTCAGCCAGCGGTCGGCCGACTCGTAATTTCCCTGCGACGACTCCCGCCGCGCCTTGGCAAGCAAACGGTCGGCAAATTGCTGCCAGAGCGGCGCGGCGAGCGCGGGATCTTCGGTCTGCAGCTGCTGCAAGTACTGGCGCGCATTGTCGCCTTCGGGCTCGATCAGCTTGTCGTCGGCCAGGCATTGCGCGGCGAGCTTCGCGAGCCCCGACAGACGGCCGGTACGCTGATGTTGCTCGGCGTCGACCAGCGAACGGCGCAGCGGCGCAAGTTCCGCGGTGCTGACGCCGAGACTCTCCGCCTGCGCGAGCCAGCGGTTGGTCGCGCTGGAATCCGATCGGGCGATACCGGCCCGCGCTTGCGTCAGCATCTGGTCTTGCAACTGTTGAAAGGATCGCTGTGCCGGCGAATTCTGCGGATCCAGTTTCATGGCCTTGATCAGCAGCATCTTCGCTTCGCCGACCTGTGACTCGTCGAGCGTCCCCGCGGCAAGTATGGCCTCGGCGTCCTGTAGTAGCTGCGAAACCTGCGGATCAGGGCTGGCTTGCGCCGAGTCGGCCGGCGACTCGATTGTTTTCGTGGCCGAAGGCGCCAAGGTCGCCGGCGGGCTCTTCGCCGGGGGCACGGGCGAGGACGCTGCGCGCATGCGCGACTGTGCAGCGGCCGCGGCGCGATCGATGGCCGCCTGATCCCTGGCGGCCTCGTCATTCGCGGCGGGAACCGCGGCCTGCCGGATCGGCGCAGCGGGGGCGACTGGAGTCGGAGCCGGAGTCGAAGTAGAAAGCGGGGCGGTAACCTTGGGTGCAACAGCGACGCTCGATACTGGACCTGACCGGTGCCACATCAGGTACCCGGTTCCGATGATGGCGACGCCGACCAGCAGCTTCCAGAAAGATCGCGGCCGCGCTCGCCGTTTCTTCGTGCGCGCGATGACAGCCGCCGGTGCCTCGGCGACGAGCTCGGAGTGCCTGCGCACGGCCGCATCGATGAAGGCGCGCACGCGGGCCGGTGACACCGGCTTTTGCAGGAACCGGTAGACGAGGCCTTCGCCGACGAGATGCGCGAACTGCGAGACTTCGTCGTGTGTTCCCGCGACCACGACGACGAGATCGGGAAATTCGAGATTGAGTCGTGTAATCAGCGTTGGAGCGCCATGCGGCACGCATTCGGTGTCGAGCACCAGCACGCCGACGCGGCCGGCTGCGAGTAACTCCGCCGCCTGGTCCGTCGTCGGTACGCGCCAGACCCGCTGCTGCGTGCTGACAGCATCCTCGACGGCTCCCTGAAACTCTTCGCTGTCCGTCAGCACGACCAGATCTGTGATCGTGGGACCACGGGCCGGCTTGCGATCGAACGGCGCCGCAGATTCAAAGTGAATCGCCAGGTCGTTGCGACCTTGGGCCACGAAACGTCTCCCGCTCGGGACAGCAATACAGGGCACGGCAAGTGATTGCCGCGACAAGTCATAAGATACTTTCTGCGCTCCGGTTGGTGCGTTGCACCAAGCAGGATTTGTGAATTATGTCGGCATGAGTAGCATGCTCTGGGCGCCGGGCCACTCCGAGGGAGGCTGCGGCGGGGGTCGAGGGGCATATCGTTCGAGGTTGAGCGCGCATGGCCGGCACGGTTCATCTGACCTCACGTATCAGCCCGCAACACCGGGACGCGCTCGAAAATCTGCTCTTTTTCAATTCCAGTCAGCATCGCGTGCTCGACGGCATCAAGTATTCGATCGAACGCTATGGTGCGCCCGAGCTGGTGGAGCGCGAAGGGAGCCTGCGAGTCGAAGTGCCGACGCTACCGGAAGTGCAATCGCTGTTCGCCGTGCGCACGCAGGATGGCAAGCCGGTAGGCGTCGCTGTCTTCGCCCGCGAAGCGCCCGACCGCTTCGTCGTGCTGCACGTCGGCGTACTGCCGAATCCCGATGCGCCGAGCCATCGCCCGGAATGCCGCCTGCTGCTGCGGCTGCTGCACGAAGTACGCCACGCTGCACGTCGCGTTCGTGGCGTGCAGAAAGTCGAGCTGCTCTACGGCAAAGCACGTTCCCGTTCGCTCGCCCTGCAGTAGTCGCGCTCACCGATGAAATGCCTGCCGTGACCGCAGTAGCTGCGGCCTCCTGCCGATGATTCGCGCGCAGATTCCCACGCCCGCGCGGCGCGCGGCAACCCTGCTCGGCGTCGTCCTGGTGCTCGCGACGATCGCGACGTTGGTGGCCCGCCAGTACTGGTTCTTCGAACTTTTCAGCCATTTTCGCTGGCAGTACGTGACTGCCGCAGTGCTCGCGACTCCTGTTCTGTGGCTCTGCGGCCGGCGTGCGCTTGCAATCCTGTGCGTGGCGGCGCTCGGCATTCATGCGCTGGCATTGATGCAGCAGCGGTTCGCCACGCTGGAGCGTTCAACCGGGACCGAACGGCAGCTGCGGATCGTTTCGTTCAATGTTTTCCATCGCAACGCCGAGTACGCCGAAGCCCTCGCCGAGATCGAGCGCATTTCGCCGGACATCGTCTGCCTTTATGAAACGACCGACGCTTGGCGCCAGCATCTGGCCAAGCTATCCGCCCGCTATGCGTTCGCGTTGTTCACGGGCAATGGCCCGCACAGCGGCGTCGCCTGCCTGAGCCGCATCGTGCCGCTCAGGGTCGTGCCGCCGGATGCGAATGCCCGCGCCGCACCGTGGATGCAGCTGGAACTGGAATCCGGCGGCACGCGCTTCCGGGTGGTGGGCGTGCATCTCGGCTATCCGCTCGGCGCCGCCGCCATGCGGGCACGAAATCGCCAGTTGCTCGAGCTTGCGCAAGTGCTACGGGGAGCCGGCGAGCCGGTGATCGTCGTAGGCGATTTCAACCTCACGCCCTACTCGCCCTACAACGACGATTTTCTGCAAGCGTCCGGTTTGACCGACTGTAGCCAGGGTCGCGCCCTGCAACCGACCTGGCCCGTGTGGTTTCCCCCGCTGTGGATGACCATCGATCGCTGCTTCGTGACTGCGGGCATCGCAGTCGCGGGCTATCGGGTCGGGCCATCGCTCGGCTCCGATCACAACAGTCTCGTTATAGACTTCCGTCCGTAGCAACGAGGTCGATCGAACTTTGAGCGCGAGCGCCGGGTCAATAGGCCGGTCGCGAGTGCCGCAGCCAGGATTTCCCCGCCATGATTCATCGAATGGAACATCGCACCGTGCGCCGGCTTGCCGCGTGGACGGCCGGCCTGTGTCTGATAGCGGGCGCCGCTCACGCGGAGTCGGCGGACACCGAGTTCGCCAGGGGATTCGCGGAAGCCTGGAGTCACGAAGCCTGGGAGGCCGTCGCTTTCGCGATTCATCCGGATGAGCTTGCACGCGTGCGCAAGCTCGCGCTCGATGCCGTCGAGGCCGAAGCCAAGGAAAGCAGCAAGGACATCCGCACGCGCCTGTTCGGAGCCGCCGTTACTGTCGATGACATCCGCCACATGACGCCGCACGCAAGCATGACGCTGTTCGTCAAGCGCTTCCTGGCCGCGCCCCGCGTCATGAAGAAGACGCGGGTGGTCGGCAAGGTGACGGAAGACAAGCTGGAGCATGTCGTCGTGCGAGGGTGGGAAGATGAGAACGGGCACGGTGCCTCCAGCGTTCTTCTCGTCACCCTGATGCCGTACGGCAAGCAGTGGGCGGCTGTGGTGCCCACGGAGCTCGAGGAAAAAATAGAAGCCATCATTGCGGGCGCGGATGTCGGTGCCCGCGATGTCGGGGAAACCCACGTCGCGCCGCTCGACCCGGCGATCGCAAAGCTCCTCAGCATGGGGATAACTGCCCTGAAAGAGGCGCGCTGCAGCGACTACTACAACGACGTCATGAGCCCGAGCTTTCGCAAGGCGACATCCGCCTCGGCGGCCAAGACGCTGATCAGCCAATGCGAAAAGAGCCAGGCGATGCGCGACCGGATACGGATCACGCTGGAAGTCGCGCTGACGCTCAGGCCGCGCTACGAATACGCCAATACTCGCGCCGTCTTCGACATGACCGGGCAGGGCCTGCCCTACGATCGCTTCACGGTCGAGATGATCGACAAGCGGTGGTATATCGCCGAGTGAGCGGTCAGTCGCGCTCGCAGAAGCGCTCGGCGCTGCCGCGGTAGCTGGCGATCTCGGTCAGCGAACCCCTGGATTCATCCCAGAGAAAGTAGCGGGTGACGACGCTGCGATCGTCGGATTGCGTAACGGTCAGCAGGCGGCTGTCCGCGCGGTGTTGAACGGGCTGCGCCCGGTTACATGGCAGCGTACTCGACACGGCGCGCAAGGCGTCCGGTACGAATATCCTGCCGGTCGGCCATTCGATGAGAGCGAAGCTTGCACAGTGGTCGCCACAGCTGTTGGCGACGACGAGCCAGTGGCCGGCAAAGTTGACGCCCTGGACCGCGGCCGCACGGACGGCGGCTTCCCATTGAGCGCCCTCCGGGTGCGAGCCCGGATCGAACTGGAACGGAGTGACCGGTGCCAGCACACGGGCCGGGTATTCCGAGAACCTCGGTGCACCGAGCTCGAGGTCGTCCGGTCGGTCCGGATTGCGGTTGAGCGCCTGGTCGAGGTCGCGAGCGACTCGACCGGGCAAGTCCCAGTCGTCGATCGTGAGGCCCGCGATGGGCGAACGCTCGACAGCGATCTCAACCAGCCCGTGCGAAAGACACGCGCTCGCATCGGCTGATGGCGCCGCCGCCCGGCAAACGGTCCAGTCCGTGCGCGCGCCAAGCAGATCCGGCACGCCCGGATCGTCGGGCTCGGCGAACAGCCAGTATCGACCGGGCGCAAGTTTCAGGATCAGCTTCGAGGTTCCGGCCGCGGCCCGTGCAGTGGTGATCGTGCCGGTTGCCAAGTCCCGCGCATACACGATTGCGGCGGTACGCGCCTCGCCCGGGAAATGAACGCTGACCTCGACCGGCGTCAGGGCGGGCTTCGCCGCCGTCGCCGCAGGGGCGGCCGCCGCCCATGCCAGCGCGAACACAACGGCCAGCCATTCAAATGCACGAGTACTGTGCCTCATACTTGACGCTCAGCTTAGCTCGTGTGTCCCGGTGGGCACAGGGGCATCCGCTTTCCGAGGAGGTCGCCGCCGGCGCGGCGCACGGCATGGTTACGCACGACTGGATTCTGTTCGTCACGGCGACACTTGCTCTCAATCTGACGCCGGGACCGGACATGCTCTACATCTCCGCGCAAAGCATTGCGCACGGGCGGCGGGCAGGCGTGCTTTCGGCGCTTGGCGTGGCGGCCGGGTGCCTGGTGCATACGGCGCTCGTGGCATTCGGCCTCGCGGGGATCCTCGCGAAAGTGCCAGCCGCTTATGACGTTGTCCGGTACGCAGGTGCCGCCTACCTAATCTATCTGGGCATCCGCTTGCTGCTCGAGAAGCCGGCCGGCACCACACAGCCGCTGCCGCTCGTGCCGGGATCGAAGATTTTCCTGCAAGGACTCATCACCAATGTGTTGAATCCCAAGGTGGCGCTCTTCTTTCTCGCTTTCCTGCCGCAATTTGCCGACCCCGCGCGCGGCCCCTTGTGGAGCCAGTTCCTGTTGCTCGGCGTGCTATTCAATGTCAGCGGCACAATGGTCAACCTGGCAGTCGCCCTCATCACGAGTTCGGTGCGCCGCTTCGGATCAGGTCGTGCGCGAACCGCTTTCTGGTTGCGCAAGCTGTCGGCCGGCGTCTTCGTCGGTCTCGGCGCGCGGCTCGCGCTCGCCGGCGGGCGCTGATATCCGATGCAGCGGGCCGAGCAGATCCTTCTTGCAGGCGTCATGGCGGTCGCGAGTGTGCTCGCGGCTTGCTCCAGGTCGCCCGAAGCGACGCCGCCGGTCTCCGCAGTTGAGCCGCCGCCCGCCAGGGAAATTGCTCTGCGCGCGGATCAGGTGCGATTTGACCGCACAGGAGTCGCTGCGACAGTGCGCGTCGAACACCGCCCGGCTTCAAGATTGCCGGCGCACCCGGCGCCCGGGACCCAGGCGACGCCCGCGAACCTGCTCGTCATCCTGGATCCCGCGACACTCACGGACCCGGCGATTCCCGAATCGCGCTCCCTGATCGTGTATCCGGCGATCGATTGGTCACGGACCTACAAGCGCCTGGGCCGCGCCGCCGACGATCCGCTGCCGCCCCTGAAGAAGGCTCTCGATGACGAACCGAAGCGTCTCGACATCGGACTGCCGCCCGTCGCGGGGCACATCGGCGCCCGCGAGATATTTCGCACGGACACGAAGTACCTTCGATTTCATAATGGCCGCGGCGTGCGCTACCTGACCGTGTACCAGGCGGACTTGCTGCCCGTCACCGATCAGGACGTCATCTATGTTTTTCACGGGCTGACTGATGACGGCAAGTATTGGGTAACGCTCAATTGCCCGCTCACGAGCCACACGCTGCCCGCGCCGGACGCGGCGCTCGCCATGCTCGCCGACTACGACCGCTTCGTTGCCGGCCAGGCGGCGTACCTCCAGGATGTGGTGAAGAAGCTGAGCGCCGCCCGCGCGGAAGAATTCGCGCCGCGGCTCGATCGTCTCGATGGGATGCTCGAGTCGCTCGCCATCGACTGAACCCTCAGACGTGGCCCAGCGCCTGCGCCAGGTCGGCGATGAGATCCTCCACGTGCTCGAGCCCGATCGACAGCCGCAGCAGATTCTGCGGCGTCCGGGTGGTCGGGCCTTCGATCGATGCCCGATGCTCCACCAGGCTCTCGATGCCACCGAGGCTGGTCGCTCGCGTGAAGAGTTGCAGACGGGCGGCCATGGACAAGGCCTCGGACGCCGCTCCCGGAACACAGAAGGATACGATCGCGCCGTGGTAGCGCATCTGCCGGCGCGCGAGCTCGTGGGTCGCATGCGTCGGCAACCCGGGATAGTAGACCTTCTCGACACGCGGGGACTTGGCGAGGTACTCGGCGACCCGGCCGGCCGTCTCGCTCTGCGCGCGAAAGCGAATGGGCAGCGTTGCGATGCTGCGCCGGATCAGCCAGCAATCGAACGGCGATGGCACGGCGCCGCCGAGGACCTGACGATTGACGAGCTCCTTCGCGAGCTCGGCGTCGCGCACGATGACCGCACCGCCCGTCACGTCGCTGTGGCCGCCGAAATATTTCGTCGTGCTGTGGACGACGAGGTCGGCGCCGAGATCGAGCGGACGCTGCGCGAGCGGCGTTGCAAATGTGCTATCGATGGCGAGCCGTGCGCCCCTTGCATGGGCCAGGCGGGCGATCGCCGCGATGTCGCTCACGCCGAGCAGCGGATTGCTCGGTGTCTCCACCCATATCAGCCTCGTGTTCGGGCGGAGCTGATGCTCCAGATTGGCCGCATCGCGCGCCTCGAACAGGCTGAATTCGATGCCGTGCGTCGCAAAGAGCGTCCGGATCTGCGTCAGTGTGCCGTGATAGCACTCCGCCGGCGCGCGCAGATGGTCGCCGGGCTTCAGCAGGCTGAAGGTCGCCGTGACCGCGGCGCTGCCCGACGCGAAGCAGAATGCGCGGCCGCCGCCTTCGAGCGCGGCGATGCAGTCCTCGAGCGCCCGGCGGCCCGGATTGTCCGTGCGCCCGTATGAAAAGCCGGTGGGGAAGCTCCCGTCGGTGGCCCGCTCGAAGGTCGTGCTGAACACGAGGGGCGGCGTGATGGCACCGCTCGTCGGATCGACCGGCCGGCCGGCATGGATCGCGAGCGTCTCGAAATGCGTGGATTGCTTCATGGTTTTCAGGTCCGTTGAGTCGAGTCTGTGTGAGCGGGACGGCGGCTCGGGGCTTCGTATTCCTGGATCGCGCAGACCAGCATTCCCGGGCCTCCGTGTACGCCGAGCGCCGTACCCGTCGTCGTGAGGAAGCTCGATTGGATGCGGTCGAGTCCGTCGACGATCGCCGCGAGCAGCCGGCGCCCCTCGTGTTCCGCATTGGCGTGGCCCACCGCGATGCGATAGGCCACTCCCTCTTTCATGCGCCGGCGGACCAGTCGCGCGAATCGTTCGACCCGGTTGCGTCGGCCAAGGATCAGCGTGCCGGCCCCGATCTGCCCGCCCCGGTGGCTGAGCAGGACGGGCGTCAGGCGCAGCGCATCGGCAATGACCTTGACGATGCGCGGCACGCGGCCGCCGCGCACCGCGTAGTCGAGACGTTCGAGCATGGCGAGCGTCAGGGTCTTCGGCACGATGGCCCGCACGGCGAGCTCGATCTCCTCGCCGGAAAAACCCTGGGCCGCGCACTCGGCGGCGTACATCACGATGAGGCCCTGCCCAAGGGAGGCGTTACGGCTGTCGATCACATGGACTTTGCCGTGCGTGCGCACGCGATCGGCCGCAGCCTGCGCCGCGGCGAGCGTGCCGCTGACGCTGCCGGTGAGATTGATCGAGACGACTGCATCGAAGTGCGAACCGAGGAATTCGAACGCGCGGCGAAAATCGCCCGGCGGCGGTTGCGAGGTCTTCGGGTGTTCGGGGCTCGTCTCGAGCAGGCGGTAGAATTCCTCCTGCGTGAATCCCACCTTGTCGAGATAGCTGCGATTACCGAAGTGCACGCGCACCGGCACCACGTGTATGCCGAGGCGCTCCGTCTCGCTCTCCGGGATGTCGGCCGCGGAATCGGTGACAACAGCGACGCCGCGACTCCCGGCGTGGTGCGCGAGCTGCTGCTGGCGGCGCATGTCGTCGGCCTTTTGTCCGCTCAGCTCACCAAACGGCCGCAAGGATTCGAAGACGGCAGCCGGCACATTCGCATGGATGTGTATCTTCAGCTTGCTGGCGTGCCCGGCAACTACGAGGCTGCTGCCAAGCGATGCGAGAGCCTCGCGCACCCGCCTGCGGTCAAGTGCCGGGCCGGTCACCGTACACTCGGTGCAATAGCGATGATGCACGTCGATCTCGGCGCCTGCCGTCGGCTCCTCGCCGTCATGCGCCACGGCTGCCGCCGAAAGCTCAGGCACTTGGCCGGTCGCGAAATAGTCGGCCGCGCCTTCGACGATCTCGACGAAGCCCTGGGCACCGGCGTCGACGACATTCGCGCGTCGCATTTCGTCGAGGTAGCCGCGGGTCGATTCGAGGGAATCCCGAAGGCGCGCCCGTGCGCCTTCGAAGAGCTGCACGAAGTCCACGACGCCGGCCTGTGCGCCGTCGCCGAGGGCCGACGCGAAGTCCTTGAGCACGGTCAGGATCGTGCCTTCCTTCGGCTCGGTCATGGCGTCGCGCGAGTAGGCGGCGCCAGCCGCGACACCCGAGGCAAATTCGACCGGTGTCAGCGTTTCCAGCTGGCCCAGCCGATCGCCCAGCCCGAGGAAGAATTGCGCAAGGATCGCACCGGAGTTGCCGCGAGCGCCGTCGATCGCGGCGTCGGCAATCTGCGTGAGGAGCTGACCGGCGTGTTCCGTGGGCCCCCGGTCGATCGTTGCGAGCACGGCGCTCAGCGTCATCGCCATGTTGGTGCCGGTGTCGCCGTCCGGGACCGGGAAGACGTTGATCTTGTCGAGGTGTTCCTGCCGCGAGAGCAGCCGGTAGATTCCGGCGCGGAGCG
Organism: Steroidobacteraceae bacterium; assembly: GCA_035644395.1. Lineage (GTDB taxonomy): Bacteria > Pseudomonadota > Gammaproteobacteria > Steroidobacterales > Steroidobacteraceae > JBGPLJ01. The sequence continues at coordinate 33,155 of DASQOR010000071.1, forward strand.
CGTCGGCGAGTCGCTTGCCGTCGACGTGCGGCAGGGGAACGACGTCGGCGGCGGCCGCGATCGTCATGCGCTACTGGCGTGGCAGCAGAAAGCGCAGACCCCGCTGATTCAATATCACGCCGTCCGGCGTGATCCTTTCGATGCGCAGCGCGTCGTCGATCTGCATGCCTTCGTGGTACTTGCGCGAATTGATCGAGACAAAACGCTGCTCCGCCGCCGCCGCGTACACATGCATTTCAAGGTGCAGATCAGGCAGCCTTGCGCGGCCCTGCGCGAGTACGTCGTTCATCGTCGGCAGATTCTGGTCCGAGGCGTAGGTCGTGAGCTGCGGGCGGTCGAGCAGGGGCTCGCGCGGCGGCTCGGCTTGCGTCGCATAGTCGAGTGTCGACGCAGACGGCGCCGCGGCGGCTGGCAATGGCGATGCAACGGGCGCCGCCGGCAGACCAACGGGCTCCGCCGTCCTCGGTACCGCAGGCTGTGCTGCGCTGGTCTGCGGTTCCATCGTCGGAGTGCTCACCTGCGCCGGGTCGCCTCGACGTACGAGCAACACGATGAGCGCCGCCACGTTGACGAGGAGCAAGGCACCGATCGCAAGCCACAGGATCGGCACCCGTCGCGCACGGCCAGCCGACTTCACGTCAGCGAAGGAAGGTCCGGTGCCGCGATGACGGTCGTTCTCGGATTTACGCAGCGCGTCCAGGATGAATGACATGGCGCTGCCGTCAGCCTCTCGGATTGCCGGGCGCCAGCAGGCGGGGCTGGCCCGGATCGTCGAGTGCGGTATCGAGCGCGATCTGCGTCTGCATGCCCGCGATGCCGTCGATGGTCAACTGGTGGTCGCGCTGGAAGTCCTCGACCAGGCGCGCGAGCTTTTCATCGTAGACGTCATCATTGCCTTCGGGCGATCGCGGGACACCGCGCAATTGTTCCAGACTGCGCCGCAGCCAGCGGACCGAGGCGCCGCGTGCACCCATCGCAAGTTCGTGCGCGTTGACATCGACCGGGCGCCACAACAATACGTAGTTGCCATACCAGTACTGGGACAGGTCGGCGATGCTGACGTCGTGCGAAACACCGTCGAGCTCGATCGTGGCGTGTTCGTCGGTGAGACTCGACAGCACGATCTGATGGGTCGTGCCGCCGGTCGCCGGTATGAAGAGAATCGCCGGCCGGTTGAACATGCGCAATTCGGCCCAGGACCCCTTCTGATCGACGCACTCGAGCCGCTGGCGTGCGGCAAAGGCGCAAGCGTCACCCGAGTCGGCCCGGTAATCGACGCTCCAGAGGGCGAACAACCTCGTGAACGCCGTATCGAGGCCCGTGGCGTTCGGATGATCCGCGATCAGTTGGGCAAGTTTCGGTTGCGCTGTCGCTGCGGGTACGGCGTTTGCAGCAACCGGCGCTGGCGCGGGGGCCGGTGCCTTCACGACGGCAGCTTGTTCGGGGCTGCGCCAGAAGTGCCAGGCGATCACGGCCAGTGCGAGGCCCGTCACCAGAACAGCGCTGCCCGTCGCCCACCCGAGCCACGGCGGCGCGAACGGCCTGCCGTAGACTTCCGCCGCCGCGGCGCGCACGACCTTCGCCGTGACGCGGTGCTGGTCCTGTGTGAACGCACCGAGCAGCGCCCGGTCGCTGATGACGTTGATGATGCGCGGAACGCCGCTCGAAAGCCGGTGCAGTTCGCGCAGCGCCGCGCTCGAGAAAATTTCCGTCGTAGCGCCGGCCACTCGCAGCCGATGCCGGACATAGCCCGCGGTCTCCGTTCGCGACAGCGGCGCCAGGTGATAACGGCCGGTGACGCGCTGCGCGAGCTGGCGCAAATCCTCGCGCGCCAGCAGCTCTCGCAGCTCCGGCTGACCGATGAGGATGATCTGCAGGAGCTTGTGCGTCGAAGTCTCGAGGTTCGTCAGCAGGCGCACCTGCTCGAGCACGTCGCTGGAAAGATTCTGTGCTTCATCGACGATGAGCACGACGCGCCGGCCGCCGCCATGCGCGCGCAACAGGTATTGGTTGAGGAGGTCGACCAGCGTCTTCACGCTCGAGCGCTCGCCCTCCGGCACCGCGATCTGCAGTTCTTCGCAGATCGTCAGCAGGAATTCCGCGGGCGTGATCCTCGGATTGAGGATGAGTGCGACATCCGCTTCCTTCGGGATCTGGCCGAGGAGGCTGCGCACCACCGTTGTCTTGCCGGTGCCGACTTCGCCGGTCAGCTGAATGAAGCCGCCGGCTTCCTTGATGCCGTAAATGAGATGCGCCAAGGCTTCGGCGTGCCGCTCGCTCAGGAAGAGGTAGCGGGGGTCCGGCGTAATGGCGAAGGGCTTCTCATTGAGCCCGAAGAAACTCGTATACATCGAGTGAAACCAGCGGTCTTATCGGCTGCCGCTACAGCATCGGGAAGGCATCATGCCTCGCCGCCTGCTTGAAGTAAAATTCCTCGATGCAACATAGGCTTGCGCCGTCATCCAGAGGCGGGGCCGCGCGCCGGGAGCCCGCTCGCGCGCTGCAGGGCCTCACCACCGAACTTGTCGTGGATGCGGTCGACCGCCGAATCGAGGGCGCCCGGCTGGGCGGCTCGCACTCCATCGAAGAGTTCGAGCTGGCTCGCTGGCGCGAGCTGGCCAACGCCGACGCCGAGCAGCCGGATCGCCGCCCGGGGCTGCGAATCGAGCCACGTGGTGAGCAGCTCGCGGGCGACGCCGAGGATCAAGCGCGTGTCCTGCGTTGGCGGTCCGAAAGTCCTCTGGCGCGTGTAGGTCGTGAAATCCTTGCGGCGAATCTTGACGGTGACCTGAGCGGTCATCAGTTCCTTGGCGCGCAAGCGCGCACAAGTGCGATCGGCGAGCTGGGCGAGCTCGGAGAAAAGCCGCGCATGATCGCGAATGTCTTCGGCGAAGGTTTCTTCGGCGCTGATGGATCGGTCTTCGACATCGGTCACGACCGGACGGTCGTCGATGCCGGCAGCCCGTTCGCGCACGCGGCGCGCGAAGCGGCCGAAAATCGGCCACAGCACGCTATCCGGCGCCCTGCTGAGTTCACCGAGGGTGTGAATGCCGTGCTCTTCGAGCCGCGCAGCCGTCTTGCGGCCGACACCGGATAGCCGCGAGATCGGCAAGGGCTCGAGCACCGTCGCCGCTTCGCCGGTCGCGATGTGGACGAATCCGTCAGGCTTGCGAAGGTCGGACGCGATCTTCGCAAGCAGCTTGTTCGATGCGAGCCCGACCGAAGCCGTCAATCCCGTCGTCTCGCGGATTCGTGTCTTGATCGCGATTGCAATGGCGACGGCGCCGCCAAACAGCGCCTCGCTGCCGGTGATGTCCAGAAAAGCCTCATCGAGACTCAAGCCCTCGACGGCCGGCGTGAATTCACGAAAGACGGCGAACACCTGGCGCGACACTTCCTGGTAGCGGCGCATGCGCGGCGGAATGCAGATCGCCTGTGGACAGCGTCGCAACGCTTCGCGCATCGGCATCGCGGAGTGCACGCCGAACTTGCGGATCTCGTAGCTTGCAGCGGCCACGACGCCGCGTCCTCCCGTGCCGCCGACGATCACCGGCTTGCCGGCGAGTTCAGGCCTGTCACGCTGCTCGACGGACGCGTAGAACGCATCCATGTCGACGTGCAGGATGGCGCGGGCGCTCATACGCCCATCGGCGATCCGCTATTTGGCCACGTTGATCGTGATCTTCTGCGACACGACCGGCGGGTTGTGCGGGATATGAAGCGCGTCCCCGACCAGAAGCTGCAGCGTGTGCTTGCCCGGCGTGAGGGTCAGCGTGACTTCCGTCTGGCCCTTGCCGAAGTGGATGATCTTGTTTTCGACTGCCGGCAGCGGCTGGCTCAGGTCCGCGGGAATGTCCGTATCGACAAAGAGATGGTGATGCCCGGTATTGTCGAACTTGATGCCGGCCGGCGCGATGCCCATGCCTTTGAGGCCGAAGTGGACCGTGACCGGATTCGTCACCTTGGCGCCGTCCTTCAAGCCGACGAAGTAGACCTCGGCACCCGCCGGCGACGCCGTGCGTTCCTGCGGCCACGCGACAGCGGATGCGAGCAGCAATGTAATCACTAGTGGCAGGTGTTTCATGGGAGATCCCCTGGTCGATGGGCGTACTTACAGCGTCAGGGCGGTGTACAGCGCGGCGGCGGTCATCGTCACGGCGAGACAGATGGTATACGCGAAAACCAGAATTCCAAACTTGATGAAGGATTTGAAACGTCCTTGCCCGTAGACGCGCCGCAGCGACAGGTAAACGTAGGCCAGGAGCCCGGCGACGACGGCCGCGTTGACGATCTTGGGCGGATGGACGCCGCCCGGGACCAGCGCGAACAGCCAGTTGCCAATGACGGACGAGTGCGAGCAGTGGCAGGAAGACGAACATGGTCTTCGGCAGGTTGTCGATGAAGCTGTGCACGAGGCCCGCGCCGCGGTCCGCCGAAATCTTGCGGCAGGCGGCCCGGGCCCTCGGCTGCAGCCCGGTCCAGCCAAAGAATGAAAAGCCCAGGCGATCGCAGGTGCTGCCGGGCTTCGTCGTCTCAGCCCGCAGGGCGCCGAGCTCTTGCAAATCCCCGGCCAGCTCGTCGACCTCTTCCTGCAATTTCTCGTTGGCGGGATTGCGCGCGAACTCGGCGCGCTTCGCCGCGAGCGCCGCCTGCGCCAAGTCATAGGCCTTCTGCACGGCGACGGGATCATCGTCGATGACCAGATCGTGCCGGTCACTTAGCGAGCACGGCGCCCGGCCAGAAATTCGACGGTGAGAAATCCGGGCTTGACGACGAGCGCCCGCAGCGAGCGCCACAGGCGAGAGTCGACGTGCCAGAAATCCTCGACGGCTTCCTTGAGGAGCGCTCCGAGCGAGATGATGCGCGAGTGCTCGCGCTGACCGCATTCGCTGCAGAACGGGCCCGCGAGCGGCGTTCCGCAATTCTGGCACTGAGCAACGCTCAGGGCACCCGCATCACGCCCGCCCGCGACCAGACCCTGTGACAAGTCGTGCAACCGTCAGGCGATCTGAGCGGCGGAGTGCTCGGGCGCGGCCTGCACGCCGAGTTCGTGCGGCGCGAAGTCGTCGACATTGACGATATCCATGACCTTGCGGTCATAGTCGCGCAACAGGGCGGCCTCGGTTTCGCTGATGATCCCCGCAGCCGTCGCCTGCTGGATCTGCGTCGGCAGATCGAGTGCGGTCACCTTGCCGGTTTTCACGCCATCGACACGGATGCGCTTCTCGATTGGCTCGGCGACGATCGAAAGCGTCAACGCCTCCTGCAGCAGGCCGAGCGGATTGGTCGGCTCGAGCGTGCGGTAGATGCCGTCGGCCAGCCGGTCGCGCGTGAGGCTCGGGGTCATGATCGCGTCGACGATGGCGCGGCCGATGCGATCGTTCGGGGCGGAGTAGGTCAGGCCGCGCGGAAAGATGAGCACGCGCATCAGCCAGGCGAGGCTGCGAATCGGGAAATTGCGGAGGAAACTGTGCAGCTGCTCCTGCGCCTTGTACATGAGGGTCATGCAGGCCCACTGCACGATGGGCAGATCTTCGGGCGGCCGCCCCTGATTCTCGTAGTGCTTGAGCACCATCGAGGCCAGGTACATCGACGACAGCACATCGCCGAGCCGCGCCGAGAGATTTTCCTTCTTCTTGAGATAACCGCCGAGCGAAAGCATGGCGATGTCGACGGCAAAGGCGAACGACGCACTGAAACGGTTGATGTGCTGATAGAAGCGGCGGGCAGGCCCTTCATCCGGCACTCGCGTGAAGCGCGCGAGCGTGAACGCCATGATGAGCGAGCGGATCGCGTTCGAGATCGTGAAGCCGATATGACCAAAGAGCGCGCGATCGAATTCGGCGAGGCCCTGGGCCCTGTTGGTGTTGCGTGCCGCGTTCATCTCCTTCAGCACGTACGGATGGCAGCGCACCGCGCCCTGGCCGAAGATGATGAGGCTCCGCGTCAGGATGTTGGCGCCTTCCACGGTAATGGCGACGGGAACCACCTGGTAACCACGAGCCAGATAGTTCTTCGGCCCCATGCAGATGCCCTTGCCGCCGTGCACATCCATTGCATCGTTCGCGACCATGCGGCCGAACTCGGTAACGTGATATTTCAGCATCGCGGACGGCACGGACGGCTTCTCGCCGCCGTCGATGGCGCCGGCCGTGACCGATCGCGCGGCATCCATGATGTAGGTATGGCCCGCCATGCGGGCGATCACCTGCTCCACGCCCTCAAACCGACCGACCGACATATTGAACTGGCGGCGGATGCGGCAGTAGGCGCCGGCGGCGAACGTTCCGGCCTTCGCGCCGCCGGTCGCATTCGATGGCAGCGAAATGCAGCGGCCCACCGAGAGCTGTTCGACCAGCATGCGCCAGCCCTGGCCCGCCATCTTCGGGCCGCCGATGATGAAATCGAGCGGCACGAATACGTCGCGGCCCTGAATCGGGCCGTTCTGAAATGGCACGTTCAGTGGAAAGTGGCGCCGGCCGATGGTGACGCCGGAGGTGTTGCGCGGGATGAGCGCGCAGGTGATGCCATAGTCCGTCTTGTCCGCGCCGAGGAGTTTTTCCGGATCGAAGAGCCGGAAAGCGAGGCCGACGACGGTCGCGATCGGCGCCAGCGTGATGTAGCGCTTGGAGAAGTTGAGCTTCAGGCCGAGCATTTCCCGGCCCTGATACGTCCCGCGGCAGACGATGCCCGTGTCGGGAAGCGACGCGGCGTCGGATCCGGCCCGCGGGCCCGTCAGTGCGAAACAGGGAATCTCCTCGCCGCGCGCGAGGCGCGGCAGATAGTGATTCTTCTGATCCTCGGTCCCGTAGTGCAGCAGCAGTTCCGCGGGCCCCAGCGAATTCGGTACGGCAACGGTCGAAGACGCGGTCACGCTGCGGCTCGCGAGCTTCACGAGCACGCAGGAATGCGCATAGGCGGAAAAGCCGAGCCCGCCGTATTTCTTCGGGATGATCATCGCGAAGAAACCCTTTGATTTGAGGAAATCCCACACCTGTGGCGCGAGGTCCCCGCGCCGGTGAGTCGTGTCGAACTCGTCGATCATGCGGCAGATTTCGTCGCAGGGGCCGTCCAGGAATGCGCGCTCCTCCGCGCTGAGCTGCGGGGCTTTCGCGGATACGAGCTTCTGCCAGTTGGGATTGCCAGTGAAGAGTTCCCCGTCCCACCAGACCGTGCCGGCCTCGAGTGCTTCGCGCTCGGTAGTCGACATGTTGGGCAGCGCGCGGCGGAATACGCGGAATATCCACCGCGTAACGAATGTCTTGCGCAGCGGCTTGATATTCAGAAAAGCGAGGCCGCTCCACAGCACCCACAGGAACGCCTTCCACACGATGTGGCCGTGACCGAAGACGCTGTAGGCGGCGAGCAGCAGCAGGAACGCTGCGGTGAACGCGCCGAGGCCGAGCCGGCGATAGGCCAGGAAATTGAACAGGACCAGGAACCCGAGCAGCCAGAGGAGCGCAATGCCTACGGACATCATTCGAAATTCCCTCGGCTCGTGCCGCTAGGTCAATTCCCTTACGCCATCGCGCTCATCGCGCAGTTCCTTGTCAGTCGCCTGCATTTTCTCGCGGCTGAATTCGTCGATCTCGAGTCCCTGGACGATTTTGTACGAGCCGCCGTTGCAGGTGACGGGATAGGAATAGATCACACCTTCCTGGATGCCGTAGCTGCCGTCGGCCGGGATACCCATGCTGACCCAGTCGCCCGCCGCCGTGCCGAGCATCCAGTCGTGTACGTGGTCGATGGCCGCCGAGGCTGCCGAGGCCGCCGACGATGATCCACGAGCCTTGATGACCGCGGCTCCGCGCTGCTGCACGGTTGGGATGAAGGTTTCGCGGACCCACTGCTCCTCGAGCAGCGCCTTCGCGGGCTTGCCGGCGACGGTTGCGTGGTTGATGTCCGGATACTGCGTGGCCGAGTGGTTACCCCAGATTGTCACCTTGCGGATGTCCGTTGAATGGGAGCCCGTCTTCTGCGCGAGCTGCCCGACCGCGCGGTTGTGATCCAGTCGCGTCATGGCCGTGAAATTAGCCGGCTCGAGGCCCGGCGCGTTGCGCTGCGCGATGAGCGAATTCGTATTCGCGGGATTGCCGACGACGAGCACCCGGACATCGCGATCGGCAACGGCATCGAGAGCCTTGCCCTGCGCCGAGAAGATCTGGGCATTGGCGAGCAGCAGATCCTTGCGCTCCATGCCGGGTCCGCGCGGACGCGCGCCGACGAGCATGGCGACGTTGCAGTCTTTGAACGCGGTTTTCGCGTCATCCGACGGAACGACGCGATTCAAGGTTGGAAACGCGCAATCGTTGAGCTCCATGATCACGCCACCGAGCGAACCGAGCGCCGGCGTGATCTCGAGCAACATGAGATTCACCGGTTGGTCGGCACCCAGCATCTGCCCGGAAGCAACCCGGAATGCCAGGGCATAACCGATCTGCCCCGCTGCTCCAGTGATCGCGACATTCAGGGGTTTCTTCATTTTTCGGGCTCCATTGCGTCCGGACGTACGCCGCAGGTTTCGGCGAATCCGGCGCGGCGACGGATGAGGTCTGCGGCCGGAAGGACGTCGTGCGAGAGGCCCGGGATTCTAGCAAAGATCGGTGCTTGCACCGCCCGTCAGCGGGCGTCGTCCGGCAGGGGGTGATCGTGGAAGTATTCCGGATACTTCTCGAGGAAGAGTTTCATCTGCCGGTCGGCCGATGCGGTATCGCCGTTCGCACGCAGCTCTTTGATGTATGCGAGCCAGGCCTTTGGGTCGTGCCGCATGGCCTCCAGGTCGCCGGTCGATGCGGCCGCCCTCTCGCTACTGGCGGCGGTTACCCGATTGCCGGTCGTGACGACCGATTGGAGAGAGCCTGATTCGGCATTGCGGTCTTTCTTCTGGAGGTCAGGGCTGGAGGCGGCGACGGATTGCGCCGGGGCTTCAGCAAGCTTGTCGGTCCTGGCGGCCTGCGGCGCAGCCGTAGCCAATTTCGGCCTGTCGGCGTTGGCGGCGGCGGCTGGCGGGACGTCGTCGGTCAATCGACGTGCAGGCTGCGCATCGGCAGCGAGTTTTTCAGCAAACCGAGCGTCGCTTTCAGTCTTCGCTTCTCGAGGCTCCGCGGGCGGTGCTGCGGCGGCGGCCGATGTTCGGGCTTCATCCGCTGGCTCCTGGCGCATGACAATCTGCGGGCGAATGACGATCTGCAGGACGACCGTGAACACGAGCACCACCGTTGCAGCAAAAGCCACGGGCGCCATCCAGCCGATGTAGATTTCGCGCTCCGGCGTCTCTTTGCGCTCGAACGCATGCGCTGCCCGGGCCCGCGCAAGCACCGCCTCATCCAGTTCCTTCGGCGGGATCTCCGTGCTCAGGTCCTGGTAGCGGCGCGAGAGCCGCGAGCGCCGGCCGATGTAGGCCTCGAATTCTGCGTCGTCCATTGGGTCAGTCACGGAGCGACCCTCGCAGTTCGACCGCCGGGTCGTCCTTCAGGGCGGCTCGCAGTTTGTTCAACGCGTAGCGCAGGCGGCTTTTCGCCGTCTCCATGCCGACGCCCGTCACGTAGGCGATCTCGTCGAGGTCGAGGCCGGATTCTTCATACAGGAGGAACACCTCGCGCTGATCCGGCGGCAATTCCGCGAGGCTGGCACGGAATGCCTGCTCGAGCTGCGAGCGCGCGAGTTGTGCGTCCGGCCGCTCGTGCACGGGTGATACGAGCTGATCGCTCCAGTCATCAACGGTGTCGGTGAGGCCCGCGCGTCGGGCCGATTGTCGCCGAAAGTAGTCGACGCAGCAGTTGTGGGCGATGTGAAAGAGATAAGTCGTGAATCGTGCCCGCACTTCATAGCGATCGCGGGTCGAGATGATACGGCCCCACACCTCCTGAAAAAGATCGGCCGCAGTTTCGCTGTCACGGCATTGCCGCAGCAGGTATCGGTAAAGCGAGCCGCGATGACGTTCGTAGAGCACTTCGAAGGCACGCAAGTCGCCATGCCGGTAGCGCACCATGAGTTCGCCGTCGTCATCGGTGACAGTCACGCGCGGCAGCGTAGCCGTCCGAGTCGCCGCGGTGAACTGGTGATGCGCGCGAGATTTGTATTGAGTCAGGGGCAGCTCGGCGTTTGCCGGAGGAATGCTGAGTGTCCGGCTCAATCTCGGTTTCCTCGTTGAGACGGCCTTTGTAAACGGGGTCGTACGGACCACGGGTTACCAAAAAGGACCCGAAATCCAACCTGAATTCCGCCTGTCCGGGCGCCGCAGCATCCCGGATAATCAGCCAAAACACATTTAATCTGTTGATTTATAAAACAATAGAAAGATTTCGAACTTTTTTGTGTTTGGGTCTTGCATTCAAGTAGTGTTGTAGTAGAGTATAACACAGTGGCAGTCAGGAACTATTCAGCGACAGCCACTGCGGAAGCCGGAGCGCAGACACCACCGGCACAGATGGGAGATTAGGAACATGAACACGACGAACTGGGTGCAGGAAAACAAGGGCATGTGGCTTGCGGCAGTTTGCGCCGTGGCGGCATTCGGACTTCTCAATACGGTCCTCGGATCGCAGCCGACTGAGCGAGTTGGCACTGTCACGGTTACGCAGGTTCTCGACGATGACCTCGGCACGATGGTCGTGCAGGCCACGCGTCCGTCGGACAACCGTGTGGTCCGCTCGGATCGCGACGTGACCAAGCATGGCAAGAAGGGCGAGTCGGCGCTGCAGCTGGCGGTGGGCTTCTAACGCGTTCTGGTACAGTAGAACGCTAGATCGGTACCGCACGTGTCCCCGAACGAGTCACCCATGGACGCCAACTGGAACGACAGCCAGCCAATCTATCGGCAGCTGCGCGATCGGGTGGTCGCCATGATCCTCGAAGGGGCGTTGAAGGAAGGCGATCCGCTCCCGTCAGTTCGCAGCGTCGCCGCCGAGTACCGCTTGAATCCCCTGACAGTGCTCAAGGGCTATCAGCAGCTGGTCGATGAGTTGCTCGTCGAGAAGCGTCGTGGCCGCGGCATGTTCGTCAACACGGGCGCCCGCGCGATGCTTCTCAAAGGGGAGCGACAGAGATTTCTCGAAGACGAGTGGCCGAAAATCCACGCAACCATCACGAGACTCGGCTTCAACGCCGACGAGCTCCTGGCGCAGGAGCCGGCACAGCGACCGGCAATGCCCGGTACGAGCACCCGAAAGGATGAGGACAATGAATCCGCCGAATGAAATCGACGGAACCAGCGCCGCGCCGGTCATTGAAGCGCGCGGCCTCGTCAAGACATACGGCACCACCAAGGCGCTGGATCAAGTCGATCTCAGCATCGGTCCCGGCCGCATCGTCGGCCTGATCGGGCCGAACGGCGCAGGCAAGACAACCGCGCTCAAGGCAATCCTCGGGCTTGCACCCTACGAAGGCGCATTGCGAGTGCTTGGATTGAACCCGTATACCGAGCGCGCCCGGCTGATGCAGGAAGTGTGCTTCATCGCCGATGTGGCAGTGATGCCACGCTGGCTGAAAGTCAGGGACGCCGTCGACTTCGTCGCCGGCGTGCACCCGCGCTTCAATCGCGCGAGGGCCGAGGAATTCCTGGCGAAGACCGAAATTCGAAGCGGCGCGCGCGTGAAACAGCTCTCGAAAGGCATGGTGACCCAGCTGCACCTGGCGCTCGTCATGGCGATCGATGCGCGCCTGCTGGTGCTTGACGAGCCGACGCTCGGCCTCGACATCATCTACCGCAAGCGCTTCTACGACACGCTCCTCAACGACTACTTCGTCAACGAGGATTCGACCGAGCAGCCGCGCACCATTCTGGTGACGACGCACCAGGTCGAGGAAATCGAGAATATCCTGACCGATGTGATCTTCATCGCCCGCGGCAAGATCGTGCTCGATCTGCCGATGGAAAGAATTTCTGAGCGCTTCACCCAGCTTGTCGTCGGAGCGGACCGGTTGAACGATGCGCTCGCGTGCGGACCGATTCACAAGCACGAGACCCTCGGCCGCCACGTGCTCTACTTCGAGAATGCAGACCGCAAACGCCTGGCTACGCTCGGTGAACTGCACACGCCCGGCCTCGCGGACTTGTTCTTTGCCAAGCTCGACGGGGGAGCGGGACTATGAAGACCCTGTGCTGGCTGCTGCGACGTGAGTTCTGGGAACACCGCGCCATCCTCATTGCGCCGCTGATCACAGCCGCGGTCCTGCTGGTGGGCACGCTCACGCAGGTCATCATCAAGCCCGCGCAGGATCCGACCATCAGCGCGACAAAGCTCGCAGAGCTCGCCGTGTTTTTCGCAACCTGCTACGCGCTGCCGTTTTTCATCGTCAATGGCTTTGTCGCACTCTTCTACCTGATGGACTCGCTCTATGGCGAGCGCAAGGATCGCAGCGTCCTCTTCTGGCGGTCGCTCCCGGTGTCGGACACCGCCGCGGTTTCGGCGAAATTGATCACAGCCCTCGTTGTGGCCCCGTGCCTGGCGGCGTTGACCGCAGCAGCGACCATGCCGTTGATCACGCCGATCTTCAAAGTGGCGTTCGCCTCCGAGCACTACAGCGTGCTGCCCCTGATGTGGAACGCCTCGAACTACGCGAATGCCGTCGTTCTCTGGTTCTACGCAACGGTGGTCGGCGTCTTCTGGTTCTTCCCGGTGTGCGCCTGGTTCCTGGCGGTGTCCGCATGGGCTCCGAAGAATCCCTTCCTCTGGGGCCTCGTGCCCCCGGGGGCGCTCTTCGTGGTCGAGAAGCTGGTGCGCGGCACGTCGTGGGTGGGCGACCAGATCTCGAACCGCATCGACGGCTGGCTGCCGCTGGCATTCAATGTCAACGCGGCGGGCCGGGGCGGCGACGTCAACGTCGACCAGCGGCACATGATGATTCCGAACAACATTCTCGACTGGATCGACCCGCGTCCGCTGCTCGCGAGCCCCGGATTGTGGCTCGGCATCGCTGTCGGACTGCTGCTCGTTTTTCTGGCGGTGCAGGGCAGACGCTATCGAACGGAAGCGTGAAACCATTTCGGCACCACACGCATCCAAACCCACGACGGCCAACGACTCATCGGACCCCTCCTGCAATACATACCCCTGGGTCCGGTTTTTACAGCCAGGCACTGCCTGGCTGTTTTTTTACCCGCGATAGTTTGTCAAGGACGGCAAACTCGCTACAGTCGCGGCGCAGCCAGTTCACAGTTTGCCGTTTGATGGGATACGCGTCACGCGATCGCCTGTGATTCCGGTGGCAGAAACCTGCGCTCGACAAGCGGGGCCCGAAAAGCGCTGATAGTTTTTCCGCCCGATGAAAACACGGCACGCCGCCCGAAAAGCGTTCTGGATTATGTTGATCGCGCCGGTACTCGGCGTCGCGGCTCCCACTCCCTTTCCAGTCGTCGATCAGAATCCGCTCACGCGTGGCTTCTACCACCCGCTGCCGACGGCCGCTCGCTGGGATTCGACGGACGCCGGCAGTCAGCTGCTGCTGACGGTAGCCAACACGAACAACATGAATCGCCGCGGTGGCGAGCGTCTGCTGGTCGACGCCGAGAGCACCGAGCTGCGCTGGGTCTGGAACGAGGATATCGACAGCCGCTGGCGATTGCGCGCATCGTTACCGATCGTGCACTACGGTGGCGGAGTGCTCGATCCGTTAATTGACGGCTGGCACAAGATGCTGGGCCTCGACGGCGGCAGCCGCGCCAATCGGCCGGACGATGAACTTGCGATCCAATACTCGGGCGGCGGCACCAACATCCGAGTCGACCGGAGCCACACCGGCATTGGCGACATGAGCCTCGAGCTCGGCCGGCGCCTGCTCGTCGAGCGCACGCTGGCGGTGAGCATGTGGGGTGGCATCGAACTGCCGACGGGCAACGCCAAGCATCTCACCGGCGACGGCGCATTCGATGTCGGCGTCTGGTTTTCGGGCGATTGGCGGCCGCGCAGGGACCTGTCGTTCGCGGCTACGCTCGGCGGGACGCGGCAGGGGCCAGGCGAGCTGCTCGATGGGCGCCGCGCGGACTGGGTAGGTTTCCAGAGTCTCGTCGCACGCTGGGATTCAACGGATCGACTCTACCTGCAGGCGCAGCTGGACGTGCACGACTCGTACGTGAAGTCGACCCACATTCCGCTCCTCGGACCGGCCACCATTCTCACCGTGGGCGGCGGTTATCGCCTGTTGTCCGGCTGGCGAGTCGGCGTTTCCGTCAGTGAAGACGTCGCCGTCAATACCTCGCCCGACGTCGCCTTTCAGTTCACGATCCGGGCACCGGTCGACTTTCCCTAGCGCAAACGCGCTACGCCAGAAACTGCGCGAAGTAGCGATTGAGCATCCGGTCGTGCGGGTCCTGTCGCTGGCGCAGGCGCGCAAAAATGCTTAGCCGATCGCCGAACGAGCGGTGCACCTGCTCGGGAGTGAGCTTGCGCGTCTGGTTGAAGAACGGGACGCCGCCCCGCGCAGAACAGAACTCGTTGAACTCGATCAGGAAGTCATCCCAGCCGAGATCGCGGGTCGACCAGGGATCGAGCGTGACCATCGGCCCCGCGAAGCTTGGCGAGAGAATTGCGCTCTTGTCCTGTGCGAGACGATGACTCACATGCATCAGATTCGCCCGGTACTGATGCTCGCGGTAGTACTCGCGGCAGAATGAAAAGTAGTCCCGCAGCACGCGCGGATACTCGGTTTCCGGGAACGCCCAGGTCGTATAACTCTGGCGCATGTGGACCGAATCCTTCGGCAGCTGCTGGATCCACTCCGTCGGGTAGACGACGACGCCGCGCGCCGCGCGATCCATCGTCGCGCGCATGACATTGTTGAAACGCTCGATCAGGAAGTACTTGAGGCCGGGCATGCGCACGGAGTTCGCCATCGTTGCGCCGAAGGCCGGCAGCACGTTGGTCAGTACCGAGGTGCGCATGCGCCAGATACCGGACCGTGAGGTCGGCATCTGATCATCCTGCGAGCGGGTCTCGACCGCCACGCGATTGCGGAACGGCAGCGGATAGAACTTGAGAGCGCAATGGCGCCGGGTGAGCTGCGGATACTCGGCAAGAAACTCATCGAGCGAAAATGTCTCGTAGTCGAGCCGCACCGGCTGCAGCGGCACGACCTTGAAGACGAGTTCAGTCGCGATACCAAGGAGGCCGTAGCTCATGCGCACGACCCGCAGCAGCTCCGGATCCTTGCCATTGACCACGATGCTCTTGCCCTGCGGGGTGACAATGCGTGCCGCCAGGAGATAGGAAGCGAGCTGTCCGGATTCGCCGGGCATCGAGGAATCCTTCGTCGAGGCAAAGGCGGCGCTGCCCATCGAAAGGTTGCCGAGCTCGATGTTGACGGGCAGCTGCAGGCCGCGCTCCTCTAAGCGTGCGGCGACATCCGCAAGACTCGCGCCGGGCTGCACACGCACCCATTCGTCGCTGATCTCGAGCACCTTGTTCAGTGCCCTGAGATCGACCAGGGTGCCGTTATCCGCCGCGGCGCAGCCGGTCTGGGAATAGTTCGCGCCGATGACGCGAATTGGCGAGGGAAACTTCTTCGCATCCGAAACGATGATCTGCAGATCTTCGATGCGTTTCGGGCGCACGACCACGCGCGGCCGCGCGATCATGGTGCCGGCGTGATTGCGCACGAATGCCGGTTTCGATGCCATAAAAACCCCCTGTGTCAGCCCCGAGACCGCGAACACCCTGGAGTTCGCGGCATGACGCGCTTCAGGCAGGTGGACGCAGCAGCAAATCGGCCAGTCGGCCGGCGGAAGTCCATGCAAAGGGGGGATGCAAACCGAAGCCTGGCGGCTTCGTTCTGGCAACCCCGCTATCGTGGGACTTTCGTCCGTTAGACCGGTGGCTTTGCGTCCCCACCTTTCGGTGGGTTTGCCCTTGGCAGCGACCCAACTATGGCTAAGGCGGCTGGGGAAGTCAAAAAATCAATGATTTCGGCGTCTTTGCTGCGGACGCACCTCAACCCATCAGGAAGACGGTCTCCGCATGCTCCAGCGCTTCCGGGGTTCCATAGATCACGAGCACATCGCCTTCGCGCAGCTCGGTCTCGGGCGCTGGCTCGCGCCCGACGATGCCGTCGCGCCGAATCGCGCTCACCGCCACCTCCGCCCCGCGCTCTTTCACCTGCGCGATCGTGCGCCCGACGCTCCAGGCGCCCGGCGACAGCACCAGCGTATGCAATTCCTCGCGAAACGCGTGGGTTTCATCGAGCGCGCGCGGATCGCCGCGCCGGAACAGGTTCCTCAGCATGCTGTAGCGGTGACTGCGGATGTCGCCGACCGTCTTGACGACACGCGACACGGGAATGTCGAGGAGGAGCAGCACGTGCGAGACGAGCATGAGGCTCGCTTCCAGGGTTTCGGGCACGACCTCCGTAGCGCCGACTTGCTGCAGCCTCTCGAGTTTGCTGTCGTCCTGCGTGCGCACGAGCACCGGCACGTCCATGCGCCGCTCGCGAATGCTGCGGACGATGCGCTCGGCGTAGTCCGTATCGGAGAAGCTGATGACGACGACGCTCGCATGGTCAAGCCCCGCGCTCTCGAGCATGTTTTCGTCGGCGGCGTCACCGTAAAGCACGGGATCGCCCGCCTGGCGGGCGGCGCTGACGCGCACCGGATCGAGATCCATGGCGATGTATTCGAACCCCATGCGCTCGAGCACGCGCGCGACACTCTGGCCGACGCGGCCAAAGCCGCAGATGACGACGTGTTCGCGCTTCGCGATCGCCTGATCCTTGAGCGCCTCGCGATCGACGGCGGTGCCGGGCCGGCCCTTCTCGCCGAGCAGCAGGCGTGCGATCTGCTTGTTGTGGCGAATGAGGAGCGGACTCACGACCATGCTGAGGACGAGCGCCGCAAGCAGCGGCTGCACGACATCCGGCTGCACGAGCCCGCCCTGCAGGAGCAGGGTGAGCAGCGCGAAGCCGAACTCGCCGCCGGCAGCGATCACGATGCCCGTGCGCACGGCCCGGAACCAGTTGCCGGCGGTAAGCCGCGCGACCAGCGCGACGATGACGGCCTTGGCAATGAGCAGGCCCCCGAGCAATGCCAGCACCTTGGGCGCCGCGCGTGCGAGGAGTGCGGTGTCCAGGAGCGATCCGACGGCTATGAAGAACAGACCCAGCAGGATGTCGCGAAACGGGCGGATGACCGACTCAATCTGATGCCGGTATTCCGTCTCGGCCAGCATCATGCCGGCGAGAAAAGCACCCAGGGCGAGCGACAATCCCGCGGCGTTGGTGGCCCACGCGGAGCCGAGGGCGACGAGCAGCACCGCCAGCAGGAACAGCTCCTGGCTGCGCAGACGCGCGATTTCGTGAAAGAGCGGCCGCAGCAGCCAGCGCCCGGCTGCAAGGACGACGACCAGTGCGGCTGCCGCTTTGAGGGTCGCGATCAGGACCGGATCGAGTTCGAATGATGCGTGTGCCTGCAGAACCGAAAAGACGGCAAGCAGCGGTACGAACGCCAGGTCCTGGCCGAGCAGAATGCCGACCGCAAGGCGGCCGTGGGTGCGATTGACCTCCGCCTGATCGACCAGCTGGCGGACCGTGATCGCGGTCGATGACATCGCGAGTGCGCCGCCGAGCGCGAGCGACACCGTGATGTCGAGCCCGGTGAGCCAGGCGATCGATCCGAACCAGATCATGCTCAGGAGTACCTGCGAGCCGCCGAGGCCAAGCACCTCCCATTTCATCGAAACCATGCGCGGCAGCGAAAACTCGAGGCCCAGCGTGAACACCAGGAAGACGACACCGAATTCGCCGAGCACGTGGATCGCCGGTGCGTCGGCGGCGAGGTCGAGCGCGTGCGGCCCGAGCAGCATGCCGACGGCGAGAAAACCGAGAATTGGCGGCAATTTCAGGCGTCGGGCAGCCGCGACGACGAGTACGCCGGCCGTCAGGAGCACCAAAATCTGGGCAAGTGCCGAATCGGTCATGGGGGCAGTGCGCCGGCCGAATTCAGTCCCGGAAGGTAATTGCTCGACTCGCCCGTGGCAACCGTTTTGGCAGGCCAAACGCGCCCTGTTAGCATCCGGACGGACACGCTGCACGAGTTCGCCAGAAGGAATTCCCGGGCGACGGGACCCATGCCAATCCAACAAAGCCTCGACGCCGGCACGCTGACACTGAAGATCGCCGGCGATCTTGTGGTCGCCCGCTTGTCCGAAATCGAAGCGGATCTGGCGGCGGCGGACTCTGCCGGTGCGAGCACGGTTGTGTTCGACGTGAGTGCGGCCCGCAGCGTCGACATATCAGGCGCCTGCCTGATCCTCGACCGCGCGCGGCGGTTGACCGAGGGCGGCGTCCCGGCCCGCATTGCCGGAGCGCGCTCGGAGCATTTCGAGTTCTTGGAGGAGCTGACCGCCGCCGACACCGGGCCACCCGCCACTGGCCGTCGAATGCACGCAGCGCACCCATGGGAAAGGCTGACGGAACCGGTCGGCATCTGGGCGCTGCACCGCCTGGGCGAATTCGTCGACGGAATCGCCTTCCTCGGCCGGATCGTCACGGTGTTCGGCGGCGTTGGCCGGAGCCTCAAGCGATTGCGTCTGCCTTCGATCGCGCGGCACGTCTACGAGACAGGCGTGACCGCCATGCCGATCGTCGCGCTGATCGCGTTCCTCATCAGCGTCATCGTCGCCTATCTCGGCGCCGATCAACTGCGCAAGTTCGGCGCGGAGATCTTCGTCGTCGATCTCGTGACGATCGCCGTGCTGCGTGAAATGGGCGTGCTGCTCACTGCGATCATTGTTGCCGGCCGATCAGGCAGCGCCTTCGCCGCGGAAATCGGCGTGATGAAGTTGAACGAGGAGGTCGATGCGCTGAGTGCGATCGGCATGAATCCGCTCGAAATCCTGGTGCTGCCCCGCGTGATCGGCCTCGTGATCGCGCTGCCGCTGCTCACGGTGCTCGCGGACGCGATGGGCCTCCTGGGCGGTGGCTTGCTGTCCGGATGGCTCGTCGATATTCCGGCGACGCAATACATCCAGCGCATGCAGGAATCGATCTCGGCGACCACCTTCTGGGCCGGCCTCGTCAAGGCGCCGGTATTCGCCTTTCTGATCGCCGCGGTCGGCACCTATCGCGGCATGCAAGTGCGCGGCTCATCGCGCGAGCTGGGACGGCTCACGACGGTCGCGGTCGTGCAGTCGATTTTTCTGGTGATTCTCGCCGACGCCTTGTTCGCCATTATCTTCGTGGAGATCGACTTCTGATGGCGCGCTCCGAGTCCCCCATTGTCTCGGTGCGCGGCCTGGTCAACCGGTTCGGCTCCCAGACCGTGCACGACGGCCTCGACCTCGACATCCGGCCGGGCGAGATTTTCGGCATCGTCGGCGGCTCCGGCACGGGCAAATCCGTGCTGCTGCGTTCCATCCTCGGCCTGCAGCGGCCGAAGGCCGGTACCGTCGAGATCGAGGGCAGGGACATCACCCGCATGTCGGAGGACGAGCTGCGGTCCGTGAAACGCACTTACGGCGTCACCTTCCAGCACGGCGCGCTCTTCAGCTCGCTCACGGTCGCCCAGAACGTCGAGCTGCCGATTGCCGAGTATCTGGATCTGTCCGGCGAGAGTCTCGCCGCGCTTTCGAGCATGCGCATCCGCATGGTCGGCCTGCCTGCGGAAAGCGCCGGCAAGTACCCCGCGCAGCTTTCGGGCGGCATGATCAAGCGTGCCGCGCTCGCGCGGGCGCTCGCGCTCGAGCCGAAGCTTCTCTTTCTCGACGAGCCGACTTCAGGCCTCGATCCCATCTCGGCCGCCGCGTTCGACGAGCTGATCCTCTACCTGCAGAAGAACCTGCATCTGACCGTCGTCATGATCACGCACGACCTCGATACCATCATGCACACCTGCGACCGGGTGGGCGTCATCGTCGATGGGCGCATGGTGGTCGATACCCTCGACGGCATCCTGCAAAACGAGCATCCTTGGATTCACGAATATTTCCACGGGCCGCGCGCGCGCGCGGTCGGGGGAAAAAGCTAGGAGATCATGGATCGAGACGCAAAATACGCGGCCGTCGGCGCATTCGTGCTGCTGCTGGCCGGGCTCGGCACGTGGTTCGTGCTCTGGTATTCCGACAGCACGGACCGGCACGACTATCGCCGCTACGAGATCTATTTCCAGGGCAGCGTGACCGGGCTCAACGAGGGCCAGACCGTGCGCTACCTCGGCGTGGTCGTTGGCCGGGTCGCGGACATCCGCCTCGATCCGCGCGTGTCGAATCGCGTGCAGGTCATCGCCGACATCGATTCGCACGCGCCCGTCGACGAGCACACGCTCGCGAGCTTGAGCCTTCAGGGCGTCACCGGCCTCCTTTATATCGACCTCGCGCAGGATCGCGGCGACCGGCCGGTCATGCCGCCGGTGCCGGGCGAACACTATCCGGTCATCCGCTCCGTGCAATCGGACTTCGACATCTTCGTGAGCAACCTGCCGGAGCTCGTCACGCAGGCCTCCGAGGTAGCAAACCGCCTGAACGCACTCCTGAACGACAAGAACATCGCGGCACTCGGCACGACCATCGACAACCTGAAGCGCGCGAGCGACGCGCTGCCGGGAACCGTGGCGAACGTCGGCGAGCTCGTGGCCGAGATGCGCGCGACCGTGCAGGAAATCGATGCGGCGGCGGCCGGCGTCCACGGCGTGACCGAAGGCGTCGGGCCGGACCTCAAGCTCGCGATCACGCACGTGCGCGAGGTCGCGGAGCATCTCGCGACGACGTCGGCGAACCTCGACCGCTTCATGGCGGAGAACAAGGACAATATCACGCGATTCACGGACCAAGGGCTGCTGGAGTTGCAGCAGCTGATCCGCGACAGTCACCAGGCGGCGGTGGAATTCCGCGAGCTTTCGCGATCCATCAAGCAGAATCCTTCGCAGCTCATTTACGAACCCGCGTCCCGCGGCGTGGAGATTGCCCGATGAGGTCCGTTGCAAGATGGCTGTGCGGCGCGCTCGGCGCCGGCCTCATCGCCGGCTGTGGCGGGTCGCTCTTCAAGACAGAGCTACCCTCCGGCCAGAGTTATCAGCTGACGCCGCTGGCGGCAGAGGGTACGGCGGGTGCCGCACCGCTCGACGCGCTGCTGCTCGTGCCGCGGCCGATCGTGGCGCCCGGACTCGACACCGACCGCATCGCGCTCGTACATGCGGACCGGCGCATCGACTACTACGCAGGCAGCCAGTGGGGCGCGCCGATGCCGGAGGTGATCCAGAGCGCCGTCGTCGAATCGCTGCAGAATAGCGCGCGGTTCCGGGGCGTACAGCGGGACCTGACGAATTTCCGGCCGGACTACGTGCTGCAGCTCGACGTGCGGGCATTCCAGGCTGAGTATGCGGAGGGCAGCGTGCCGCGCGTGCGCGTGGATCTCATCGCGACAGTCGGGCGGCTGAACGATCGGCGTTCCGTCGTGACATTCGCGGCCGCGGCGACGGAGCCGGCCGACGCAAATACCATGACGGCCGTGACGGCCGCCTTCGACAAGGCGCTGCAATCGGCGACCCGCACGCTGCTCGCGCAGGTCAGCGAGTACGTCGATCGCACGCAGGGACCGCCGGCCGCGCCGCAAGCCGCGCCGCCGACGCCCAGCACACCCTCACAGTAGCTCTTCCATGCTCCTGCCAAACCTGCGCCCGCGCGCGGGCGGCCTCGTGTTCCTTCTCATCGCGACAGCCTGCAGCGCGCAGGCGGCTAGCTCGCCGCAGGAGCTCGTCGGAACTCCTTCCCGAGTCTTCGACGGCGACAGCTTCATGCTGCGTGTCGAGCGGCAAGAGATCGAGGTACGGCTCGTCGACATCGACGCACCGGAGCATGGCCAGCCCTATGCCGACACGGCACGCAGTGCGCTCGATGGGCTCATCTGGAAGGAACGGCTGCGCGCGGTCGTCGTCGACGACGACAAATACGGCCGCAAGGTCTGCCGCGTCTACCGGCTGAGGGACGGGCTCGACGTCAACCGCAAGCTGGTCGTCGACGGCCACGTCTGGGTCTACCGTCGGCGCGCACGCGACATGAGCCTCTATGACCTCGAGCGCGGTGCGCGCCGGGACAGGCGCGGGCTGTGGGCACTCAGGGAGACCGAGCTCGAGCCGCCTTGGCGCTGGCGACGCGAGCACCCCCGCGAAGCTAGAACGTCGACAGGCCCGTCGCCTCCATGAGGCGGTAGCGCCAGTAACGCCCGAAGGACTGGTCCTCGTAGGTCGGAAAGTCCGAGGTGTACTCGCGCAGCGTCACCGGATCGTTCTGCCAGAGCAGGTCGAAGTAGTGCTGGACGTCCTGCACGAGCGGCGCATCGTGACCGGCCGTCACGGCGATATCGGCTTCCAGATTGTAGTTGCCGATGTTGCGGCGGGTGAGATTGGCCGATCCGAGCAGCATCCAGACGCGCTCGGCGCGCCTCACGACCACGAGCTTCGTGTGGAACTGCTCGCCGTGCGTGCGGTACCAGCGCACCTGGATCAGGCCACCGCTCTGGCGCACGAGTTCGGTCGCGACCGGCCGATTCGGCACACCGTCCCGCAGGCGCCCGAAGGAGTCCTTGTTCGGATCGAGGATGAGGCGCACCGTGATGCCGCGCCCGGCCGCCGCGATCAGTGTCTCGACGACGCCGCGCTCGGACAGGTAGAACATCGCGACGTCGATCGAATCCCCGGGCACCGTGCTGTTGAATGCTTCGAGCACGGCTCGGCGGATCGCGCTCTCCGTCAGGAGCTGCGCCGTCATCGTGCCACCGGGATTCGCGGCGAACAGGCTCGGCGGCCGCCAGCTGACCTGCCAGCCGGAGAACTTCGCGACCGCGAGCTCGCTTTCCAGCAGATCCGCCACGAGCGACCCGTGGATCTCGAAGGCGACGTTCGAGTGCGCGCTGCTCGCATCGTGGGGATTTGCGGAACCGACGAGGCCGACGAGGCCGCCCGCGCCGTCGTCGGCGGCGATGATCTTGCGGTGATTCGCCTTGAAATTGAGGAGATTCAACCACGCCCTGAGCGTCACGGGCTCGGACGCTTCATCGAGCGGATTCGGGAGCCAGCCCTGGCCGGCGCTGCCGCGGCCCCACCAGCCGATGAAGAGCCGGTAGATGCCCGAGTAGGCGACGTTCGAATCCCGCAGCGGCTCGAGATCCGTCACCACGACGTCGATGCCGACCGAACGCAGGCGGTCGAGGGCGTTCGCGTGCGCCGCTCCATAGAGCTCGTTCACGGGATCGGTGATGAAGAGCACCTTGAGGGCCGGCACCGCGTGCTTGCGCGCGATCAGGCGGTCCGCGAGCTGTGCGCTCAGCGGCCGATACGAGGTGTCGCGGTCGCGCGCGAGCGCACCGCGATCGTCGTTGAAGAGGAAGTAGTCGAGCACCACGAAGTCGCGCGCGTGATCGATGATCGCGAACACGTGGTCGAAGATCTGCTGCTGCACGACGCGCCGCCCGCGGCCGTCGACCACGTTGAGGTCGTAGAGAAAGCGGATGTCGCGCGAATCGACGCTGACCGGGGTCGACGCGACGCCTGTGCCCGGCGGTACCGGTTTGGTCGCATGGTAGTAGCCCGTCGCCGCCCAGGCCGCGACGACCGCGGCCAGAAGCCAGCGGCGCCGCCACCGCCGCCTTGCCGGCGGTAGCTCCGCCGCGGGAGTCACGCTGTCGTCGTTCGAGTCCAAAAAACCTTAAGCGAAGAGCTTCTCGAGTCGCTTCTGGCCCGTGCGCTGTTCGAGCAGCAGGCCCAGCAGATCCTGCGGGGTCATCGCGTCGCCGAACAATCGCCCCTGGCCAAAGCTGCAGCGGTGCGCGCGCAGGAACGTCAGTTGCTGCTCAGACTCCACGCCTTCGGCCACCACTTCCATGTTGAGGCTTCTACCCATGTCGATGATGGTCTTGACGATCGTCGCGTCGCTCGCGTCGACCGCGGCGTTGCGCACGAACGACTGGTCGATCTTGAGCGTGCCGATCGGGAATTGTTGCAGGGCCGAGAGCGACGAGTAGCCGGTGCCGAAATCGTCGATCGAGAGGTGCAGGCCCATGGCATAGAGCTCGTCGAGCAGTTTCACCGTGCGCTTGATGTCCGCCATCAGCGTCGTTTCCGTGATCTCGAGCTCGAAGCAGGTCGGCGACACCTCGTGATGGGCGAACACCGACTTGAAGCGGGTGATGAATGTGGTCTGGCGCAGCTGGCGGAGCGAGAGATTGATCGACACGCGCCCCGGGTTCGCGATCTGGCGCTGCCACTGGCGGTAGTCGCTGCAGACGCGGTTCAGCACCCATTCGCCGATGTCGAGGATGAGGTTGTTCTCCTCGGCGAGCGGGATGAACTGCGACGGCGGAATGTCCCCGTGCCCCGGCAGCCGCCAGCGCAGCAGCGCCTCGGCGCCGACGATCGTGCCGTCCTTGAGGTCCACCTTCGGCTGGTAGACGAGCACGAGCTCCTCGCGCTCGAGCGCGCGGCGGAGCTTGCTCTTCAGCATGAGCCGTTCGACGGCGGCCGCATTCATTTCCGGCGAATAGAAGGCGAAGCTGTTGCCGCCGTTCTGCTTCGAGTAGTACATCGCGGCATCGGCGTTGCGGATCAGGTCGATGACGTTTTCCGCATCCTGCGGACAGAGCGCGACGCCGACGCTCGCGGTGAGGAAGACTTCCTGCGTCTCGACGTAGAACGCCTTGCCGACTTCGGCGAGCAGTTGCCGCGCCAGATGCGCGATCGGCCCGCGATTGTCGGCGTCGGTAGGGAGTCCCTCGAGAAAGAGCGCGAACTCATCGCCCGCAAGCCGGCCGAGCACCGTTTCCTTCGGGAGCGTGCGCGTCAGCCGTTCGGTGAGCACTTCGAGCACGCGGTCGCCCGAGTCGTGGCCGAAGGTGTCGTTCACTTCCTTGAAGCGGTCCATGTCGATGTAGAGGAGGGCCGTCACCCGGTCCTGCCGCCGCGAGCGCGCGATCGACTGCTGCAGCAGGTGCTGGAACTGCATGCGGTTCGGCACCTTGGTGAGCGCGTCGTAACGGGCGAGGTAGCGGATGCGCCGCTCGGCGCGCTTGCGGTCCGTGATGTTGCGCGCAACGAAGATATTGCCCTGGAACTGCGGATCCTCCGTCGTGATCTGCGATCCGGAGAAGGACACGGGGATCGTCTGGCCGGAACGCGTCGTCACCACCGTCTCGCGCGTTTCCTGCGCGGCCTGGTCGATCGCGAAATTTGCCTGCTCGCTTTCGGCGATCACGTGCAGGATCGACTTGCCGAGGATCTCCTCTTCGGAATAGCCGAGGAGCTTGCGCGCCGCCTCGTTGACGCCCTTGATGGTGCCGTCGGGCGAGGTGACGAGCACCGCGTCGTTCATGCTGTTGAGCACGATATTGAGATAGTTCTTGGTGATCGTCGTTTGCCTGAGCTTCTGGCGCATGCGCTCGAGCGCTTCCTGTAGCTCGCCGAGCTCGTCCTTGCGCACCACGCCGAACGGGCGCGTGTAATCGCCCTGACCGATGCGGTCCGCATTCTTGATGAGCGCGGAAATGGGCCGCTCCACCCGCCGCGCCATGAACCAGGCGACGACGAGACTCGCGAAGATGAGGAGCAGGCAGACGAGGAGTGCGGTGAACGCGAGGCTCGAGAAGCTGTCCTGCCGGGTGTGCTTCAGGTCCTGCGTGAGATTTGCGAGTGTCTGGGCATCCTGCGCCCGGCTCAGCTTCAGCGTGACGACGCCGAGCTTGACGTTCGGCTGGCGCGCATCGGGTGCCGTGTGCACGACGGCTGAGATTTCGAATGGCGCCGGCGGCACGGCCGAACCCGCGAGCGGCGCCGAGTCGGACTGCGCG
The DNA here is from genome assembly GCA_035644395.1 of Steroidobacteraceae bacterium. Taxonomy (GTDB): domain Bacteria; phylum Pseudomonadota; class Gammaproteobacteria; order Steroidobacterales; family Steroidobacteraceae; genus JBGPLJ01. The sequence continues at coordinate 58,913 of DASQOR010000071.1, forward strand.
AAGACGACCGTACCGGTGGCGTCGGTGACTTCGACCGACTCGACGTCCGGGCGATCGAGGATCTCGGCGGCGAAGCGCTGCACGGTCTGCAGGTCACGCTCCGCGAGAGGCTCCGACACGCGTTCCGCGAACTGCACCGCCGTCTCGTTCGCGTTCTCGCGCAGATTCGCTTCGAGGCGCTCTTCAAGCGTCGTGAGGCTGGCGAAACTCAGGCGCAGCATCTCGCCGCGGTATTGGTAGATGAGCGCCGCCGCGAGCAGCAGCGCGAACACGATTCCGAACGCCAGCGCTGTCAGCGTGTACTTGGTTTTGAGGCTGTGGGCTGTCACGATGATTGCGAGGGGTCCCGGGAGTCGTTCTTATTGTTTTTGTTGAGACTTTTTCAAGAATCGGGTTCTCGTGCGGTGCCTTCCTGGTGCGCTGCCGTTGCGCCTCTCCCCGAGTCTCGAGGGCCTCGGGCATCATACCCCCAATACCATGAGCGGGCTCAAGCCCCCGGGCTGTCGCCAAGCGGCGAAATTCGCCAGAAATGGACCGGAAACAGTCATGAATTCCCACGAGCTCACCGGGCGCACTCGCAGTCATATCCTCGATCTGACAGAACCTCCCTGCCGGCTTCACCGGGACGCCGTTGCCGCTTATGTCGCCCTGCGCAAAGCCGCCGCGAGCGCGGGCCATGTGCTCGTGCCGGTATCGAGCTTTCGCGACTTCGAGCACCAGGCGCGTATCTGGAACGCCAAGTTCCGCGGCGAGCGCCCGATGTTCGACGCCGGCGGCCAACCGCTCGATGCCGCCCAGCTCGGCGATGAGGACAAGGTCTCGGCGATCCTGCTGTGGTCGGCGCTGCCCGGCGCGAGCCGCCACCATTGGGGCAGCGAGATTGACGTGATCGACCGCGCAGCGATCGCGGCGGACTACCAGCCCCGGCTGCTGCCGGCCGAATTCGAGCCCGGCGGGCCGTTCGCGGCGTTCGACGGCTGGCTCGATCAGAACATGGCGCGCTTCGAATTCTTTCGACCGTATCGCACCGATCGCGGCGGCGTGCGGCCGGAGCCCTGGCACCTGAGCTATGCGCCGGTCGCGCTGCCAGCGCTGCAGATGCTGACGCCCGAGCTGCTGAGCCAGGCGCTCGCATCGCAGGCGATCGAGGGACTTGCGATCGTGCGATCGCGGATCGTCGAAATACACGAGCGCTACGTGCTCGGCGTCGACGCGCCCTGAAGCGGGACGAGCCGCGGGTACTTCGTCAGCTGCGCACGCGGGCCGCGAACTTCGGGAAGTTGCGGACGAAGTGACCCGGGAACCAGCGCTTCCAGCGCCAGAGTTTTCGATATTCCCCCGGCACGATCACGTGCACCCGCCGTCGGCCCGCGGCATCGAGAATGATCGACGCCACCTCGTCCGCGTTGACGCTCGAAGCCTCCATGAGACGCCGCGCGGTCGCCGCAACCGCAGGCGCCCCACGCGATCCGTCGAGAAGCTTCGTCGGGAAAAAGCCGGGCATGGCCACCGTGACCCGTAGTCCCTCGCCTGCGAACTCCTGCATCAGGCATTCGCTCAACGCGACCACGCCCGCCTTGGTGACACTGTAGGCCGAAGTATGCGCACCGCAGGCGAAGGCGGCCGCGCTTGCGATATTGATGATGCAACCGCTCTGCGCCGTCCGCATGTATGGCAGCGCGGCACGGCAGCCGTGCACGACGCCGAGCAGGTTGATGTCGACAATCCAGCGCCAGTCCTCGAGCGGCGTCGCGAGGAACTCGCCGCCGGCCGCGACGCCGGCGTTGTTCACCATGAGATCGATCCCGTGCTCGGCCTCGGCGAAGCGCTCGACGGCGCCGCCGAAGCCCTCGGCGTCGGCGATGTCGACGTGATAGCTGTAGATCGACTGATCGGCCTGCGCGAGCGAATTGCGGACCGCCTTGAGTTCGCCGATGTTGCGGTCCATCAGGCCGAGCGTCCAGCCATCGGCGGCGAGCTGCTTTGCGAACGCAAGCCCGAGCCCGCTCGCTGCGCCCGTGACGACGGCCCGCTTGCGGGGAAAATCCGCGCTGAGGCGGCGGGCGGCTTGACGCATGCGGGGTTCCTCTGCCTCAATGCGGGCAAAGCAACAATAACAGTGCGGGGAGCGGATCGGCCATGACACCCACGCGTTTCTTACTTTTGATCTTCGTTGCGTCCCTGTCCGGTTGGCACGCCGGCGCCGCCACGGTCGACGCCGCGGTCGACAAGGAGCTGCCGTCGCTCGTCGATTTCTACAAGCGGCTGCACGCCGCGCCGGAAGTGTCGCATTTCGAGGTCGCCACTTCCGCCGCACTCGCCGCGCAGCTGCGCGACGCGGGCTTTACGGTGACCGAGGGAGTCGGCAAGTACGAGACGCCGGGACTCATCGGGCACGGGGTGGTCGCCGTTCTAGAGAACGGCAAGGGACCGACGCTCCTCATCCGCACCGATCTCGACGCGCTGCCGGTAGAGGAAAAAACCGGCCTCGCGTATGCGAGCAAAGTGCGCTTCAAGCTCCCGAATGGCCAGGAAGTGCCGGTGATGCACGCGTGCGGACACGATATCCACATGGCAACGCTCGTCGGCACCGCGCGCCTGCTCGCTTCCCTGCGCTCGAGCTGGCGCGGCAAGCTCATCCTCATCGGCCAACCGTCCGAGGAAGTGATCGACGGCGCGAAGGCGATGCTTGCCGACGGCCTTTACGAGCGCTTCGGACGGCCGGATTTCGTGCTGGCCTTGCACGACTGGGACGATTTCCCCGCTGGCAAGGTCGGCATCACGTCGGGCTACATGCTCGCGCAATCGACACAGATGGACATTCTCGTGCGAGGCGTCGGCGCTCACGGCTCCAAGCCCGAGAAGTCGAAGGATCCCATCGTCCTCGCGGCGGGGATCGTGCTTGCGCTGCAGACCATCGTGAGCCGCGAGATCTCGCCATTCGAGCAGGCGGTGGTGACGGTCGGCACGATCCACGGCGGCACCAAGCGCAACATCATTCCGGACGAAGTGAAGCTCGAGCTCAACATCCGCACGTACAAGGAGGATGTGCGCCAGAAGATCCTTGCCTCGGTGGAGCGGATTGCACGCGGCGAAGCGATCGCCGCCGGCGTTCCCGAAGATCGCATGCCGCTCGTCACCGTGAGCGCCACGGAATTCGCCCCGGCGCTCTACAACGATCCGAAGCTCACCGAGCGCATCGTGCCGGCCATGAAGCGCGCCGTCGGCGCCGACAGTGTCCTCGAGCGATCCCCCGCGATGGGGAGCGAAGATTTCGGCGAGCTCGGGCTCGACGGCAAGATACCGGTCGTCATGTTTCGCGTGGGCGCGGTCGATCCGGCGAAATACGAGGAAGCGCAGCGCACGGGGGCGAACCTCCCAACCTTGCATTCGCCGCTGTTCGCGCCGCTGCCGGCGCCGACGATCGAAGCGGGCGTCAAGGCGATGACGGCGGCGGCGCTGGACCTTCTGAAAAAGTAACGGCCCTCACCCCAGCCCTCTCCCCAGCCCTCTCCCGCGGAGCGGGAGAGGGAGTGGACTACGGTCGCGACCAGACGTTCTTCAGGTGGCCGAGCATCAGGCCCCGGATGTTCTGCATCGGGTTCTGTTCCCACGTGAAGCACGGGGGATTGCGCCTGAGCAGCGGCCAGTTCTCGGTCCGCAGGATGACCTTGAGGTATTCGAAGTTGCGCTCGATCGCGCGCATGTAGGGGTTTTCGCCGCCGAAGAGGGGCTCGCAGTAGCGGTACGCGTAATCGAACTCGCCCTCGAGGCGCTTGGCGCGTACGTCCTCGAAGAAAACCGGCGTCTGGCGCAGCAGGTCGAGCCCCGAGCTGTACTTGACGACCGGGCGGCCGTCCGGCGCATTCGGCATGGCGACGCCGCCGAGCACGAACTCCGGATACAGCCGGTCGCGGCACTTTTCGAGATAGCAGCGATCGCTCATCTGCGCGATGAGATCGGCCGTGCCGAGCAGGTGACCGAGCTTGCGGTCGCGCGGATCGGCGAGATGAATCTGGTCGAACTGCACTTCGTAGCCGGTAAAATGCACGACGCGGGTTGCGATCGGCACCCAGGCCTCGAGGCCGATGGTCGGCAGGTAGCGTGCGAGGAAGCGGGCGCTGCGCGTCACGTGATAGAGCGTGAATTCGGCGCCATTCCTGTGGTCGTGATCGCCGCTCTCGCGGATATAGCCGGAATCGTGAAAGAGCGAGGTGACCAGTGCGACCGTCGCGCGCTCGCCACCCAGCGCCTCATCGCCCGTGTGCAGCCGTTCGTAGCCCGCCATCAAGCGGGCCATCGCCAGCGTCATGTCGAGCGTGTGCTGACGGTCGTGGTAGACGGTGTCGACGCCGTAGTAGCCCGGCATGCGTCCCGCGAACAGCGCATCGAGATCATCGATGGCGCGCGCCACCAGATCGAAGCTCGTGCCCGGCCAGGCTTGCAGGAACAGCTGTTCGATGGCCTCTCGCACCGCCTTCGGCGAGCTGACCTGCACGCTGTTGGTCACGTCGTAATCGCTACGCCGCGTGTCGCTCATGTCACTGAGTCTTGTCATTTATTTCGGTGCTTGCTGCGGTCACCGATCCCCATCAATTGCGGGCGAGTCTAGGGACATTCGCGCCCGAACTCCATGAACCAGTCGATGGACGGCCGGACTATATGTCAAAGCGGGCCACCACCGGTGCGTGGTCCGAGGGCCGTTCCCAAGTCCTCGGTTCGCGCTCGATATGGCAGCCCTTACAGGCCTTCAGGAGGCTCGCGCTCGCGAGGATCAGGTCGATCCGCAAGCCGTGATTGCGCCTGAAGGCGCCCGCCCGGTAGTCCCACCAGGAGAAGCTCCGCTCCGGCTGCTCGAACTCGCGGAATGTGTCCTTCACGCCGAGGGCGGTCAACTGCGAGAGGGCCGACCGTTCCTCGGGACTGACGTGCACATGGCCCTCCCACGCGGCGGGATCGTGCACGTCGCGATCCTCGGGCGCGACATTGAAGTCTCCGAGGATCGCCAGGCGCGGATGGCGGGCGAGCTCCGCGGCCAGGTATTCGCGCAACGCCGCGAACCACGCGAGCTTGTAGGCGAACTTCTCGGAGCCGACGGCCTGGCCGTTCGGTACGTACACGTCGATCACGCGCACGCCGTCGATGGTCGCGGCGAGCACGCGGCGCTGCGCGTCTTCGTAACCCGGGATGCCGCGGACGACCTCCGTGATTTCGCGGCGCGCGAGCAGCGCGACGCCGTTGTAGGTTTTCTGCCCGGTCCAGGCCGCCTTGAAGCCGAGCGCCTCGATCTCGGCGAGCGGAAACTCATCGTCCTGCAGCTTGATTTCCTGCAGGGCGAGAATGTCGACCGGGCTCGAACCGACCCAGCTCGCGAGCTGTGGCAGGCGTACGCGCAACGAATTCACGTTCCAGGTCGCGACTTGCATGCGGGCCGAAGGGATCAGTAGACGCGCAGACCGCCGTAGCGAGCCCGGATCCTGCGATCGAGCAGGATCCAGCCGACGCCGAAGCCGGCGCCGAAGGTGAACAAGGCGACGGCGATGCCCCAGATCCAGGCCTTGCGGCGATAGGCGAGATCGGCGCCGATCGGCTCGATCGGCAACACCTCGTCGGATTGCGACGAGCTTGCCGCAGCGGGTGCCTGCGCCGGCTCCGTCTGCGGCTTCGAGGCAAGCGCGGCGCGCGCCGCATCGAGCGCCTTCTGCAACTCCGCGATCTTCTTCGCGTCCGCGGCCGGCTGTGTGGTCGCCTGTGAATTCTTTTCCGCCGCCGCCGTCAGCTTCTGCACTTGCGCCTGCAGCGCCGGGATTTTCGCGGCCGCAGGCGGCTCGCTGCTCAAATAGGAATTGCGGATCCAGCCCTCGCGCCCGTCCTCGAGCCGCACCTGGGCATATTCCAGGTCCCGCGCCAGCACCTCGACGCTGTCACCGGTCGAAAGCTGGGCCAGCCGCTCGCCTTCGGTCGAGGCCGTCGCATAGACGCCGACCACGAGCTTGTCGCTCACGTACGCCGTCTCCGCGGCCGCGGCGAGCGGCGCGAGCAGCAGGCTGTACAGCAAGCAGCGGGCAATCATGCAGCGATTCCGTTCTGGCGCAACAAGGGCCGGATGTCTGGCTTGCGGCCGCGGAACTCGACGAAGGCCTCGAGCGCATCGCGGCTGCCGCCGCGCGAGAGGATCGAACCGAGGAACCGCCGCGCGACCTCGGCTGTGAAGATACCCGATTCCTCGAATGCCGCGAATACATCCGCCGCCAGCACCTCTGCCCACTTGTAGCTGTAGTAGCCCGCCGCGTAACCACCCGAGAAAATGTGCGTGAAGCTGTTGGCAAAGCGGTTGAGCGGGGGATGCGGCACCACGGCAACGCGCGCGCGAACCTCGGCGATGATTTCCGCGGCGCGCGCACCCCGGCCGGGCTCGAATTCCGAGTGCAGCCGGAAATCGAACAGCGCGAACTCGAGCTGGCGCACGGATTGCAGACCCGCGAGGAACGCGCGCGTCCCGAGCAGGCGCCGCAGCTTTTCTTCCGGCAGCGCAGCGCCCGTTTCGAAGTGACCGGAAATCCAGCCGAGCACTTCCGGGCTCCAGGCGTAGTTTTCCATGAACTGGCTCGGCAGCTCCACGGCATCCCAGGGTACGCCGTTGATACCGGCAAGGCTGGGGTAGGGAACCGTCGTCAGCAGGTGGTGCAGCCCGTGGCCGAATTCGTGAAAGAGCGTCAGTACTTCGTCATGCGTGAGGAGCGAGGGCCTGCCGCCGATCGGCGGCGAGAAATTGCACACGAGGTAGGCGACCGGCGCAGCGATCGCGCCGCCGATGCGCTTGTGGCCCACGCACTCGTCCATCCATGCGCCGCTGCGCTTGTTCGGGCGCGCGAATGCATCCAGATAAAATCCGCCGGCGACCTGCCCGGTGCCGTCGAGCACATCGAAGTAGCGCGCATCCGCGTGCCAGACCGGGATGCCGGCACGCTCGCGGATGCGTATTCCGTAGAGCCGCTCGGCCACCCGGAACAGGCCCGCGAGCACGCGCGGCAGTGGAAAGTAGGGGCGCAATTCCTCGTCCGCGATGTGATGGCGCTGCTGCTGCAGTCGCTCCGAGTAATACGCGATATCCCAGGCATTGAGCGGGCGGCCGGCGAAGCCCGCGAGCTCCGCAAATTCGCGGCGCGCCACCGGCACGCAGTGCTCGGCGAGTTCGCTCAGGAACGCGAGCACTTCCTCGCCGCTCTTCGCCATCTTGGTCGCGAGCGAAAGCGCCGCGAAACTCCGGTAGCCGATCAGGCCCGCGGCCTCGTGCCGGAGCTTCACGATCGCTTCGATGAGCGCGGTGTTGTCCCAGCGCGCATCGTGGTGGCTGCCAGGCGCCGCGCGCGTCTGCCAGGCTTCGTAGAATTCGCGCCGCAGGGATTCGCTGTCGGCGTGCGTGATCACGGCGACATAGTTCGGTTGATCGAGTGTCAGCAGCCAGCCGTCGATACCGCGCGCGGCCGCGCTTTCCCTCGCGCGGGCGATGACGTGCGGCGGGACGCCGGCGAGCTCGTCAGCCGCTGCGACGACCTTCGTCCAGGCGTTCATGCAGTCGAGCACGTTCTCTTCGAAGCGCGCCTGCAGCGTCACGAGCTCCTGCATGATGGCCTTGTAGCGCGCCTTGCTGTCCTCGGGCAGGCCGACGCCCGCCAGCCGGAAATCACGCAGCGCGTGCTCCAGCAGGCGCCGCTGGGTAGCGTCGAGGAGTGTCGCGGGATCCTCGGCGATCGAGCGATAGGCGCGATACAGCACCTCGTTCTGGCCGATCTCCGTCGAGTACTCGGTTAGCAGCGGCAGGCAGGTATTGTAGGCCACGCGCATCGCTTCATTGTTCGCGACCGCATTCAGGTGCGAGACGGGCGACCAGACGCGCATCAGCCGATGTTGCATCTGTTCCATCGGCTCGATGAGCGACGCAAACGCCGGAGCCGGCTGCTCGAGCAAGCGAGCGAGCGCCGCGCGATTTTCCGCGAGCGTCTCAAGCACCGCCGGCGCGACGTGAGCCGCCTCGATGCAATCGAAGTGCGGCAGGCGGCCAAGATCGAGCAGCGGATTTTGCATGGGAAAGCGCGCCGCTAGAGGCGAGTGAGGGCCTGCAGGACAGGCCGGGTATCGGGACGCACGCCGCGCCAGATCTGAAACGATTCCGCGGCCTGCTCGATCAGCATGCCCCAGCCCTTGACCGCCTGGCTCGCCCCGACGCCCTTCGCCCAGGCGGTGAACGGCGTGTCCCCCTTGCCGTATGACATGTCGTAGCAGAGCGTCGCCGGGGACACGGTTTCCTTCGGTATCGGAAAGGTATCGCCGGTGAGACTCGCGGAGGTCGCGTTGATCACGAGATCGAAAGCCGTGTCCGGAATCCTGTCGAGGCCGACGGCGCGCACCGTGCCGAGATCCTTGAAGATGCGCGCCAGCGCTTCGCCTTTGGACTGCGTGCGATTGGCGATGAGCACGACCGACGGATTGGCGGCCATGAGCGGCTGCAGGATGCCGCGGGTTGCGCCGCCTGCGCCGAGGATCAGCACGGACTTGCCGGCGAGCACGAAACCGATGTTCTGGCTGAGGTCCCGCAGGAGCCCGGCCCCATCCGTGTTGTCGCCGACGAGCTCGCTGCCCTTCATGCAGATGGTATTGACGGCATGTGCGCGTTCGGCGGCCGGTGACAGCTGGTTTACGAGCTCGGCCGCCGCCTGCTTGTGCGGGATGGTGACGTTGAGGCCTTTGCCCCCGGTTGTGAAAAACTCGATCGCGCCCGAACGGAAACGCTCCGGCGGCAGGTCGATCATGCGATAGGTCACCGCATGGCCGGTCTGCTTGGAGAACATTCCATGGATGAAGGGTGACCAGCTGTGTCCGACCGGATGACCGACGATGGCATACCGGTCGGGGTCGGAAGCGGCGGACTGCATGGGCGGGCGGCTCGTTCCTGCGGTCGATTCCTTAAGGCTGGCGGCGCCCGGGCGCTGCGGTCATAGTTCGCACTTTGAGCCGCAATAGCACGTGCCAGCCGCCGGTCTTTATACATGATTAATGCCGCTGACGGGAGAGACGATCGCCAGCGCTTCGAGGCCCTGAGCGCGCAGTTGCGGCCCGAGCTTTACCGCTTCGCGTTCTGGCTCGCCCGCGATCGCGCGATCGCCGAGGACGTGGTGCAGGAAACGCTGCTGAGGGCCTGGCGCTCCTGGGGAAACCTGCGTGACGCGGGCGCCGCCAAGCAGTGGCTGTTCACGATTGCGCGGCGTGAACACGCACGACTCTATGAGCGCAAACGATTCGAGACCGTGGATGTGGATAAGTTGATCACAAGCGAAGCACCGGCGCTGGCCGCAGGCGATGAGCGCGAGGTCGAAGACCTGAGGCGCGCCATCGCAGGGCTCGAGGACGACTATCGGGAGCCGCTCGTGCTGCAGGTGCTGTTTGGATACTCGACGCAGGAGATCGCCTCTCATATGGGCCTGACGCAGGGTGCCGTGCTCACGCGGCTGTTCCGGGCCCGCAATCAGCTGCGCAAGCAGTTCGGGCTGGAAGCCGTGGACGACGGGGGCGACGAGACGTGAACTGCCTGGAATTCCGCCGCGCCGCGGGCGCCGATCCGCAACACTTGACGGGCGAGGCGCTCGAGCACGCGCGCGGCTGTGCAGCCTGCGCCCGCTATCTCGCCGAGGTGCGGGAACTCGACGTGCGGATCGCGCGGGCTCTCGCCGTGCCAGTGCCCGAAGGCCGGCCGGCTGCGGCCGTCGCAACGGTGACTCACACACGCAGGCGCTACCTTGCCCTTGCGGCGTCCGTGCTCGCCGCGATCGGTGTCGGCCTGGTCGGCTGGCTCGCGCTTGCGCCGCCGAGCCTCGCCGCCGACGTCGTCGAGCACATGCGCGGCGAGCCCGAGTCCTGGGACTCGCACACGCCCGCGAGCGACGCGGTCCTCGAGAAGGCGATGCAGCGTGGCGATGCCTGGTTCACGACCATGCCGGGCCGCTTCATGTACGTGCAGAGCTGCTGGTTCCGGGGCCACTATGTGCCCCACCTCGTGCTCGAGACCGGCGATGGACCGGTGACGCTGCTGCTGTTGCGGAACGAGGCGGTAAAGGCGCCGACGGACTTCGACGAGGGCGGTTATCGCGGGGTATTGCTGCCTGTAAACAACGGCGCCGTAGCCATCGTGACGCGCGGCGCCGCGCTGTCGGCAGAGCTCGAACAGCGTATCGCAGCAGCCATCCAGTGGACATCGTGACGAAGGCGGCCAGGCGTTGCTCGTGGGCGGCGAATGGCAGCCCCTCGATGATCGAGTACCACGACCGCGAATGGGGCGTGCCGGTGCACGACGATCGCACGCACTTCGAGTTCCTGATTCTCGAAGGCGCGCAGGCCGGATTGAGCTGGTCGACGATTCTGAACAAGCGCGCGGGCTACCGGCTTGCGTTTGCGAATTTCGACCCGGCCAAGGTCGCGCGCTTCACGGCGCGCGAGCAAGCGCGGCTCCTCAAGCACGGCGAGATCGTCCGCAACCGCCTCAAGATTGCTTCCGCCGTAGGTAACGCGCGTGCCTTCCTGGCGATCCAGGAGGAATTCGATTCCTACGACAACTACGTCTGGCGCTTCGTCGACGGCAAGCCGATCGTGCGGCGGCCGCGCGGTCCGGGCAGCGTGCCGGTCACCGCCCGGGAATCGGACGCGCTGTCGAAGGATCTGAAATCCCGCGGCATGAATTTCGTCGGCAGCACGATCCTCTACGCCTACCTGCAGGCGGTCGGGCTCGTGAACGATCACCTGCGGACCTGCTTTCGCGCGTAATTGTCGGCGTCAGGCGTCCGGCACCAGCCATTCCACCGACCAGCGCGCGGCCCGGTCCACGGCGAGCAGGCCGTGTAATTCGCCGACCCACTCGCGCATCGACACATCGAGCTGCCAGGGCGGATTCAGGATCAGGAGTCCGGCGCCGTTCAAGCCGACGCGCGTGTCGTCGCGATACACGCACATCTCCACGGCGAGCGTCGGCGGCCAGCCGGGCCCGGTTGCCGCGCGGCGCAGGCGGCCGAGTGCTTCACGCTCCTTGATTGGATACCAGAGACAGTAGATGCCGGTCGACCAACGCTCGAGACCCGCCCGCAGGGCGAGGAGGGCCGCGTCGAGGTCCTGCTCCTGATGCTCATAGGCCGGATCGATCAGCACGAGACCGCGACGTTCGCGTGGCGGCAGGATGGCTTTCATGGCATGGAGTCCCTCACCGCACTCGACGTGCAGGCGCGCGTCGCGGCCGAGGTTCGCCGCGAGCGCCGCGGCCTCCGCGGGCGCGATCTCGTAGAAGGTTGCGCGATCTTGCGGGCGCAGCAGCCGCTGCGCCAGGCACGGCGAGCCGGGATAGTCGACCGGCTGGCCAGCCGCGTCCCGTGAGAATTGCCGGACCGCACGCGCCCAGGCCTTGAGGGGTGCGCTCCCGGGCTCGGCTGCGAGCACCTTGAGCGCGCCGAGTGCAGCTTCGTGCGTTGCCGCGCGATCGAGCGGGTACAGGCCGCGGCCCGCGTGCGTTTCAAGATAGAAGCAGGGCTTGTCTTTCTGCACCAGGCGCGTGAGCAGGTCGACGAGCGCCACGTGCTTCAGGACGTCGCCGAAATTTCCCGCGTGATAGCGATGCTGGTACTTCACAGGGCAGACCCGAACCCGGACAACGTGGAGGCCCGTTTATACTGCGCACTCTCGACCAGAATGAAAATACGGAGTGTATCCATGCGATATGCGAGACCGGCGGCACTCGCCGCCCTTGCCGTCCTGGGCACTACGGCCTGCATGGCGTCGCGCGGCACGGAGCCGGCCGGCGCTGCAACACCGGCGACGCCTCCTGCGACGCAAGCGGCCAGCGACGAAGAGCGCCAGCGCGAGATCGCGAAGCGGTCGGAAGTTCGCGGCGCGCGACCGACCGTGGCACCCGCAGTCCCCCAGCCCAAAGCTGCGGCTTCAGAATCGGTCATGGGCGAAGTTCCGGATGCCGTTCTCGCCCAGATGAAGTCGGATCTCGCCGCCCGCGTCGGTAAGTCCGTCGATGGCGCGCGCGTCGTTCGGGCCGAACAGGTGGTCTGGCCCGATGGCTCGATCGGCTGCGGCAAACCCGGTGTCCTCTACACGCAGCAAGCCGTTCCCGGCTATCGGGTGGAATTGGAGTTCGAGGGCAGGAACTACCGCTATCACGCGTCGCTTGCCGGTGGCGCCACCTATTGCGAACGGCCGGGGCCCTTCCTCGAGCGCCTCGGCCCCGCTGAATAGCCGTAACGATCCAAAAGAAAGGGCCCTTCCGCGTGCAGCGGAAGGGCCCTGCGTTACTCAACTGCCGACTGTCGGCTCGTGTTCGTAACTATTGGGCGTGAACGTTGCCGCCCGGTCGAGCAAACAGCAGCAGCTCCGTGTCCTTGGTCGAGCCGCCATGGTTACCGAGCCGGTCGCCGTTCGTAATGACCATCAGGCCGAGCTCGGGCGTATTGCCCGGGAAGGCGCCGAAGTCAAACGCCGTGAGCACACCTGACGCCCCACCTGCGAGGTCGTCCGCGACGCCGTAGAACTCTTCGCCGTACGGCGCGATCGTGTAGACATCCGGGAGGACGTCGCTCGGACCGCCGAACCAGAAGTCGAAGTTCCCCGCCACGATGTCGACATTGCGGTTGAGGATGTCCGCGCTCGTGAGGCCCACCTGCTCGCCGCACACGCGCAACACGATGTTGCCCGTGTTCGTGCTGTGCTCGGCGAAGAAGAAGGCATTCGCGGCCCCGGTCGCAAGGTTCTGCGCCCAGGTCACCTGACGGCCGTCAGCCAGCGAATTGCTGAGTGACAGGTCGAAGTTGAAGACCGCGTAGTCGAGGACGCCATCGCGGTTGATGTCGAGGTCCACCTCGTGGATGACACCCGTCGACATCGTCTGGCGCTCCCAGTCATTGAACGCAAACTCCCAGATGAAGCCCGCGTCGCAGCCGTCATCAAGCACGGTATTCACGCCGAACGCATGGATGTCCGGCGTCGGTGACTGGCCGCCCGCCGGGCCTTGCGGCAGGTTGTCGCTCACTGCAAGCAGCGTGTAGGTGTCGGACTGGGCAGGCCCGATGCCGCCATTCTTCAGCGGCATCGTGCCGTTCAAGACACCGATTCCCGTGTCCTTGAGCGAGAGCTCCGAACCGCGGGTCGTGACACTCGATGCCTTGCGGGGCAGCACGTGCCACGGCAACGTGACCTTCTCCTCCTTGCTCGCGAACACCACGTAGCCGTCGTATTCGTTCGCCGTCAGGAACGCCGGATTGTTGCCGCCCGAGCCCGAATTCATCAGGTTGGGACGCAGCTTCGTGCCGTCAATGGTCAGCTTGAACTTGAGGGTCTTGCCCTGCATGCCCCCAAGGGTCACTGACGCCGGTCCCGAGAGCGAGACTGCGCCTGTCGTGACGTCGTCCGCATACCGGGCCGTCGGCGTGATCGTGAAGCTGCGCGGGCTCCAGGAGTGGTTCTTGATGTAGACCTCCTTGGTCACACTGACGCTGCCCTTCGACACGTCGATGAAACCGAAGCTCAGGCCGCCCGTGTAGCCGCTCGTCGGGTCCTGTGGATTGACGCTGGTCGTTCCGAGAACCGCACGATCGACACGAACCTCACCGCCGCCGATGCGGCTGATCGGTGCGACGACGTCCGGCACGAGGCCGCCCGGGACGGACGGCGCGAGGACATTGGTCTCGGCCGTGTCCATGAGAGTCTGCTTCAGGCGATTCGGCGTCGAAGTCTCGCCGATGATCGAATAGAACTGCTTCAGCAGGGCTGCCGAGCCCGCAATCATCGGCGTGGCGCCCGAGGTGCCGCCGAAGGCCGTGCGTCCCGTCCCCGTGCCGTGTTCCGAAGAGACCGACGCGCCGGGCGCGCCGATTTCCGGCTTGATGCGATGATCCTGGAACATCGGGCCGCGCGCGGACGTCGCGACGAGCGAGCCTGCGAGCGCGATGACATTCGCCGGATCGAAGCTCACCGTGGCGCCGCCGCGAATCGCGTTGGCGTCGACGAGCGAGATCATGAAGCCCGGGATGCGCTCCGGAGTGCCGCCGCCGAAAGAGCCGGCGAACGGCTGCGAGCCGTCGATGAGGCCGATGATGCCGAGGGCGGCGCCGCCGTCCGCAATGTTGCTGATCTTGATGCTGAACGCGCAAACGCCGCGATTCACGAGGACGATCCGGCCCGTGGCCGAGCCCGCCGCGAGCGGAGCGCAACCGTTGAGGTTGGCGCCTGCGCCGTTACCGTATTGAACGACGCCCGAGATGGTCGTCGACAGCGGCGCGGACCAGGTCTGTGCGATCGCGAGCCGATCGGGATTCGCAACCACCGGATCGGTGATCCGCATGCGGTTCAGCTTTTCCGACGGCACCGCGGTCTGCGCGACCGAGATGGCGGTGAGCGCCGCGGACGGCGTGCTGACGATGTACGGCTTGTCGGCGGCATTGCCCGCCGCGGCCGCCGTCAGGACACCGACTGCCGTGGCCTGATCGACCGCGAACGACAGATCGTCGTCGAACGGCTGGCCGTAGTTCGAACCGAGCGACATGTTGACGATGTCGACGTGATCCGACGCATCACCGTCGCCATTCGGGTCGACGGCGAATTCCATGCCCTCGATGAGCGCGACGCCACTGCAGGACGTCGACGTCGCGGAGCACACCTTTACCGCATAGAGCTTCGCGTCCGGGGCGACGCCCTGGATGCCCGCGATGATCGACGCCACGTGCGTGCCGTGACCGGATTGATCGGGACAACCCGCGGCCTGCTTGTCGAGCGGATCCGCGTCCGGCTCGAGCGGCCCGCTGCCGGTGCAAGTCGAGGCGAACGGCCAGTGGCTGCCGACAAAGTCGGTGCCGCCGATGAATTTGCTGTTCGGGAAGCCGCCGTCGGCAAGCGTCGTCGGATCGTTGGCCGCGTAGTCGGCCGGGTTGCCCGTGCCGCCGAGGTCGGCATGCGTATAGTCGGCGCCGCTGTCGAGCACCGCTACGCGCACACCGGCGCCGCGAATACCGAGGCCGTGCACGGTCTCTGCGCCGATGTACGGCACCGTTTCGGACAAGTCGATCTGGTAGTCGCCGACCGGCACGACGCGCGTGACGGAGACGTCATTGCCCATCGCGGTAACGCCCGCGCGATCCGTTTCGATGAACACCGCGTTCATGACGACGCGCACGCTCGCGACGACGCGCGAGGACGGCGATGCCGCCAGCACGCGGCCGATGAATGCCTGCTGCTCGGCGCCGATCTTGCCGATCGACCCGCCGGCCGCAACGCCGGGTGATGCGAGTCTCGCGATGTAGGTCTGCGTGCCGCTGACCTGGCGCAGCGTGTGCGCGGCCATGAAGCCCGGAACGCTGTCGACCTGGACGCGAGAAGTGAGCGCCGCACTTTGTGCGCCGGCGAGCGACTTGGCCTGTCGCGCCGGGCGCTCCGTTGCGCTCGCGAAGCCTGCGGCCATCAGTGCCGCGGCCGCGAGACCGATCGCTGCCTGGGCCTTGCGGCCGGCGATCCATCGTCGGTGTCGAGTCATCATTGTGTGGTATCCCCTCAATGGTTGTTGTTGACGAGGTGCAACCCCGAAATCCAGCGCGAACACGCAGAAATGTTGGATTCCTCAGCCGTAATTGCGCGACGCGCGCGCCAATTTCGAAAAGCGCGACGCGGTCGGTCAGCAGCCTGGCGGGTTTGTCCCTTGTCGTTTTGTCCCGCGCAAACCGTACTCCTGCATGTGACGAAATTCAATGTGTGGGATCGACGCAACGAGCGCCAGATTGAACATAACTTCGACGGGTCTCGCGGAGAATTTCGGCGACCGATCGGGGCGCGCGGCGCGGTACATCGCGCCATGCTCGCACGCGCCGGTAACAGCGCGATGAAAGTGGCGCCAATATAAAGAGTGCGGCGCGATTCAGGACTTCGATTTCGCGCGCGCCGCCGTTTTCTTCTTTGAACTCTTTTTTGCCTTCGGGGAACGTGCTTTGCCGCCCGCCGTCGCCGGTGTCGAATTTCTTGCCACTCGCGCAACGGCCGCGATCGGTGCCGCGGCGGCAGGCGCAGGCGCCTCGGCCGTCTTCACCGGCGCTTTCTTGCCAAACCTGCGCCGCTGTCCGCGCATCGGCGCGGCGGCGAGGAGTTCGCGGCACTCCTCGAGCGTCATCGATTTCGGCTCGCGGTCCTTCGGAATCTTCGCGTTCTTCTGCTTGTCGGTGATGTAAGGGCCGTAGCGGCCGTTCAACACCTGGATGCCGGCGTCCGCGAAATCGATGATGATGCGGTTCGCGTCCGCGATCTTCTTGGCCGCGATGATGTCGAGCGCGCGCGGCAGCTCGACCGTATACGGATCGTCTTCCTTCAGCGAGACGTATTTCGCGCCGTACTTGATGTAGGGGCCGAAGCGGCCGATGTTGGCCTGCACCGGCTCGCCTTCCGCGGTCGCGCCGAGCGTGCGCGGCAGCTTGAAAAGCTCGATGGCATCGGCCGCCGTGATCGCGTCCATCTTCTGGCCGGGGCGCAAGCCCGCGAAGCGCGGCTTCTCGACGTCTTCCTTCGTGCCGATCTGCACGAACGGCCCGAAGCGACCCATGCGCACGCTCATCGGCCTGCCGGACACGGGATCGACGCCGAGGCTGCGCGCCTGCGCGACGGCTTCGCGCGAGACGTTCTTTTCCGTGTGTTCGACCAGGTCGATGAACGGCTTCCAGAATTTCTTCAGGAGCGGGATCCATTCCTCTTCGCCGCGCGAGACGGCATCGAGCTCATCCTCCATGCGCGCCGTGAAGCCGTATTCAACGTACCGGTGGAAATACTGCGAGAGGAATCGATTCACGATCTTGCCGATGTCGGTCGGCACGAAGCGGCGGTTCACCATCTCGACGTATTCGCGGTCCTTGAGCGTCGAGATGATCGAAGCGTAGGTCGACGGGCGGCCGATCCCGTGCTCTTCGAGCGCCTTCACGAGCGACGCTTCCGAATAGCGCGGCGGCGGCTCGGTGAAATGCTGCTCGGGGTGGATCTTCACGAGCTCGATGCGATCGCCGACCTGCATCGGCGGCAGCACGTGATCCGTGTCGTCATCACTCGTGTCGTCGTGGCCTTCCTGGTAGACGGCCATGTAGCCGGGTTTCACCAGTGTCGAACCGTTTGCGCGCAGGGTATGACGGCCGGGCGCGTCGGCGCCCGCGACGAGATCGACGGCGACGGTGTCGAACAGCGCGTGGCTCATCTGGCAGGCGACGGTGCGCTTCCAGATGAGCGAATACAGGCGGAACTGGTCGTCCTCGATCTTGCCCTCGAGCTCTCCCGGCGTGATGGCCGCGGAAGTCGGACGCACGGCCTCATGGGCTTCCTGCGCGTTCTTCGACTTGGTCTTGTAGACGCGCGGCTCTTCCGCGAGTCCCTCGACGCCGTAGAGCTTCGTGATGACCTCGCGCATCTCCGCCACGGCTTCCTGGGCGAGTGACACGGAGTCGGTGCGCATGTAGGTGATGAGGCCGACGGCGCCGTCGCCGAAATCGACGCCTTCGTAGAGCTGCTGCGCCGTGCGCATGGTCTTCTGCGCGCTGAAGCCGAGCTTGCGCGCCGCTTCCTGCTGCAGCGTCGAGGTCGTGAAGGGCGGCGCCGGGTTCCTGCGACGCTGCTTGCGGTCGATGTTCGCGACCAGGAGCTTGCCATGCGCGGCGGCGGTGAGCGTCGCCTCGACCTCGCGCGCCGCCGTCTCCGACGTGAAGGAAAACTGTTCGACCTTCTGGCCGCGATACTCGATCAGCTTCGCCGGAAACTCCTGCCCGGCGGTCGCGACGTCGGCATCGATCGTCCAGTATTCCTGCGACTTGAACGCCTCGATCTCCGCCTCGCGCTCGCAGATCATGCGCAGCGCCGGGCTCTGCACGCGGCCCGCGGACAGCCCGCGGCGGACTTTCTTCCAGAGGAGCGGGGAGAGATTGAAGCCGACGAGATAGTCGAGCGCGCGGCGCGCCTGCTGTGCATTGACGAGATCGACCGACAGGTCCCGCGGCTCGCCGATCGCCGCGCGGATCGCGTTCTTGGTGATCTCGTAAAACGTCACGCGGCTCACCTGCTTGCCGACGAGCGCGCCCTGTTGCTCGAGAATTTCGCGCAGATGCCAGGCGATCGCCTCGCCCTCGCGGTCCGGGTCGGTTGCGAGGATGAGAAACTTCGCCTTCTTCAGGGCCCGGGTGATGGCGCCGACATGGCGCTCGTTCTTTTCGATGAGCCGGTACTGCATCGCGAAGTTGTGATCGGGATCGACCGCGCCTTCCTTCGGCACCAGATCGCGCACGTGGCCATAGGATGCGAGCACCTCGTAGTCCCTGCCGAGGTACTTCTTGATGGTGCGCGCCTTCGCGGGCGACTCGACGATGACGAGATTCTGGCTCATGTCGTGCGGGCGTGGCCGGCGCCTCGAGAAAATTCAGCCGGCCCTGAAAAAAATGAACCGCGGACGGGCCGCGGCGAGCAGAAAAACGCGGGGCGGGAATGCTGCGGAATCAGGCGTCGGATCCTAGTGCACGGCCTCGGCACGTTCATCGAACACGAGGTCTTCCATGCGCGCATATGCTTCTCCCTGCCCGGGCTGGCTGAACAGGACCATCAGCACCACCCACTTCACCTTTTCGATGTCGATGTCGTCCGCTTCCAGGGCCATGAGCCGGTCGATGACGATCTCGCGCTGCGTCGCCGACAGGATGCCAATGTTCTCGAGGTACAGGATGTAGCCGCGGCAGTCGGTGTCGAGCCGCAGCTGTTCGTGGCCGCTGAAAACCCGCATCGCGCGGGCCGTGGCCTCGGCGACGCAATGTTTGCCGTCGGCAAGGCTGTCGAGCCAGTCGAGCGCCCGGCCGATGTCGCCGTCGGCGAACCCGGCCTTTTCCAGTTCCTGCTTCAAAAGATCGCGGCTCGGTTGCGGTTCGAGCTCCGCGTCCATGTAGTTCTCGAAGAGATAAATCAGGATGTCGAGCACGCTTTCTTTCATCTCACCGCCTCGCGTGTATGCGGCCATACAGGCCGCCTGCGCTTGCTTCCACGAGTCCCTTCAGTTCCAGTATGAGAAGCATGGAAGCCACGGCTTCGACCGAAAAATCCGTGCGCTCGGCGAGCGTGTCGATCGAGGCCGGCTCGAAGCCGAGCGCATCTAACAGGATTTTGTAGTCCTTGTCCAATTCATCCGGCGCCATTTCCACGCGCGCCGCCGCCGGCGCCCCGCGGATTTCCCTGAGTGCGCCGGCAAGCGCGGGCAGTTCCGCGAGCACATCTTCCGCGCTTTCCACGAGTTTCGCGCCCTGGCGGATCAGCGCGTGGCAGCCGCGCGTCAGCGGATTGTGAATGGAGCCCGGGATGGCAAACACCTCGCGGCCCTGCTCGCCGGCGAGCCGCGCGGTGATGAGCGAACCGCTGCGCCGCGCGGCCTCGACCACCAGCGTGCCAAGCGCGAGCCCGCTGATGATGCGATTGCGTTGGGGGAAATGCGCGCGGCGCGCGGGCGTGCCGATGGGAAATTCCGACACGAGCGCGCCGTGCGCGGAAATTTCCTCCGCAAGCGCCGCGTGCTCGCGTGGAAAGACCAGGTCGAGGCCGGTGCCGCAGACGGCGATCGTTCGTCCCTCGCCGGCGAGCGCGCCGCGGTGAGCGGCGCCGTCGATTCCCTCCGCGAGGCCGCTCGTGATCGTGAGTCCCGCGCCCGCGAGAAATTCGGCGAAGGCATGCGCGCTCTCGCGGCCGTCGGCGGTCGGATTGCGGCTGCCGACGATCGCAAGCTGCGGATCGGAAAGCACCCCGGGGTCGCCGTCGACGTAGAGCGCAACCGGGGCGCCCGGCGTCTGCGCGAGCAGCGGCGGATAGGCGGGCGAAGTGCAAGGCAGCAGGTGATGGGCCTTGCCTTCGAGCCAGGCGAGGTCTGCATCGACATCGATCGCGCCCAGCGCTGCAATGCGCGCGGCGGGCGTCGCGCCGATGCCGAGCTCGGCAAGGCGTCGCGCCGGGGCCTTCAAGAGCAGCGCCGCACTCCCTGCAGCCGCGATCGCCTGCACGATGAGCGGTATTTCGAGGCCGGCGACGGTCGCGAGGCGCACCCAGGCCGCGGCCTCATCGGCGGCGGGCGCCCGTGGTGCGGCTTCGCGCGGGTCGGTGGACATGGGCCGATTCTATGCGGACGGGGGCGGCCAGCGTCGCCGCCCAGCGTACGCAGGCGCAGAAAAATGAAGGGCCGCGTCGGATCGCTCCGCGCGGCCCTTGCCTTGTCAGGCTTTGACGGACTTACGGATTGCCGACGAGGTCGCCGAGGTGCAGCGGGTGATCCGATTCCATGATCAGGCCGTAGCTCAGGCGCTCGTAGGTCTTGAACACCATGAACGTCCCCACATGCTCATCGGGCAGGCGCACGTTATAGCCGAACGCGCCACGCGTGGGGTCGCGCGCCGCATCGCCGTGCTGGTACACGCCGAGCACGTGACCGGGTTCGAGGCCGTCCGCCGAGCCACGGTTGACCACCACGACCTGGTAGGCGCCGAAATTCGCGACGCCGTCGATGACGGACATGATGATGCCCTTGATGTCATGCCCGGGTGCGTGCGGCACGAAGTCGAGCGGCACGTCCAGCGAATCGCCGATGAGGAGATCGCCGGCGCGAGTCTCGCGGGCCGACTCGGTGAGGGCGAGCTTCGCCGGGCTGCCAGGCCGCATGACGCGGGCGCTCGCCGTATAGATGCCCTGGTAGCCGAGCACGTCTCCGTTTTCCGGATCGACGAGCGGATCGCCGACGTGAACGATGTTGTAGCGGGAGTTCTGCTCGCCGCTGAGATTCATCGCATACACTTCGCTGCCGACGCCCGCGACGATGTGCTGATCGCGCGCCGCCAGCACGTACGGGAGCGTCTTGGTCTGCTCCTTCTCGAGCACCGAAGGCTTCGACATGAAAGCCGCCACGACTTCGTACGGGATCGCCTTGATCGCGTCGGCGAGATCCGTGCCGCGCATCTGCGGCGACATGCGCGCATCGGCGCCGCGCGTGAGCGACACGAGCGGCTGGCCATTCGCGCCGACGCCCAGGCTCAGCGTGTCGCCGGGATAGATCAGGTGCGGATTCTCGATCTGCGGATTCACGTACCAGATTTCCGGCCAGTACCAGGGATCGCGCAGGAACTTGCTGGCGATGTCCCACAGCGTGTCGCCGCGCTGGACGACGTATTTCTGGGGTGCCGACGGATTCAGGACCGGCTGGCTGGCCGGGGCTTCCTCCGTGGCCGTTGCCTCCTCGGCTGGCGCTGCCTGTTCGGCGGGCGCAGGCGGGGCCGTCTCTTGGGCCGGCGGCGGCGGCATGGCGGCCTCGTCACGACTGGCTTTGTCACCGCCGCAGGCGGTGAGAGTCCCAATAATAAGAATAGAGGCGAGCGCCCAGCCCAAGGGTCTCAAGGCGCTTGGCCGCGAGTCGATTCGCGCCGTAACTCGCTGATAATCAAGCATTACGAGCTCCTGCGATGCGATAGGGGCGACCTGAACGACGCTGCTATAATGCCGGCCGACACGGGCGCCGCCGAAACGGAAGTCCACACACAAGGACGGATTGAGGGTTCCGGCGCCAGATAGTCGTCACACACCGACACTAACTTCAGTGCAGACATAAATTTAGCAGCATTTGTGCGGGGATTGCACGAATTATCATCCCCAAGTCCAATGGCCAAACTGACAATCCTCGAATACCCCGACCCCCGGCTGCGCACGCGCGCCGCCCCCGTGACCGTCTTCGACCAGGCCCTCGGGCAGCTGGCCGAGGACATGCTCGAGACTATGTATAACGCCAAGGGCGTGGGGCTGGCGGCGACGCAGGTCAATGTTCACAAACGATTCCTGGTTACGGACGTGTCCGAGGAGCGAAATCAGCCCCTGGTCCTGGTCAATCCCCGGCTGGTGGACCTTGTGGATAAGTCTGTCAGCCAGGAGGGGTGCCTGTCGGTCCCCGGCATTTTCGAGGACGTCGAGCGGGCGCGGCGGATCCGGGTCGAGTACCAGGACTTGCGCGGTGCCCGGCAGGAACTCGAGACCGAAGGGCTGTTGGGGGTCTGCATCCAGCACGAAATCGATCACCTCGAGGGCAAGCTCTTCGTCGATTACCTGTCCGAGCTCAAGCGCGAGCGCATCCGCAAGAAACTCGAGAAGGAACGCCGCCAGCGTCCCGAGCCGGCGGTTCGATCGCGTACGCCCGCGCTCTGACGGGAAATGGGGACATTCCTGATTTTCCGCTAACGCCGCTCTCTGCTCTCGTAAAATCAGGAATGTCCCCATTTCCTCGCCAGCTGCGCGTCGTGTTCGCAGGCACACCCGCCTTCGCCGTGCCGGCGCTCGACGCGCTCATCGAGGCTGGCCACGAAATCTGCGCGGTCTACACCCAGCCGGATCGCCCGTCGGGGCGCGGCCGCAAGCTCACGGCCTCGGCGGTCAAGACCCGGGCGCTCGTGCGCCGGCTGCACATCGAACAGCCTTCATCGATGAAATCGCCGGAATCGGCGGAGCGGCTGAGTTCGCTGACACCCGACGCGATGGTCGTCGTGGCGTACGGGCAGATCCTGCCGCAGGCCGTGCTCGACGTGCCGCGGCTCGGTTGCTTCAACATCCACGCCTCGCTCCTGCCGCGCTGGCGCGGCGCGGCGCCGATTCAACACGCGATTCTCGCGGGCGATCCGCGCACGGGTGTCAGCATCATGCGCATGACACAGGGTCTCGATTCGGGGCCCGTCATCGCGCAGCGCGAGCTTCGCATCGATCCGCAGATGTCGGCCGGTGAGCTGCACGACGCCCTCGCACCGCTCGGCGCTTCGCTGATGGTCGAGGCGCTCGAGCAGGTTGCCGGAGGACACGCAGCGCCACGCGAGCAGAACGCGGGCGATGCGACCCATGCGCCGAAGATCGTGCGCGGCGATGCGCACATCGACTGGAATGCGTCCGCCGAACGGATCGAACGTCAGGTGCGCGCGTACGATCCGTGGCCCGGCGCGGAATCCTCGTGGCGCGGCGGGCCGCTCAAGATCTGGCGCGCGCAAGCACGGGACCGTGCCGTGAATGCACCGGCCGGCGAGATACTGCAGGCGGACGCGGGTGGCATTGAAGTCGCTTGCGGCACCGGCGTACTGGCGCTGCTCGCGCTGCAACTGCCCGGCCGCAACCGCGTTACGGCGGCGGACTTCGTCCACGCACATGCCATGACCGGCGATCGGCTGATTTGAGCCCGACCCGCATGGCCGTCACTGAAGAAGGATCGACCGGCGCCGCATCGCGCGCGGCTGCCGCACGGGTCGTGCACGCCGTCGTCGACGGCGGGCGCAATCTCGATCGCGCGCTCGACGAGGCGAGGAGCGGCCTTCCGCAGCGTGCGCACGCGGAACTGCAGGCCTGGACCTACGGCAGCTTGCGGTGGTGGCCGCGCATCGAACGGCAGCTGGCGGCGCTCAGCGCGCGGCCGCTGGCTGAGCTCGATCGCCTGCCGCTCGCGCTACTCGGCGTCGCCTTGTTCCAGATCCAGCATTCGCCGATTCCGGCGCACGCGATCGTCGACGAATCGGTCGCTGCGACGCGACTCATCGACGCCGCGCGCGCCAGCGGCTTTGTCAATGCGGTCCTGCGCCGCTACCTGCGCGAAAGGCCCGCCATCGACGCGCGCGTGCTCAAGCACCCGGTCGGCCGGTACGCTCATCCGCGGTGGCTGATCGAGATGCTGCAGGACGATTGGCCGGAGGATTTCCAGCACATACTCGACGCCGGCAACGAACATCCGCCGCTTTGGCTGCGCGTCAACGCGCGTCGCCAGCCGGTTGCCGCATTCGAAGAGACACTGGTCGCCGCAGGGTTGTCCGCTGAACCTTCGCCGTTCGTGCCGGGCGCGCTCAAGCTCTCCGCAGCCGTTGCGGTCGATGCCATTCCGGGTTTCGCGGCGGGCGCGGTGTCGGTGCAGGACGCGGGCGCGCAGCTCGCAGCCCTCCTGCTCGACCTGCAAGCCGGACAGCGCGTTCTCGACGCCTGTGCGGCGCCGGGTGGAAAAACGGGCCACATCGCGGAGGCTGCGCCCGGCCTCGCGGAGCTCGTCGCAATCGACAACGATCCGGATCGGGTTGCGCTCATCCGCGAGAATCTCGAGCGGCTCGGCTTGACCGCAAGCCTTGCGGCGGCGGACGCCGCGCAGCCGCGGGACTGGTGGGATGGCCGGCCATTCGATCGAATCCTGCTCGACGTGCCCTGTTCGGCGACCGGTGTCATCCGTCGGCACCCGGATATCAAGGTGCTGCGCCGGCGCGCGGACATCGCCGCCTTCGCCCGCCAGCAATCCACGCTCCTGGCGTCGCTTTGGCCCTTGCTCGTCCCGGGCGGGCGGCTCGTGTACGCGAGCTGTTCGATGCTGCGAGCGGAGAATTCCGCCGTTATCGGCGATTTCGCCGGCCGGCACGCGGACGCCCGCATCGTTCGGCCACTGGCGGTGCCGGCCGGTCTCGGCCGTACACGCGGGACGGAACCGGGACTCTATTTAATAGTCGGTGAGGCGGGCACCGACGGCTTCTATTATGCTTGTCTCGAAAAAACCACGACGACAGTTTGAAAAGCCCACCCATGGCCTGGACGGGGAACAGTCGATGTCGAGCCGCCGACCCGAGATCGCGCCGATGGGTTGGTCTGTGCGCCGTGCTGACGATGGCCGTCGCCGCGATCGGCGCCTATGCGGACCCGCTCACCGGCACCTTCGAACTGCGTAACGCCGCCATCGAACACGACGACCACAGCTATCTGCTGTCCGCGCAGGTGCAGCTGCCGGTCGATGATTCCGTTCGCGATGCGTTGAAGCAGGGCTTGCCGCTCAGGCTCGAACTCGAAGTGGAGGTTTCACGGCCGCGGCGCTTCTGGCCGGATGCGACGCTGGCAACGGCGACCGAACAGTACGAGCTCACCTATCACGCCGTCACCGATCGCTTCCGCGTCGACAAGGGCAGCGATGGCGCGAGCGCGGCGCCGGCGAACGGCGACGCGACTACGTATTCCGACCTCGACAGCGCGCTCGCGGCGCTCGGTAAGATCGACCGGCTGCCGATCGTCGAGCAGGCGGCGGTCGATGACGCACGCCGCTACAACGTGAACGTGCGGGCGACGGTTTCCGTCGGCGACCTGCCGGCGACGTTGAAGCTCCTGATGTTCTGGCGCGAGGACTGGAAGCGCAGCACCGAGTGGTACGCATGGCCCCTGAGCCAATAGACAAGCCTGCGGCGACGGAGCCGCCGGTCATCGAGTCGCTGGCGGGCGAGCCGCCCATCGACGAGACGCCGGCCGTCGACCCGGTGGCCGGGCTGTTCGGCGTCGGCCTCAAGCGGCGCATCGCGATGGTCGTGCAGACGCTGCGCAGATGGGGCGCGTATGCGCTCATCGGCGTCGCGGCACTGCTGTGGCTCATCGGCCTGTTCGCGCTCACCCGTACCGCCGACAACTCCACGGAATTCAGCCACTACCACCCGTGGATCCTGCTCTTCAACGCGGTGCTGCTCGTCGGGCTCCTGGCGGTGCTGACCTACAAGATCACGCAGCTGGTGCGCGAGTACCGCAAGCACCAGCCGGGCTCGCGCCTGAAGGCGCGCACGCTGATGCTGTTCGGCCTGCTCGTCATCGGGCCGCTGCTGATGGTGTATTTCTCGGCGCTCTATTTCCTCAATCGCGGCATCGACAGCTGGTTCCACGTCGAGGTGCGCCAGGGCCTTTCGGATGCGATGGAAGTCAGCCGCAGCTCGCTCAACCTGAGGATGAGCGAGTATCTCGAGCGCACGGAGGATCTCGCCGCGGCCTTCACCCGCGAACCGAACGTTTCGCGCATGGCGCGGCTCGATCACGAGCGGCGCCTGACGGGCGCGAGCGAGCTCACGATCTTCGGACAGCACGGCCGGGTGATCGCGACGAGCGCGGAGCTGCTGTCGGCCGATGCGCCGACGCAGCCCTCCGACGAAATCATGCTGCAGATCCGCCAGGGCCAGCCCTACGCGAGCCTCGATGTGCTGCCGGGCGGCGGCTACGTGATCCGCACGGCCGCTCCGCTATCGCCGGAGGGCCCGGGAAGCGAGCCACGCACGCTGGTCGCGATCTATCCCGTGCCCGAACGCATCGCGCAGCTCACCGACACGGTGCAGCGTGCGTACACACAGTACGGTGAAATGACGTACCTGCGCGAGCCGCTCAAGATCACCTTCGGGTTGCTGCTGACATTGGTCCTGCTGCTCTCGCTGCTCGCCGCCGTTTACGGCGCTTTCTTCTCGGCCCAGAATCTCGTGCGGCCGATCCAGGACCTGGTCGCCGGCACGCGTGCCGTTGCGAAAGGCGACTTCAATACGCGACTACCGCTGACCACGCGCGATGAGATGGGCTTTCTCGTGCATTCGTTCAACGACATGACGCGCCGTCTGTCGCGCGCGCGCGAGGAGACGACGCGCGTTCAGCAGGCGGTCGAAAACGAGCGCGCGAACCTCGCCGCCGTGCTCGCCGGCGTGTCGACGGGCGTGATCAGCCTCGAGGCCGACCGCCGCATCCGTGTCGCCAACCGGGCGGCGGGCACGATTCTCGGCGCGGACCTGGAGGCGGGCGCCGGACAGACGCTCGCCGAGGCCGCAGCCGGTCAACCGCTCGTCGAACAGTTCATCCAGGCCGTCGAGCTCTATCTCGATGCCGGCCAGACGCAATGGCGGGAACAGATCACGCTGCAGGCAAGCTCCGGCCGACGCGTGCTGATGTGCGCCTGCACGACCCTGCTCGGTGAAGACGAGCAGCCCGGCGGCTATGTCATCGTGTTTGACGACATCACGACGCTCCTGCAGGCGCAGCGCGACGCCGCCTGGGGCGAAGTTGCGCGCCGGCTCGCGCACGAGATCAAGAACCCGCTGACGCCGATCCAGCTGTCGGCCGAGCGTATGCGGCGCCGCTTCCGTGGCCGGGTCGAGGGCGAAGACGAACAGGTGCTCGACCGCGCCACGAACACGATCGTGCAGCAGGTCGAAGCGATGAAGCAGATGGTAAACGCGTTCAGCGAATACGCGCGCGCGCCCGATATGAAGATCGTCCGTTTCGACCTGAACCAGCTGGTCACCGAAGTGTCGGACCTTTACCGCGCGCAGGATCCGCGCGTCGCGATCCGGCTCGAACTCGACGCCCGCATGCCGGAAATCGAAGCCGACCGCGGGCGCGTGCGGCAGATTTTCAACAACCTGTTCACCAATTCGCTCGAGGCGCTGGAAGGCCAGGAAAACGGTGCCATCGACGTGGAATCGAAACTCGAGGAATCGCAGGGCACGCGGCTCGCGGAAATCATCGTCTCGGACAACGGCCCGGGTTTCCAGCGGGATCTGCTCGGACAGGTGTTCGATCCGTACGTGACCAGCAAGCCGAAAGGCACGGGCCTCGGCCTTGCGATCGTGAAGAAGATCGTCGAGGAGCACGGGGGCCGCATCGAAGCGGACAACAGGCCGGCGGGCGGAGCGCGCGTGCGCATCCTGCTGCCGGTGAGCGAAGCCGGACGCGCGGCCACAGCGCCGCGCGCCGAGCGCAGTCGAAGTGAAGCGAGGAGGGAACGGGCATGAGCTCACAACGCATTCTGGTGGTGGACGACGAGGCCGACATACGCACTCTCCTCAGGGAGATCCTCTCCGAGGAGGGTTACGAGGTCGACGTCGCCGCCGACGCCGGACAGGCGCGGACGTCGCGGGCGCGGCAAAGCCCGGACCTGTGCCTGCTCGACATCTGGATGCCGGATACGGACGGCATCACGCTCTTGCGCGAATGGTCGCGCGGCCAGGGGCTGGAGTTTCCGGTCGTGATGATGTCCGGTCACGGCACCGTGGAGACGGCGGTCGAGGCGACGCGGCTCGGCGCTTTCGATTTCGTCGAGAAGCCGCTGTCGCTCGCAAAGCTCCTGCGCACGGTCGAGCGCGCGCTCGACCTCGGCAAGCATCGCAAGCATTCGGCGCGCGTCGCGCTCCCGACACTGCTCGCGCCGGTCGGCAAGAGCCGCACGATGCTGGCGCTGCGCGAGCAGGTCCAGCAGGTCGCGCCGCATTCGGCGCCGGTGCTCCTCGTCGGGGAAGCCGGCACGGGACGGGAAGCATTCGCGCGCTACGTGCACGCGCGCAGCGCCCGTGCCGACAAGCCGTTCGTGATGGTGGTTGCCGGCAATCTCTCGGATGCGACCGCGGAAGCCCAGTTGCGCGGCCGCGAGAGCGACAAGGGAATCGAGCCAGGCTTCTACGAACTGGCCGCGGGCGGCACGCTCTTCATCAACGGTCTCGATGACCTGTCGCCGGTGGCGCAGCGCCTGCTCGCCGCGAACCTCGAGGCGGGCTCGTTCACCCGCGTGGGCGGCAGGGAGCCGGCCGCGCTCGATGTGCGCATCCTGAGCTCGGCGCAGCCGACCCTCGAACAGCGATCCTCGCCGGAGCCCTTCCGGCGCGATCTCATCTCGCAGCTCAACGTGCTCACGCTCAGGGTGCCGCCGCTGCGCGAGTACGCCGAGGACGTGCCGGAACTCCTGCGCCACTACGTCGACCGGCTGGCCGATACCGAAGGGCTGCCGCTCAGGCGCTTCAGCGTCGCGGCGCAGAACCGCCTTCGCAACTATCCCTGGCCCGGCAATATCCGCGAGCTGCGCAATCTCGTGCAGCGCCTGCTGATCCTCGGCGGGAGCGAGGACATTTCACTCGAGGAGATCGAGCGCGAGGTGGCGACGCAGACGGCGCAATCCGAGCCGCTGGTGAAACAGGATCTGCTCGCGATGCCGCTGCGTGAAGCGCGCGAGCACTTCGAGCGCGCCTACCTGCAGCAGCAGCTGCAGCTCTGCAACGGCAAGGTCGGCCAGCTCGCGAAGCGCGTCGGCATGGAGCGCACGCACCTCTACCGCAAGCTCCGCTCCCTCGGCGTCGATTTCAGGAATCTCGGCGAGGACTGATTTTCCGCGGTGCGCGCTCAAGGGCGGCTGCGGCTCGCCGATATCCTGTGGGCTTGCTCCAAGGGAAGCCCACATGGCAAGGATACTGCTGGCCGATGACGACACGCGAGTGCGCGAAGCGGTTGCGGCCATCCTGGAAGATGCGGGGCACGAAGTGCTGCAGGCGCTCGACGGCGACCATGCCCTGAAATCCTTTCGCGCAAGGCCCGTCGACGTCGTCGTCTGCGACCTCTTCATGCCGGGCAAGGACGGCCTGGAAACCATCCAGGAACTGCGCAAGCTGGCCCCCGGCGTCAAGATCCTCGCGATGAGCGGCAGCGGCTTCAATGGTGCCGTCGACATGCTGCGAACGGCGCTGCATCTCGGCGCAATCGAGGTGCTCGGCAAACCCGTGCGGCGCAAGCACCTGCTGGCGGCCGTCGATCGCCTGCTCGAGAAGGCCCGCGGCTGAACGGTCAGTCGCCGACGCGAATGACGATCGCGTCGACTTCAGCCTCGGCGAGGCGCCGGCGGAGCTTGTTGAGCTCCTTGAGATCGGTTACCGGGCCGATGCGCACGCGGTGCCAGGTGTCGCTGTCGACGGATACTTTTTGAATCGTCGCCTCGATGCCCTGTAACGCGAGCTGGGCGCGCACGCGATTCGCGTCGCCTGGATTCTTGTAGGAACCCGCCTGCAGCACGTAGGTGCCCGGGCGCTCGATCGGCGCGGTGCCGCCCTCCGGGCCGACGCCTTTCTCCTTCTTCTCGGGCACGACGACTTCGAATTTCGGCAGCATGTCGTAGAAGTCGAACTTGCCGTCCTTGTCGTCCGCGGAATCCTCATCGCGGGGCTGCGCGCGGCCGGCTGCGGCGGGGCGCGGCACCTCGGCTTCGTGACGGCTTGCCACGCGGTCGTAGATATAGATGCCCGCCGCGACGATGAGCCCGATGCCGAGGCCCAGGATGAATCCGCCGGTGCTGCCATCGCCGCGCCGCGCCGACCTCGATTTGTAGTCCCTTGCCATGGCTTGACCTACATGCTGTCGGGCGCGGAGACGCCGATCAGGCCGAGCCCGTTCGCGATCACCTGGCGCAGCGCCTGGATGAGAAGGAGTCGGGCGTTTCGCAGGGCGGCGTCCTCGACGATGAAGGTGTGGGCGTTGTAGTACGTGTGGAAGTCATTGGCGAGTTCGCGCAGATAGTGCACGAGCATGTGCGGCGCGCGCAGGGCCGCCGCCTGGCCGATCACTTCCGGGTAGCGCATGAGGGACTTGATGAGTGCGAGTTCATGGTCGTTCGCCAGCAGCGCGAGATTCGTGCGCGCATCGGCAGCATCGTAGACGAGGCCCCGGTCGACCAGCTGCCTGAGGACGCTCGCGACGCGCGCATGCGCATACTGGATGTAGTACACCGGATTGTCGTTCGAGCGCGTCTTCGCGAGCTCGAGGTCGAAGTCGAGGTGCTGGTCGTTGCCGCGCATCACGTAGAAAAAGCGCGTCGCATCGTTGCCGACCTCGGTCCTCAGGTCACGCAGCGTGACGAACTCGCCGGAGCGCTTGCCCATGGAGACCTGCTGGCCGCCGCGATAGAGGGCGACGAACTGGATCAGGCGCACCTCGAAGCAGTCAGCAGGCTCGCCCGCGGCTTCGAGGCTCGCGCGCGTGCGCGTGATGTAGCCGTGGTGATCGGCACCCCAGACGTACAGCAGAAGTTCGAAGCCGCGCTTGCGCTTGTTCATGGCATACGCGATATCGGACGCGAAGTAGGTCTTCTGGCCGTTCTCCCGCACGACCACCCGATCCTTCTCGTCACCGAAGGCCGTGGAACGGAACCACCAGGCGCCGTCCTTCTGGTAGAGGTGGCCGGACTTGCGCAGCGTGTCGAGCGCAAGGTCGACCTCGCCCGATTGCGCCAGGCTCCGTTCGGAAAACCAGGTGTCGAAGGTCACGCCGAATTCGGCGAGGTCCGCCCGGATTCCATCCTGCATCTGGCCGAGTGCGTGATCGTAGATGTCGCGCCAGGCGCCTTCGCCGATCAGCTCCCGGGCGCGAGCGATCACGGCATCGATGTACTCGTCTTCGTTGCCGGCGGGGGCATCGGGCGGAAGTCCCTGGAAGACCTGGGCGGCGGGCCGCTGGAATTTCCCGCCAGCCTTCGCACGCAGGTCCTGAGCAATGGGTTTCAGGTAATCGCCGCGATAGCCGTTCGAGGGAAACGTCAGCGTCTCTCCGCCCTGCTCGAGGTAGCGCAGCCAGACGCTCGCCGCGAGGATTTCCATCTGCCGGCCGGCATCATTGATGTAGTACTCGCGGTGCACCCGGTTGCCTGCGGCCTCGAGGAGGTTGGCGAGGCTTGCGCCGTAGGCCGCGAGACGGCCGTGCCCGACGTGGAGCGGCCCGGTGGGATTCGCCGAGACGAATTCGACGTTGACCGACTCGCGGGTGGCGTGCCCACCGCGGCCGTATGCCGCCCCTTGTTCGACGATGGCCGCGAGCGCGTCGCTGTTCGCGCCGCGCGCGAGGAAAAAATTGATGAACCCGGCGCCGGCGATTTCCGAGCGCGCGATGATCGCGTTCGGCGGCAGCTTCGCGATGATGGCGGCGGCGAGATCCCGCGGCTTGCAGCCCGCCGGCTTCGCGAGCCGCAGGGCGAGGTTGGTCGCGAAATCGCCGTGCGCCGGATCCTTGGTGCGATCGACCTCCGCGAGCGTGTCTCGCGGCAAGTTGAATTCGGGACCGAGGGCGGCCAGCGCTTCGGTCAGCAGGCGTTGTATCTGGGCTTTCAAGGGCTCACACGCGACGAGGGGACGGGTCCATTTTCGCATATTCCCGCGTGCCGATTGGCCGCGAAAAGGCTTCTAGAGCACTTCGGCCGGGTCCACCTCGAGCGACCAGCGGAGCTTGCCGCGCTTCAGCGCATCGATGCGCGGCACCCAGCCGTCGAGGAACGACTGCAGCGCGCCGCGCGATGCGCACTCGACGAGGAGCTGCGCCCGATAGCGGTTGGCCTTGCGGGGCATCGCCGCAGGCGCCGGGCCCAGCAATTCGATGCCGGCCGGCACGCGGCCGGCCGCCCGCCGCGCGGACGCGAGGAATTCCTCGGCGGTCGCGAGCTGCGTGGATTCCGCACGCAGCAAGGCCAGCCGGCGAAAGGGCGGCCAGCCCGATTCCCGCCGCTCCTCGAGCGCGGAGCGGGCAAAGCCGGCGTAGCCGTGCGCGATGAGCTGCGTCAGCAGTGGCTGGTCCGGGAACAGCGTCTGAATCAGGACTTCGCCCGGGCGCTCGGCGCGCCCGGCCCGGCCGGCCACCTGGGTGATCGTCTGCGCGAGCCTTTCCGCGGCCCGATAGTCGGCGCTGAAAAGACCCTGGTCCGCATCGAGCACGACGACCAGAGTGACGTCCGGAAAATGATGCCCCTTGGTGAGCATCTGCGTGCCGACGAGGAGGCGTGCTTCGCCCGATGTCACGCGGTCGAACGCTGTCTGCATTTCACCCTTGCGGCTCACCGAATCGCGATCGAGGCGCACGATCGGCGCCGACGGGAACAGGCGCGCAAGCGTCTCTTGCAGCCGCTGCGTCCCCTGGCCGACCGGTTTCACCGCACCCTGGCACGATCCGCACAGCGCCGGAATCCTTTCCTCCGCCCCGCAGTGATGGCAGCGCAGGCGCCCGGATGCGAGGTGCACCGTCATGCGTGAATCGCATTGCCGGCATGGCGCCATCCAGCCGCAGGTCGTGCAGAAGAGCGCCGGTGCGTAGCCGCGTCGATTCAGGAACACGAGCACCTGCGCGTCGCGGCCGAGGTGTTCACGGATGGCGGCAAGCGTAGGCGTCGCAAGTCCCTGCTCCGTGGCGTGCGCGCGCAGATCGACCACGCGCTCGACCGGCGGGCGCGCCGATCCTGTGCGCGTCGGCAGGCGAAGCAGCCGGTAGCGGCCCTGGTCGGCATTCGCGAGCGTTTCGAGCGAGGGCGTCGCCGAGCCGAGCACGACCGGGATCTTGAGGCGCTGCGCCCGTGCCACCGCAAAATCCCGGGCGGAATAGCGGAATCCTTCCTGCTGGCGGTACGAGGCGTCGTGCTCCTCGTCGACCACGATGAGGCCCAGGCGAGCGAGCGGCGCCAGTACGGCGGAACGGGTACCGATGACGATCGGCGCCTCGCCGGAACGCGCCTTGCGCCAGGCCTCGAAGCGCTCGCCGTCGCTCAGGGCCGAGTGCAGGACGGCAATCTCCGTCGTGAAGCGTTCGCGAAAGCGCGTGAGCAGCTGCGGCGTGAGGCTGATTTCCGGAACAAGCACGAGCGCCTGCTGCCCGCGACGCACGACCGTCTCGATGGCGCGCAGGTACACCTCCGTCTTGCCGCTGCCGGTGACGCCGAAAATCACGTGCGCGGTAAAGTCCCCGAGCGATGCGGTAATCGCATCGAGCGCCGCCTGCTGGTCGTCATTGAGAGCGGGGCCGGCGGCGATGGCGAGGGGTCGTCCGTGCGGAACGACGGCTCGCTGCTCGACCAGTTCGATCCACCCGCGCCGCGCGAGCTCGCGCACGGATTCGCGCCAGGCACCCAGCTCATCAGCGCGGATCGCGCCTTCCGCAAGCAGCCGCGTGAGCAGCGAATTCTGACGCCTGGCCTTTTTCGCCGTCGCCGCGATCCCTTGGCCCAGACCCTCGTCGGTGATGCGCCAGCTCTGCGTGACCTCGAGGAGCGCGGCCCCTCGCCGCAGGGTCGCCGGCAACGCGGCCGCCAGCACTTCACCGACAGGATGATGGTAGTAGCGCGCCGCCCAGAGCAGCAGCTCGAACGTGTCGGCGTCGAACAGCGGTTCCGCATCGAGAACCGCGTCGGCCGGACGCAGCTTCGACCTGGCGATGGCGGGCTCCGTCGCGATCGCGGTGACGATTCCGATGGCACGCCGCCGGCCGAAGGGCACTTGCACCCGCACTCCGGGCTGCACCGGATGACGGCCCGGGACTTGCGGCGCCCAATAGTCAAAAACATGTCGTAGCGGCGTATCGATGGCGACTTTCAGGACGCGTGCATTCGTCATCGCGCGGCCCGCGGGCAATATGTCCACAAATCCTGTGGATAACACTGTGGACGATGACGGTTGAATGCGTGCAAGTGTGCGCCCGCCCGGACAATCGTGTTCCGCTGCTGAAAAAACGCGCACACCGGGTTGCGCGCGGCGTCACATTCTCACATGGACGCAGCCGCCGGCATCCTAAGCCGATGATTCGTTTTCGATTTTGTCCGCAGGCCGCCTGTCAACGAGCTGCACACGGCCCCGTTATAGCTCGCATTGTGGGCGAGTCTCGTGTCCATCGAAGCTTCGATGCTACGCTCGGGCGCCTTCGATCGGCGGCGGGCACTCAAGGGAGCTGGCTCTGGACGCGGCGCGTGAACTCGAAAGATTTCTGGCGAGTGTCGAGAGGCGTGCCTTCAAGATCGCCCAGATCGCCGTCCGGGACAGCGAGGACGCGCTCGACATCGTGCAGGACGCCATGCTGCAACTCGCGCGCCGCTACGCTGGCAGGCCCGCGGGCGAGTGGAAGCCGCTCTTTCACCGGATCCTGCAGAACCGGATCCGCGACTGCCAGCGGCGGCGCATGGTGCGGTCGAAAGTCTTCGCGTGGCTGCCGGTGCGGCAGAACGCGGAGGGCGAGGACTACGAGGATCCGGTCGCCCTGGCGCCATCGCAGGAGCCCGGACCCGGTGAGCGGGTCATGATGAGCGGAGCGCTCGAAGCGCTGGAGACGGCCGTGCAGGCGCTGCCCGCGAGACAGCAGCAGGCCTTTCTGCTCAGGAACCTCGAGGGTCTCGACGTCGCGGATACGGCGACGGCGATGGGATGCTCCGAGGGCAGCGTCAAGACACACTACTTTCGCGCCTTGCAGGCCCTGCGCGAAGCGTTGGGAGAGCACTGGTGAGTGAAGAGAACGACAGCAAGACCCGGGACTTCGAGCGGCGCAGCCGCGAAGCGCTGACGCAAGGCGCCGAGGGCGTGAGCGCCGAGATTCGATCGCGGCTTGCGCAGGCCCGGTTCCAGGCAGTCGAAGAGGCGCGCCAGCCGACGACCCCCCGATGGATTCGCGGGCTGGTGCCTGCCGGCGGGCTCGCGGCCGCTGCCGCCGTGGCGCTCCTGGCGTGGCGCGGAGTTACCGTCGGCGACGGTCGCTTGCCCATCGATTCCGGCCACGGGGACCCGCTGGAGGTGCTCGCCATGGCGGACGACTACGAACTCCTGGAGAACGACGTCGAGTTCTACCAGTGGCTCGACAGCGAGCCAGACGTGCAGTCGGTCGCGGACCTTGCGGGCGCGGGCTGACGATCGTGCGGAGCCGGCGTGCGCTTGTTGCAGCCGCCGCCCTGTGGGCGCTGCCGCCGCTCGCCTGGAGCGCGGATCCGCCGCCGGCCGACGACGAGTTCCTGGAGTTTCTCGGCAGCACCGACAGCGACGACCCGCAATTCAATGACTTCATGGCTTCGGGCGATGTCGACGCGGTATTGGAAGACAGCAAGGAAGGGAGCAAGGAAGGGAACAAGACACAGCCGGCGAGCGACGCGAAACCGGCGAACAAGGTGACGAGCGATGCTACGTAGACTGCAATGGGTCCTGCTGGCGGCCGTCGTGCTCGGCGCCGCGCCCGCTTTCGCCGAGGATGCGGCGGCTGCCGGCGTGCCCTGGAGTTCGCTGCCGCCCGCCGAACAGAAAGTGCTGGCGAGCCAGCACGAGAAATGGGATTCCCTGCCCCCCGCGCGCCAGCAGGCGCTCGAGCGCGGCGCGTCGCGCTGGCTCGCGATGACGCCCGAGCAGCGCGGGCATGCGAAACAGCGCTTCGAGCGCTGGAAGAGCCTCTCGCCCGACGACCGGCAGCTCATCCACAACCGCTGGCAGAAATTCCGCGACCTGCCGCCCGCCGAACAGGAGCGGGTCCGCAAGGCCTTCAAGCGCTTTCACGACATGACGCCCGAGCAGCGCCAGCGCCTGCGCGAAGCCTGGGGACGCTGGCGCGAGCTCTCGCCCGAGCAGCGCGCGATCATCCGCGAACGGCTGCGGGAGCGGCGCCAGCAGCGGGGCGGCTGACCTGCCGCGCGATTGACGGTGCATTTGCACCGTGTTCTAGTCCCGGCAATGATCCCGCTCCGACGCGACACCGGCCGTGCGCTGGGCGTCGTCATCGTCATCCTGCTGATCATCGCCGTCATCGGCGCGCTGCTGCCGCCGTTCTTCACCGACGGACGCTGCACGAGGGAATTCGACGCGCGCACGCAGTCGGTGGAAAACCTTCGCGCGGAACTGGCAACCGCCGACAGGGCCCGCGCTTATCTCGCCGCGCACGCTCTGCCGTTCGCCGAGATTTCCTCCGAGGAGTGCCGGCATTCACCGCCGCGAGGCGTCGAGTATTGCGGCGACGGGCCGATTCTGCTGACCCGCGTGCAGACGGACATGCAGCCCTTCAGGATCCTGAGTGCGCCCATGCTCGGCCTTGAATTCTACTGGGCGCGTTAGACTGTCGCCGGCGTCGCTCATCGAACCTCAAGCCCAGGATCCATACATGGCGCAAAAGCTGTCGCGCAAACGCTACCTCTGGCTCCTTGCCATTGGCTACCTCGTGATCTGGGCGCTCCTTGCCATCAATCCGCTCTATCGATCCGACTGGCTGCTCGAGAACGCGCTCATTTTCGTCGGCATCGGCGTGATCGTCGCGACCTACAAACCGCTGCCCCTGTCGCGCGTGTCGTACACGCTGATCTTCGTTTTCCTCTGCCTGCACACGATCGGCGCGCACTACACCTACGCCGAGGTGCCGTACGACGCGTGGCTCAAGTCGCACGTCGGCACCAGCATCGGCGACCTCACCGGCGCGCATCGCAACTACTACGACCGGCTCGTGCATTTCTGCTACGGGCTGCTGCTCGCCTATCCGATTCGCGAGGTGTTCCTGCGGGTCGCGAACGTGAAGGGCTTCTGGGGCTACTTCCTGCCGCTCGACCTCACCATGTCGACCTCGATGCTCTACGAGCTCATGGAGTGGGGCGCGGCCGAGATCTTCGGCGGCAACCTCGGTCCGGCATTCCTCGGCACGCAGGGCGACGTCTGGGACGCACAGAAGGACATGGCCTGCGCTTCACTCGGGGCGCTCATCGCGATGTTCATCACGGCGGCCATCAACAGCGTGTATCAGCGCGACTTCGCGCGCGAGTGGGCCGACTCGCTGCGGGTGCGCGGCAAGAAGCCGCTCGGCGAAGAGGAATTCCTGCGCATGACGGCCGGGAAGAAATAGCCGCCGCGCGAGCCTCGGCGCCCTAGTCTTTCCAGGTTCGCCCGAGCGTCTTCAGCTTCTGCTTCCAGCCGACGCGCTCATCGGAAAGG
This sequence comes from Steroidobacteraceae bacterium, assembly GCA_035644395.1. GTDB lineage: Bacteria > Pseudomonadota > Gammaproteobacteria > Steroidobacterales > Steroidobacteraceae > JBGPLJ01. Next base: position 96,274 of record DASQOR010000071.1, read on the forward strand.
GCGTCGAGGAAATCGGCGAGCCGGCGCGATTTCACGATGGTGTAGAAGGTCACGGCCGTCGTGAGCCCGAGCACGGCCAGAAAGAAAACAATACGCCAGCTGAGCGGGCGATCCGCATCGGCAATCAGGTTCATGCCGAGAAAGCCCGTCGCCACCGTGCCGATGAGGCCGAAGATCGTGACGACCGTGAGCCTCAGGATGGTATTCGCCTGGCGGCGCACGCTGTCGGTGTCGAGGTATTCATTCATGTCCTCGACCTCGGCCCGTACTTCCTGGTAGATCTCGTCCGTGCCGAGCTGGCGCGTCAGGCGCCGGAAGATATCGCGCGCGATCGCCTGGTTCGATACCTCGTGGAACCAGTAGCGATGCGTGAAGCGAAGGAAGATCTCCATCGCGAAGCGGATCGCGCGCTTGAACTGGCGCACGGAGTTGAGGTCGTCGATCTCGAGCCGGTTCATCGCGACCGCGAGCTCGTCGGACATCGAAACGAGCGCCGCCTTGTGGAAGTGCGCGATGAGGAACAGCAGGAAATACTGGTGGCGGAACTGCCCCATCATCCCCGTTTCCCGGCCGGCGAAGAAATAGTCGTCGGCGCTGCCGACCACGGCCAGGATCTGCCCGGTGCAGATGAGGCGCGTATCGCCCGAGAATGCCGCGCCCGCGCGGCCCCAGAAGCGATCGTCGCAGTAGTCGGCTTCGAAGCTCTCGAGGTAGCGATTGGAGTAGGGCGACGCTTCGCGCTCGCCGGGCCGCGTGCCGAGTCCGAGGCGCGCGAAGTCGCCGCGCGACATGCGCGTCGGGTCGTCGACCGCGAGGTACGCCATGATCGGCATGCGGTAATACTCGAGCTGCCGGTAGCGCAGCGGCCCCACCTGGCCCGGGTATTCGAGAATCAGCGGCTTCAGCAGGTATTCCCAATGCGATGCGATGGCCGGCGAACGGTATTTCTTGACGTGCTCGAGGTACTTCGAGCGCGCGTCATAGTCCGACGCGGCAAGTACATTGCCGTTCGCATCGAGCCACTCGACGCCGCGCGGGCAATTGCCGCCGCGCAGCTGCGCGTCCCAGAACGCCGGATAGGCGCGGCCGAAACGAAACAGGGTGTCCTGCACCCGGTCGAGCGTGAGATTGTCGGCGTGCAGTTCGAACTGCAGGATTGCGATGTCGGCGTCGAGGAAGAAGTAGAGATCCGCGTGCGTCACGGAGAAATCGATGCGCTCGCCGTCGTCGTAGGTGACGCGCGTCTTCGCGATGTCGGTGCGGCGAAAGACGTGGATGCTCGGCTCCCCGTGCCGCTGCGAGGCCTCCTGTCCGACGGTCGAGCCGTAGAGGAAGCGCTGCACGTACGGCAGGAAAGTGACGAACTCCTTGTAGTGCCGTTCCTGGAAGACCTGCGGATCGCCGTAGAGCTCGTCGCGGACGTTGCGCCAGGGATTGGTCCCGCCGCATTCGCCGAGCGCTTCCCAGTGCCTTTGCACCTGCACTCCGGCCTTGAGCGGCATGAGCTGCACCGGCCAGAGCACGATCTGGCGGAAGTGGCGGACCATGGTGGGGGCGTCGGTCAAGCAGGTGCCGGTGTTGGATTACTGGGGATTTCGCCCTGTGATCTTATGCGCCCGGTCGCCTGTGCGAAATCCCCAGTAATCCAACACCGGCACCGGATTCACCGGCACCGGATTCAGCCGATGGCCTTGACCGCGTGAATGAGTTCGGCGACCGCCTTCTGGCCGTCGCCGTAGAGCATGCGGGTCTGGTCGAGGAAGAAGAGCGCGTTCTCGATGCCGGAGAAGCCCGCGCCCTGGCCGCGCTTCACGACGATGACGTTCTTCGCCTTGTCGGCGTTCAGGATCGGCATGCCGTAGATCGGGCTCGACTTGTCGGTGCGGGCCACGGGGTTCACCACGTCGTTTGCGCCGATGATGAGCGCGACGTCCGCCGTCTCGAACTCGGCATTGATCTCATCGAGGTCCGAGATCAGGTCGTAGGGGACGCCCGCTTCCGCGAGCAGCACGTTCATATGCCCGGGCATGCGGCCCGCGACCGGATGGATGGCGAATTTCACCGTCACGCCCCGATCGACGAGGAGCTGCGTCAGTTCCCACACCTTGTGCTGTGCCTGGGCGACGGCCATGCCGTAACCCGGGACGATGATCACCTTCTGGGCAAAGGCCATCATGACGCCGACGTCCGCCGCCTCGATCGGCTTCATCGAACCAGTGACCGTACCGCCCGCCTGCGCGGTTTCACCGAAATTCGAGAACAGCACATTGCCAAGCGAGCGGTTCATCGCGCGGGCCATGAGCTGCGTGAGCAGCGTGCCGGCCGAGCCGACCACGGTGCCGGCGATGATCATGGCGGCGTTCTGCAGCACGAAGCCTTCGAAGCCGACCGCCAGGCCGGTGAGGGCGTTATAGAGCGAAATCACGACCGGCATGTCCGCGCCGCCGATCGGCAGCGTCATCGCGACGCCAAGCACGAGAGCAAGCGCGAAGAAGAGGGCGACCAGCGCCATCGTTTCGACCGGCAGCGTGAGGACACCGAGACCCGTCAGCACGATCAGCAGGCCATTGACGAGCACCGCGAGCAGCAGCAGGCCGTTGACGAGCTTCTGGCCCCTGAAGCGGAACGACTTGTTGATGAGCCCCTGGAGCTTGCCGAAAGCGATCATGCTGCCGCTGAAGGAGACGGTGCCGATGATGGCGCCGACGACGGCGAGCGAGATGGCGGCCCGCGAGTGCGTTTCACCGCCGAGGAGCTCCACGGCTGCGATGGCCGCGGCCGCGCCGCCGCCCATGCCGTTGTAGAGCGCGATCATCTGCGGCATGTCGGTGACGGCCACGCGCTTGCCGGTCCACCAGGCGAGTATGCCGCCGAGGAAGATCGCGCTGACGATGAGGATGTAGTTCGCCGTGATCAGCGGATCGATGAAGGTCACGAGCGTCGCGACCAGCATGCCCCAGCCCGCCCAGACGATGCCGCTCTTGGCGGTCACGGGCGAGCTCATGCGCTTCAGGCCCATGATGAAGAGGAAGGCCGTCAGCAGGTAGCTCGCGTCGACGATGCCCTTGGCGACTTCGGGGGAGAAGAAGCCATTCATTTCTTCTTCCCTCCGCTCGCCTTGAACATCTGCAGCATGCGTTCGGTCACGACGTAGCCGCCGACCGCGTTGCCGGCGGCGAGGAAGACGCCGATGAAGCCGACGACGCGCCCGATGGTCGTGTCAGCGGATCCGAGCGCGACCATGGCGCCCACGAGCACGATGCCGTGCACGAAGTTCGAGCCCGACATCAGCGGCGTGTGGAGGATCACCGGCACGCGCGCAATGACTTCGTAGCCCGTGAACGCGGCCAGCATGAAGATATAGAGAGCGATGAAGCCGTCGATCATGTTTCGCCCGCTATGCGCCCAAAAGTAGTTTCGCCGTGCCGGCGTGCTTGACCTGCCCGTCGTGCGTCAGCGCGGATTGCGCGAACACCTCGTCCTGCCAGTCGATTGCGAGCGTGCCGTTCTTGATGGCGGGTTGCAGGAAGTTCAGCAGATTGCGCGCATACATCTGGCTCGCGTGCCGCGCGAG